>CALULL010000010.1 GCA_944321465.1 uncultured Bacteroides sp.
TGCTGAAATCATCTACCATACAGAAAATATCCGTAATTTTGTCTTGGGTAATCATAGAATCTTGTTTTTTGTAAGTTATTGTTTGTCAGACTCAAAATTACAAAATATTTCTGTGATTACCTATTTCCCTTTCCATTATTAACTTATTAGCTTATCCCGAACTCACGTATGAAAATGGAAACACACACAATCGTTTGGAACCGACCCTGCGCCACCGGGCGCAGGGCGGTAATTGTCTGCCCGGACAACCGGGACACGCACACGACGGAAAGGAGGGAACGGCCATGAACAACGCACGTATCGACCGGCTCACGACCTCGACTTCCCTCAGCTATGTACTCTACGGACTGGGGGCGATTTTTGACTTCCCGGCGGCGGTCTATGCCGCTTGCGTCCTGCAGCCCCTTGTCCTCTGGTTTGCCATCGCCGTGCTGGCGAAGGGACGGCCCTATGCGGGCAAGGAGGGGAGGCGCACGCTGCTGTGGGGCATTTACGGACTCCTTTTCTCGGGCATCCTGCTGTTTTTGGCGGCTATCTACCTGCGCTCCTGAGGCACTGCCATGCCCACGGGGAAGTGGGCATAACACAAGGGCGACCCATCCCGACGGGGGAGGGTCGCCCATTCATTTGCAGAGAACTTATAAAGTTGTGAACATGAGAAGTTGTTCCGTTCCCCGGCGGCTGGCCCGCCGGGTCGTCGCCGGGCGGCTTAGAACCTTACCCAGCTGCCGTCCATCCAGGCCGAGCAGGCGCTCTGTATGTCCTCCGGGGTGAGGCTCAGGTTCTCGTCGACGTTGTTGCCCTCGGCGGCCAGGAAGGCATCGTTGGTGTAGATGCCGTTCTCGCTCGACACGGGGCTGCTGATGGTCGTGTTGTGTATGTAGGCTTCGGTGCCGCCCAGGAGGGCGTTCTCCGTGTAGGTCGTCTCTACGGCCAGGGCCGTTGCCTTGCCACAGATTTGGGCGTTGTCCAGCTTCACGTAGGTGCCTTCGCGGAAGAGGGCGCCGTTGCCCTCGCCTCCGTTGCCCACGAGGATGACGTTGGTCAGCGTGGGATTGGCCACGGGCGTGGCGGCGTTGTTGTCGCCGTTGTTGTCGGCCTCGATGAGGCAGTCGCAGTCGTAGCCCAGCGTGCTCTCGGCTTCCTGGTAGGCCACGATGTCGGTGGCGGTGCCGTTCCAGCCCTCGGTCCAGTCAAAGGAGTCGTCGCTGCAGCTTACGACCAGCATGTTGCTGACGTTCACCGAGCCGCCGAAGAACTCAAAGCCGTCGTCCGAGCCGCGATAGGCTTCGCAGTGGTCCACGGTGGTGCCGTTGCCCACGCCGTAGAAGGAGATGCCGTTGGCCTCGTGCTCCTCGTCGAAGGCGTAGCCGGTGTACTCCAGGCGGATGTAGCGCAGCGTGCCCGAGTTGTCGCTGTCGTCGGTGCCGCCGTAGGTGGCGTTGCCTATTTCGGAGCTGCCTACGCCTCCCTCGGCGTTGGTGTGGGCGCGTCCGCAGATGTGTATGCCGCCCCAGGCACCGGCCTCTTCAAGCTCGGCTGTCATCACGATGGGGTTGTCGGCAGTGCCTATGGCGTTGATTTTGGCTCCTTGCTTCACGAGGATGTAGTCCACGATGTCGTCGTAGGCGGCAACCAGTCTTACGCCCGGCTCGATGGTGAGCGTGGCGCCTTCCTCAACCGTGTAGGCGCCGTTCAGCGTGTAGGTGGTGCCTGCGGTGAGCGTCACGTCCGATGTCACCGAGCCGCTCAGCACCTGCTGGGGCTGGTCCTCGCCGGCGTTGGCTCCCCATTGGCGCGTCCAGCCCTCTATCCAGGGACAGGCGGCGGCTACGTCGTCGTAGCTGGGGTAGCTTATGGTCTGGTACGTCTGGTTGCCGTCGGCCAGGAACTCGGAGGCGGTGTAGACGTTGTTCTCGCACGTGAAGTTGCCGGCCAGGCGCGTGTTGCGGATGTAGGCATCGGTGCCTGCCAGCAGGGCGTTCTCGGTCTCGGTGCTCTCCACTCTCAGCGGTTCGGCCTTACCGGCAATCTGTGCGTTGTCCATCTTGACGTAGGTGCCGCGACGCAGCAGTACGCCCTGCTTCTCGCCGCCGTTGCCCAGCAGCAGCAGGTTGCTCAGGGTGGGGTTGGAGATGGGAGTAGACCGGAAGTTCATCTCGTTGTTGTCGGCCTCGATGAGGCAGTCGCAGTCGTAGCCCAGCACGTCTTCGGGCTCTTGCACGGCGATGAGGTTGGTGGCGGTGCCGTTCCAGCCCTCGGTCCAGTCGAAGGAGTCGTCGCTGCAGTCGGTCACGACCATGTTGCTGACGTTGACCGAGCCTCCGAAGAACTCGAAACCGTCGTCCGAACCTTTGTATGCCTGGCAGTATTCCACGGTGGTGCCGTTGCCCACGCCGTAGAAGGAGATGCCGTTGGCCTCGTGCTCCTCGTCGAAGGCGTAGCCGGTGTACTCTAGACGGACGTAGCGCAGCGTGCCCGAGTTGTCGGAGTCGTCGTTGCCGCCGTAGGCAGCGTTGCCAATCTCGGAACTGCCTACGCCTCCCTCGGCGTTGGTGTGGGCACGTCCGCAGATGTGTATGCCTCCCCAGGCTCCGGCTTCTTCCTGCTCGGATGTCATCACGATGGGCGACGAGGCTGTTCCCTCAGCGTTGATGCGTGCCCCTTGCTTGACGAGTATGTAGTCCACGATATCGTCGTAGACGGCGACAATCCTTACGCCCGGTTCAATGGTGAGCGTGGCTCCCTCCTCCACGGTGTAGGCACCGCTCAGGCGGTAAGTAGTGCCTGCGGTGAGGGTAACATCCTGGGTGATGGTGCCGCTCAGTGTGCCTCCGTCGACGTTGCCTCCGCCACCGTTGTCGGAGTTCTCGTCGTCCTCACATGCACTGAAGAGTGTCAGACCGGCCAAAAGGGCCACCGAAAAGAATTTTCTGTTCAATGATTTCATAATTATAGTTAGTTTGGTGAGTTGTATGCTTGTTTTGCCGTCCAGGCAGAGGCAATCACAGCCGGTAGCTGAAACCTATCTCGAAGCTGGTGCCCTCTTTGTAGCGTTCTACCTCGACTTCGCCGCCCGTCAGGGGTACCTCTTGCTTGAAGACCATAGCCCTGTTGAGCAGGTCCTTCACTTGGAGGTTGAGGCTGAAGCGGCTGTTGAAGTTGTAGCTGGCGTTGAAGTTCATGGTGTGGACGGGTTCTTGTTTGACATCGCCCAGCTGGGACACGCCCACGGCGTGTATGCGCCGCCCTTGCAGGTTGTAGAGCAGGGCAAGGCTGAGCTGGCGGTCTTCGCCGAAGCGGGGCGAGTAGGTGAGGTCGGCGTTCACCAGTATGGGTGACGCGCCTTGCAGGGAGCGTTCCTTGTTGGTGTAGGCACCGCCCTGGGGCAGCTTCACGTTGGTGTACATGTAAGACAGGTTGGCCCCCAGGCGCAGCTCCTTGACGAGCATCTTGCGCGCTTCGACCTCAATGCCGGCGGCCATGCCCTGGTCGGCGTTCTGGAAGGAGTACATGGTTGCTCCGCCATTGAGCCGCTGGGTGCGCTCGATGGGCTTGTCCAGGTGCTTGTAGTAGGCCGTGGCCGAGAACATGTCGCCGTTCTCGCCGAAGCGCTCGTAGCGTATGTCGAGGTTGTAGTTGTAGCCGTTTTGCAGGTCTTCGTTACCACGTATCTGCGTCGAGCCGTAGGACTCTTGGTAGAGGAACGGTGCCATCTCGATGAACGAGGGGCGCGTCACGGTGCGCGATACCGAGAAACGCAGGCTGTTCTTCTCGTTCATGGAGTACTTCAGGTTGATGGTGGGGAAGATGTCGTGTTTGTCCAGGTCGCGACGGCGTTGGTACTTGTTTTCACCTTCTATGGCGTACTCCACCCACTGCTTGCTCAGCTCGTAGCGCAGACCTACGTTGACAAGCAGGTTGGAGAGCGGGTGGAAGTCGGTAGTGGCGTAGGCGGCATAGATGTCCATGCCTGCGCGGTAGGTGTCGTGCGACTGCATGCGGCGGTTGATGGCTATGTTGCCGTTCTCCACGTTCGCTTGGTTGAGGTAGTCGCTGGTGTGGTAGATGTTGTCGGTAGTGATGTCCAGGCCGTTGATGTTGTAGAAGAAGCGCGTGCCCATGTAGTCGCGGTTCTTGTCCTTATAGCTGAAGCCGAAGCGCACGAAGTCGTTCTCCTTCCAGTTGTACTTGGCGGCGATGTTGCCCACCCATTCGTCTTCGTTCAGGTCGCCGTAGTAGCGCATGGTCTCCTGGCGGTTGAGCTTGAAGAGGCTGTAGGTGCCGTCGTCGTTGCGGGTGAACATCACCTGGCGGCGGTCGGGTTCCTCGCTGCTGGTCTTGCTGTAGGAGCCGCCCCACGTCAGCTCCCACTGCCGGCCTATGTGGTGCAAGCCGTTGAGCTGGTGGTTCTGCAGGGTGTAGATGTGGGTTACGTCGTTGCTGCCGGCCAGCGGATGGTTCTCGGCATCGTGTCCTTGCCGGGCTTCGTAGGAATCGCTGGCGTTGCGGGCGTAGAAGAAGGAGTAGCCCACGCGGTCGGCTTCGCGCAGAGTGAGGCCCACCGAGGCCAGTCCGGCGATGTTGAGGCGGCTGGTGTATTCGTCGTAGGTGAAGTCGTTCTGGGGTGTGCCGGTGGAGGCTTCGAGGGTACGGGTGGTGGCATCGTAGACGTTCTGCGACTCGTTGCTGGCACTTAGCGAGGCCAGGATGCTCAGCGTCTGTCCCTTGATGCCGATGTTCTTGCCGAAGCCTATGTTGCCTCCGAAGTTGGGCAGGGCGGTCTTCTTCTTCACGTCGAAGTTGGTCTTGAAGATGTTGTGTGTCTGTACGTACTGGTCAAACTCGCTCAGGGACATGTCGTAGATGGACTCGTCGAGCGAGGGCGTGCGCAGCAGCGTGCCGTCGCGGTCCATTTCGTAGAAGTCCTTGCCCAGCGTGTTGAACGCGCTACCTACGTTCAGGTTGACGTTGAAGAAGTCTTCCGTGACGTTCTCCTTGGTGCTGATGTCGATGTGTGCGCCGCTGTAGTCGGCAAACACGCTGGCATCGTAGACCTTGCTGACGGTGATGTTCTGCACCGTGCTCGACGGGAAGAGGTCGAGCGGTATGAGCTTATGGTCGGGGTTGGGCGAGGCTATGGGCAGGCCGTTGAGGGTGGTGGTGCTGTAGCGGTCGCCCAGTCCGCGCACGATGAGCTGGCCTGCGTCGGCGATGGAGATGCCGGTGATTTGCTTCACGCCCTCCTGCACGTTGCCGATGCCCTTCAGGCTCATTTCCTTGGCGCCCAGGTTCTCGATGGCGAGGGTGGCGCGTTGGCGTTCGACCTGCAAGGCGCGTTCGCTCTCCAGGTTCTTTCGGGCCACGATGGAGACCTCGCCGAGTGTCTGGGCATCGCTCTCCATCTCGAAGTTCATCACGATGGAGGAACTGCCCGAGACGCGCACGTCGGGGACGGTGATGTCCACGTAGCCTATGTAGCGGACGCTGAGCGTATAGGTGCCCTCGCCCACTTCTATGGAGTAGTTGCCGTCCAGGTCGGTGGCGGCACCCAGCGAGGTGCCCACTACCTGCACGGTTGCCCCTATGAGGGGCTCTTTGGTTGTCTTGTCGCTGATGTTACCCTTGATGTTGCCCGCCAAGGCGGTGAGGGTAGAAAGAATAAGGAACAGGAGGCAGAATAGAATGCGTCCAACGTCTAACTTCGTACTCATCTTGCTTTTTGCGTTGTTTCTTTTTCGCTGCAAAGATGAGGTTATCGGGTTACATGGGTGCTACGTCGCGCCTACGTTTCCTTTTCTGTACGGTTACAGGCGTGTTACGGGTTGTCCGCCTGCGGCTGGGGCTGCGTGGAGCCGGGGACGGGCTGAGGCTCGTCGGGGCGTGGGGCGTGGTCGTTGAGGGCGGCCAGCATCTGCACCAGCTCGGCACGCACGGCCTTCAGCCGCCGGGCTATCTCGTAGTTGCGCATGGTCTGCTCCTTGTTGTGCTTCAGGCGTTGCAGGGCACCGCTGATTGTGAGTCGTTGCTCCTTGACGAGGAAGTAGATGAGGCGCACCATTTCGATGTCCTCCTGGGTGTATTGGCGCACGTCGCGCCCGGCCTTCTTGGGACTGAGCTGGGGGAAGCGTTTCTCCCAATAGCGCAGCAGCGACTCGTTGACACCAAACATCTGTGCCACCTCGCCGATGGAGTAGTATATCTTCAGGTTCTTGTTCTTGTTGAGCATGGTCGTGTGTCGTTGTTTTCGGCGCGGGCGGCCTGTGGGGCTTGTCCGTGCGGTGGTTTGTCAATAGGTTCAGAGTCCCTCCTATATAAAAATAGGTAAGGACCGCTGCGTTGTGGGCAGCCGTTTCGGGCCTCGGGGGCAGAGGTCTGCCTGCATGGGGGCAGAGGTTTGCCCGCAGGGGCGCAGAGGCCTGCCCGAAAGGGGGTGCACCTTTGCCCGTGGGCGGGGGTGCGGGGCGGGCTTAGTCCATCACCTTGCCTTGGTTGGCGGCCAGCTGTATCATGCGGTCGTAGTCCTCGGCACTGAGGTCCATGAAGTAGTAGTTGACGGGGTTCACCGCCTGTCCTTTGACGTGCACCTCGTAGTGCAGGTGCGGTCCGGTGCTTTTGCCCGTGCTGCCCACTTCGCCTATCACTTCGCCCCGCACCACCTTCTTGCCCACGCGGGTGCGGAAGGCGTTGAGGTGGGCGTAGCGTGTCTGGTAGCCGAAGCCGTGGTCTATGACGATGGTGTTGCCGAAGCCCGTCTGCCAGCCGGCCTCGACCACCGTCCCGTCGCCCGTGGCATAGACCTCGGTGCCGGTGGCTGCCGAGAAGTCCATGCCTTCGTGGAACTTGGTGGTGCCATAGACGGGGTCCACGCGGCGGCCGTAGCCCGAGGCTGTGCGGCGCAGGTCCTTGTTGGCGATGGGCTGTATGGCGGGGATGCAGCGCAGCATCTGGTCGTGGTTGCGGCAGAGTTCGACTACTTCGTCGAACGAGCGCGACTGTATGTAGAGTTGCTTCACCAGCAGGTCCAGCTTCTGTGTGGTGTTCACCACCAGCTCGGCATCGGCCATGTCCATGAGGTGCTCGTAGCGGTTGGTGCCTCCGTAGCCCGCCTGGCGGATGGCCGAGGGGACAGGGTCGGCCATGAAGATGACACGATAGAGGTTGTCGTCGCGCTGCTGTATGTCTTGCAGGACGTAGAGGGCTTCGTCCAGTCGTCGCGACAGCACGTCGTACTGTGCCCGCAGGCGGCTGTTCTCGGTGCGCAGCTCTTTCTCCGAAGGCGAGCCGAAGATGATGAGCGGTGCCACGAAGCACACCGCTCCCAGCCCCATGCCGATGAACAGGCGGCGCAGGTGGCTCAGGAGGCGTTGCCGGACGGTGGGATAAATGCGGTCGTATGTCTGGGTTCGGGGATTGTAAACGTAGTAAACTTTGCGCATCTTGCGAAATATTTCGATGGTCGATGGGGCAAAAGTAATAAAAACGAGCTATCTTTGCGTGCATTTACTGGGACTTTTGGGCTTTTTTAGTTCTCTGGCTCAGTCAGTTCTACAGCAAGGCTCCGGTCCGTCCGTGCAGAGGCCGTCCGGGATGCCGCGCTGCGACAGTTCATATACACTCAAATATTCAAATACACACTTATGTTGACAGCAAATGAAATCCGAGACTCGTTCAAGAGTTTCTTCGCGGGCAAGGGCCACCACATCGTCCCCTCAGCTCCGATGGTGATTAAGGACGACCCCACGCTGATGTTCACCAACGCGGGCATGAACCAGTTCAAAGACATCATCCTGGGCAACCACCCGGCGCAGTACAAGCGTGTGGCCGACTCGCAGAAGTGCCTGCGGGTGAGCGGAAAGCACAACGACCTGGAGGAAGTGGGTCACGACACCTATCACCACACCATGTTCGAGATGCTGGGCAACTGGTCGTTTGGAGACTACTTCAAGAAGGAAGCCATAGCCTGGGCGTGGGAGTACCTGGTGGACGTGCTCAAGATAGACCCCGCCAATCTCTACGCCACCGTCTTCGAGGGAAGCCCCTCCGAAGGCCTGGAGCGCGACGACGAGGCAGCCTCCTTCTGGGAACAGCATCTGCCCAAGGACCACATCATAAACGGCAACAAGCACGATAACTTCTGGGAAATGGGTGACACGGGGCCCTGCGGGCCTTGCTCGGAGATACACATCGACCTGCGCAGCGATGAGGAGAAGGCGCAGACCCCGGGCCGCGAGCTGGTGAACCACGACCACCCGCAGGTCATCGAGATATGGAACCTCGTCTTCATGCAGTACAACCGCAAGGCCGACGGTTCGCTCGAACCCCTCCCGGCGCGGGTCATCGACACCGGCATGGGCTTCGAACGCCTCTGCATGGCCTTGCAGGGCAAGCGGTCGAACTACGACACCGACGTCTTCCAACCCCTCATACAGGCCGTCTCGGCCATGGCCGCCACACCCTACGGGGCCGACCCGCAGAAGGACGTGGCCATGCGCGTCGTGGCCGACCACATACGCACCATCGCCTTCTCCATCACCGACGGACAGCTGCCCGGCAACACCAAGGCGGGCTACGTCATACGCCGCATCCTGCGCCGCGCCGTGCGCTACGGCTACACCTTCCTGGGCCTGCGGCAGGCCTTCATGTACAAGCTGCTGCCCGTGCTCATCGACGACATGGGCGCGGCTTACCCCGAACTGGGTGCACAGCGCGAGCTGATAGAGCGCGTCGTCAAGGAGGAGGAAGATACCTTCCTGCGCACGCTGGAGACCGGCATACGCCTGCTCGACAAGACCATGGCCGAGGCACGTGCCGCAGGGCGCACGGAAATCAGCGGCAAGGATGCCTTCACGCTGTATGACACGTACGGCTTCCCCTTCGACCTGACGGAACTCATACTGCGCGAGAACGGCATGACGGCAGACACCCAAGCCTTCGATGACGAGATGCGGCAGCAGAAGCAGCGGGCACGCAACGCCGCTGCCGTGGAGACGGGCGACTGGGTGACGCTGCGCGAAGGCACGACCGAGTTCGTGGGCTACGACTGCACCGAGTACGAGACTGCCATCCTGCGCTACCGTCAGGTGAAGCAGAAGAACCAGACCCTCTACCAGATTGTGCTGGACAAGACACCCTTCTACGCCGAGAGCGGCGGACAGGTGGGCGACACGGGCGTGCTGGTGAGCGAGTTTGAGACCATCGACATCATCGACACCAAGAAGGAGAACAACCTGCCCATACACCTGGCCAAGACCCTGCCCCAGCACCTCGACGCGCCCATGATGGCCTGCGTGGACACCGACCGCCGCGCCGCCTGCGCCGCCAACCACTCGTGCACCCACCTGCTCGACGAGGCCCTGCGCACCGTGCTGGGCACCCACGTGGAGCAGAAAGGCTCGCTCGTAACCCCCGACTCGCTGCGCTTCGACTTTTCCCATTTCCAGAAAGTGACGGACGAAGAGCTGCGGCAGGTGGAGCATCTGGTGAACGCCAAGATACGCGCCAACGTCCCCCTGACGGAGTATCGCAACATACCCATCGACGAAGCCCGCAAGCTGGGAGCCATCGCACTGTTCGGCGAGAAATACGGCGACCACGTGCGTGTCGTCCAGTTCGGTTCCTCCGTCGAGTTCTGCGGTGGTACGCACGTACCCGCCACCGGTTGCATCGGCATGATGAAGATTGTGGCCGAAAGCTCCGTGGCCGCCGGCGTGCGCCGCATCGAGGCCCTCACCGGAGCCAAGGTGGAAGAGACGCTCGACACACTGGAGGATACCATGCGCAGCCTGCGTGCCCTCTTCAATAACGCCCCCGACTTGGGCGCGGCCATCCGCAAGTACATCGACGAGAACGCCGAGCTGAAGCGGCAGGTGGACGACTTCATGAAGGAGAAAGAAGCCGAGCTGAAGGCTCGTCTCGTGCAGACGGCCAAGGAAGTGAACGGTGTGAAGGTGATAGCCTTCTGTGCCCCTCTTCCCCCCGAGATGGCCAAGAACATCGCCTTCCAGCTGCGCGGCGAGTTGCAGGGTAGCTTCCTCTTCGTAGCCGGTACGGTGCATGGCGGACGGCCCACGCTCACCGTCATGCTGAGCGACAGCCTCGTAGCCACGGGCCTGAAAGCCGGTGCTTTGGTGAAGGAAGCCGCCAAGCTGATACAGGGCGGCGGAGGCGGACAACCCCACTTTGCCACCGCCGGAGGCAAGAACCCCGACGGACTGAGTGCCGCCGTGGAACGCATCAAGGAACTGGCCGGACTGGCCTGACCTGCCCTCGGTTCCGACCGCATAGCCGCCTGCGGCTTCGACCGCATAGCCGTCCGGCCCCCCCTCGGAGAGCGGACACGCAAATCGACAACCCTCTCTCGCTGTCCCCCGGTGCGCGTGTCCGCTCTCTTTTTGTCCTCTCCGTCAGCCCGATTGTCCTTCCTCCCTCCTGCCAAAGGGCAAACCCTCAAGCACCGTCGTAGGGATTAGCCCGAAGCCCCGAACCCTCCCTTTAACATATTTTCATGTAGGGTACCACATGTTATGCTATGTAGGGTACCACGTGCTACGCCATGACGGGTACGCCATCTTATGCCATGACGGGTGCGTCATCTTACGCCATATGGCGATTACTTCTCGCTCGCAGGTGGGCCCCGAAAGGGGGCCAACCATGCTTAGCCGCAGCGTGAGCGTAGCGAACCTGCGGATGGATAGGCCCTCGTACGCATCGGCCCCGTTTCTGGGGGCGAATAGCACAAGGCGGAGCGTGGTTCCCCATACCATAGGAGGCGTAATTCCCAATACCCCCTGAAGCATAATTCCCAGTACCCCCTGAAGCGTAATTCCCAGTACCCACGGTGAACGAATGTTAAAGGCCCTTGTGCCCCGGGGGGGACGGACTTCTTCTGCGTCCTTCGGAGGGCGGACGTGTGGAGGTGTGGGGAGAGGTGAGGACACGGGAAAGCCCCGGGCCGTCAGCGTCGTGGGGCGCGAACGGGCCGGGGCTTCGTGCGGTGTGCCGGGAGGGGCGGGCAGGCGGGGGGGCGGTCAGGCCGAAGGTGTTGGGGCGGCGGCGGACTCGTCGTCGTCCGTCACGTACTTGGGCGAGGGACCGTAGCGGTTGGGGCCTGGCTGGCTGTCGGTGCAGAAAAAGAAGATAAGGACCACCTGGTAGGCGGCGAGCAGACCGAGGAGCAGCATGTAGCGGGCCAGGCTGAAGAGACTGTCTGTGATGGGGAAGAGCCAGAGG
Source organism: uncultured Bacteroides sp. (assembly GCA_944321465.1). Lineage (GTDB taxonomy): Bacteria > Bacteroidota > Bacteroidia > Bacteroidales > Bacteroidaceae > Bacteroides. The sequence continues at coordinate 11,233 of CALULL010000010.1, forward strand.
CTGCCGTCGCTCACGAAGGTGTATTCGGTGTAGGCGGTCTCCATCCCGGCTGCCCAGAGGAAGGCGGAGGCCAGGTCGTAGAGGCACATGCCCGCGAAGGCTGCGACGAGCAGGACGAAGCCGCCCAGCCACCAGCCGCTGTGCCCGCCGTCGTGCAGCCGCCTGCAGGCTAGAGGGATGGTGGCGAGCGGCAACAGGATGCCCACGGGCAGCAGCAACAGGCCACCCAGCAGGGAGATGGGAGTCAGGAGGACGTAGACGAGGTGGACGGCCAGGATGGTCCACCAGAACTCCGAGCGGCGTGCGCGGCCTTTCAGCCGCACGATGTTGTTGGCTGCCCGGCGCAGGGCTTCGGGCAGTTCGAGGGCGGGGAGTGCTTTGGGTTGTGTCATGTGTCTTGTCGTGGGTTTTGTGGGTAAAGGTGAAGAGAACGGGAGCGCGGGTCATTCGCGCTCCACCTTGAGCAGGCCGCCGGTGTCGGTGTCGAAGAGCACCTTGGTGGGTGCGTTCTTGTTGAAGAGCACGGGCGCGAGGTATTCCACCGTGCCAAACTGGCTGATGGGGCACTCCGTCTCGCAGAGAGTGTTGCCTTCAAGGTCGTACAGGCGCAGGTGAGCGCGTCCCGGCGCGTTGTAGGCTATGCCCTCGGGGTCTTTCTTCTTGTCTTCGGGGGTGGCGGCGACGGTGTGCAGGTTGGTGAGGCTGAGGTAAATGGGGTCTCCGCTCAGGTCGTCGCTGCCGAGTATGCCCAGTTTCTGCGAGAAGCGGAAGGCCACGGTGCCTCGGGTCTCCTGGGGCTCGAGGCGCAGGGACACGGTGCGGTGCTCCTCGTTCACGGTGCCGCTGAACATCTGCGTCATGGCCTCTTCCTGTGCCGTCAGATTGTCGAGCATCAGTTTCAGTTGTGCTCCGTCCTGGGGCATGTAGTCGGCCTCGCCGCGCAGCAGGGCGTTCTTGCTGTCGCGTATGTTGTAGATTTCTTTGGCCACCAGCTCGGCCATTTTGGCGGTAGAGCTTGACATGAGTATCTCTTCAGTGAGGAACGAGCGCGGGTCGGGCAGGCGGCGGGTGTCGTCGGTGCGCGGGGCGGTGGGCGTTTCTGGCTTCTCGGCCTGCCAGCCGTAGGGGTAGTTGATGGTGCGCACGATGCCGTCGCGTGTCAGTTCCATGAGGGGCGCGGTGGTTTTGTCTTTCAGCTTGACGAAGTAGACGTGCTCCTTGTCGGGTACGCCTGCCACGTTGGCCCGCACTTCGTCCAGCGTCCAATAGGTCTGGGGCTGTGTGGGGACGTCGGGCATGCGCAGGTAGCGTCCGGCGTACTTGCAGAACTCGCCGGGGGTGCGGGTGTGGCGGGTAACGTCTATCTGGATTTCAATCACCGTCCGGGGCAGGAAGTAGGTGACTCCGTAGTCTTTGCCTTGCATGACTCCCCGTTTCACCTCGGTTTGTGCCCCGGCATAGCCCGTCGCGGCCAGCAGGGCGGCGGCGAGCAGCAGGTTTCTTCTTGTGGCTGTCGTTAGCATGTGTTGGTTCCTCCTTTTTCTCACTTAGGTTGTTGTTCCACTTTGATTTCGGCTACGCTCACGCGGTCGTCGTTGAGCACCACGCGCAGGTCGCTGGCCGTGCCGCCCCGGAAGGTAAAGCGCAGGGGCTTTCCGTAGTCGCTGACGGTGCCCGAGTAGACGGTCAGGAACTGGCCTCCGCCGGCCGACAGTTGTATCTCGAACTCGGTGGGCAGCTGGTTGTCGCGCAGGAAGGTGAGGCTGACGGCATCGACCTTGGTGCCCTGCGGCAGGCTGACGGTCACGTAGTCGCCCTTGTTGCCCATCCAGGCTGTGGCGGCATCGCCGTCCAGCACGTTCACGGCTTGCTCGGCGTTGGTGCTGGCCGTGGCGGGGCTGTCCTGTGCGGGCTTATGCTTGGCGGGGTCGTAGGCCTCTACTGTCAGCAGGCCTGCCAGGCGGATGTCCTCTGACGAGGCTCCTGCCATGATGGAGAAGGCTCCCGGCTCCACCACCCATTGCATGTCCTTGTCGAGCAGTTCCAGGTGCTTGCGGTCTATCTCGAAGCTCACTTCCTTGGTCTCGCCGGGCAGCAGGTGTACGCGTTCGAAGCCCGCCAGGCGTTTCTCGTAGGTGGTGACGCTGCTCAGCACGTCGCGGGTGTAGAGCTGCACTACCTCGTCGCCCTCGCGCTGGCCGGTGTTGGTCACCTTCAGGCGGACGGTGGCCTGCTGGTTGGGCGTTATGGTGTCGGGGCTGACGGTGAGGTCGGCATACTCGAAGGTGGTGTAGCTCAGGCCGTGGCCGAAGGGGTAGAGCGCACCGTTGGCACGCGACATGTTGCCGTCGGGGCCGGGGTTCTTGCCTCCGTCGACTTGTGCCGAGGGTTTGCAGGGGAAGTTGAAGGGTATCTGCCCCACGGTTTTGGGGAAGGTGACGGTGAGCTTGCCGCCGGGGGTGTAGTCGCCAAACAGCACGTCGGCCACGGCAGTGCCCCCATGTGCGCCCGGATACCAGGCCTCGACGATGGCGGGCACGAAGCGGTCGGCCCAGTTGACCGACAGTGGCCGGCCGTTGATGAGCACCAGCACGGTGGGCGTTCCGGTGGCCTGTATGGCCTGTAGCAGTTGCTGTTGCCGTCCCGGAAGGTCGAGGCTGCTGCGCGACTTGTTCTCGCCACACGTGCGTTGGCCTCCTCCCAGTACCACCACGGCCACGTCGGCCCGGCGTGCGTTGGCCACGGCGGAGTCGATGCGTGCCTGCTCGTCGCCGGTGAGGGGGTAGTCTATCAGTTCGCTGTCGGGCCAGTGCTCGTCCACCAGGTCGCAGCCCTTGGCGTAGAGCACCTCGGCCTTGCCCTCGGCTTTGGCGCGTATGCCTTCGAGGACTGTGGTCACGTCGACGGCCAGCGGCCCGTAGTGGCCCAGGGCGTAGCTCTCCTCGTCGGCGTTGGGTCCGCACACGGCAATGGTCTTCACCCCGTCGATGTCGAGCGGCAGCAGGCCGTCGGCGTTCTTCAGCAGCACGATGCTCTCGCGCGAGGCTTGCAGGGCCACGGCCTCGTTCTCGGGGCTTTCCACCTCGGTGTCGGCTGCGGCCAAGTCGGTCTGGTAGGGCGTGTCAAACAGTCCCGTGAGGAACTTCACCCGCAGGATGTCGCGCACGCGGTTGTCTATGGTCTCCATGCTCAAGCCGCCTTCGGCCACCAGCTCGCGCAGCGGCTCTACGAACGACTCGGGCGAGCGGAAGGTGCAGCGCACGTTCAGGCCCGCCTCTACGCTCTGGCGCACGGCCTCCTTCATGTCCTCGGCCGTGCCGTGTTTGGTGTACAGGTATTCCACGGCATCGCTGTCCGAAACGACGTATCCCTTGAAGCCCATCTGCCCGCGCAGCCGCGTGGTGAGCCAGTAGTAGCTGCCCTGTACGGGCACGCCGTCGTAGTCGTTGTACGAGCTCATGACGCCCAGCAGCCCGGCCTCGCCAATGACGCGGCGGAAAGGGTAGACGTGTATCAGCTCCACCTCGCGGGGCGACATCTGCGGGTCGACGCGCGCCATGCCCTCGCGTGCTCCTTTGTTGTTGCTGTAGGCCACGAAGTGCTTGGCCGTGGCTGCCACCTGGTTGTCGTGCTGCATTCCGCGCACCATAGCAATGCCCAGCTCGGCCACGAGGTAGGGCGACTCGCCGTAGACCTCTTCGTAGCGGCCCCAACGCTGGTCGCGGCCCACGTCGAGCACCGGAGCATAGACGTTGGTGTAGCCCAGCATCCGTGCCTCGCGGCCGGTGATGAGCCCTACCTTATATATGAGGTCGCGGTTCCACGTGTGTCCCAGTCCCAGCTGGGTGGGGAAGTTGGTGGCGCGGTAGCTCTCAACCCCGCGTATGCCCTCGTTGGTGAAGTCCGTCGGAATGCCCAGCCGTGTCTCTTCGACGAAGAACCGCTGCACTTCGTTCAATGCCCAGGCATGGCGCGAGGCCGGCCATACGTTTTCGTTGTCCGACGGTGGCATTCCCCACTGCTGGAAGCCGTTGAGGTGCTCGTCAATGGCACCTATGCCGTCCTTCCACAGTTCGTTTTTCCATTCGGGCGTAGGCAGGTCGTCCTTCAGCACGCGCTTGTATCCATACAGGGTGACCATCTGGCAGGTCTTTTCCTCCAGCGTCATCTGCCGCAACAGGTCCTCTATGCGGGCGTCAACGGGGGCTGAGGGGTCTTCGTAGACATCCTTCAGCCCGTTCTTGTTGAAGTCTATCCACCCCTTCTTATACATCTCTTTCTTTGCCGGTCGGTAGCGGTCCGGTGTGTCTTTGGTAGTGGCCGTTGCGGGCAGGGCGCATAGTCCGGCTGCCAGCGCGGCGATGATGGCTTTTCTCATACAGTGTCTTTTCGGTGATTGTGCGCCTTCCTGCGGTCCAGCTGCGTCAGGGCGTGCTTGGGCCTGAAAGCCTTGTCGGCCGTGGTCGGCAGGCATCCGTTTGCAAAGATAACGTTTCTTGTTCTATTATCCTCCCATTGCCAGCTTGTTTTTTCAGCCTTCCCCACGCTTCTCCGTCCTGCTGCCTGGCTTTTTTCAGGGGGATAAGCCCCCCTCGCCCGGGCGCACCTTTGCCCCCTTGGCCGCACACCTTTGCCTGCTTGCGGGCGGACTTGTGCCAGCAGGGCGGTGCACCTTTGCCCTTGCGGGATGCCCGGATGGGACGGTTGGCGGGTGCGGCATGTAAGAAAAGCAGGGAAAGATTGCCGTATGTGGAATAATTGTTTTATCTTTGCAGCTCGGACGCGAGGTGTCGCACGAGTCTGCAAGGACTTGGCATGAACATTGGGCTTGACTGGATTTGACAGCGAGTTGGAATGGTATGTAAGCATGCAGTGCGTGGCCGGTTGGCACTATAATCCCAGCGGGCGAAAGATTATCTGGCAACGAAAATTATGCTCTCGCTGCTTGATCGAAGAACAGTAGATCAGCTTTATTCCTGCCAAAGTGGCGGGAACGGGATGTCACTCAAAAGCTCTTGTTCCGAAGCGTTTGGTATAGTGGCACAGTAAAATCGGGAATAGCCGTTGCCGCGTCTTGAGGCTGCGGCGAAGTTCAAGAGACTAAGGCGTAAGTGGGTGGCTCCGGTCTTGCTTGCGCACGAAAATCGAAGGCGGAGATAAGCATGTAGAAAGCGTATGGTTTCCTCGTATGGACGGGAGTTCGATTCTCCCCAGGTCCACCCGGTAGTCTGAAAAGGCTTAATCGATAAGTCTTGAAACGTCGGATAGTAGCCTCTGTGGCGAAGTCCGGCGTTTTTTTTGTGCCGCATGGGCGGGCTCCCGAAAAAGTGTAAATCGGCATTCGGGGACGGTGGTCTGGCGCAAACTTCGCGCAAACTTTGTACCTTTGCCGCACGGATGCCTGCCTGCCGCCGGAATGGGGACGGATGGCGCACCGGGAAAACAACAAACAAGGAGAGACTTACGATGCATACACGCAAGGAACAAATGGAAGCCTTCGGGCGATTTCTGGACGTTCTCGACGAACTGCGCGAGAAGTGTCCGTGGGACAGAAAGCAGACCAACGAGAGCCTGCGACCCAATACGATAGAGGAGACGTACGAACTGTGTGACGCACTGATGCGCGACGACAAGGCGGACATCTGCAAGGAACTGGGCGACGTGCTGCTGCATGTGGCGTTCTATGCCAAGATAGCCAGCGAAACGGGCGACTTCGATATGAAGGACGTGTGCGACCGCCTGTGTGAGAAGCTCATCTATCGCCACCCGCACGTGTTTGGCGACGCTACCGCCGAGACTGCCGGGCAGGTGGTGGAGAACTGGGAGCGCTTGAAACTGAAGGAGAAGGGAGGCAATAAGACGGTGTTGAGCGGAGTGCCCGCCGCGCTGCCCTCGCTCATCAAAGCATACCGCATACAGGACAAGGCGCGTGCCGTGGGCTTCGACTGGGAGGAGCGTGAGCAGGTGTGGGACAAGGTGAAGGAGGAGATTGCCGAGTTTCAGGCCGAAGTGGCCCATCTGGACAAGGACAAGGCCGAGGCCGAGCTGGGCGATGTGCTCTTCAGCCTCATCAATGCTGCCCGCCTGTACAAGCTGAACCCCGACAACGCGCTGGAGCGTACCAATCAGAAGTTTATCCGGCGCTTTGGTTATGTAGAGGAACACAGCATCCGCCAAGGGCGCGACTTGCGTGACATGACGCTGGCCGAAATGGACGAACTGTGGAACGAGGCCAAGGAGCGGGAGAAGGCCGAGGGGCAGGAGTGAGTCTGGCCCTCGGGTGGTGACAAACGGCGCAGGCCGCTTTTCCGCTCATGGCATCCGGGCTGGAAGATGGGGCGATGGAGTGTCTCTTTTCCCGGTGGTCCGGTGCGTGGCGCGGAAGGGTGGCCTGCGTTGTACGTGTTCCCTTTGCTGGCGTGCGGGGGCTACTTCTTGCTGCCGGGGTGCTGGTCGATGGTCTTGTCGTTGTTGCGCAGCTCTTTCAGCAGTTGGCGGCGGAAGCGCATCTCGGCGCGGTGGACAAGGTAGATTTTTTTGCAGGGAAGTATCTTCTTGAATTTCTCAAAGTAGGTTTTCTCCAGCTGGCTGGAGGCTATGCGGGCATCGTAGAACCCTTCGAGCAACTGCTCGTAGTCGGCCTCGGTGCTGGCCTTGTCGCGCCCCTTCCGTAGCAGGCCGGCGGCCTGTTCGGTGAGGCGTTTCTTCTGGTCTTGCAGTTCGAAGTAGATGGGGAAGAAACGGGCGGCCTCCTCCTCGGTTAGCTTGGCTTTCAGAGTGATGAAGGCTTGTTGCTTGGCCCTGAACTCTTCGGGCGTGAGCCGTTGGTGGTGATGGTTGTCCGAAGCCTGTGCGTGCAGGAAACAGCAGTACAGGAAGAGAGGCAGTAGTAGTGTGATGAGTCGTTTCGTTGTCATGGCGTGTGATGTTTTTAGGGTCGGGGTATGTGAGGGTGTCGTCAGGGTTGCTGTCCGGCATCGGCATCGGTCAGGTAGACGTAGAACGAGTAGTCGTCCAGCAGGGATTCGTCGATTGCGGCATCAAGGTATTCGTCGGCCATCAGCTCGGCATCGGCTTCGCTTATGCTGTTGTCGTCCCGCCCTATGCGGATGATGAAGGCTGCTGCGGCGAAGACTGCGGCCATATAGACCCAAGGCTTGATTTTGTCCCACAACGTTGGCTCCTTGAAGCGCGTGGTCGTCCTGTCCTTCTCGGGCAATTGCTCTATGAGTCTTTCGCTGAAGTTCTCAAAGTAACCTTCGGGCACCCGGAAGGGATTTTCGGTTCCCACTTTTCTCAGTAAGCTGTTTTCTTCTTTCATTGGCTTTTCTCCTCCTTTCTGTTTTGGTTAGACGTTGTGGGCTGGCAAAGGTTTAAGAGTCGTCGCGCAAAAGTTTTTCTATCTTCTTTACGGCATGGTGGTAGGAGGCCTTGAGGGCACCTACCGATGTGCCGAATACTTCGGACATTTCCTCGTACTTCATTTCTTGGTAGTATTTCAGGTTGAACACCATGCGTTGCTTCTCGGGCAGGGTGAGCAGGGCACGTTGCAGGGCCTTCTGGGCTTTGTCTCCCGAGAAGTAGGGGTCGCTCTCCAGACGTTGCAGGACGGCGGCCTCGGGGTCGTCGAGCGAGACGGTGGCGCGGCGTTTGTTGAGGAACGACAGGCATTCGTTGAGGGCTATGCGGTAGAGCCATGTGGAGATTTTGGCTTCTGCCCGGAAGTAGTCTATGTTGGCCCAAGCCTTGAGGAAGGTGTTTTGCAGCAAGTCGTTGGCATCTTCGTGGGACAGCACCATGCGGCGTATTTGCCAATAGAGCTGTTCGCTGTATTGGTCCACTATCAAAGTGAAGGCTTTCTTCTGCGTACTTGGGTCTTGCAGCAGGGCCAGCACTTCGCGTTCGTTGTAAGAGGGGTTCATGGTGGAGGACTTGATGGTGGCGGGGTTACTTGATGACGATTTTGCGCACGACGTTCTCCAGTTTCAGTATGTAGTAACCCTTGGGCAGGTCGAGAGAGAGGGTTTCGTCGGTTTTTCTGATGGTGATGGTGGCTACCCTCACTCCTAGTATGTCGTATATCTCGAGCACGGATCCGGGCACAGCATTCCGCACCTGCACCTGGTCGCCTTTGACCGATAGCGACGTGGCAGGCTTCGGCATTTGTTCTTGCTTCGTGGCTTCCTGTTTCGGTGCATTTTGTCCCCATGCAGGGGGGAAGGTCGAAAAAGTCAGCAGGAGCGTGAAATAAACAAGTAACTTTTTCATCGTTGGAGGGTTTCTCTTTCAATTGGGCAAAGATACGGCATTCCGGGGGATAAAGCAACAGTAGGATTGCGAAAATGGAGGGAGCGCAGGTTCAGTCTTTTCCTATTGCAATGCATTGCAGCTCGTTGGCCAGGCGGGTGGCGGGGAAGATGTTGCGTGCTTCGTCCAAAAGCAGGGTCTCGTCGTCGTAGCGGGCCGAGTAGTGGCCGATGAGGAGCTGCTTGACGTGGGCCTTGCGGGCAAGGTCGGCCGCTTGGGCGGCCGTGGTGTGGAAAGTGTGTCGGGCCAACGGGGCGTCGGGGTTGGCAAAGGTTGCTTCGTGGAACAGCAGATCTACGCCTTCTACTTGGTTGGCAACGGAGTGCAGGGGCAGGGTGTCCGAGCAGTAGGCATAGCGGCGTGGAGGGGCAGCAGGCAGGGTTAATCGGTCGTTGGGTATGCGTTCGCCCTCAGGTGTCTGGTAGTCGGCACCGTTCTTAATGCGGTTCAGTTCGTAAAGTGGGATGCTGTAGAAGTCTATCATATCGCGGACGATGTGGCGCAGACCGGGTTTCTCGGCGAAAAGGAAACCACAGCAGGGAATGCGGTGGCGCAAGGGGATGGTGGTTACTGTCAGCGAACGGTCGTCGTAGATGAGTGTTGGCCGACGGTCGTCGAATTCGTGGAAGCAAATCCTGTAGGGTTGTTGCTGGCAAAAGAAGTCGAGTGTGGGGGCGAGCAGGGCCTCTGTCCCTTGTGGGGCGTGGATGTGTAGTTCGGCTGTGCGCCCCAACAGACCCAATGTGGAGATCAGTCCTGGCAGTCCGAAACAGTGGTCTCCGTGCAGGTGAGAGATGAATATGTGGTGCAGGCGCGAGAACTTGAGGCGTGCCTTTCGGAATTGCATTTGGGTTCCTTCGCCGCAATCTATCATAAAGAGTTTGTCGCGCACGTTGAGCACTTGTGACGTGGGAAAATGGCGGGAAGTGGGCAGGGCAGAGCCGCATCCCAGGATGTGTAGGTCAAACTTTTCCATATGTGGGTGTGGATTGGCTGGTGAGAAGTCGTGGTTATCAGGTATGGAGGAGATGGGCAGAAACGAACCGGGTGGCTGGCAGTCCGATGGCAGGTGAAGGTACGGAGGCGGTGCCAGGCCGGTCTTGTCCGCTGTCGGGCTTTGGCTAAAGAAAAGAGCCTGTGCGTTGCTCCTTGGGGCACACACAGGCTCTTGTATCTTTCGGTCAGTTGAAGAACTTATTTCTTTCCTTCTGCTTCCAGTTGCTCTTTCAGAGCGGCCAAAGCGTCAATGTCGCCCAGCGTGGTAGAAGCGGCCTGGTTTTGAATAGTGGGAGTCTCTTCCTTCTTGCTATTCTGTTTCTTGGCCTTCTTCTCGGCTCTTTCCTCAGCCTTGGCTGCATCTTCGAAGATGCGGCTGTGGGAGAGGATAATGCGCTTGGCATCTTTGTTAAACTCGATGACTTTGAACGGGAGCTTTTCTTCGAGCTGAGCCTGCGTTCCGTCTTCTTTCACCAAGTGCTTGGGAGTGGCAAATCCTTCTACGCCGTAGGGGAGTGCAACTACTGCGCCCTTCTCCAGCATCTCGACGATAGTGCCTTCGTGAACAGAGCCAACCGTGAATATGGTCTCGAATACATCCCAGGGGTTCTCTTCCAGTTGCTTGTGTCCGAGGCTCAGACGCCGGTTCTCTTTGTCTATTTCCAGAACAACCACGTCGATGTCGGCACCGATTTGAGTGAATTCAGAGGGGTGTTTCACTTTCTTTGTCCACGACAGGTCGGAGATGTGTATCAGTCCATCTACACCCTCTTCGATTTCTACGAATACGCCGAAGTTGGTGAAGTTGCGTACTTTGGCAGTGTGTTTGCTGCCCACAGGGTATCTTTCTTCGATTGTTTCCCAAGGATCGGGTTTCAGTTGCTTGATGCCAAGGGACATCTTGCGATCTTCGCGGTCGAGTGTCAGTATGACGGCCTCTACTTCGTCGCCGACTTTCAGGAAGTCCTGAGCGGAGCGCAGGTGTTGCGACCACGACATTTCTGAAACGTGGATAAGTCCTTCTACTCCCGGAGCGATTTCTACGAACGCGCCGTAGTCGGCCATTACAACGACTTTGCCTTTCACGTGGTCGCCTACCTTCAGGTTCGGGTCGAGAGCGTCCCAAGGATGCGGGGTGAGTTGCTTCAGGCCGAGGGCGATGCGCTTCTTCTCGTCGTCGAAGTCCAGAATGACCACGTTCAGTTTCTGGTCCAGTTCGACTACCTCGTGCGGGTCGCTTACGCGTCCCCACGACAGGTCTGTGATGTGTATCAGACCGTCTACGCCGCCCAAGTCAATGAATACGCCATAGGAAGTGATATTCTTAACAGTTCCTTCAAGAACTTGTCCTTTCTCAAGTTTGCTGATGATTTCTTTCTTCTGTTGTTCCAGTTCGGCTTCGATGAGTGCTTTGTGGGAAACTACTACGTTTCTGAACTCTTGGTTAATCTTTACAACCTTAAATTCCATTGTCTTTCCGACGAATACGTCGTAGTCGCGAATGGGTTTCACGTCAATCTGCGAACCCGGCAGGAATGCTTCGATGCCGAATACGTCTACAATCATACCGCCCTTCGTGCGGCACTTGATGTAGCCCTTGATTACCTCGTCGTTCTCCAAGGCTGCGTTGATGCGGTCCCAAGAACGAGTAGCGCGTGCTTTGCGGTGTGACAGAACCAACTGTCCTTTTTTGTCCTCTTGGTTCTCGATGTACACTTCTACAGTGTCACCCACTTTCAGGTCGGGGTTGTAGCGGAATTCGCTCATGGGGATGATGCCGTCCGACTTGTAACCGATATTCACAACTACTTCGCGCTTGTTCATTGCGATTACGGTTCCATCAACGACCTCACGGTCGCTGACCTTGTTCAGCGTACTGTCGTACGCCTTCTCTTGCTCCTCGTGGCTTGAAGCCGTTGTCGATTCGCCGTTTTCATAAGCGTCCCAGTTAAAGTCTTCCAGGGGCTTTACGTTCTTAAAATCTTCCATGAAATAATATAAATTGTTTGATAGTTAATTGCGTGAGACATTATGTTGACTCAAAATCGCGGCAAAGATAGAAGTATTTTTCTGAATGACAAAAAACTAGCACATAAAAAGCCTGCGGGGTTTCTCTTCCGCAGGCATTAGGCTTGCAGTACGGGGGTATGGGACTCCTGCATTTTCGGCAGTCAGTTTTTCAGATAGTAGTTTATCGTGGTTACCACGCGCACACTCTTTATATAAGGTGTGTTGGCATCGCGGTCGCTGATGGAGAATTGCCCTTGCGAAGCGTTGCGTATTTTGCCCAGCTTGCTGTCTGAGTCTTTTGCGAATTTCTCGGCTGCGGCCCGTGCGTTCTTTGTGGCTTCTTCTATCATTTGCGGCTTGATGCTGTTCAGCCCTGTGAATTCGTAGGATACCGAGTAGCGGTAGTCTCCGCCTGTGATGGCGATGCCTTGTTTCATCAGTTCGGCTTGCTCCGAAATCAATTCTCGTATCTGGTCGACGTTTTTCGATGTCACGGTGATGACCGAAGTAGCGTTATAGCGGTATTTCGCATCTTGCGAAGCATACCGTTCGGCTTTCATGTCTATGATTTCGGGCGGTGCTATGCTGATTTCCGTGTCGGATACTCCGTTTGCCTTCAGGAAGTCTACTATGGCTTTGTTCTTCTTTTCTATGTTGGCATATAGCTGAGTCAGGTCGTCGCCGATGTCTTTGAACATCAAGGGCCATACCACCTTGTCTGCCGGGACTTCCATTTCGGCCAGTCCTTTCACTGTGACTATTCGCTCTTTGTCTTTGAAGTCGTTTATGCCACCCCGTATCATGGTGCCGAGCACAATCAGGCCTATGGCCAGGATGACAGCTTCCAATCTTAAGTTCTTCATAATCGTTCTTTTTAATGTATATCTTGGTTTGGTGGAATTCGCTTTGTCTTGTGGTTTACTCGCGCCGTCCCATGAATATCATAACGTAGTAGACAAGCGTAGCCAGCGAGCCTAATGCCACTACTACGTACGTGTAGGCTGCCGCGCGCAATGCGTCTTCGGCTTTTGCGTGGTTGTACGAACTTACGATGCCGGTTGTTCCCAGCCAGGCCAGAGCGCGTTGGCTGGCGTTGATTTCCACCGGGAGGGTGATGAAGCTGAACAATGTCGTCATGGCAAACAGGATTATGCCCAGCAGCAAGAGCCCAGGAAAGACGTTCAGCAGCAACACTCCGGCCAGCAGGACCCATGTCATGATATTCGAGGCGAACGACACGACAGGGACCAGTCCGCTGCGCAACTTTAGCGGGGCATAGGCCCGTGCGTGCTGCACGGCGTGCCCGCATTCGTGGGCGGCCACGGCGGCGGCCATGATGCTGTCGCTGTTGTACACGGTCTCGCTCAGGTTTACGGTTTTGTTTACGGGGTTGTAGTGGTCGGTCAGGTGCCCAGGCGTATGGGTTACTGATACGTCGTAGATGCCATTGTCGTGTAGCATCTTCAGGGCTACGTCCCGTCCCGTCATGCCGCTACCTGTCGGTATGGCCGAGTATTTTTTTGCTTTGTTCTGCAGTCTCGACTGTACCAGCCAGCTGAGGACTGCTACGCCTATGAATAGAATCCATTGTATTCCCATTTTCTTTCTTGTTTTAGTTTGTTGGTGTGTTATTGCTAAACAAACGTAACAATTCGTTTGCCAATCTCCAAAAGGCTTGGACGTTTGTCGGCTCTTTTTCTTATCTTTTATAAAGAATTAGCCTCCAGAAACAAAGAAGCCGGGCTTCAAGGCCCGGTTTCTTCTTATTGCTTTGTTCCGGAGGGAGGCCCTCCGTGCGTTTTTGTCAGTCTTCTTCCGTGTAGCGTTCGATGGTCTGTGCGCGGTCGGGGCCTACCGAAACAATCTTGATGGGTACTCCCAGTTGTTCTTCGATGAACGACATGTAGGCGTTAAATTCTTCGGGGAACTCGTCTTCGCTCTGCATCTTTGTCATGTCTGTCTTCCAGCCTGGCAGTTCTGCGTAGATGGGTTCCACGCCTTCTGCGATGTCGAAGGGGAAACGGTCTGTCTCCTCTCCGTTCACGCGGTAGGCTACGCAGGCTTTGATGGTGTCAAAGCCGTCCAGCACGTCGCTTTTCATCATGATGAGTTGTGTCACTCCGTCCACCATCACGGCGTATTTCAGTGCCACCAGGTCTATCCACCCGCAGCGGCGTTTGCGTCCTGTGACGGCTCCATACTCGTGTCCCAGTTGGCGTATGCGGTCGCCCGTCTCGTCAAACAGTTCTGTGGGGAACGGGCCTGCTCCTACGCGCGTGCAATATGCTTTGAAGATGCCATACACTTCGCCTATGCGGCCCGGTGCTACGCCAAGGCCAGTGCAGGCTCCGGCGCAGATGGTATTGGACGACGTTACGAACGGGTACGAGCCGAAGTCGATGTCGAGCATCGTTCCTTGTGCGCCCTCGCAGAGGATGGATTTGCCGTTGTCAAGCAGCTGGTTTATTTCGTGCTCGCTGTCTACCAGGCGGAATTGTTTCAGGTATTCTACGCCTTCAAACCACGCTTTTTCCGTCTCGGCCAGGTCGTATGGGTAGCCCAGGCTTTGCAGAATCTGCTCGTGGCGTGCCTTGGCGGCGGCATACTTGCGGTCGAAGTCGTGCAGCAGGTCGCCTACGCGCAGCCCGTTGCGGCTCACCTTGTCGGTGTACGTCGGCCCTATGCCTTTGCCCGTGGTGCCCACTTTGGCATCGCCTTTGGCGGCTTCGTAGGCGGCATCCAGCAGACGGTGTGTAGGCAGTATGAGGTGGGCTTTCTTTGAGATGCACAGGCGCGCTTTCAGGTCGTGTCCCGATGCTTCCAGTGCTTCGGCTTCGGCTTTGAACAGGGCGGGGTCGAGCACCACGCCGTTGCCTATGATGTTCAGTTTGTCTCCTTGGAAAATGCCGGAAGGTATGGAGCGGAGTACGTATTTCTGTCCCTCGAACTCCAGCGTGTGTCCGGCGTTTGGCCCGCCTTGAAAGCGTGCCACTACGTCGTAGCGTGGGGTCAGCACGTCGACAACTTTCCCTTTGCCTTCGTCTCCCCATTGCAGTCCTAATAGTACGTCAACTTTCATTTTTCTTTCTTATTGAGGTTGTTTTGTTTTTCCTTTAGTTTCCTTTTGTTTTGCCGCTCGCACTTGCTGCACAGTCCATATATATATAAGGAGTAGTGCGACAGCGTGAAGCGGGGAAACTTGGTGTTTTCGATGGCATGTTGCAGCTCCTCGTTTTGGAACTCCGTCACCCGTCCGCATTGCGTGCATATCTGGTGGTGGTGCGTGTCGCGGTTGTAGCTCTTCTCGTACTGCGAGGAGTTGCCGAACTGGTGTTTGATGACCAAGCGTGCGTTGATGAGCAGGATGATGGTGTTGTACAGGGTGGCCCGGCTCACACGGAATTTCTCGTGGTCGGCCATGAGCGAGTAGAGTGTATCTATATCGAAGTGTCCGTCTATCGAATAGATGGTGTCGAGTATGGCATACCTTTCGGGTGTCTTGCGATGCCCGTTCGCGTTGAGATATTCTGTGAATATCTGCCTCACCGTGTCCTTTACGTTCTGGCTGTCCATACCTATCGAAAACAACAGTTACAGTTGACAAAGTTAATTCTTTTTTTGTGGAAGCCAAGCGGGAAACCCTCTTTTTTTCTCCGGGGCATGTTCTGTCCGTTTCCGGGGGGGACGGAAGCCGGTGGCAGCGGTGGCGTACAGTCGGGCCTCGGGGCACAGGTGTGCTTCCCTGGTGGCGCTCCTTTGCTTCCTCGGTGGCTTTCCTTTGCTGGCCGGAGGGTACACCTTTGCCCTCACGGCACTCGCAGGCCGCTCTCCTCAAGGGCTATGAGCAACCCTACGGCTTCGGAGTAGTTCCTTTGTCCGTTGCTTATTTTGTTGCCGCGCAGGTAGAGGTCGTATAGCTTGTCCTGGATGCTTCCCACGAAGGGGCTGTATCTGGATTGCCAATAGCGCGACAGCCGTAGCGAGAGGGCGGCGACCTCGGGGCGCACGGTTGTCCGCAGGCTGTCGTAGCCGGCCTGCGGCAACAGGCGGCGGGCGTTGCCCAGCACATGAGGGAGCATGGAGAAATAGCCGCTGAAGCGGACGGCGGACTGGCTGGAGCGCACGCATACCAGGTAGGCGTAGAAGTTGGCTTCGGCCTCGACGGCTATTCCCAGCTGGTGGGCCAGCTCGTGAGCGTAGGTGGCGGGATATTCTTCCGGCGGCACGTCGGCATTGACGGTGAACTCGCAGAAGAACGGACCCATGCTGCCGCTTACGCCCACCATCGATGCCAGGCGGCTGAAGAGCATGGGTTTCACGCGGGGATGTTCTGTAAAGGGGGCGTGTATGCCCAGTGTGGGGGACAGGTGGCGGTAGCCTTGCACGACCTCGCGGCACAGCACGCTGTCGGGCACGGCAGGGAAGTCCGGCCGATAGGCGGCGTTGAGGCTGTCCACGTATCGGCGGGCAAAGCGTTCAAACGTGTCGGGCTGGTAGACCGCTGGGGCGATGCCGGTGCGGTGACAGAAGTCGGCTTGCGAGTAGTTCAGTCCCCAAGCGGCGTAGAACCACGTGTAGGTCCACAGCAGGTATTCGGCCATGCGTGACGCTATGTGTCGCCACGGGCGGTGCTTGCGGCCTAAGCGGGCATGGAAGGGGTAGGCCAGCAACCCCGCTATGCTGAGGGCGATGAACACGTCGCCCACGGCGAAGGGTACTGCTCCCGACAGGGTGGACAGCGGGGCGGCAACGAGCGGGTAGACGTTGCGCGCATAGGCTTCGCCCCAGCCGGGCAGCATTTGCGCCAGAACGACCAGGGCGAGCAGCAAGGCCAGCGTCAGGCGGCGTGCTCGTCGGGCTGTGGCGCGGTGTGCCTTTCCTCCTGTCGTGTGGTGCTCATAGCCCATTGCCGGTGGCTGCTTGGCTCAGGTCTTCGGTCTCTTCTTTCACGAGGTTGTAGAGGGCCTGTTCGGCCTCGGCGGTGGAGTGGGCGAAACCTTCTACTTTCCGGCAAGCGCGGAAGGCGTTCTCTTCGCCCTGTTGCACGAAGCGGCGCAGGGCTGTCTGGGCCGCACGCCGCACGTGGTAGGAACCGTCGACGGCGGCGCAGACGGCCTGGTCGAGCAATTCGTTGGCAGCACGGTCGTCCATGTCGCCACGGCGCATCAGCAGGCGGGCGGCGGTGAGGAAGCCACACACCTGCACGTATTCCGACTCGCAGGCTATCCACTGGAACGACTTGGCCGGGGCGTAGGGCAGGTGCTGGAAGAGGTTCATGCACGTCAGCTCGGCTATTTCAATGTTGTGTATGTCTTCTACCCAGATGTCGGCAATCTCGGGCAGAAAGCTCTCTGTCGGCTGTAGCATCCCGGCCAGTATCTTGCATTCGCGTATGTCTTCTTTCCACAGGGCCTGTGCCAGTGCATGATTTTTCTCGTGGGTGGCGGCTATGGCCTTGATGCGGGGCAGCTCTACGCCGAAGTTCAGCTTGTAGACCAGCCCTTTCTCGCGCATGCTTTGCGACACGGCTCCGTTCATGGCCAGTCGCAGTTGTGTTTTTATTTCCTTTAGCTGTTGATGTATGTCCATGTGTGTTGTGTGCTTGTTGTCGTTTGGGCGAAGACTATCGGGGAAGCGGGCTCAAAGGGCACGTACTTGCTCGGCGGTCAGTCCGGTGATTTTGGCGATTACTTCCGAGGCGATGCCCTCCTGCTTCATGGCGCGGGCGTTCTTCAGCCGTTCAGCCTCCTGTCCTTCTTTCAGTCCCATTTCTTTCCCCTTTTCCAGTCCCGCTTTCTCTCCTTCTTCCCGTCCCATCTGCCGTCCTTCCTCTCGTCCCTGTTTCAGCCCTTCCCTCCGGGCGCTGTTGATGGTGGTCTTTGCGGTGCTGATGATGTCCCAGAACTTCTCGTAGCTGAGCAGCTGTTCTTCGGAGAAAGCGGATTCTTCCAGTTGCCCGACAGCCTTGCTTATCTGTGGGTCCTCCATCAGTTCCTTGGGCACGTCCACGGTGCTCTCGTCAATTTCCGTGAGGTAGCGCAGCCACAGCACCTGCATCCGCTTCTCGCTGTAGCGTCTTGGGGTAAACTTGGGAAGCTCGACGAACACGAACCGCAGCCCTTCGATGACGGCCTTGGTTTCTGCCTCCTCCACGATGCGGAAGTCGTGGTAGTAGTCCGCTCCCTCGGCGAAGGTGTCGTTCACCAGGTTGAGCGAATAGACGGGCTGCAGCAGCTCGTAGTCTCCTCCTTTTGGAAGCTGGCTGACGTAGGCTTTCGAGGCATTGAAGAGCACCCGCTGGCGGTAGGCTGATGTCCACATCATCTGCATCTCGACGATGAACTGCCTTCCCCTCTGGTCCCGGCAGCGCACGTCTACGATGCTGTCCTTTCTGAGGGGGTTCTGCGGAACCAGTTCGGGGTCGAGATACTCCACGTGGGTTATCTCCTCGCCCGGCCCGTCGAGCGGGAGCAGGGCGTTGAGGAAACTGATGACGAGGTCCGGGTGCTGCCCGAACACCTTCTTGAAAGTCAGGTCTGCTTTGGGGTTGAGGTACTTCATGTGTCGGCCTTTGTTTTTGCTCGGTTGTTCCTGTCGGGTGCAAAGTTAGCTTTTCTCGCTGGGAAACCGTGATTTTCCGCTCGCAATTTTGTCGTCCGTCCCGTCGTCGGGGTGTCTTGGGTGTCCTTTTGCGGGCGCAGGTCTGCCCGGCGAGGGGCAGAGGTTTGTCCGCAGGGGGGCGAAGGTGTGCTTCCGGGAGGGCATACCTTTGCTCCCCGGGGGCTTTGAGATAGTTCTCGGGCGGGCTTTCCTGCGGGTACTAAAAAGCCGCAGGAGGCGTGGGGCTCCAAAGCCCGCACGCGACCTGCGGCAAGAAGTATGCCGTTGCCGGGACATCAGTTGCGCGAGGGCAGCGGCGAGTAGTCGCGGCTGTAGCGCAGCATTTGCTCTGCGTAGTCCTCGTCGTAGCTGACGGTGATGTCGGTGATGTTGCCCTGCTCGTCGGTTACTGCCTCGTAGCGCGGGTTTACAAAGCCTTTGTAGGGGGCAAGGTTGAGCCGCTTGTAGCGTTCGAGTACCTCGGTGTGGAGGGCGGGGTCTACCTTGACGGCGTAGGTCTCGACCAGTGTCCGGGCGGCTTCAAAGTCGCCGGTGGACTTGATGCGTTGCACCTCGGCCAGCAACTGGGCAAAGAGGTCGCGCACTTTGGCATAGTCGTTCACCTTCACGTAGGTCTTGCCGTCGCGCTTTACCATCTCGACCACGTTGCCGTCCTTGCCGTGCTCGTACACCCACCGGGCGATGAGCTGACGGTTGCGCATGTGGGCTTCCTCGATGTTGTTGCCCGGCTCGATGCGCACCAGCTGCGTCATCAGGCCGTTCATAAGGTAAGTGTAGTACTGGGCTTTGTAGGCATCGGGGCTATCCAGCAGTCCCAGTTCGACGAGCTTGGGGTCGGCCACGTAGTAGAGTCCGAAAAGGTCGGCGCGTGCCTCTTCGATGGTGGAGCCATAGGCTTTCAGGGCATCGGGGTCGGCACCGGGAGCCATTCTGCCCGAGCCGTGGCCCAGGCATTCGTGCAGGTCGGTGTGCAGTTCGTCGGTGAGGTCGGCATACTGGTCGATGAGCTTCAGCTCGTCGGGGCTGTAGACAAACTCCTCGTTGAAGCCGTTGCCATGGGCGGCCTTGTTGTAGGCGTCCGTGATGTTGCCTATGGTCACCGACTTGGAGCCGTATTGGCTGCGTATCCAGTTGGAGTTTGGCAGGTTGATGCCTATGGCTGTCGAGGGGTAGAGGTCTCCTGCCAGGATGGCAGCGGTGATGACTTTGGCCGACACGCCTTTTACCTGCTGTTTCTTGAACTGCGGGTCGACGGGCGAATGGTCTTCAAACCACTGCGCGTTGGCGCTGATGGTCTCGGTGCGGCGCGTGGCTTCGAGGTCTTTGAAGTTCACCAGCGACTCCCAGCTGGCCTTCAGTCCCAGCGGGTCGCCGTAGTTTTCTATGAAACCGTTCACAAAGTCGACCCGTGCCACGGTGTCCTGCACCCAGAGGATAGAATAGTTGTCGAAAGCCTTCAGATCGCCTGTCTGGTAGAACTCGATGAGCTTGGCGATGGTCTTCTGCTGCTCGGGTGTCTCGGCTACGCCTTCGGCCTTTTGCAGCCAGTAGACGATTTTCTCGATGGCCGGGCTGTACAGGCCGCCGACTTTCCATACTTCCTCCTGCAAGCGGCCGTCCTTTTTCACCAGGCGGCTGTTCAGTCCGTAGGAGACGGGAGACTCGTCCTTGGGGTCTTTCAGACGGTTGTAGAAGGCTTCGGCTTCCTGCTGTGTCACTCCGTCGTAGTAGTTGCAGGCCGAGGTGAGTATGAGGTCTTCGCCGTCGGCCTGGTTGACGCGCTTGGGCAACACGGTGGGGTCGAAGATGACGGGACTGATTTCGTCGCACAGCTGCTCGGCTGTCTGTCCCTCGGCCAAGGGTAGGGCCGACGGGGCGAGTCCGAGCACGGCCTGGCGGAAGAAGTCTTGGCTGAAGCCGGGGACAAACTTCTCGCTGCCGTAGTGATGGTGTATGCCGTTGGAGAACCACACACGCTTGAGGTAGACTTCGAAAGCCTTGAAGTCAGGCGTAGTGCGGTCGCCCTGGTAGCCGGTGTAGATGGCTTCGAGGGTGCGGCGGATGGTGAGGTTGTACTTACCGTTCTGGTCGAACAGGATGTCGCGGCCCTGCAAGGCGGCTTCGGTGAGGTAGTAGACCAGTTGTTTTTGGCGCAGTGTCAGCTCTTCGAAGCCGGGGACGCGGTAACGCAAAATCTGTAAGTCGGCAAATTGTTCCACTGTGTAGTCGAATTTATTGGTTTGCGAACTCTCTGAGGTGTTGGATTTGCTGCCACATGCTGTCAGCAGAGAGACTGCAACTGCGGCTGTGATGAGTTGTTTCTTCATTGGGGGTAAGGGTATTAGGTTTGTTTCTGAATGGTGCCGCGGTGGCCGTGGCACACGTTCCCCACGGCGGGCTGTCCGTCGCGGTCGCCGTGGTGGCGCGTGCCGGCTTGTCCGTCGTGGGGGAGTGTGTGCCTGCGGTCCGGGTGGAAGTCATTTCTTGCGTTCGGCATGTTTCTTCCTGTAGCCGTTGGGCGTTTCGCCCACGTTTTTGTAAAAGGCCGCGTAGAACGACTGTCGGTTGGCGAAGCCCACCATTGCACTGATTTCCTCAACGTTCTTGTCGTTGTAGCGTTTGTCGGTAAGCAGGTGCATGGCTTCTTTTACACGATACTCGTTGAGCAGGCACGAGTAGTTCATGCCAAAGCGCGAGTTCACGACGGCTGAAAGGTAGCGGGTGTTCGTCTGCAACTCCTTGGCCAGTGCCTTGGCCGAATAGTCTGGGTCGCGATATTTCTTCTGCACGACGATGATGTTGAGAATCTTGTCGTAAAGCTCGTCGGCAAGCTCTGGACGGATTAGGGACCGGTAGGCCGCGCTCTTTTCCTTCTTTTCGCGCAGGTTGTAGGGCCGTTTCTTCTCAGTAGCCTCTGGGTTTTGTTTGTTTAAATCACTCATTAATTTAACTGGTTAGGGTCGGTTGTTGTATAAGTATATCCGAAAGCGCTGTTTCGGCATGACAAATATCTGACATTTTTGCGAAGAAAACAACATTTGAAACCCTTTTTTCCCCTCTATGGGCCGCAAGGAGTGTAAAAAGTCCAAAATTACCCCCCCGGTAACAATATTTAACAAAATAGAAGCGGTTGTTCCACCACCGGCCTGCCGGACAGCCTGCGGCCTGACGCAGAATTGCCTTCTTCGCGAGCGGCTTTGTCCGGTGGGGCGGACGGGGTGCTTCCGGCCTCGTAGTGCGGGTGGGTAAGGGCAAGGCGGAGGGGCGCGTTGTCCGTTTTCGGGGCACACCTGTACCCGGCGGCTGGCAGAGGTGTACCCGCTTCGGGGCGAACCTGTGCCAGCGAGCGGGCAGACCTGTGCCGGGGCGGTGGGTGCCGGGAACCGGAAAAATGGCGTAACTTTGCAGCCGCGAAAACGACAAAGGCATGACTCCAGACGCAACGGACATAAGGCAGGCGTTGAAGGCCTGTTTCGGGTACGACAGTTTCAGGCCCATGCAGGAGGACATCGTGCGTCACCTGCTGGCAGGCCAGGACGCACTGGTGCTGATGCCCACCGGCGGCGGCAAGTCGGTGTGCTACCAGTTGCCAGCCCTCCTCCTGGAGGGGACGGCTGTGGTGGTGTCGCCTCTCATCTCGTTGATGAAAGACCAGGTGGAGGCCTTGCAGGCCAACGGCATTGCAGCAGCGGCCCTGAACAGCCAGAACGACGACACGCAGAATGCTGCCGTGCGCCGCGCCTGCGCCGAGGGCCGTCTGAAGCTGCTCTACATCTCGCCCGAGAAGCTGCAGGCGGAGTGCGGTTACCTGTTGCGCGACATGCAGGTGTCGCTCCTTGCTGTGGACGAGGCCCACTGCATCTCGCAGTGGGGGCACGACTTCCGCCCCGAGTATGCGCAGATAGGCCAGGTGAGGCGGCAACTTCCGAATGTCCCGGTCGTGGCGCTGACTGCTACGGCCGACAAGCTGACGAGGCAGGACATCGTGGAGCAACTGCGCCTGCGTGCGCCGCGTGTGTTCCTTTCTTCGTTCGACCGCCCCAACCTGAGCCTTGCGGTGGAGCGCGGCTACACGCGGCAGGAGAAGGACGAAGCCTTGGCCGAGTTTGTGGCCGCCCGCCCGGGGCAGTGTGGCATTGTCTATTGCCTTAGCCGCAGGACAGCCGAGTCCGTGGCGCAGATGCTGTGTGGCGAGGGCGTCCGGGCGGCGGCGTACCACGCCGGGCTGTCGGTGGAGGAGCGAGGCAAGGTGCAGGACGGTTTCATCAACGACCGCGTTCGGGTAGTGTGTGCCACGGTAGCCTTCGGGATGGGCATCGATAAGAGTAACGTGCGCTGGGTGGTCCATTACAACCTGCCCAAAAGCATGGAGGAGTTCTATCAGGAAATAGGCCGTGCCGGGCGCGACGGGTTGCCGGGCGACACGTTGCTGTTCTACTCTGTGGGCGACGTGGTGCAGCTCTCCCGCTTTGCCGACGAAAGCGGGCGGCGTGAGGTCAATATCGAGAAACTGCGCCGTATGCGGGAGTATGCCGAGGCGGTCGTATGTCGTCGCAGGGTGCTGTTGAGCTATTTCGGCGAAGCGGTGGACCATGACTGCGGCAACTGCGATGTCTGCCGCAACCCGCCCCGGCGCGTCGACGGGTCGGTGCTGGTGCAAAAGGCACTGAGTGCCGTAGTCCGGGCCGGGCAACAAGTGGCGTCTGGTACGCTGGCCCACATCCTGCACGGCGATGCCGTCCCCGAGGTGCTTTCCGGCGGATACCAGCGGCTGAAGACCTTCGGCGCAGGGCGCGACGTTGGCTTGCAAGGCTGGCGCGACTACCTGCTCCAGATGTTGCAGCTGGGATACGTTGAGATAGCCTACAACGAAGGCAATCATCTGAAGGTGACGCAGGCGGGAGCCGACGTGCTCTACGGGCGTGCCCGAGCGTGGCTGGTGGCTGCCGAGGGACGGCACAAGGTCGCGCGGCCTGGCTCCCGGCACCGGGTGACGCAGGGCGCGGAAGAAGCCGGAAGCCTGGTCGAGGCTCTGCGCAGGCTGCGTCAGCAGCTTGCCGACGAGGAGGTTCTTCCGCCCTACGTCGTGTTGTCGGACAAGACGTTGTTTCTGCTCGGTGTCAGGCAACCGGTCACGCTCGAACAGTTTGGAGGCATAGAAGGCGTAAGCGAGTACAAAAAGCGTAAGTACGGAAAGCCCTTTGTCGACCTGATACGCCGCTATCTGAGGGGCGGCTGAAGGCAGGCGGCAGGCGCGCGGCCGAGGTCGGGGTTTCCGGGCTTTGCAGTTCTTGTGCCGGCCGGGGGAGGCAAAAACCCTTCCGCCCTGTTTGCCGTTTCAAAGAGAAACCGTATCTTTGCCCGAAAGCTGAGAGGCTCCGGCCATGCCGCCGCGTCAAAAGCGGTGCCGCCGCAAGGGGCCGGGCACGAACCAAAAGACGAAGAGCATGAAACGTATCTGTGCAATCTTATATACGCTGGTCGCCGTGGCCTTGGAAAGCCTTGCGCAACCGCGCTTTACGTCCAACACCGAGACGCACAGCTTCGGGCAAGTGGAGTGGAAACGTCCGGTGACGGCAACCTACACCATCACCAACACGGGCGACAAACCCTTGGTGCTGACCAACGTGGAGCCGGACTGTGCCTGCACTGTTGCCCAATGGACGCAGACCCCCATCAGGCCGGGCGGGAAAGGGACGATAAGCGTAACTTTCGATGCCAAGGCTTTGGGGTATTTCTACAAATCGGTAGGCATATACATGAACGCCGAGCCTCATCTGGTCTACCTCAACATAGAAGGCGAAGTGGTGCGGGAACTGAAGGACTACAGTCAGACGCACCCCTACCAGATAGGCGATATACGGATAGACCGCGAAGAGCTGGACTTCCCCGACGCGCACTACGGCGAGCGTCCGGTGATGCGCCTCGGTGTGGTGAATTTGTCCGACAGGCCCTACGAGCCGGTACTGATGCATTTGCCCCCTTATCTGAAAATGAAGGCCGAGCCGGGCGTCTTGCAGAAGGGGGAACGGGGTGTCGTGGAACTGACACTGGAGACCGAACGCCTGTCGGGGCTGGGGCTGACGCAGACATCGGTCTACCTCTCGCGCTTCAGCGGCGACAAGGTGAGCGACGAAAACGAAATACCTGTCTCGGCGGTCCTGCTGCCCGATTTTTCGGGACTGTCCGAGGCCGAACAGGCCGAGGCTCCTGCGGTCAGCCTGTCGGCCACGCAGATAGACCTGAGCCAGACGCTCTCAAAGAAGAAACGGGCCAAAGAAAGTATCACGATAACCAATATCGGCAAGTCGGCCCTGCAGATAAGTAAGCTGCAGGTGTTCCATCCGGCTGTGGGCGTAAGCCTGAAGAAGGCGTTGCTTGAGCCGGGCGAAAGCACCCGGCTGCGGGTGAGTGTGACGCGGCGCGGCATAGGCCGTCGGCACCATCCGTTGCGCGTACTTATGATAACCAACGACCCCAAGCAGCCGAAAATAGTAATTAACATAAAAGCCAAACGCTGAAAAGAACAGTCATTATGCAACACCCGGAGAACGATAAAGCGTATAAGGGACTGACGGTGAACGAAGGCATTGAGCAGCCCTCGGGAGTCAACCCTTACTTTAGAAGAAAAGCACGCAAACGCCTGCTTTCGGTGGGAGAGTATGTCGAGGGCATCCTGAAGGGCGACACGACTGTCCTGAGTCAGGCTGTGACGCTGGTCGAGAGCGTCCGGCCCGAGCATCAGGCTGTGGCCCAGGAGGTGATAGAGAAATGCCTTCCTCACAGCGGAAAGTCCATCCGTGTGGGCATAAGCGGCGTGCCCGGTGCAGGCAAGAGCACCTCGATTGATGTCTTTGGGCTGCACGTGCTGGAGCAGTATGGGGGCAAGCTGGCAGTCCTGGCCATCGACCCCAGCAGCGAGCGCAGCAAGGGCAGCATCTTGGGTGACAAGACGCGGATGGAGAAACTCTCCGTGCACCCGAAATCGTTCATCCGGCCCAGCCCTTCGGCCGGTTCGTTGGGAGGTGTCGCTCGCAAGACGCGGGAAACCATCATCTTGTGCGAAGCTGCAGGATTCGACAAAATCTTTGTCGAGACGGTAGGTGTGGGGCAAAGTGAGACTGCCGTGCATTCAATGGTCGACTTCTTCCTGCTCATTCAGCTGGCCGGGACGGGCGACGAATTGCAAGGCATCAAGCGCGGTATCATGGAAATGGCCGATGGCATTGTCATCAACAAGGCTGACGGAGACAATGTGGACAAGGCCAGGCTTGCCGCTGCCCAGTTCCGAAATGCCCTCCACCTGTTTCCTAAGCCCGAAAGCGGATGGACACCCGAGGTGTTGACTTATTCGGGCTTTTACAACTTGGGAGTGAAGGAAATCTGGGACATGGTGTACCGTTACGTCGCTTTCGTGAAAAGGAACGGCTATTTTGAACATCGCCGTAACGAGCAAAGCAAGTATTGGATGTACGAGACCATCAATGAGCATTTGCGCGACAGTTTCTATCATAATCCCTTGGTAGCGTCCATGCTTCCCGGGAAAGAGCAACAGGTGTTGCATGGCAGTCTGACATCTTTTGTGGCTGCCCGCGACTTGCTCGATGCTTATTTCAGACAGTTAAGAGAAAAGCAATAGAAACCGATAATCCCTTTATGGTAATGGACGACATACAAGCAAACTACATAAGTCAAATCGTCATACATGGCCTGTGGAACCGTTATGACATAGATTGGCATCTGCGCCCGGACGTCAACATCCTGTCGGGTGTCAACGGCGTGGGGAAAACGACGATACTGAACCGCTCGGTCAGCTATTTGGAACAGACCAGCGGAGAGATTAAAGACGGGGAACGCAACGGAGTACGCGTAGCGTTTGACAACCCCAAAGCCACTTACATTCCCTACGACATAATCCTCAGCTACGACCGTCCGCTCATGTCGGGCGACTCCACTGCCCGCATGGCCGATCCCGATGTGAAGACAGAACTGGACTGGCAACTCTATATTCTGCAACGTCGCTATCTGGACTATCAGGTGAATATCGGCAACCGCATGATAGACTTGCTCAGCGGTGACGAAGAACAACGTGCGCGGGCGGCTTCCGTGTCGCAGTCCAAGCGCAAGTTTCAAGACCTGCTCGACGAACTGTTCGGCTATACGGGAAAGACCATCGACCGCCGGAGCAACGACATCATGTTCTATCAGAACGGTGAGCACTTGTCGCCCTACAAGCTCTCTTCGGGCGAGAAGCAAATGCTGGTCATCCTGCTGACGGTGCTTGTGCGCGACGGGCAGCACTGCGTGTTGTTCATGGACGAACCGGAGGCCTCGCTGCATATCGATTGGCAGCAGAAACTCATCGGCATGATACGTTCCCTCAACCCAAACCTGCAACTCATCCTTACCACTCATTCGCCGGCCGTCATCATGGAGGGATGGCTCGACGCAGTGACAGAAGTGAGCGAAATAGCGACGGAGATTACCGACAATGCCCAGCACCCTGCGACATAACCTGACTTCGGCCTACCTCGATGCGGCCCGCCGCTTGTCGCCCAAGCAGAAGAGGAGGCGCATCGTGGCCTATGTGGAGAGCTACGACGACGTGGCTTTCTGGCGCACGTTGCTGGCCGAGTTCGAGGACGAGGAGCGTTACTTTCAGGTTATGCTTCCTTCCTCCACCACGCTCGCCAAGGGAAAGAAGATGGTGCTGATGAATACACTGAACACTGCCGAGTTGGGGCATAGTCTCATCGCTTGTGTGGATAGCGACTACGATTTCCTGCTCCAAGGTGTGACCCAGGTGTCACGGAAGCTCAACAACAATCCCTATATTTTCCAGACCTACGCCTATGCCATAGAGAACTTCCACTGCTACGCCGGGAGTCTGCACGAGGTCTGTGTGCAAGCCACGTTGAACGACCGTCCGCTGTTCGACTTCGAGGGCTTTCTCAAACGCTACTCCCAAATCGTCTATCCGTTGTTCTTGTGGAACGTCTGGTTCTACCGCCAGCACGACAACAACAGCTTTCCCATGTACGAGTTGAACGGCTGTACGCGCCTGCACGACATCAGTTTGCGCCAGCCCGAGCGTTGTCTTGCCGACGTTCAGCATCGGGTGCAGGGCAAGTTGAGCGAACTGGGCCGCCGCTACAGCGAGCACGTTGCCGGCGTGGAGGAATTGGGGAAGGAGCTGAAGCGGCTGGGACTTACGCCCGACACTACCTACTTATACATGCAGGGGCATCACATCATGGACAACGTCGTGATGAAACTGCTCACTCCCGCCTGTGCCCAACTGCGCCGCGAGCGCGAGCAGGAAATCCGCAGGCTGGCTGCCCACAGCGTGCAGTTCCACAACGAACTGACGAGTTACGAGAACAGCCAGACCAACGTCTCCCTCATGCTGAAAAAGAACGATAACTACAAAGAACTCTACCTCTACCAATGGATTAAGGCCGACCTGAGCCGCTTTGTCGAGCGCGAGGCACAGGCACAGCCGCTGCAAGGGGAAAGAAAGCAGACAGAACAGAATGAACATACTCAGGAACATTGATACCCTGCTCGTATCGTGGGGCATGCCTGCCGGGACAGCCGACTCGCTCGATCAGTTTATTGCTTTTGCCATAGTGCTTCTCGTTGCCTTCTTGGCCGACATGGTTTGTCGGCACGTTGTGCTCAAGGCTGTGGCACGTCTGGTGAAGCGGACCAAGGCTACATGGGACGACGTGGTGTTCGACCAGCGTGTCATGGCACGCCTTAGCCACATCGTCATGCCGCTTGTTGTCTATCTGTTCATACCTGTGGCCTTTCAGGACACAACGCGCACCACGATTGTCTTCATCCAGAACCTCTGTTTCGTCGCCATTGTCTGCTCGCTGCTTTTTTTCTTGCATTCCTTCCTCAATGCGGCCTACACCGTCTACAGCCAGACTGGCCGTTTCCGCAACCGTCCCTTGAAGAGCCTCGTGCAGACCTTTCAGGTGGTTATGTGGCTCATAGGGGGCATCGTTATTCTGAGCGCGCTCCTCGGGCGCGATCCCCTCTCGCTCCTTGCCGGGCTGGGTGCGTCGGCGGCCATCCTGACGCTTGTGTTCAAGGACAGTATCATGGGCTTCGTTTCCAGCGTACAGCTCACCTACAACGACATGCTCAAGGTGGGCGACTGGATAAAGATGTCCAAGTACGGAGCCGACGGTATTGTAATCGAGGTGACGCTCAACACCGTCAAGGTGCGCAATTGGGACAATACCGTCACCACCATACCGCCCTACCTGCTGGTGAGCGATTCGTTCGAGAACTGGCAGGCCATGCGCGATAGCGGAGGACGCCGTGTGAAGCGGTCGGTCAATATCGACATGACCAGCGTTCACTTTTGTTCCGCCGAGGAGCTGGACCGCCTGCGCCGCATTCCCTACCTTGCCGAGTGCATCGACCGGAGGCAGCGCGAGCTGGACGAGCAGTGCAGCCCCGACGGGACCTGCGTGCCGGTGCCGTCCGACGACCAGCGGTTCACCAACCTGGGGCTTTTCCGAGCCTACCTGACGGAATATCTGCGCCATTTGCCCGTAGTCAATACTGAACTGCACTGCATGGTGCGCCACCTTCAGCCCACCGAGCATGGCCTGCCCGTAGAGTTGTATTTCTTCTCGTCCGTCAAGGATTGGATACCCTACGAGCAGATACAGGCCGATGTCTTCGACCACGTGCTTGCCGTCGTTCCCCGGTTTGGCCTTCGCCTCTACCAGGCTCCTTCGGGCAGCGACCTGAGGCGTTGGGCCGCCCCCGATGCCCGTTAGGCGCTTTGGCTTTCGGGCGTTCCGGGGACGTTAGGCCTCCGCAGCTTCCTGTTGCTATTTCCTGAATTTCTTAGCCTGCTCTTCTATCAGCTCCAGGTCGTCAAAGTAGTTTATCTTCATGGCGCGGCGCACGTCGTCCAGCGTGGCGGCGGCGGCCTCGCGTGCCTGTTCGCATCCGGCCTTCAGGATGTCATACACGCCCGGTATGTCCTGCTCGAACTCTGTGCGGCGTTCGCGTATAGGGGCCAGTGTTTCCTCCATGACGGCGTATAGGAATTTCTTTACCTTCACGTCGCCCAATCCTCCGCGCCGGTAGTGCGCCTTCAGTTCGTCCAGGTCGGGGTATTCGGGCAAGTAGCGTCCGAAGTGCTCGGGGCGGCAGAAGGCATCCAGGTACGTGAAGACGGTGTTGCCCTCCACCTTGCCAGGGTCTTGCACGCGCAGGTGGCCCGGGTCGGTGTACATGCCGCGTATCTTCTGCCACACCTCGTCGGCCGAGTCGCTCAGGTAGATGCAGTTGCCCAGGCTCTTGCTCATCTTGGCCTTGCCGTCCGTTCCCGGCAGGCGCAGGCAGGCAGCGTTGCCGGGCAAGAGGATTTCGGGCTCCACCAGCGTGGGCCCGTAGATGTGGTTGAAGCGGCGCACGATTTCGCGCGTCTGCTCTATCATCGGCTCTTGGTCTTCGCCCACAGGCACGATGTTGGCCCTGAAGGCAGTGATGTCCGCCGCCTGGCTGACGGGATAAGTCAGGAAGCCCACGGGGATGCTCTCGCCCTCGAAGCCGCGCATCTGTATCTCGGTTTTCACCGTAGGGTTGCGTTGCAGGCGGCTGACGCTTACCAGGTCCATGTAGTAGAACGTCAGTTCGCACAGTTCGGGTATTTGCGATTGGATGAAGAGTGTGCTCTTCGTCGGGTCCAGCCCGCAGGCCAGGTAGTCCAGAGCCACCTCTATGACGTTCTGGCGCACTTTTTCGGGGTTCTCCATGTTGTCGGTCAGGGCCTGTGCGTCGGCGATGAACACGTACAGTTTGTCATATCCGCCAGCGTTTTGCAGCTCCACCCGGCATTGCAGCGAGCCAACGTAGTGGCCTATGTGCAGCCGTCCCGTGGGGCGGTCGCCCGTCAGTATAATCTTTTCTTTTGCCATAGTTGTATAATAGAAAGGTATATGATGCATACTTTTGCCCGCCAAAGATACCTATATTTTTGGCTCGCGCAAGGCTTGCAGGGGCGAAATCGGTCGTGCCTTTTGTTCCCGGCCTCCGCTCGGAGGCGGTTTCGGGGTGCTTGCATAGTCCTCTTGTCCACCACAGGTATGCCCGCATGGGGGCACAGGTATGCCCCTGCCCGGGTGCAGGTTTGCCCGTCGGCTGGCGCACTTGTGCCCGGTCGGGCGGGGCTGGACGGCGGTGCGCTGCCCTTTCTTGCCCGTGTTTGTGGCGTGCGGTGGCTGCCGTGTGTGTCCTCCGGCAGTCGTTTGTAGGCGGCTGAAGCGTCAAAATCGGGCGCGGAGAGTGATAAAGGAGCTGAATAAAAAGCCAAAAAGGAAAATTTAGACAGACACTGAGGTGCGGGCGAAGGTTTTTTTCCTACATTTGCGGCCAAACCAATTGGCGAAAGCCTGTAAACACACATACAGAGTACCGAATTATGCAGAAGAACCTTGTCATTGTCGAGTCACCGGCAAAAGCTAAAACCATTGAGAAATTCCTTGGCAAGGATTACAAAGTCCTTTCCAGCTACGGGCACATACGCGACCTGAAGAAGAAAGAGTTCAGCATCGACGTAGCCCACGACTTTGCGCCGGACTACGAGATACCGGCGGACAAGCGCAAGCTGGTGGGCGAACTGAAGAGCGAGGCGGCTCAGGCCGAGACCGTGTGGCTGGCCTCCGATGAGGACCGCGAGGGGGAAGCCATCGCCTGGCATCTGTACGAGGTGCTGGGGCTGAAGCCCGAACATACGAAGCGCATTGTCTTCCACGAGATAACCAAGAACGCCATCCTGAACGCCATCAAGCATCCGCGCGACATTGACCTCAACCTGGTCAACGCCCAGCAGGCACGCCGCGTGCTCGACCGCATTGTGGGCTTCGAGCTTTCGCCCGTGCTGTGGCGCAAGGTGAAGCCCGCCCTTTCGGCAGGCCGCGTGCAGTCGGTTGCCGTGCGCCTCATCGTGGAGCGCGAGCGCGAGATACAGGCTTTCCGCTCCGAGGCCGCCTATCGCGTCACGGCGGTGTTTCAGGTGCCGGGGGCCGATGGCAAGCCAGTGGAGCTGCGTGCCGAGCTGGCGCGCCGCATCAAGGCGAAGGACGAGGCCCGCCGTCTGCTCGAACAGTGCCGCGCGGCAACGTTTGCCATCGACGACATCAGCACCCGTCCGCTGAAGAAAAGCCCGGCGGCTCCTTTCACCACTTCCACCCTGCAACAGGAGGCAGCCCGCAAACTGGGCTTCACCGTGGCCCAGACCATGATGGTGGCACAGCGGCTCTACGAGTCGGGAAGAATAACCTACATGCGAACCGACTCGGTGAACCTCTCCGAGTATGCCATTCAGGGCAGCAAGGAGACCGTGGCCAGGCTCATGGGCGACCGCTACGTGCATCCGCGCCACTTCGCCACCAAGACCAAAGGTGCGCAGGAAGCCCACGAGGCCATACGCCCCACCGACATGAACGTGCCCAAGATAGAGGGCACGGCGCAGGAACGCCGTCTGTACGAGCTGGTGTGGAAACGCACCATAGCCTCGCAGATGGCCGATGCCGAGCTGGAGAAGACCGTCGCCACCATAAGCGTGAGCGGCACGGACGACACGTTTGTAGCCACGGGCGAGGTGGTGAAGTTCGACGGTTTCTTGCGCGTCTACCGCGAGTCCTACGACGACGATGCCGAGCAGCCCGACGGCGAGGAGCGCATGTTGCCGCCTCTCGTGCAGGGGCAGCAGCTGCAATGCCGCAGCATAGCCGCCACCGAACGCTTCAGCCAGCACCCGCCCCGCTACACCGAGGCCAGCCTGGTGCGTAAGCTGGAAGAGCTGGGTATAGGCCGCCCCTCTACCTACGCCCCCACCATCTCGACCATACAGCAGCGCGAGTATGTGGTGAAGGGCGACCGCGAGGGCGAGCAGCGTTCCTACAACGTCATGACGCTGGCCGACGGCAGTATCAGCGATGTCACCCTCACCGAAAATACCGGAGCCGAGAAGGGCAAGCTGATGCCGACCGACATAGGCATGGTGGTGAACGACTTCTTGACTGAGTATTTCCCGGACATACTGGACTACAACTTCACAGCAAAGGTCGAGAAGCAGTTCGACGAGATTGCCGAGGGGGCAGAACTGTGGACAACGGCTCTGCATACGTTCTACAACAAGTTCCACCCCTCAGTGGAGCGGACGCTGGCCGTCAAGAACGTCCACAAGGCAGGTGAGCGGCTGTTGGGGACCGACCCTGCCAGCGGCAAGCCGGTTCTGGTCAAAATAGGACGCTTCGGGCCCGTGGTACAGATAGGTTCCGCCGACGATGCCGAGAAACCCCGCTTTGCCCAGCTCAAGAAGGAACAGTCCATCGAGACGCTTACGCTTGACGAGGCCCTCGAACTCTTCAAGTTGCCCCGGGCCTTAGGCGTACTGGACGGGGAGGTCGTGACAGTGGCCAACGGCCGCTTCGGTCCCTATGTCCATGTGGGTAAGACCTACGCTTCCTTGCCCAACGATGTCGACCCCATGACGATTACCCAGGAGGAGGCTGTCGAGCTGATACGTGCCAAGCGCGAGGCCGAGGCCCGCCGACACTTGAAGCGGTTCCCCGAAGAACCCGAACTGGAGATACTCTCCGGCCGCTTTGGCCCCTACATCTGCTACAAGGGTAGCAACTACAAGATACCCAAGGACATCGAACCGCAGGACCTGACGCTCGAAGCCTGTCTGAAGCTCGTCGAGATACAGGCCGACAAGGACAAGTCGCAGTCCAAGCCCAAGCGCGGACGCTACGCCAAGAAAAGCAAGTGACGGGCAGTCCCGGGCGGCGGGGCGGGGGACCGTCGGCTTGCCGACGGACTGTCCCTCTGCCGCCTTCCATCGCCTGTCTGTTCCTAACTACTCATACCGCCGATGCTCTTTTCCCTCATAATTCCCGTTTATAACCGCCCCGACGAAGTGGACGAGCTGCTGGATAGCCTCACGCGCCAGACCTTCGGCGACTTCGAGGTGGTGGTGGTGGACGATGGTTCCACCCGTCCGTGCCGCGAGGTCGCCATGCGCTATGCCTCCCGCCTCGACCTGCACTACTACGACAAGCCCAACAGTGGTCCCGGCCCCACGCGCAACTATGCCGCCGGGCATTGCAAGGGCGAGTTTCTCGTCTTGCTCGACTCCGACTGCCTGCTGCCACCGGGTTACCTGGCGGCGGTCGATGCCGAGCTGCGCCGCCAGCCGTGCGATGCCTTCGGAGGCCCCGACCGTGCACACCCTTCGTTCACCCCTGTGCAAAAGGCCATCAACTACGCCATGACATCGTTCTTCACCACAGGCGGCATTCGTGGCGGCAAGGGGCGCAGACTGGACAAGTTCTATCCCCGCAGCTTCAACATGGGAATGCGTGCCGAGGTCTACCGCCGTCTGGGCGGTTTTGCTCCCATGCGCTTCGGCGAGGACATCGACCTGAGCATCCGCATCTTCCGCGACGGGTATTCGTGCCGTCTGTTCCCCGATGCCTGGGTGTGGCATAAGCGGCGGGCCACCCTGCGCACTTTCTTCAAGCAAGTGCACAACTCGGGCATCGCACGTATAAACCTCTATAAGAAGTACCCCTCTTCGCTCAAGGTGGTACACCTGTTGCCTGCCGCCTTCACCCTTGGCCTGGCGGCCTGCCTGCTGGCGGTTCCGTGGTGCCGCTGGAGCGTGTGGCCGCCTGTGCTCTATGCGCTGCTGGTCGGGGTCGACTCTACGGCCTGCAACCGCAGCCTGCGGGTGGGGCTTCTTTCTGTAGCCGCCTCGTTTGTGCAGCTCACGGGTTATGGCAGCGGTTTCCTGCGTGCCTGGTGGCGGCGGTGTGTGCTTGGCAGGGAAGAGTTCGAAGCCTTCAAACGCAACTTCTATAACTGATTGCCATGATTTCCATTCCTCACTGGGCCGAGGAGGACCGCCCCCGCGAGAAGATGATGCAGAAAGGGGCCGAGGCACTGAGCGATGCCGAGCTGCTGGCCATACTCATCGGGTCGGGCAATACCGACGAGAGTGCCGTGGCCCTGATGAGGCGCGTGCTGGCAGCCGCAGGCAACGACCTCAACCAACTGGCCAAATGGGAGCTGCGCGACTTTGCCCGTTTCAAGGGCATGGGGCCTGCCAAGAGCGTCAGCCTGCTGGCCGCCCTTGAGATAGGCAAACGCCGTAGGTTGGCGCAGCAGTCCGAGCGGGCCGTCGTGCGTTCGTCGCAGGACATCTACGGCATCTTCCACCCCCTGCTGTGCGACTTGCCCCACGAGGAGTTCTGGGTGTTGCTGCTCAACCAAGCGGCGCGTGTCATCGACCGCGTACGCATCAGCCGGGGCGGCATCGACCAGACCACGGCCGACGTGCGCTCCATCCTGCGCGAGGCTCTGCTGCAACGCGCCACCCAGCTGGCTCTTGTCCACAATCACCCATCGGGCAACCCGCAACCCAGCCAGGACGACCGTCGGCTAACCCAGCGTACTGCCGAGGCGGCGCGTCTGATGAACATCCGGGTGCTGGACCATGTAGTCGTCTGTGACGGCTGTTACTTCAGTTTCTGCGACGAGGGGTTGCTGTAGCCCCTCTCTACGGCTTGGGCCTGTGCGGGCGCGTGCGTGCTTATATATAAGAAGGTGTAGCCGAAAAAACTTGCCGGACCATGCTGCCCGCTCCCTTCCAAATCGCTACTTTTGCCGCCAAACCGTTGCTGCGATGGACAACCTCTACTATTCGTTTGCCGACTACCTGCGTCGGCGTTTCCCCTTCAAGGTGCAGAAAATATCGATTAACGCCGGCTTCACCTGCCCTAACCGCGACGGGACGGTGGGCTGGGGCGGCTGCACGTACTGCAACAACCAGACCTTCAATCCCGACTATTGCCGGACGGACAAGAGCGTAACCCGGCAGTTGCAGGAGGGCAAGGCTTTCTTTGCCCGCAAGTATCCGCAGATGCGCTATCTGGCCTATTTCCAAGCCTACACCAACACCTACGCCGACACGGGCCGCCTGCGTGCCCTCTACGAGGAGGCTCTTGCCGTGCCCGGTGTAGAGGGGCTTGTGGTGGGCACGCGCCCCGACTGTATGCCCGCCGACCTGCTTGGCTATCTGGAGCAGCTGGCACGTCGCGTGTTCGTGCTCGTGGAGTATGGCATTGAGAGCACGCGCGACGACACCCTGCGGCGCATCAACCGGGGCCACACCTATGCCCAGACGCGCGATGCCGTGGAGCGCACCGCCGCACGAGGCATCGCCACCGGCGGGCACGTCATCCTGGGGCTGCCTGGCGAGAGCCGGGACGACATCCTGGAGCAGGCCGCCGACGTGAGTCGTTTGCCCCTGACGACCCTGAAGCTGCACCAGCTGCAACTGATACGCGGCACGCGCATGGCCGCCGAATATCGGGAGAGGCCGCAGGACTTCCGCCTGCCCACGGCGCAGGAGTATGCCTGCCTCGTGGCCGACTACCTGGAGCGGCTGCGCCCCGACGTGGCTGTGGAGCGTTTCGTGTCGCAGTCGCCCCGCTCGCTGCTGCTGGCTCCCGACTGGGGAATGAAGAATCACGAGTTCAATCATCTGGTGGAGCGTTGCCTCAGGCAGCGGGGCACATGGCAGGGCCGGCTCTATGCCGGAACCGACGGGCAAAGCCGGTCCTGAGCGGCACGCCGGGACGGGGCCGGGGGAGCAGACCTGCGCCCGTCGGCGGGCACAGGTCTGCCCGCCAGCGGGCAAACCTCTCCCTGCCGGAGAGCAAACCTGTGCCCGCCCGGACGACCCGAAAAGGAAGCAGACAAACATCTATTAGCAGAAAAAAGTAGATACTGTCGTGGAAAATCCGTATTTTTGTGGCCTGCCTGGCAGAGGGTTGCCGGGCGCATGACAAAACAGTAAAACCACACAAACAACAATAGAGTCAATGAAAGACAAGACACTGGTAAAAGGAAAGATACACTACGTGGGCGTGAACGACCGCAACAAGCACCTCTTCGAGGGCATGTGGCCTCTGCCCTACGGAGTCTCCTACAATTCGTACCTCATAGCCGACGACATCGTGGCACTTATCGACACTGTGGACGCATGTTACTTCGAGCCCTACCTGCACAAGATAAAGAGCATCTTGGGCGACCGCCCCGTGCAGTATCTGGTGGTAAACCACATGGAGCCGGACCACTCAGGCTCCATCCGCCTCATCAAGCAGGAGTATCCCGACATTGTAATCGTGGGCAACAAACAGACCTTCGGCATGATTGAAGGCTATTACGGGGTGACGGGCGAACGCTACGTGGTGTCCGACGGCGATTTTCTCGACTTGGGTCACCACCGGCTGCGCTTCTACCTGACTCCTATGGTGCATTGGCCCGAGACGATGATGACTTTTGACGAGGCCGACGGCGTACTGTTCGCGGGCGACGGCTTCGGATGTTTCGGAACGCTCGACGGCGGTTTCCTTGACACGCGCATCAATGCCGACCGTTATTGGGACGAGATGGTGCGCTACTACTCGAACATCGTGGGCAAGTATGGCAATCCGGTGCAGAAGGCATTGGCCAAGTTGGGCGGGCTGGACATAAAGGCAATCTGCTCGACGCACGGCCCGGTGTGGACCGAGAACATCGGGCGCGTGGTGGGCATCTACGACCGTCTGAGCCGTTACGAGGCCGAGCCGGGCGTGGTGATAGCCTACGGAAGCATGTACGGGCACACGGAGCAGATGGCCGAGGCCATAGCTGCCGAACTGTCGGCACAGGGCGTGCGCGACGTGGTGATGCACAACGTCAGCAAGAGCCATGCTTCGTACATCCTGCGCGACATATTCAAGTACCGGGGCCTCATCGTAGGTAGCCCCACATATTGTAACCAGATGTATCCCGAGGTGGCTTCCCTGCTCGACAAAATCCTGTTGCGCGAGGTAAAGGGCCGCTTCTTCGGTTACTTCGGCTCGTTTACCTGGGCCGGGGCGGCGGTGAAGCGTATGGGCGAGTTTGCCGAAAAGAGCAAGTTCGAGCTTGTGGGCGACCCGGTAGAGATGAAGCAGGCCATGTGTCCCGTGGACTACGAGCACTGCGAGAACCTGGCGCGGGCTATGGCAGCCCGGCTCAAAGCCTGAGCTGCCGCGACGCTCCGGCGTGCGCGACGGCTGTTTAGCGTGTACTGTGAACCTAAAATCAATATACAACAATGAGACTGATTATTGAACCGGATTATCAATCCGTATCGAAATGGGCCGCTTGCTACGTGGCTTCTAAAATAAACGCGGCAGGTGCTACTTCTGACAAACCTTTCGTGCTGGGCTGTCCTACGGGTTCGTCTCCGCTGGGCATGTACAGCGAGCTGATTGAGCTTAATAAGAAAGGTGTCGTGTCTTTCCAGAACGTCGTGACGTTCAACATGGACGAGTATGTGGGTCTTCCCAAGGAACATCCCGAAAGCTACTATTCCTTCATGTGGAACAACTTCTTCAGCCACATCGACATTAAGCCCGAGAACACCAACATCCTCAACGGCAACGCTGCCGACCTGGATGCCGAGTGTGCCCGCTATGAGGCCAAAATCAAGTCCTACGGGGGCGTGGACCTCTTTATGGGCGGCATTGGCCCCGACGGGCATATAGCTTTCAACGAGCCGGGCTCGTCGCTGTCCTCGCGCACACGCCAGAAGACGCTCACGACGGATACCATCATCGCCAACTCGCGCTTCTTCAACAACGACGTGAACCAGGTCCCCAAGACGGCTCTCACCGTGGGCGTAGGCACCGTGCTTGCTGCCAAGGAGGTGATGATTATCGTCAACGGCCACAACAAGGCACGTGCGCTCTATCACGCCGTAGAGGGCGGCATCACGCAGATGTGGACAATCAGTGCCCTTCAGATGCATGAGAAAGGCATCATCATCTGCGACGACGCTGCTACCGACGAACTGAAGGTGGGCACGTACCGCTACTTCAAGGACATCGAGGCCGACCATCTCGACCCCGAGTCGCTACTTAAGAAGTAAGAGGACGCAGACCGTTGCCCGGCATAAGTCTGTCTGTATGGCTTGTGCCAGGGCATGATGGTGACGGCGGCCGGCTACTGGCGGCAGGTTTCTTCCTGCCCTCCGGTAGTCGGCCGCCGTCTGTTGTTTCCGTCGCGGGGCATTCGGGGCGTGGCCGTTTGTACAGAGGTGTCTGCAGGCTTCAGCCCTCGTCCAGCCAGCCTTTGCCTTGGCGTACAATGACAGGCTCGTCGCCCGTGCAGTCCACCACGGTGGAGCCTTCGGTGCCTCCCGGTCCGCCGTCGATGACGAGGCTGGCCACATGGCCCAGCTTCTCGTCGATAAGCTCGGGGTCGGTGCAATAGCCTATGTCTTCGTTCTCGTCGTGTGGCAGGGTGGTGGTGAGTATGGGCGCGTCGAGCACGCGGGCTATCTCCCGTATGATGGGATTGTCCGGCATACGGATGCCCACTTCTTTGCGGTTGCGGAAAATCTTGGGCAGGCGGTTCGTCCCGTTCAGGATGAAAGTGAAGGGACCCGGTAGGTTGCGTTTCATTAGCTTGAAGGTGGCGTTGT
This sequence comes from uncultured Bacteroides sp., assembly GCA_944321465.1. Lineage (GTDB taxonomy): Bacteria > Bacteroidota > Bacteroidia > Bacteroidales > Bacteroidaceae > Bacteroides. The sequence continues at coordinate 49,724 of CALULL010000010.1, forward strand.
CCACCTTGGCGTACTCGCTCACCTTGCTCAGGTCGTAGCAGATGATGGAGAGGTTGTTCTTCTTCGGGTCGATGCCTTTCAGCTGGCAGATGCGTTCTATGGCCCGTTCCTTCAACCCGTGGCAGCCTATGGCATACATCGTGTCGGTGGGGTAGACAATGAGTTCTCCGTCTTGCAGCACGTCCGCCACCCGTTGCAGGTCGGCGGGGTTGTTGTTCTTGTTGTAGAGCTTCAGTAGCATGTTCGGATGGTTTTTGCAAAAGTAGGCAAAGAAGAGCTAATGGTCAAGCTTCCGGGCGTTTTTTGCATCGAAGTGCAGTGTCTGGCTTGTGGGGGTGGGGTGCAGGCGAGGGACGCGGCGGTTCTGTGTCCTGCGGGTTGGGTGGGGGAGGAGGCAGGGGCCGGTCGTTGTCTCCCGCTGGAGGAGACAGGCTTCAGGACTTGGCAGGTTTGCTGCGACCGCGCAGTTCCTTGTCGAGTTTCTTTATCTTCTTCCACGCTTCTTTCAGCTTGGGGCAGAGGGCGACGGCTTTTTCGTAGTTGCGCATGGCGGCCTCCTTCATGTCAAGTTTCAGGCATTCGTCGCCCATGCTGACGTACTCGCGTGCGTACTTCGTCAGGGCCTTTTCCTTGTCGGCGGCGGCTTGCCGCAGAGCGATGTTCTCCTGGTGCAGGCGGTTGATAGTGTTCAGCTTGAGGCGTATGAGCCTGCGGGCGGCAGGTTTCTCGATGTCGTAGCGCGAGTGTATGGCCTTGAAGAACTCGGTGAGGCAGGTTTCAAAGTCGCCCCGGTCGAAGGCTTTGGCCGCTGCGGCGTACTGCATGTCTGCCTGGGCCTGACGCATGGCGCGGTCGATGGCCTGACGGTTGTTGAAGCGGCGGGAGAACTGTACAATCTCGGGCCGTACGAACACGTCGGACCGGCTGATGGGCTTGCGCAGGCGGATGCCCTCCAGCGACGTGCAGCGGCTCAGGGCGACGTAGGTCTGGCCCCCGGCAAACACGCCTCCCGTCAGGTCTATGGTGACGTGCGAGAAGGTCAAGCCCTGGCTTTTGTGCACCGTTATGGCCCAGGCCAGGCGCACGGGAAACTGGGTGAACGTGCCCAGTTCCTCCTCTTCCACCTCCTTTTTCTCCTCGTTGTAGGTGTAGCGTATGTTGCTCCACGACTCGGGCTTCACGTCGCAGTGCCGTCCGTCGTCGGTCGTCACGTAGAGGGTTTCCGCCTCCTCGTCGAACCCTTCCACCACGCCGATGGTACCGTTTACCCAGCGGCGTTCATAGTCGTTCTTGATGAAGATGACCTGTGCTCCGGGTTTCAGCACCAGTTCCAGCGGCGTGGGCAGGCTGTTGGCCGGGAAGTCTCCGCGTATTTGCCCGAGGAAGGTCGTAGGTGTGCCCGGCAGGGCGGCCAGGCGGCGTTCGTTGATGTAGTCCACATTGTCGCGGCGGGTGGCCAGCGTGATGCGCATGTCGTTGCCTTCGTCCTCGTCCGGGGTGCCGTCATAGCGGGCGTTCAGTTGCTGTAGGTCGTTGGCACTTAGTGTGTTGGCCCGTATGTGGTCGAGCACATCCACGAAGCGGGCATCGGTTTGCCGGTAGACTTTCTGTAGTTCGATGGACACCAGGTCGACCTCTGCGAACACCCGTGCCGAGAAGAAGTAGGGATTGGGATAGCACCGCTCCAGTATTTCGCGTTCGTCGCTCTTGACGACGGGTTCCAGTTGGAACACGTCGCCGACCAGCAGCAGCTGCTTGCCGCCGAAGGGCTCGCGCATGTTGTGGGAATAGACCCGCAGGATGCGGTCCACTGCGTCGATGATGTCGGCCCTTACCATCGAAATCTCGTCTATGACAATCAGCTCCAGCCGCTCCAGCAGCCGTCGTTGCTGCTTATTGTACTTGAAGAAGTCGAATATGCGGTTGCCCGCCGGGCTGAGGTTGGGGTCGTCGGGCAGCAAGGGGTGGAAAGGTAGTTTGAAGAAGCTGTGCAGCGTGCTGCCTCCGGCATTGATGGCGGCGATGCCCGTAGGTGCCAGCACGACGTGTTGCTTCTTGGTCTGCGAACACACGTAGCGCAGGAAGGTCGATTTGCCTGTACCGGCTTTTCCCGTCAGAAATACGGACTGGCGGGTGTACTTGACGAGGTTCAGGGCATCCTGAAACTCGCGGTTGTCGGTGTCGGGGGTAAATTCCACGGTGTAGGGCTTTGCGGTCCGGGCGGGTTGGGGACTGGGCGTCGGAACTATATGATGCCGAAATGGCGCAGGGCTTGCGCGATGCCCCCGTCGTCCACTGTCGTGGTGACGTAATCGGCGGCGGCTTTCACCTCCGGGCTTGCGTTGCCCATGGCGATACCTGTCCCGGCGTGTTTCAGCATGGATATGTCGTTGCCTCCGTCGCCTATGGCTACGGTGTCGGACAGGGCAAGGCCGAAGTATCGTGCCATCTCATCGATGCCCCGTTGCTTGTTGTTGCCTCGGGCGGTGATGTCGGCAAAGGCCGGGTGCCAGCGTCCCGCCTCGCTGCCGGGGAGAAGGGGCATCACCTCGGCTTCCTGCTGCCTGTCGACGAAGGGCGTGAGCTGGTAGATGTCGGTACGTGCCGCAGCCTCGATGCCTACGGTGGGGATGGGCACCGTGACGCTCAGGTACTCGCCGAAGACCCTGCGGATGCGTTCGTCGGGGCGGTACACGGCGATGTCGTCCTCCCCCACCAGGATGCAGGGGACGCCTTGCCTGCCGCAGTAGTCTACCAGCGTTTGCACGTCGGGCTGCGGGACGGGACGTTTGTACACCACCTTCGTGCCCGCGTAGCAATAGCCGCCGTTCATGGTGACGTAGCCGTCGATGAGCGAGCGTTGTTGCAGGGGCGCGAGGTTGTTGATGAGGATGCGGGGGCGGCCTGTGGCTATGAAGACGAGGTGCCCGCGTTGCTTGGCTTCTTCCAGAGCCTGTATGGTTGAGGCGGGTATCTGGTGGGTGGCGAAGCTCACAAGCGTGCCGTCGATGTCGAGAAACAGGGCTTTTGTCATGTCGTTTTTACTTTACTTGGGTGCAAAAGTACTGAAAACGCAAGGATATTCGTACTTTTGCCGCACATTAAAGTAGTATTTTTAACTTAACGGCGTGCAGCCCGGAGGCGGCTGGCGGCTTGCGCCCCCGTGGCAAGAGAGGCGGACCGCAAGGCGGGCACCGGGCTGTGCCAATGGTTTTTCTTCTATGTCAAAACATTCGTTCAAGGAGTGGCTGATAGTGGTGCGTCCGTGGTCTTTCCCCGCATCGGCCATGCCGGTGCTGGTGACACTGGCCTACCTTTACTGGGCGCACTACGAAGTAGACTGGCTGTTGGGCCTCTGGGCCTTGGTGTCCATTGTGTTGTTCCATGCCTCGGGCAATACCTGGAGCGACTATTACGACTATCGCCGGGGGGTAGACGCGCCGGACACGTTCGGTGTCAAGACCCTCACCGGCGGCATGTTCCGTCCTGCCGAGGTGCGCAGCCTTTCGCTGTGCCTGCTTGGCGTGGCCGTCCTTTCGGGGCTGGGGCTGCTGGCCTGCACGGGGTGGCCGTTGCTCTTCATAGGTGGTGCGGGGCTGTTGCTCTCGGTGTTCTATCCCTGGCTGAAGTATCACGCTTTGGGCGATGCCGACATCTTTCTCACCTATGCCGTGCTGCCCACGCTGGGCACGTCCTACGTAGCTACGGGAGCCGTGCAGTGGCCGGTGCTGTGGCTGTCGGTGCCCGTGGGGCTTATCACCGTGGCCATACTCCATGCCAACAACACGCGCGACACCGCCACCGACCTGCGGGCACGCATCCGCACGCTGGCCATGCTGCTGGGCAGGCGGGCTTCGGTGGCTGTCTACTGCTTCGAGGTGCTGTTCCCCTTTGTGTGGCTGGCGGCCTGTGCCGTGGCCGGGGTATTCCCGTGGTGGGTGCTGTTGGCTTGCCTTGCACTGATACCTGCCGTGGGCAACGCCCGGGTAATGGCCCGCCTGGGGCGTTCGGGCACGTCGGCCATAGCAGGTCTCGATGAACTTACGGCCAAACTGCAGCTGCTCTTTAGCTTGTTGTTGGCCCTGTCGTTTTTCATAGCCGGGCTGTTGTTATGAAGCGGCTTGTCTTTACACTGGTCCTGGCTGCCGTGCTCTGGACGCTGATGTTCTCGCCTTGGACGGCCCCCTACGTGCCCTTCTGGTGGACAATGGCCGCCTCGGCCCTCACGCTTTCGGTGCTGTCCACGTGGTTCAATCCCGGCTGGTGGCGGCAGGTGCGCTGGTCGGTCTCCGACGTGCTGCTGGGGGTGGGCATCGCCGTGGCCCTGTGGGGCATATTCTGGCTGGGCGACAAGGTGTCGTCCTTCCTCTTCGACTTTGCACGCCCCCAGGTGGATACCATCTACGGCATGAAGGCCGGCGAGTCCCCCTGGGTGCTCTCGCTGCTGATGCTGTTCCTCATCGGGCCTGCCGAAGAGGTGTTCTGGCGCGGCTATGTGCAGCGCACGTTGTCCTTGCGTTGGGGCGCCAACGCGGGCTTTGCTGTCTCCACGCTGCTCTACGCGCTGGTACACGCCGGGTCGTGCAACTTCATGCTCGTGATGGCCGCCCTGGTGGCGGGCGTGGTGTGGGGTGCGCTCTACCGGTTCTTCCCCCGGCATTTTGCGGCCATCATCCTCTCCCATGCCCTTTGGGATGTGGCCGTGTTCATCTGGTTCCCCATCTGACGGACGGGGCGCGTCTTGCCCGACGGCCTCTTAACGCCCCCTCGGGGGTGTCCCGATGCCCGTCGGGTGGCACAGGTCTGCCCGCTTGGTGGCGCACCTGTGCTGCCCGGCGGGCTTTCCTTTGCTCCCGAGGGGGCAGACCTGTGCCCGTTTTTTGTCGCACCCTCTTACAATAATGACCGCCGGTTTTCGTTGAAAAAGAAGACCCACGGGCGGCTTCGGGGCTCGGAGAGGGCCTTGCCGCCCCGAGTGGGGCGGAATAGCGACAAAACGGATAAAAAGACTATGAGACTACTGGCAAGTTTGCTTTTGGGAGTGTGTGCCGCTACGGCTGTGGCCCAGACGGCGGGTGACGACCCGGTGCTGATGAGCATCAACGGACGGGACGTGCTGCGCTCGGAGTTTGAACACATCTATAACAAGAACAAGGCACTGGAGGGTGTCGAACAGAAAACGATGGACGAGTACGTCAGCCTCTTTGTGGACTTCAAGCTGAAGGTGGCCGCCGCCGAGTCCGAAGGGCTGGACACCACGCAGGCCTTCCGCGACGAGCTGGCGGGCTATCGGCGCAACCTTGCAAAAAGTTACCTGACGGACGAGGCCGTGCTGGAGCGGCAGGCTCGCGACTACTACGACCGTGCCTGCCGCGAGGGGCGTGCCCGGCGGGTGCGCCTGATGCAGGTGTTCTGTCCCTTGTCGCCCAATGCCTCGGCAGCGGAGCAGCGGGCGGTGAGCGAGCGGCTGGACTCGGTGTGGAACGTCGTGCAGGGCGACACGGCCTTGGCCACTTTCGAGGCTTGCGTAGAGCGTGTGTCGGCCGACGGGAAGGCCACGTGGGTGCGGTGGGGGCAGACGACCGAGGACTTTGAGAACCGCGTGCTGACGTTGCGTCCGGGGCAGATGACCGCCCCCTTTGCGACAGCCGGGGGAATGCACATCGTCCGGGTGCTGGAACGCGAAGAGGCTCCGGCCTTCGAGAAGGTGCGCGACGAACTGGTGCGCCGCGTGGAGCACTCGTCGCCGCTCAATCCGGGCGTGCGGGCGCGTGTGGAACAGCTGAAGCAGAAGTACGGCTACGAGCCGATAGCCGTGGGGCTGGCCGAACTGGAGGCCACGGGCCGGACAAAATACGGGCTGTTCACCTTGGCCGGAAAGACTTATACGGGAGACGACTTCGACTACTACATAGACAGCCGTCCGTCCAACGTGAAGCGGCAGTACGAGTGGTTTGTAACCAAAACAGTGCTGGACTACGAGAACCGGCATCTGGAGGAAAACTACCCCGAGTTTCGCCTGCTGATGCAGGAGTATCGCGACGGGATGCTGCTCTTTGAGATAAGCAACCGCGAGGTGTGGGAGCGCGCCTCGGTCGACACGCTCGGTCTGGCGGCCTACTATGACAGCCATGCCGAAGACTATTATTGGCCCGAGCCGCGTTTCTGCGGTGTTGTGCTGCAGTGTGCCAGCCGCCGTGTCATGCGCCGGGCGCGCAAGCACCTGAAGCAACTGCACCGGGAGGGAACGCCTGAAGGGCGGCCGGCGGCCGAAGCCGGCTGGCTGGAGCAGATACCTCGCGAGGTGAAGGAGGACGGACGTGTGCAAGTGCGGTTTGTGAAGGGCGAGTTTGCCCCGGGCGACAACGCCTATGTCGACCGTCTTGTGTTTGGCCGTGCCGTCGAGCCTTCTGCAACCGCAGGGCTTCCCCATGCGGCTGTGGTGGGCGACCTGCTGCGCGGGCCGCAGGACTACCGCGAAGTGCAGGGCCTGCTGGTGGGTGACTATCAGGCCTATCTGGAACAGCAATGGTTGCAGAAGTTGCGCTCTTCGGCTAAGGTTGAAATAAACCAAGAGGTGCTAAAAACGGTTAATAATCACGGAGGCAAGGAATGAAAGCCTTATCTTCGTCGCTAAAAAGAACGTAAAGAAAAGGAAACTGGCCGATGATGCGGACAATCTGTCTGTGTGGACTGTTGGTGTTGCTGCTGTGCGGTGCGTGTTCGGACAAGGAACACGACCATGGCGGTCGTGTTCCTTTGGTCGAAGTCGAAGGCTCTTTCCTTTACCGCGAAGACGTGGAGTCCGCCTGTCCCGTGCAATGCAAAGGACAGGACAGTGTGCGGTGGGCCGGGCGTTTTGTGCGCAACTGGGTGGAGGAAGAGTTGCTCTATGCCAAGGCACGCGAAAATGTGGGAAGCACCCCGCAGATAGAACGGCTTGTGGAGAACTACCGCAGGTCGCTCATCGTGCAGGCCTATCAGGAAGAACTCTTGCGGCAACAGTCGCCTCAGCAGATGGGCGACTCTGCGCTGCGGGCCTACTACGAAAGTAACCTTGACCTGTTCAAGGCAGAGCATCCGCTGGTGAAAGGCTTGTTTATGAAGGTGCCTCTTACCGCTCCGCAGATAGCCGAGGTGCGTCGTTGGTACAAGTCGGACTCCCACGAGGCGGTGGAGCAGCTCGAAAAGTACAGCCTGCGCAACGCGGTGGTCTACGAGTACTTCTATGACCGCTGGGTTCCGGTGTCCGAGTTGCAGGACCTTATGCCTCTGCCCGACAACGACCTTGCTTCCTTCTTGGACAAAAACCGGCACGTGGAGCGGAAAGACACGGCCTATTACTACTTCCTGCACGTCACGGAGCTGCTGATGCCCGGAGCACAGGAACCCTATGACTTCGCACGCCCGCAGGTGGAGAACCTCGTGCGCAATGCCGGCCAGGTGGAGTTCCTGAAGCAGGTGAAGTCCGACCTCTATAGGCGGGCGGAGCAGCGACAGATGGTGAAGTATTACTGATTTGCAAGTATTAATATAATAAGGTATATAGAGAAGAATGAAAAGATTACTGGACACGAAGTGGCTGCCTCTGTTGCTGCTCGTCCTCTGGCCTTGCCCGCAGGCATGGAGCCAGGACAACGTGATAGACGAGGTGGCATGGGTAGTAGGCGATGAGGCCATACTGAAGTCTGAGATAGAAGAAGTGCGCTTGGATGCCCTCTACAACCGACGGAAGTTTGACGGTGACCCCTATTGTGTGATACCCGAAGAAATAGCTGTGCAGAAGCTCTTCCTTCACCAAGCCGAGCTGGACAGTATAGAAGTGTCCGACAGCGAGGTCGTGCAGCAGCTGGACTACCAGCTCAACATGTATATTGCCAACATCGGTTCGATGGAGAAGATGGAGGAGTATTTCAACAAGACAGCCAGCCAAATACGTGAAACCATGCGCGAGAATATCCGCGAGGGACTCACAGTGCAGAAGATGCAGCAGAAACTGGTGGGCGAGGTCAAGGTGACACCCGCCGAGGTGCGCCGCTACTTCCAGCAGTTACCCCAGGACAGTATTCCCTACATCCCGACCAAGGTGGAAGTGCAGATTATAACCTTGCAGCCCAAGGTGCCGCAGGAGGAGGTGGACGACGTGAAGCGTCGCCTGCGGGAGTACACAGAGCGCATCAACAACGGCGAGTCCTTTGCCATGCTGGCACGTATGTACTCGGAGGACCTTGGCTCGGCACGCAACGGAGGAGAACTTCCCTTTATGGGGCGCGGACAGCTCGACCCCGCCTATGCCAACGTAGCTTTCAACCTGCAGGACCCCAATAAGGTGTCGAAGATAGTAGAGAGCGAATACGGCTTTCACATTATACAGCTGCTGGAGAAGCGCGGGGAACGCATCCGCACGCGCCACATCTTGCTGAAACCGCACGTGCCCGAGTCGGCCTTGCTGGCAGCCAATGCCCGCCTCGACTCCATAGCCAACGACATACGCAACAATAAGTTCAGCTTTGAGAGCGCTGCCGCTGTGCTGTCGCACGACAAAGACACGCGCAACAACCACGGCCTTTTGCCCAACCCCAATGACGGAACATCCAAGTTCGAGATGCAGGAACTCCCGCCCGAGATAGCTAAGGTAGTCGACAAGATGGAAGTGGGCGAAATATCCCGTGCCTTTACTATGATACCCCAGGAGACAGGAAAAGAGGAGTGCGTCATCGTGAAGCTGAAGAGCCGCATCGACGGACATAAAGCCACCATCTCGGACGACTACCAGAACCTGAAGGACATTGTGCTGGCAAAGCGGCGGTCCGAGGTGCTCGACGAGTGGATACGCGACAAGCAACGGACCACTTATGTCCGCATCAGCGATAATTGGAGAACAGACTGCAACTTTAAGTATCCGGGATGGATAAAAGACTAAGTTCCCTTCTCGTCCTCTGTCTGTGCTGTGTTTGTTGGCTTGGTGCGCAAGAACGCAAGGACGGCGACAAACCGGAGAAGAAGACCCGTGTGGACCTGCTTTATGCCGATGAGGCGCAGGCCGACAAGCACTTCCGCCCCGATGTGCAGGTGCTTATCGGCTCGGTGAAACTGCGTCATGACAGCATGTACATGTTCTGTGACAGTGCCCTGATATACGAAAAGGTGAACTCGGTAGAAGCATTCGGCAACGTGCGGATGGAGCAGGGCGACACGCTGTTTATCTATGGCGACTACCTCTACTACGACGGCATGAGCCAGATAGCACAACTGCGCGAGAACGTGCGCATGATAAACCGCAATACGGAGCTCCTTACCGACAGCCTCAACTACGACCGTGTTATCAATCTGGGGTATTATTTCGACGGCGGACAGCTGAGCGACGAAGAGAACGTCCTCACCTCGCTGTGGGGGGAATATAGTCCGGCCACAAAACTTGCTGTCTTCAATGACGAGGTAGAGTTGGTTAACCCGAAGTTTACGCTTACTTCCGACACCCTGAAGTACAGTACCTTGACCAAGGTGGCTACCATCTTGGGCCCTTCGGACATTGTTAGTGAGGGAAACCACATCTACTCCGAGCGCGGCATCTACAATACGGTTACCGAGCAGGCCGAATTGCTTGACCGCTCCGTGCTTACCAACGAAAGCAAGAAACTGACGGGAGACAGCCTCTTCTACGACCGCAGGATGGGCTACGGGGAGGCGTTTGACAACGTTGTGATGAACGACACCCTGAACCGCAACATGCTCGCCGGAGACTACTGCTTCTACAACGAGCGTACCGGAAACGCCCTGGCTACCCGCCGGGCTGTGGCGGTGGATTACTCGCAAGGCGACAGCCTCTTCATGCATGGCGACACCTTGCGCCTGCTCACGTTCAACCTTAACACCGACAGTGTCTTCCGCGAGATGCATGCCTACCACCACGTCCGTGCCTACCGTTCGGACGTACAAGCCGTGTGCGACTCGCTTGTCTACAGCGGGAAGGACACCTGCCTGACGATGTACACCGACCCTATACTGTGGCACGGGCCTCAACAGTTGCTCGGCGAGCAAATAAAGGTGTACATGAACGACAGCACGATAGACTGGGCGCACATCATCAACCAGGCTATGGCCGTGGAGCAGAAAGACTCCGTACACTACAACCAGGTTACCGGAAAGGAGATGAAGGCTTTCTTCCGCAGCGGCGAGTTGCGCCAGGTGGATGTCAACGGAAACGTGCTCGTCATCTTCTATCCTGTGGAGGAGCAGGACTCTTCCCTCATCATGCACAACTATACGGAAGGAAGTTTCCTGCGTATGCTGCTAAAGAACCGAAAAATGGAGCAGGGCACGTTCATAGGGAAGACAACCGGCGTGGCCACGCCCCTCGACCAGATACCGGCAGACAAGTTCCGGCTCAAGTCGTTTGCCTGGTTTGACTACATACGCCCCCTTGACAAGGCCGATATCTTCAATTACCGTGGCAAGAAAGAAAGCGAGAAGTTGCAAAAGATAGACCGAGGCCCGGTTGTGTCGCCCCGAGACCTGCACATCAAGCGAAAGGAGAAATGACGCGCCTTATGGGATTTATCGGCATGAGGAAGCCACGGGGCTTCCACCACACCTATATATATGTAGACGAGCGCAAAGAACGGCTGGACCGGATGACCGAGAAGGCCCGGCAAGAACTGGGACTGGCACCGCCGCCACCGATAGCCTCCGGCGACATGCGCGGCAAGTTTGCCGCCCAGACCACCTTCCTGCGCCGACGCAAGGAGAGGGGGCGCAGGCCGTTGCATCCCGCCGTCATCCTCTTCCTCATAGCCCTGCTTGCCGGACTGTGGTACGCCATAGGCAACGGAATACTATAGAACTTCTTTTTTACCCACACACTTACGCGAAACACTATGAGTGACATTATCCATCTGCTGCCCGACTCGGTGGCCAATCAGATCGCTGCCGGGGAAGTGATACAGCGACCGGCCTCGGTGATAAAGGAACTGGTAGAGAACGCCATTGATGCCGGAGCGACCGAGATACACGTCTTGGTGACCGATGCCGGGAAAACGAGCATACAGGTGATAGACAACGGTTGCGGCATGAGCGCGACCGATGCCCGCCTTTCCTTCGAACGCCACGCCACCTCCAAAATCCGTACCGCCTCCGACCTCTTTGCCCTCCGCACGATGGGGTTTCGCGGCGAGGCCCTGGCTTCGATTGCCGCTGTGGCCGAGGTGGAACTGAAGACGCGCCTGGCGGGCGACGAGCTGGGCACGCGCATCGTGCTGGCCGCCTCCAAGGTGGAGTGCCAGGAGCCGGTGGCCTGTCCGCAGGGCAGCAACTTCGCGGTGAAGAACCTCTTCTTCAACGTCCCTGCCCGCCGAAAGTTCCTGAAGTCCAACGCCACGGAGCTGAACAACATCCTGGCCGAGTTTGAGCGCATTGTCCTCGTCCACCCCGACATCGCTTTCTACCTCTACAGCAACGACACGGCTCTCTACAACCTGCCCGCCGTCTCCCTGCGCCAGCGCATTGTGTCGGTCTTCGGTAAGAAGCTCGACCAGCAGCTGATTGCCCTCGACGTGGACACGACGCTTGTCCGCATCTCGGGCTACGTGGGCAAGCCCGACGCTGCCCGCAAGAAGGGTGCCCACCAGTACTTCTTCGTCAACGGACGCTACATGCGTCACCCCTATTTCCACAAAGCCGTGATGGAACCCTACGAGCGGCTGGTACCCGCAGGCGAGCAGGTTCCCTACTTCGTCTACTTCGACGTGGACCCCGCCAACATCGATGTCAACATACATCCCACCAAGACCGAAATCAAGTTTGAGAACGAGCAGGCCATCTGGCAAATCCTTTCAGCCGCAGTCAAGGAGACTTTGGGGCGTTTCAACATAGTGCCTTCCATCGACTTCGACACTGAGGACAAGCCCGACATTCCGGTGTTCGACACCGGCGGGGAACCCGTCGACCAGCCTCGCCTGCACTACGATGCCAGTTACAACCCCTTCAAGTCCGTTTCTGCCGGAGGCGGGGGCGCAGGCGGAGGCTATTCGCGGAAGCAGGTGGAGTGGGAAGGACTTTATTCGGGACTGTCCAAGGCCAGCCGGATGAACGAACCGCCTGTCGCGCCCACGGCCACGTCCGAACCGGTGGGGACCCTCTTTGCCTCGGGCGGGGCAGACGACATTGCCTCTTCCTCCTCCATGTTCCCCTCGGCCCTGTCGGGCGGAGGCAAGGGGGCACAGCATTTGCAGCTGAAGGGGCGTTTCATCCTGACCTCGGTCAAGTCGGGCCTGATGCTCATCGACCAGCGGCGGGCGCACATCTGCGTGCTCTACGAACGCTACATGGAGCAGATACGCCAGAAGCAGAACACCTCGCAGGGCCTGCTCTTTCCCGAGATGGTGCAGCTGCCGCCTTCAGAGGCTCAGATGCTCGAGACGCTTATGGACGACTTCAGTGCCGTGGGGTTCGACCTTGCTTCCTTGGGCGGAGGCAGCTATGCCATCAACGGTGTGCCCTCGGGCATCGAGGGGCTGGACCCCGTGCGGCTGGTTACCGACATGGTGCACGACGCGCTGGAGAAAGGCAGCGACGTGAAGTCCGAGGTGCAGTCCGTCCTGGCCCTCTCGCTGGCCCAGTCGGCAGCCATTGTCTACGGGCAGGTGCTCACCAACGAGGAGATGGCCGACCTCGTGGACAAACTCTTTGCCTGTCCCGCCCCCAACTACACGCCCGACGGGCGCATCGTGCTGGCCACCATCAAGGAGGAGGACATCGAACGCCTCTTCAACGGCTGAGTCCGTCCCTCCGGCGGGCTGTTCCGGGGGCTTCCCCGTAGCCGTCCGGGCAGCTGCGGGCTTTTCTTGCGGCGCGGACGTGCGCCGTTGCCATCGGGGCCGACGGGCCGTGCCGACTGGTGGCGGCGGCCCGTGTCCGCGCCTTTTTTCATCCTTTTTCCCCTACGTGTTTTCCCATTCTGCACCTTGGCGGGGTGCGTTCCCCGTCAAGGCCGAGGCGGTTGTCTCCTTGGCGGCACAGGTCTGCTCCCGTGGCAGTACAGGTGTGCCCCCGTGATGGCGCAGGTGTGCCCGCGCGGTGGCACAGGTGTGCTCCTGCGGGGTGGTCGGCAGTCCTCGCGGTCGGTTTCCCGCTGTCGAGGGCCGGAAAACCATGTTCTGCAACACATTTCCCAGTTTTTCCTTGCCTTGCGCTTGCTTTGCTGTCCGGGAATGTACTATATTTGTGATATCATTTTAGTATCATTAAAAAATCAGTAATTATGGAAACGAAAGAGATGCTTTTTTCGGGGTTTAGGATGAACGGCTTTGCCATGTTGTTTGTTCATCTGGTGCTGCTCACGGCAGCCATAGTGTTCTGCTTCTGGCAAGGTGGCACGTGGCTCTACGTGACGGGCGGCGTGCTGATTGCCCTGTGGTTCGTCTTTCTGGCGGGCTACATGCTGCTCGAACCGAACGAGGCGCGTGTGATGGTGTTCTTCGGACGCTACAAAGGCACCTTCCGCGACACGGGCTTCTTCTGGGTGAACCCCTTCTTGGACAAGAAGAAACTGTCGATGCGGGCGCGCAACCTCGACGTGGAGCCTATCAAGGTGAACGACAAGATAGGCAACCCGGTGCTCATAGGGCTTGTGCTGGTGTGGAAGCTGAAGGATACCTACCGCGCCATGTTCGAGATTGATGCGCAGACAATGGCCGCAGCCCCCGTCGTGACCGCCGACGGCAAGCAGGTCAGCCTCAACGTGGGCAGTGCCGTGGCCGGGCGCATGAACGTCTTTGAGAACTTCGTGAGGATACAGAGCGACGCAGCCCTGCGCCAGGTGGCTGGCCAGTATGCCTACGACGACAACGAGACGGCCTCTGGCGAGCTGACGCTGCGCTCGGGCGGCGATGAGATAAACAACCAACTGGAGCGGGAACTGAACGAACGCCTCGCTATGGCTGGCATGGAGGTGGTGGAAGCCCGCATCAACTATCTGGCCTATGCACCCGAGATTGCCGCCGTGATGCTGCGCCGCCAGCAGGCTTCGGCCATCATCGGCGCACGCGAGAAGATTGTGGAAGGGGCTGTCTCGATGGTGCACATGGCTCTGAAGAAGCTGGAGAAAGACGGCATTGTGGAGCTGGACGAGGACAAGAAGGCTGCTATGGTGAGCAATCTGCTCGTGGTGCTTTGTGCCGACGAGTCGGCACAGCCGGTGCTCAACGCCGGGACGCTGAACCATTAACCGTGGTCCGGGCGGAGATGTTGTCCTACAAGCTGTTTTGAATCGTGTCCAGGAAAGAGTCGAAAACCAAGAGCTTTGTCTTGCGCGTGGATGCCGCTACGATGGAGGCACTGGAGAAGTGGGCCGCCGACGAGTTTCGCAGCATCAACGGCCAGTTGCAGTGGATTATTGCCGAGGCTTTGCGCAAGAGCGGTCGCCTGAGTAGGAAACAGGCGGCGGGGAACCGTCCTGTGTCTGGGGACGAGACAGACACTGCCCCTGAGGCGGCACCTTGATGGGGCCGTCCGGGGGCAGTCGGGCAATGGGCTTCCGGGCTTAATATTTAAAGCTGCTGCCGCCCAGGAACTCGCGCAGGAGCGAGGTGGGCGGTATTTCCTTGTCCTGTATGGGGGTGAAGTACTTGATGAACTTCAACAGCCGGTAGGCTTCGGCATACTCGGGGCAGTTGCGGGGGACGGTGTTCAGTATCGGCTCTATGTGGCAGCGCAGTACGGCAAACTCGAAGAGCAAGGCCGAGTTGAACATCACGTCGGCATTCTCCTGGTAGGGGAATATCCACTTGTCCTCGCCGGCACGCACGCTGGGCCAGCGGGCGATGGTCTCTTGTGCCGAGTTGCCCCGGTAGTTGTAGTCGCGTATGATGCGGCGCACCAGGCGGTTGTCCGTTGTGGGTATCCAGTTGTGGTCGTCGAGCGAGATGGTGGTCAGTGCCGAGACGTATATCTTGAACTTGTTGGCTTCGGGTATTTGGGGTGTCAGCTGGGGGTTCAGTCCGTGTATGCCTTCGAGGACAAGTATGGTGTTGTCGTCCAGCCGCAGGCGTTCGCCACGGAACTCTCGTTTGCCTGTGTTGAAGTTGTAGCGCGGCAGTTCTACCTCCTCCCCGCGCAGGAGTGCGCTGAGTTGTCGGTTGAAGAAGTCGAGGTCGAGGGCGTAGAGCGACTCGTAGTCGTAGTTGCCATCGGCATCGAGAGGAGTCTGTTCGCGGTCCACAAAGTAGTCGTCGAGCGACACGGGATAGGGGTGCAGGCCGTTGGCCATGAGCTGCACGGACAGACGTTTGCTGAACGTCGTCTTGCCTGACGACGACGGGCCGGAGATGAGGACGAGCTTCACACGCTGGTCTCCGTCGCCGCGATGGTAGATGTCGTCGGCTATTTGCGCTATCTTTTTCTCTTGCAGTGCTTCGGCCACGTTTATCAGGTCGGTGGCGTGCCCCTCCTGGCACGCGGCGTTGAAGTCTCCCACGTTGCCCAGTCCCATGATGTATCCCCAGTGGAGGTTTTCCTTGAAGACATCGAGCATCTTGTCCTGCCGCACTACGTCTTCAAGCACGTTGGGATTGGTCTTGCTCGGGATGCGCAAAAGCAGACCGTGGTAGTACTTCACAACGTCGAACAGCTTGATGAAGCCGGTGCTTGGCACGAGGTTTCCGTAGTAGTAGTCCACGGTGTCGCCCAGCGTGTAATAATAGGTATAGAGCGAGCCGCTGGTCTCGAGTAGCCGCACCTTGTCGTCCATCCCTTGTTCGCTGAATATGCGTACAGCCTCGGTAGTGTGGCACTCTATGCGGTGGAAAGGAATGTCGGCGGCTACGATTTCTTCCATTCGTTTCTTTATGGCCTTTACGTCGGCTTCCTCGATGGGCCGTCCTAAACGCAGGTCGCAGAAGTAGCCCTTCGACACGGGATGCTCAAACAATAGCTTGCTGTGTGGAAACAGTTCGTTGACAGCCTTGTAGAGCACGAAGCACAGCGAGCGCACGTAGGTCCTCATGCCGGAGGGGTCGCGCACGTCAAGGTACTCAACGTCCTTGTTGTTGAACACACGGAAGTTGAGGCCTTCGGAGCGGTTATTGACCTTTGCGCTGACCACTTGATATGGCATTTGAAGGTCGAACAAGGGATAAATTTCCAAAAGTGAGCTTCCCGTAGGGCAGTCTTTAGAAATATTAGTATTTTTGCAATAGATTTGTAACATGTGTTTCATTGCTCTGTTCCTTTTAGGGGTTAGTTGCTCTAAAAGTAGGCAATAAATGAGTTGGTAGCACAATAACCTTTAATTAATTATAGATGGAATATTCTTTTTATGATTTCTTAAAACTGCTCGGCTCTTTAGCTTTGTTCCTTTACGGCATGAAGATTATGAGCGAGGGGCTTCAGAAGTTTGCCGGAGACCGGCTACGGAAAATTCTTACGGCGATGACGACCAACCGTGTGACGGGAGTATTTACGGGAATGCTGATAACAGCACTGGTGCAATCGTCGTCGGCTACTACGGTGATGGTGGTGAGCTTTGTCAATGCTGGTTTGCTGACCTTGTCGCAGTCAATCGGCGTTATTATGGGAGCCAACATCGGTACTACGGTCACGGCGTGGATTATCTCTGCGCTGGGCTTTTCGGTCGACATCTCGGCCTTTGCGTTGCCTTTGCTGGCGTTTGGCATTCCACTGCTGTTCTCGCAGCGCAGCAGTCGCAAGTCGGTGGGAGAGTTCATCTTCGGTTTTTCGTTCCTTTTCATGGGTCTTGCCATGTTGCAGGCCAACGCGCCCGACTTGGAGAAGAACCCCGAAATGTTGGCTTTCGTCCAGGAGTACACAGATATGGGCTTTGGCTCGGTGCTCCTGTTCGTGCTCATTGGTACCGTGTTGACGATGATTGTGCAGGCTTCTTCGGCCACGATGGCCATCACGCTCATCATGTGTGCCAACGGTTGGATAAGTTTCGAGCTTGGGGCTGCCCTTGTGCTGGGCGAGAATATCGGTACCACCATCACAGCCAATCTGGCAGCTCTGACAGGTAATACACAGGCACGGCGGGCTGCACTTGCCCACCTGGTGTTCAATGTCTTTGGCGTTATCTGGGTATTAAGCGTTTTCCCGTTCTTCACCGG
This sequence comes from uncultured Bacteroides sp., assembly GCA_944321465.1. Lineage (GTDB taxonomy): Bacteria > Bacteroidota > Bacteroidia > Bacteroidales > Bacteroidaceae > Bacteroides. Next base: position 66,841 of record CALULL010000010.1, read on the forward strand.
GGCGGTGTCGTGGTTCGTGGAAAACGTCATGGGGGTTACTGCGATGTCGGTAGCCGTACCCTTCAAGCTCTCGGCTTTCCACACGGCCTTCAACGTCTGCAACGTGCTGGTACTAATCTGGTTCGTGCGTTTCATCGAGCGGACGGTCTGCTTCATCATTCCGCAGAAGGAACAGGAAGAGGAGTTCCGCCTGCGTTTCATTACGGGAGGTATGCTCTCCACCGCTGAACTGTCCATATTGCAGGCCAGCAAGGAAATCCATCTGTATGCCGAGCGCATCCGTCGCATGTTTGGGATGGTACGTGATCTGCTTCACACGGCCAAGGATGATAATTTCAACCAACTCTACAGCCGCATCGAGAAGTACGAAAACATCAGCGACAGCATGGAGCTTGAGATTGGCAACTATCTTAACAAGGTGTCCGAGGGCAGACTCAGCTCGGAAAGTAAGCTCCAGATACGCGCCATGTTGCGTGCCGTTACCGAGATTGAGAGCATAGGCGACAGTTGCTACAACCTGGCCCGTACCATCAGTCGCAAACGGCAGTTCTCCGACGAGGACTTCACGCCGGAGCAATACGCGCACATCTCTTCCATGATGCAGCTTGACGACGAAGCCTTAGCTCAGATGATAGTTGTCATAAACTATTCCGGGCACTCTGACCAGGAGAGTGTGGATGCCAACAAGTCCTTCAACTTGGAGAACGAGATAAACAATTACCGCAACCAGCTGAAGAACCAAAATCTGGCCGATGTGAACAACAAGCTCTACAGTTACCAGATGGGCGTGTTCTACATGGACATTGTTTCCGAGTGCGAAAAGCTGGGAGACTACGTGGTGAACGTTGTCGAAGCCAGCAGCGACCTGAAGGAGAAGAAGGACTGACCCTCCGCCTTCCGGCACAGGCAGCCCGGCTGTCGTCCCTCCCGCACGGGTTGCGGGGATTGCGGGGACATGCAGCCGGGCTGCGTCGTGTCTTGTTGTGCGTAGGCAGTCCGTGGCCTGTCGTCAGGCTACTCCTCCGTGCGCTCAAAGTCCTCTTTGCCTACTCCGCACAGCGGGCAGGTCCAGTCCTCGGGCAGTGCTTCAAACGGGGTGCCCGGCTCGATGCCGTTGTCTGGGTCGCCTTTCGCGGGGTCGTAGACGTATCCACACACAGTGCAAACGTACTTTTCCATACTACTTCTCTGTTTTTTAGTTATACATGGGGTTGTTTCTCCGGGGACACCCGTCCGCTTGTGATGTGTCAGGTGCCCTCTTTGTTCTGGTATTCCAGCAAGTCGCCAGGCTGGCAGTCCAGCTCCTTGCAGATGGCCTCCAGCGTGGAAAACCGGATGGCCTTCGCCTTTCCCGTCTTCAGTATCGACAGGTTGGCAGGGGTTATGTCAATGCGTTCGGCCAGTTCGCTGAGCGAAATCTTGCGCCGGGCCATCATTATGTCGAGGTTTACTATTATGGGCATGTAGAGTCGTGTTTTGGGTTTCTGCTATATGGTCAGGTCCTGCTCTTCTTTCATCTTCACGCCTGCGGCGAATAGTTCGGTGAAGAGGGCCAGCAGGACATAGGGCAGCCAGTCGAACTGCAGACCCTCGTAGACCACCTCGTAGCCCGTGAGCACCAGCCGCTGCGAGGCTTCCACGTAGGACAGCCACCGCCACACTTCGTAGCCTGCCCCCAGCAGCATGAGGCTGTAGACGAAGAAGCGCATACGGCGCACGTTGAGGCGGGTGAACACGTCGCCTCGTGTCACGGAGATGATGGTGCGTATCAGGCAGTAGGTACCGTAGAGCGCGAACAGCAGCAACGCCACGAGGCCGAAAGTCATGGCGATGAGGCTCGCCGACGGCTCTATGTACCCGAAGGCTTCTATCCTGGTGGCCCAGAAGGGCGCGTCGGTGCCGGTGACGGTGCTGTGCACCGTGCCGGGTACGCAGGTGTCGGTGGGGCGCACGGCCAGTTTCAGATGCGAGTCGTAGCTGTCCGTGTAGAGCTTGCTTTGGGTCGGTGCAGGCTCGCCGTAGACAAGGTTCTGTACGGCTTCGCCCACGTTCTGCACGACGAATACCACGATGGCTATCAGTGCCAGTATCTTGATTTTCTTCATAACGTTCTGTCTCCTTTCAACGGGTTATATGGTCTGGTCCTGTTCTTTCTTCTTCTGTTAATTGTTTGTTTTCACCTCCGGCTGGGCTGCACCCTTTCTCCCGAGCTGCCACACCGCTCCGCCCATCACGGCCAGTCCGGCCACGGGCAATGCCCAGTAGAGGGCCGGGTTGCCGATGAGGTCGCGCATGGTCTCTACCTCGGGGTGAGCCGTGCTGAGCCACACCGACAGGCTGTTGTTGACGATGTGCGTCACGGTGCAGGCCACCAGACTGTCCGTCCGGTAGTAGAGCCAGGCCAGGAACACGCCCATGAGGACGGCTCCCGTAATTTGGGCCGGGTTGATGTGGAACAGCCCGAACAGCACGCCCGACAGCCCGATGGCCACCCAAGGCCGGTAGTGGCGCAGCAGTTCGCCCGTGACTGCGCGGCGAAACAGCACCTCCTCCAGAAACGGACCCAGCAGGCAGATGCAGCCTATGCCCACCCAGCTGCCTTGTAGCTCGTCGAAGGAACTTTCCATCAGGTCGGGCAAGGGCGGTAGCAGCTCCACTATATAGGTGGATACCACGATGGCTCCCATGCCTCCCATGATGCCCCACGCCAGCTGTCCGGGCGAGCCTGTGGCGTATGCCCGCCCGTCGTTCTTCAGGTAGCCCAGCTTCCACAGTACCAGCAGCATGGCGGCCAGGCTGCACAGCATGATGGGTACGGAGGCCATGCCCAGAGGGGCGGCCCCTGTGGGGGCAAAGAGTTTCGCATAGAGGTTCACGCCCGCTCCTATCAGTACGCCGCAAAGCAGCTGCACGAGCAGGTAGGCAACAATAAGCAGGATGGCTTTTTTCATCTTACGGTCTGTTTTGTCGGTGAGTGGCAGGGCCGTCGGCAACCCGGTTTGGTTGTCCGGGCCGCAGCCTTAACTATCAACGTGTTTTGAGCGTCATTCGTATGCTGTCCGTCGTTTTTTTTGTCGCTCATTTCCCGTTCTGGGCCAGGATCGGCGTGTCGCCGGCCAAGGCCAGGTCGTTGGCGGCCAGCGTCAGCATCCATTCCCCGCAGCGGGAGTCGTAGTTGTAGGCACGGTAGTCCATGCCGCCGGGCACAGCCGTGTAGACGGTCTTCTGCCGTATGCGCGAGTAGCTTTCCGTCCGTTCGTCCCACAGGGCGTAGACCACCGTTGTGGTGTCGCCCTCGTAGGTCGTCGTCAGGGCGTAGTGTGGGCGGTAGTTGCCTTTAGCCTCGTCCCAGCGCAGGGCTTCCTTGCGCACCATGTGCCCTTGCTCGTCGTAGGCGTAGTTGTATTGCAGGTAGTGGTGCAGCAGCCGGGCGGCGTCTTCCTTGTAGACGGTCTTGCCCGTCATGCGGTTGCCCTCCATCTGGGTGTTGTAGACGAGGCCGTTGTTGGCGGCCAGAGAATTGACGATGCTTGTCATGGCAATGATTGCCGAGAGAACGATGGTTTTCATAATGCGATAGTTTTATGCGTTTCTATTTTGTTTGTTTTGTCTGTGTTTGTCCGTTTCGGTTGTTTGTCCGTGGGGTGGGGCTGTGCCGGGCGGTGCTCATTCGCCCGGTTCGGTCCAAGCGTCCCACACGGCTTGTTTGATGTCTCTGTAAGTGCTGTCGGCCTGATAGTACAAGGCTACGCCGCCGAGGAAGAGGGCTACCGCCACCGCTAAGGTCTTGGCCAGCCGGATGAGATTTGTTCTGAAATTCGTTTTCATACGCTTGTTTTTGTTTATCGGTAATCTTTTATCGTTTTTCGATATGCAAAGGAAAGGCGAATTTCTGAGACTGCCAAAGAAAAACGGTAATTTTTTATCGAAAAACAATAATTTTTCCATCTTAGTCGATAAAACCTCCCCTCTGCCCCGTCTTTTCCCCCTTTTCGGGGTGGCGGCAGCGCGTTTCCCGGCCTTTCGTCCGGCCGTGGCGGGCAATCCTGCGCCCGCCCCCGGGCACAGGTGTGCCCCCTTGCGGGCAGAGGTTCGCTGCCGGGCGGGCACAGGTGAGCCTCCTCGGTCCCCTTGCGGCTGGCCGGTGAGTGGCTGGCGGCTTCGGGGGGTGCCGGGGCGTTCGGTCTCTGTCGTGTGCTCGTCGGTCGCAAATCGGGGGGCGGCACGCCGCGATATTCGCTTTTTTATATTACTTTTGCCGCGTCGGTCTCCCTGTGCCGTGTGGCGGGGCGGTATGCCCGGGGCAATACCTATTTAAATGAAGTGCCCTCCCGTTCCCGCCAAAGGCAGACGGGCCGCACACGTGTCAAGCTCCGATGAAGAACAGACTATCCACAACCCTGTGCGCCTTTTGGGCCTTTGTCGCCCTGCTGTCCCTCCTGCCTGTCGGCCTGCGGGCGCAGACGGCGGGCCTGCGCGAACGGCAGGCGGTCGACACTTTGCTGGCCGCTCCCTCGGCGCGTGCGCGCTTCGTCAGCCGGGCTACGCTCTACGGCGTGGGGGCGGCCAACATGTACGACACCTACCTCTCGCCGCAGGAGTACCGGGGCGTGGAGGTACGCGTGTTGCGCGAGAACCTGCGTTTCACGCCCTGGGGCGACGGCAAGTGGTCGCGCCAGGTGCTTTTTCAGGGCTACGTCAACTACACGCACAACCACGTAGACAACAACAACTCCGTGGGCCTGCTGGGCAGTTGGGGCTACGGCGTGCACCGCCATTTCCGCCTGACTCCCAACTTCCGCCTGCTGGCCGGTGGCATGGCCGACCTCAACGGGGGCTTCCTCTGGAACATGCGCAACGGCAACAACCCCGCCTCGGCGCGTGCTTACGTCAACCTCGGCGTTTCGGGCATGGCCGTGTGGGATCTCAAGATACGCCGTTACCCCATACGTCTGCGCTATCAGCTCAACGTGCCCCTGGCGGGTGTCATGTTCTCGCCCCACTACGGGCAGTCCTATTACGAGATATTTTCGCTGGGCAATGCCGGTGGCGTGGTGCGCTTCACCTCGCTCCACAACCAGCCTTCGCTGCGCCAGCTGCTGACGGTCGACCTGCCCGCAAGGCGGGCCAAGTTGCGCCTGGCCTACGTGTGGGACGCGCAGCAGTCCAGCCTGAACGACATCCGCACGCACGCCTACTCTCATGTGTTCATGGTGGGGCTGGTGCGCGAGTTCTACCTGCTGCGCGGGCGGAGGTAGGCCCGGTGCGGTCTTCTTCTACAACCGATTATCTGCAACTCAAAGCCGATGAAAAAGATTTTGTTACCGTTACTGCTGTCCGTCCTTTTCTGCGGGTGCATCCGCGAGGACGATTACGACAACTCGCCGCAGGGCAACTTCGATGCCTTGTGGACGCTCATGGACGAGCACTATTGCTACTTCACCTACAAGGGTATAGACTGGGATGCCGTGCGCGACAAGTACCGGCCCCGCATCGTCTCCGGCATGGGCAACGATGCCCTTTTCGAGGTGTTGGGCGACATGTTGGCCGAGCTGAAGGACGGGCACGTCAACCTCTACAGCGCGTCCAACACGGCCCGCTACTGGGACTGGTATCTGGACTATCCGCGCAACTACGACGAGGCCCTGGTGGAGCGTTACCTGGGGCGCGAGTACCGCATCTCGGGCGGCCTGCGCTACACCATCCTGGAGGACAACGTGGGCTACGTCAGCTACGAGTCGTTCTCCGACGGCATCGGCGAGGGCAATCTGGACGAGATGCTGGACTATCTGTCCGTGTGCAACGGCCTGATTGTCGACGTGCGCAACAACGGCGGGGGCAACCTGACGTACTCTTCGCGCCTGGCCGCCCGCTTCACCAACGAGCGGGTGCTGACGGGCTACATCCTGCACAAGGCCGGGCCGGGGCACGACGACTTTTCCCAGCCCGAACCCATCTACCTGGAGCCGTCCGCCAGCATACGCTGGCAAAAGCCCGTGGCGGTGCTTGTCAACCGCCACTCCTACAGTGCCACCAACGACTTTGCCAACGCCATGAGCTGCCTGCCGGGGGTGACGCTGGTGGGCGACCGCACCGGCGGGGGCGGGGGATTGCCCTTCTCCTCGGAGCTGCCCAACGGCTGGGCCGTGCGCTTCTCGGCCAGTCCGCACCTCGACGCGCAGGGAGCGCACATAGAGGGCGGCATAGACCCCGACGTGGAGGTGGACATGGACGAGGGCGACCGCCAGCGTGGGCTGGACACCATCATCGAGGAAGCCCGCCGGCTGCTCAACGCCGCCCGGTAGGCCGGTTGTGCGCACGGCCCGTCGCGGCCTGTGGCAAGCCCTCGGTGGTGCACCTTTGTCCGCCCGCAGGCGCACCTTCGCTCTCTCGGGCGCACACCTCTGCCCGTGGGCTGGCACACCTGTGCCCTTGCGGGCATCCTGGGAGGCTGGGGCAGAGGGCAAGGCATACATTCGTGGCCAAAAAGGTTTGCAGATACGGAAATACTTCTTATCTTTGCCCCGTCAATGAGGTCGTCTGCCTGTTGGGGTAGAAACAGAACTGCGGATGTGGCGTAATTGGCAGCCGCGCCAGACTTAGGATCTGGTGCCGTGAGGCGTGTAGGTTCGAGTCCTATCATCCGCACACTTGAAGAATGTCATAGTATTAATTGTTTTCAGCCGCCCTTGTCCTGTTTGCGTCGGACAGGGGCGGCTGCTTTGTCTCCGGGGCGTGGCCTTGTCGGCTCAGCTGTTGCGGTAGGCTTGCGGCCCCATGCCCACGTGGCGTTTGAAGTATTTCCCGAAGAAGGAGACGTTGGCGAAGTTGAGCGACTCGGCTATCTCGTTGATGGGCAGGTCGGTGGACTTGAGTTGTGCCTTTGCGTCGTTGATGACCAGTGCAGAGATGATTTGTATGACGGTCCTCCCTGTGCCCTGCTTCACGGTGTTGCTCAGGTGGGTGGGGGTGATGCCCAGCTTCTTGGCGTAGAAGGCAATGCTGCGCTCGTGGGTGTAGTGCTGTATCACGAGGTGCCCGAAGTCCTTGCATATCTGCTCGTTGCGGGTAGCCGGGCGCTCTTGGGTCACTTGGTCTTGCTGCCGGTATAGCTCCTTGATGCGGTAGAGGATGGCAAGCATGATGCCTTTGGTTACTTCCGGGGTCTGGTCGGGGTTCAGCTCGTTGGCGCGTATAAGGAGCTTGAAGAAACCCTCGTACAGTTCGGCGTACTCCGCTGGCAGGTGGATGAGGGGCACACTTTTGATGGTGTACAGGAAGTTCAGTACGGGTTTGGGCAGATTGGCCTCGGCCAGGAAGTGCGAGGAAAACACCATGACGTAGAACTGCGGGTCGTCCTCGGCCCGGTGCAGCTGCAAGATGCTGCCGGGGCTAAGGATTACGAAGTCGTTCTTCCGCACCACGTAGCGGTTCAGGTTGACGGTGCCTTCTATCTGTCCGTTGGTGCAGAGGATGAACACGGCGGCCTTCAGTCGGCAGGGGTAGTTCTTGTAGAGGTTGAGTATGCTCTCGGGTATGCCGGTGCCTACTACGAAATCGTCGGGCACGTCGAGCTTGGGTAGTTCTTTTTCCATATTCTGTAAGTGTTACGCCTCCGGCTGGCCGGGCGGCACGGGCTGCCGGTCCGGGGGCGGCCCTGCAAAGATAGGCAGAAAGGGGCTTACGGAGAACTCGTTTTAAGAAAAAGAACAGGGCGTGGAAATAAAAGAACACTTTTCGGGAGCCTTTTTCCTGCAAAAAGAGCCTGTTTCGCATGAAGAGGACACAAAAAAGCAAGAATAGACCTTGCGGGGGCTATAAAACCGCCGTTACTTTGCAGCCGGAATAATAAGCCGTGACAGAATAGAACGTTTCAATATAATCACTAATCAACTTTATGGTATGAAGAAAATGTCTACTCTTTGCCTGTCTGCCTTGTTCCTTGCCGGGACAGTGGCGGCGCAGGAGGCACAGGACACTGTGTATTATCAAATCCCCAACTCGGACTTCGAGAACTGGGCAGCCGACAACGAGCCTGGCAACGGCTGGAACTCGTTCGCTTCGGCAGTAGGCTCTATGAGCTGGGCTGCAAGCATGTCGCCCGCTCCGCTCAAGGTCGCTGGCTACGACAGCGAGACGGCCGTGCAACTGAGTTCGGTCAGTGTCCTTGGCATAGCCAACGCCAACGGCAACCTGACGACGGGTGCCATCAACATGGGCAGCATGACTCCCGATGCCCCCGAGAACTACAACTTCAGTGACCTCGACAACGCCGGACACAACCTGCCCTTTGCCGGGATGCCCGACTCGGTTTCCTGCTACGCCAAGTTCGTTTCGGGCGGTAGCGAGAACGGACGGGGCCAGTTCATCCTGCACGACCAGTACGAGTACCGCGACCCGGAGCTGACTGAGGATGCCGCCCACAAGATAGGGCAGGGCACCATCCTTATCCCTGCGACAGCCGACTGGACTTACTTCAGTGCCCCGATGACCTACACCGGCAACACGGCTGGCGAAGGTGGCCAATACCTGCTGGCCTCGTTCACCACCAACCCCGTGCCGGGAGGTTCGGCTAACGACACACTGACGGTTGACAAGGTGCGCTTCATCTACAACTCGCGTCTGGAGTCTGTCACCATTGGCGGGGATGCCTTGGCCGGTTTCGACAAGAACGTCTACAGCTACACGTTGAAGGGTGATGTTCCCGCAGCGGATGCCGTAGCCGCCGTGGCCGATGGCCGTGCCGCCACCGTGGAGACGACCGTCGAGGGCAACACCGTCACCATTGTGGTGCGTGGTGGCGATTATGCAGTCAATCAGGAGAACACCCATACCTACACCATCGTCTACGACACCACCGTTACGGCCTATTATCAGCTGTCCAACGCCGACTTCGAGAACTGGGCGGCCGACAACGAGCCTGGCAACGGCTGGAACTCGTTCGCTTCGGCAGTAGGCTCTATGAGCTGGGCTGCAAGCATGTCGCCCGCTCCGCTCAAGGTCGCTGGCTACGACAGCGAGACGGCCGTGCAACTGAGTTCGGTCAGTGTCCTTGGCATAGCCAACGCCAACGGCAACCTGACGACGGGTGCCATCAACATGGGCAGCATGACTCCCGATGCCCCCGAGAACTACAACTTCAGCGACCTCGATAACCCCGGACACTACCTGCCGTTCGTCGGTGTGCCCGACTCGGTTTCCTGCTACGCCAAGTTCATCTCTGGCGGCAGCGAGAATGGTCGCGGCCAATTCATCCTGCACGACCAATACGAATACCGCGACCCGGAACTGGCTGAGGACGCGGCTCACAAGATAGCCTCGGGTGCCATCCTCGTACCGCCCACGGCGGAGTGGACCTACTTCAGTGCCCCGATGGACTACACCGGCAACACGGCTGGCGAGGGCGGTCAATACCTGCTGGCCTCGTTCACCACGAACCCCGTCCCCGGCGGTTCGGCTAACGACACACTGACGGTTGACAAGGTGCGCTTCATCTACAACTCGCGCTTGGAGTCGCTCTCCATTGGCGGTGAGGCTCTGGCCGGTTTCGACAAGAACACCTACAGCTACGTGCTGAGGGGTGATGTTCCCGCAGCGGATGCCGTAGCCGCCGTGGCCGATGGCCGTGGTGCTACTGTGGAGACTACGCTGGAGGGCAACACCCTCACCGTCGTAGTGCGCGGTAACGACTACGAGACCAACGCCGAGAATACGCACACCTACACCGTAGTGTTCGACAACACGGGTGCTTCTTACTATCAGTTGCCCAACGCCGACTTCGAGGACTGGGCAGCCGACAACGAGCCTGGCAACGGCTGGAACTCGTTCGCTTCGGCAGTAGGCTCTATGAGCTGGGCTGCAAGCATGTCGCCCGCTCCGCTCAAGGTCGCTGGCTACGACAGCGAGACGGCCGTGCAACTGAGTTCGGTCAGTGTCCTTGGCATAGCCAACGCCAACGGCAACCTGACGACGGGTGCCATCAACATGGGCAGCATGACTCCCGATGCCCCCGAGAACTACAACTTCAGTGACTTCGACAATCCCGGCCACTACCTGCCCTTCGTCGGTGTGCCCGACTCGGTTGCCTGCTACGCCAAGTTCATCTCTGGCGGCAGCGAGAACGGACGGGGTCAGTTCATCCTGCACGACCGCTACGAGTATCGTGACCCCGAGCTGGAGGACGATGCCGCCCATAAGATAGCTTCGGGTGCCATCCTTATCCCCGCCACGGCAGACTGGACCTACTTCAGCGCTCCTATGGAGTACACGGGCAACGAGGCTGCCGACGGCGAGCAGTTCCTGCTGGCCTCGTTCACCACGAACCCCGTGCCGGGAGGTTCGGCTAACGACACGCTGACGGTAGACCAGGTGCGCTTCATCTACAACTCTCGTCTGGAGTCGCTGACGGTAAGCGGTGTGTCCCTGGAAGGCTTCGACAAGAACGTCTACGAGTATGAACTCGACGGCGAAGTGCCCTCCGAGAGCGACATCGTGGCTGTGGCCGACGGACGCGGTGCGGAAGTAAGCGTTTCGGTTGCCGACAACGTTGCGACCATCACCGTCCTGGGCAACGACTATGCCGAGAACCCTGAGAACACCCACACCTACACGCTGACCTACTCGAATGCCGACGGCATAGGCGACCACGCCGCATCCGGCATCCGCGTGACGGCTGTCAGGGGCGGATTGATTGTTGAGGGTGCCGCCGACTGCACCGTAAGTGTCTACACCGTGCAAGGCACGCTGGCTGCCCAGCAGGATGCCCGTGGCGAGACGCTGACCATCGGAGGCCTTGTGCCCCACACGGTCTACATCGTGAAGGCCGGTACCTATGTCACCCGTGTGCTGACTAAGTAACAACAGGCTCAATAATAGAAGCGGAAAGGCACGACCTTTCCAACCATCCTAAGACGCGCCGTCCTTGGCAGTGATGCCGGGGACGGCTTTTTTGCATCCGTGCATGGGGTGGTCCGGCCCAGGTGCACGGCACCCCTGCGGCCACCCTGCCTTTGCCCCCTTGCCCGTACACCTTTGCCCGCTTGGGGGCACACCTGCGCTTGCAGGCGGGCACGGGTGTGCCCCCAAGCGGGGTGTCTGGCGGCCGTGTCGCGGCGCGGCTGGTCCCCGCCGGGGCGGGGGATGGCCTGCGGCCTAAAAACGATTACGCGCGTTTGTTTTTTCATTTATTTGCGTACTTTTGTAGTGTAAACCCAAATCGGTCATTAGAGTCCAAAGCGATTTCGTTTTGCCGCCGGCAGATTGGCTGTCGCCTTTGTCGAAGGCGTAGCGGGCTACGTCGAGACAAAGCGGCAGACAAGATGCCGGCGGCAAGACGAAAGGGCTTGGAAAGCCGCAGAAAGACTGTCAAGCACACGGCAAGGCGGTCTAATGACCGATTTGGGGTAAACCCAAAACGCGGAGGACCGGGAAATGAAGAGGAGAAGATGGTTGAAGTGGACGGCCATAGTGCTACTGTCGCCTGTGTTGCTGTTCGTGCTGCTCATGGCGGCACTCTACGCGCCCCCGTTGCAGGACTTCCTGCGGCGGAAGGCGGTTGTCATGGCCTCGGAGGCCACGGGGATGGACATCGGCGTGGAGCGCATCGACCTGCGCTTTCCGCTCGACCTGAGGGTGAGCGGCGTGCAGGTGGTGCAGCCGTCCGACTCGCTTGCCGCCTCCCAGATGCCCGACACGCTGCTGAGGCTCGACCGCCTCGATGTGCACATACAGGCTGCCCCGCTGCTGCGCGGACAGGTGGAGGTCGACGGCGTGACGCTGCAAGGCGTGGAGGTGAACAGCGCGGGGCTGATTGACGGCATGAGCCTCAGCGGGCGGCTGGGCCGCTTCCACGTGGAGAGCCACGGGGTAGACCTGACGCGCGACAGCGTTACCATCAACACCGTGCAGCTGAGCGACACGCGTCTCTCGCTTGTGCTGGCCGACACGACCGCCACGGCCGATGCCGACACGACCGGTGCGCTCTTGCCCTGGAAGTTCGTGCTTCACAGCCTGCGGCTGGACAACGTGGCGGTCGATCTGCGCATGCCCCTTGACTCGCTCGCCCTGCGTGCCCGTCTGGGCGAAGCTGTCGTCGAGGATGCCGAGGCCGACCTGGCCCACGAGGCATACGTCCTGAAGCACTTCCGCCTTTCGGACACTTCGGTGGGCTACGACCAGGGCTACGGAACGCCCGCCGAAGGCTTCGACCCCGCGCACATCGCCCTGCGCGGCGTGCAGGTGGGGATCGACTCGGTGCGCTACTGCGGGCGCAACCTCAACGCAGTCATCCGCCAGCTGGCCTTGGACGACCGCTCGGGGCTGAGCGTCACCGCGCTGACGGGCTGCCTCCGGGCCGACTCGTCCCTCATAAGCATCCCCTCGCTGCGGCTGCAAACTCCTCACAGCGAGGTGTCCGTTGCCGCCCACACCTATTGGGAACTGGTGGAGATGCCCACCACAGGCCGACTCTCGCTGAAGCTCGATGCACGCGTGGGCAAGCAAGACGTGCTGCTCTTTGCCGGGGAACTGCCACAGGCTTTCAAGGATGCCTACCCCTTTCGCCCCTTCACCCTGCGGGCGGGCACCGACGGCAATCTGCGCCAGATGCAGCTTTCGCACCTGTCGGCCGAGCTGCCCGGTGCCTTCCGCGTTGAGGGCAAGGGGGGCATGTTCGACGTGACGGACAGCCTGTCGCGCCGTCTCGGCCTCGACCTGACGATGCAGACGGGCAACCTGAACTTTCTCACCTCGCTGACGGGCGAGGCCCCCGACGGCTCGCTGCAGGTGCCCGACAGCATGACGCTTGGCGCACATCTGCGGCTGGAGGGCAGCCGGTGTACGGCCCGGCTGGCCCTGGACGAGGCGGGCGGGACGCTCGACGTGGACGCGGCCTACGACCTGGCCGATGCTTCCTACGAAGTGGACCTGCTGGCCGATTCGCTGCGCGTGGACCACTTCTTGCCGCAGGACTCCATCTACCTGCTCTGCGCCCGCCTCTCGGCACGCGGGCGGGGCTTCGACCCGCTGGCACACGGCACCCACGCCCGTGCCCGCCTGGAGCTTGAACATCTGCAATACGGCGCGTGGGACATTGCCTCGGTCGACCTCCACGCCTCGCTGAGGGAAGCTCTTGCCGCAGTGCGCCTCAGCAGCGACAACGCCCTGCTGAGGATGAAGGCCAACGCAGCCCTGCACCTCGATCGCAAGTATCTGGACGGGCGTGCCAGCCTCGCCGTGGCCGACGTGGGGCTGCACGAGCTGGGCCTTGTCCCCCGTCCGCTGGAGCAGCCTTTCGCCTTCGATCTGCAGGCCGAGGCGCGGCGCGACTCCATCAAGCTGCACCTGGGCGCGGGCGACATGGACCTCCGCTTCAAGGCCCGCAGCACCCTGCGCGAGCTGCTCGACCGCTCCGGCCAGTTTGCCGAGGTGCTGGCCCGTCAGGTGGACAACCGCCAGCTCGACCACGCCGAGCTGAGGCGCATGTTGCCCTCGGCAGGGCTGTCCTTCCGTGCCGGGCGCGACAATCCCGTGAGCCGCCTGCTGGCCACGCAGGGCATCGGCTACGACCGCTTCGGGCTGGACTTCGGCTTTACCCCCGACTGGGGCATCAACGGGCGCACGGCCGTGGAGGGCCTGCGCGTCGACTCGCTGCGGCTCGACACCGTGTTCTTCGCCATCCGCCAGGACACCACGCGTATGCGCCTGCAAGGCGGCGTGGTGAACGGCCCGGACAACCCCCAGTTCGTCTTCAGCAGCACGCTGACGGGCGAGATACGCAGCGAAGATGCCGGCCTCACCGTGGAGTACCGCGATGCCGACGGCGAGACGGGCATCCTGCTCGGGGTCAACGCCCGCCCCCTGTTCGAGGGACACGGCAAGGGCAACGGCGTGCTGCTCAGCCTCATGCCCGCCGAGCCTGTGGTGGCCTACCGCAAATTCCGCTTCGTGGACGGGCGCAGCCTCGTCTACCTGCACCGCGACATGCACGTCTATGCCAACGTGGACATGGAGAGCGACGACGGGCTGCGTTTCCGCCTCATGTCCGACCCCCGCGACACCGTGTCGCTACAGAACATCAACGTCGAGCTGAGCCGCTTCCGCCTCGAACAGCTCAGCAGCGTGTTGCCCTACCTGCCCCAGCTTGGCGGCCTGTTCTCGGCCAAGGCCCACTACGTGCAGACCGAACGCTTCTTGCAGTTCTCGGCCACGGCGGGGGTGGACAGCTTGTGCTACGAAGGGCGCACGGTGGGCGACGTGGGCCTGGAAGCCGACTGGGTGCCCGCCGATGAGGATACCCACTTCCTGCGTGCCCGGCTCGACTTCGACGGCAGCAAGGTTCTCGACGTGGACGGCAAGTTGCAGACCGGGGGCGACGACGGGCAGGTCGACGTGGCCGTGCGCCTGCTCGACTTCCCGTTGCGCATGGGCAACGCCTTCCTGCCCGAAGGGCTGGCCTCGCTCTCGGGCGACGTTGACGGCGAGCTGTCCGTGGGCGGCACGCTGGGGGCACCGGTGCTGGGCGGCGAGATGAGGCTCGACAGCGTGTCGGCCTACGTCGACCAGATAGCCGCCCGCTACTGGCTGGGCGGCAAGGAACCTATACGCATAGCGGACAACGTGGTGCGCCTCGACGGGCTGTCCATGTACACCACCAGCCGCAACCCCTTCAGCGTGGACGGCACGGTGGACTTCCACGACCTGGCACGCCCCGTGGCTGACCTGCGGGTGAGGGCAAGCAACTACACCCTGCTCGATGTACCCCGCACCCGCAAGGGGCTGGTCTATGGCAAGGTGGTGGTCGACGTGACGGCCAATGCCCAAGGCCCCCTCGATGCCTTGGTGGTGCGCGGCAACATGAACCTGCTGGGGACGACCGATGTCACCTACGTCCTCACCGACTCGCCCCTGACGGTGGAGGACCGCCTGACGGGACTGGTCGACTTCACCTCCTTTGCCGACACCACGGCCACGGCAGCCGACTCGGTTCCCACCCTGTCGCTGGGCGGCATGGACATGCTTATGACGGTACACATAGACGATGCTGTGCGCCTGCGTGCCGACCTCAGTGCCGACCGCAGCAAGTTCGTCGAGCTGGAGGGAGGCGGCGACCTCAGCCTGCAATACACTCCCCAGGGCGACATGACACTGAACGGACGCTACACGCTGACGGGCGGCATCATGAAGTACTCCCTGCCCGTCATCCCGCTGAAGGAGTTCCAGATAGCCAGCGGAAGCTACGTGGACTGGCGGGGCAACCTCATGGAGCCTACGCTGAACCTGACGGCCACCGAGCGCGTGAGGACCTCGGTGAGCAACGGAGGTGACGATGGCGGCACGCGCTCGGTGGACTTCGATGTCTCCATCACCATCAACGGCAGCCTGGAGTCCCCCGGGCTGGCGTTCGACCTTGCTGCCCCCAACGATGCCACGGTGCAGAACGAGCTGCAGGCGATGGGAGCCGAGGAGCGCAGCAAGCAGGCCATTGCCATGCTGGCAACGGGCATCTACCTCAACAGCGGCGTGAAGGGCGGCGGGCTGGACATGGGCTCGGCCCTGAACAGCGTCCTGCAAAACCAGATTAACTCGCTGGCCGGGTCGGCCCTGGAGAGCGTCAACGCCAGCTTCAGCATGGGCGTGGAGGACCGCACCTCTGCCGAGACCGGCGACAAGCAGACCGACTACAGCTTCCGCTACTCCCAGCGCCTCTTCAACGACCGGGTGCAGATTGTCATCGGCGGAAAGGTGTCGACCGGTGCCAACGCTACCAACAGCGTGGAGTCGTTCATCGACAACATCTCGCTGGAGTACCGGCTCGACCAGTCGGGCACACGCTACATCCGCGTGTTCCACGACAAGAACTACGAAAGCATACTCGACGGCGAAATCACCGAGACGGGTGTCGGCCTCGTGCTGCGCCGCAAGATGGACCGTCTGGGCGAACTGTTCATATTCAGGAGGAAAAAGCAATGAGACATCCTGCCACGCGCATAGCCGCGACAATCCTTGCGGCAGCCGCCCTGGGGCTGCTCGCCGCCTGCTCGGTCACCCGCAACCTGCCCGAGGGCGAAGTGCTCTACGACGGCCAGAAGAAGACCGAGGTGCTCAACCGCTGCGACACCCCCGAGGGCGAGAACGCCCTGGAGGACGTGGAGGCCGCCCTCTACAAGGCCCCCAACAACACCGTGCTGGGCATCCACGTCCCCATACCCTTCGGCCTGTGGGTGTACAACAGCTTCGTGAAGTACGAGAAGGGCTTCGGACGCTGGATTTTCAACCGCTTTGCCGCCCAGCCCGTGCTCCTCTCGGGGGTTAATCCCGGCATACGTTGCCAGGCCGCCGAGAACATTCTCAAGGAGTATGGCTTCTTCAACGGCAAGGTGGACTACGACATTCTGCCCAACGCCAAGGACTCGCTCAAGGCCAAGGTGCGCTACCGCGTCGACATGGCCAATCCCTACTACATAGACACCGTCTGCTACCAGGGCTTCTCACCCCGCACGCAGGCCGTCATGGAGCTGAGCCGCCGACGCTCGCTCATCCGCCCGGGCGAGCACTTCAACGTGGCCGACCTCGACGGCGAGCGCACCCGCCTGAGCAACCTCCTGCGCAACATTGGCTACTACTACTTCCGGCCCGACTACCTCACCTACCAGGCCGACACCACGCTTGTGCCCGGCGGACACGTCAGCCTGCGCATGACGCCCGTGCCCGGTATGCCCCCGGCTGCCGAGCGGCAGTACCGGGTGGGGCGCAAGTCGTTCTGGCTGCTGGGCAAGAACGGCGAGATGCCCACCGACAGCCTGGTCTACCGCGACCTCACCATACGCTACCACGACCGGCTGCGCCTGCGCCCGGCCATGATCTACCGTTGGCTCGACTACAAGAGCTACCGCATGAAGCGGCAGGTGGAGGACAGCGCGGGCATCAGCCGCCAGCGGTCCTTCGAGAGCCTCTACAGCCTCTACCGCCAGACGCGCGTGCAGGAGCGGCTGTCCAACCTGGGCATCTTCCGTTCGATGGAGATGCGCTACACGCCGCGCGATACGGCCCTGCTGGGTGACACCCTTGACCTGGCCGTCATCGCCATGCTCGACAAGCCCTACGATGCCGAGCTTGACTTCAACGTAAAGATGAAAAGCAACAACCAGATGGGACCCGGCGCGGCCTTCACGGTGACGAAGAACAACGTCTTCGGCGGCGGCGAGTCGTGGAACGTCAAGCTCAACGGCTCCTACGAGTGGCAGACGGGCGGCGGCGAGGGTGCCTCGAAGATGAACAGCTACGAACTGGGCATCTCCACCGCCCTCACCTTTCCGCGCGTGGTGTTCCCCAGCATGGGCGACCGCGAGTACGACTTCCCGGCCACCACCACCTTTCGTCTCTACGTCGACCAGCTCAACCGTGCCCAGTACTACCGCCTGCTGGCCTTTGGCGGCAACGCCACCTACGACTTCCAGCCGGTCGCTACGCGCAAGCACAGCTTTACGCCCTTCCGGCTGACCTTCAACGTACTGAGCCACCCCACGGAGGCTTTCCTGCAATTGCAGGCCGAGAACCCCGCGCTCTACATCAGCCTGAGCGACCAGTTCATACCTGCCATGGAGTACACCTTTACCTACGACGATGCCTCCGTGCGCCGCCTGCGTCATTCCTCGCGCTGGTGGCAGACCACCGTGTCGTCGGCCGGCAACGTCACCTCGCTCATCTACCGCGCCCTGGGCAAACCCTTCGGGCGGCAGGGCAAGGAGCTGTTTGGCGTGCCCTTCGCCCAGTTCCTGAAAATCAACTCGGAGTTCCGCTACAACTACCGCATCAGCCGCCGTCAGCAGCTGGCCATGCGCGTGGCGGCAGGTGTGGTGTGGCCCTACGGCAACTCCTCCGTGGCTCCCTACACCGAGCAGTTTTACGTGGGCGGTGCCAACAGCGTGCGTGCCTTCACGGCCCGCAGCATAGGTCCAGGCGGCTACCGCCCGGCGCAGGAGAGCAGCTATTCGTTCATCGACCAGGTGGGCGATGTCCGGCTGGAGGCCAACGTGGAGTATCGTTTCCCCATCGTGAGCGACCTGCACGGGGCCGTGTTTCTCGACGCGGGCAACGTCTGGCTGCTGCGTCAAGATGCCGCCCGCCCCGGTGCGCAAATCACCCTGCGCGACCTGCCCGGGCAGATAGCTCTTGGCACGGGTGTGGGCGTGCGCTACGACCTTCAGTTCCTTGTCTTCCGCCTCGACCTGGGCATCGGGCTTCATGCCCCCTACGACACCGGTCGCACGGGCTACTACAACATCCCCCGTTTCAAGGACGGCCTGGCCCTGCACTTCGCCATCGGTTATCCGTTCTGATGTATTGGTTGACGAGGAGGGTAGGGGTTAGTTGACGAGGGTTTAGTTGACGAGGAACAAGGGGGCAGTTGATGAGGGACAAGGCCAGTCCTGTGTGCTATTCGACCCCTTCGGGGCCGTTTATTGTGTGGTGTCTGTCTATCCGGGGGTTCGCTTCGCTCACCCCCGGCTAAGCATGGTTGGACTCCTTCGGGGCCCTCCTGTCCTTAGGGGGATTGCGCCGGAGGGTGGCAGGGATGTCCCGTTGTAGGGGCGACCTTTGCGGTCGCTCGGAGCGCATCCCATGTGGTGACGCGGGCAACCTGTGTCTTTGGGCGGGGCCAGCCCCGTCCCTACGGTGTATGGATACCCGGCAATTGCCATGTGTCGCAGGGTACGAACCTCGCAGGACATGCGGCCCCGAGGGGGACGGGCATGTAGTAGGGGCGACCCTTTGCGGTCGCCCGGATCGCATCCCATGCGGTGACGCGGGCAACCTGTGTCTTTGGGCGGGGCCAGCCCCGTCCCTACGGTGTATGGATACCCGGCAATTGCCTTGTGTCGCAGGGCACGAACTTCGCAGGACGTGCGGCCCCGAAGGGGTCGAACCATGCTTAGCCCCGGGCGAACGCAGTGAGCCTGGGGTGTTCTGTGCCCTCCTCTTTCCCCGGCCCCTGAAGGGGGTCGAATAGCACACAGGACTGGCCTTATCCCTCGTCAACTGCCTCCTTGCTCCTCGTCGACTAATCCCTAATCCCAGTCCCCTTCCTTGTGCTATTCGACCCCTTCGGGGCCGTTTATTGTGTGGCGTTTTCCCATCCGGGGGTTCGCTTCGCTCACCCCCGGCTAAGCATGGTTGGACCCCTTCGGGGCCCTCCTGTCCTTTGGGGGATTGCGCCGGAGGGTGGCAGGGGTGTCCCGTTGTAGGGGCGACCTTTGCGGTCGCCCGGAGCGCATCCCATGTGGTGACGCGGGCAACCTGTGTCTTTGGGCGGGGCCAGCCCCGTCCCTACGGTGTATGGATACCCGGCAATTGCCTTGTGTCGCAGGGCACGAACTTCGCAGGACGTGCGGCCCCGAAGGGGTCGAACCATGCTTAGCCCCGGGCGAACGCAGTGAGCCTGGGGTGTTCTGTGCCCTCCTCTTTCCCCGGCCCCTGAAGGGGGTCGAATAGCACACAGGACTGGCCTTGTCCCTCGTCAACTGCCTCCTTGCTCCTCGTCAACTAAAACCTGCTCATTATTTGCCTGTTCGTATTTAGTTCCGTATCTTTGTGTCCATCATCTCGCCATGAGAAACCAGACTTCAATATGCAAAAGGTAACCTTTGTATTCCTTCTGATGGCCGCAGTACTGCTGTCGTTGCTGTCCTGCCGCCGTTCTTCGTCGCTACTGCCCGAGTTGCTACGGGCAGACAGCCTGTGTGAGTGCGCCCCGGACCGTGCTTTGCTGTTGCTCGACTCCCTGCGCCCCTTCGTGGATGCCCGTCCGCAGTCCGTGCGTATGCACTATGCCTTGCTCCGAATCAAGGCTGCCGACAAGGCCGATGTGCCCATCACGTCGGACAGTGCCATCCGTCCCGTCCTGCGCTACTACGAGCACGGCGAGGGCGACCCACTCCTCCTGCCCGAGGCCCTCTACTACGGCGGGCGCACCTACCGCGAACTGGGCGATGCCCCGCAGGCGCTGGACTACTTCAACCGCGCCATCAACGCCCTGCCCGACGGGGTGGACGACGGCCTGAAGAGCAACATCTACAGCCAGCGCGGACAGCTGTTCATCTTTCAGGAGATGTACCCCGAGGCGCGAGAGATGTTTCAAAAAGCGTTGCAGTGCGCTTTGCGCGTGGAAGATAGCTTAAAGATAGCTTATGCATATTCCGATATAGGCTTTTGCTACAGGGCTGAAAAGCAAATGGACAGTGCGCTTATTTATCAAGATAAAGCCTATCCCATAGCTCATAAACTTGGCGGAGAAATTCTGCTTGCTGCACAGATAACAAGAGCAGGGCTGTTTTTGAGGACTCAGCGATACGATTCTGTTTGGGCTGCTATTGGACCGTATTTCCCGTTTGAGAGGGTAAAAGCTAAAGAGCACAGAAGTGCTTTGTATTCTATTGCACTGGATTACTATCGGGAGACGGGGAAACGAGATTCTGCACTGTATTGTGCGAAAGCACTTTTGACTACTGGTACTGTCTATGCAAAGGAAAAGGCTTATCGCTACTTAGTCCAGTCTGCCTCTTTGAATGGACAAGAGCAGGAGTATTGGAGAGGATATATCCAAAGTTCAGACTCGGTAGACAAACTGACGCGTGAAGAAGCCGTGCGCAAAGTGGATGGTCTATATAATTATCAAGCCTATGTGCAAGAATATCAGAAGTTGAAAGTCGATGTTAAGTGGTACAAGTGGCTGTTGTTGGCTTCTTGCTTCTTACTGATTAGTATAATGTCTTTGGTTGTTATAAAGAAAAGGTGTGTAAATCGTAGCCAAGTTATAGTGCAAAATGCGGAGAATATGCGACTTCAAAAAGATCAAGAAGCGTTCCAAGTGCAAGAAATATGTTCGGACTCCAGTTCGGAGGCTAAAATAGTTCAGGGAAATAAGAATACCGTAGACGATTTTTTTTATCCGCAGTTATCAGGGGATAATCAGGTAGATATTCAAGAACAGAAGGTTAAAGAAGTGAAAACTCAGCAGTTGTTGGACGAATTTAGAAACTCGGTATTGTATAAAGAAACCGTATGTAGTGTTGAGATGCAAAAGAAACTTCCTAATGAAAAACTTCAAGATTTGCAGAAGGCATTGGTCGGTGTCTATTCGGAAAACTTAGTCGCATTATTGTCCAAGACTTATTCTATTCATGGAGAAAGGTTGTTCTTGTGCTTATTGCTGAAAGAGGGATTTTCTGTCAGGGAAATAGCTATATTGAAAGGTAGTACAGCTAATGCTGTTCGTATAGCGTTCTATCGCATAAGTAAGGATGTCTTTGGGGAAAAGACAGGGAGTGTTCCTAAACTTCGAGATTTTATACTTTCCTTATAATTCTAATAGCTATTTGGGGGGATGTACTCTTTGTATGGCTTTCTGTAACGTGCTGACTGCATTTGTAACATAAAGTGTAATACTAAAGATTATACATCTATTCTTTTTTTGACGTAGCTTTGCGACAAATCTTTAATCTAATTGTACAAATTATGAATAAAATTATTTTTGTCGGCATGTCCGTTCTATTTGCAGGGAATGTCGTAGCAACTAATGTCGTTTGGGTAATTCATTTGAATTGGCTTGATGAGAACGATGAGAGATCAACCTATTATTCTAAGGGGACAAAATCTGATTTTGCCCCAATCGCCACCTTCGACGGCGAACACCTATTTATATATACAGATGTAGCCACCGTGACGGCAACGATAGTCGACGAAGCAGGCATCGTTGTCTACGAAGGCGCAGGAGTGAATGAGGGGGGATGCATTGTGCTCGATGCACAACAACTTTCCAAGGGACGGTACGCGCTCTACGTTGAGACAGAGAAAGGAACTTACGGCGGTGAGTTTAGTATAGAATAATTGTAAAAATAGTAAGACGATGAAACGTATTTTTATCTTAGTTTCGCTATTTGGCCTATGGTCGTGTAGCACTGATTTGGACGAGACGCTGGAACAACGCCAGCAAGTGCTGACTCAGCAGGCTACCGATGCGTCGCATCGGGTGAGCCAGGTAGAGGCTTTGCAATGTGCTGCTCGGCTGTTGGGCGGTTCGCAGACACGTTCGGTTGCGGACGTGCGGGTAGACTATGTGTTGGATGAACAGTCGGCCACGCGCGGCGCAGCAGGAGGCAACGACACGGTGGCCTACATCTTCAATTGGGGCGATGAGGACGGATTTGCCATCATTGCCGCCGACAACCGGGTTTGTCCCATTCTTGCTTATTCGGAAACGGGGACGTTCGCGAATGTAAAGGGTGATGCGGTGGATGTGAACTTCACGTCTCGGATAGGCGATTATGTTCGGCGCGGCGAGACCCGGGCTTCCGATTCTGATTGGTGGGGCGGAGGAGATACAGGCAAAGACCCGGTGGACCCTCCTGCATATGACGTAGTAAAACGGTATGGTCCGTATATGTCGTGTGCCTGGTGTTGGGGAAACTCAAAAGGGATAAACGATTGGGATAAGTATATAGAGATAGAACATCCGGGATGTAAGATTGGCTGTGTTGCTGTTGCCACGGGGTCGATTATGGTACATTGTAAGGAGCGACTGACGTATTATGATATAGACTTCCCGCTTGCCGAGATACGCGAAGGCTTGAGGTATGTCCAAGGTGCCCCGGACCCGGAGATAGCAGCTTTGCCTATGGATACAGCTATAGACTATGCTGCGCAGATTTTGTATTATGTGGGCAAGGATGTGAACATGAAATATGGAGAAGAGGCGAGTGGGGCTTCCCACTATGCCGCTCTTAGCTTGCTTAAAAAGTTAGGATATGTTATTCCCACTAACAGTTTTAAGTCATATAACTTGACATCTGCTGTTGCTTATCTTGATATGGATAATCTGTTACTTATGCAGGGCGGTGATGAAACTTTGCTAATACAGGAAGATTCCGTGTACCATTTATGGGTGGCAGATGGTTATTCCATTTTGGAAAATACGAAGACGAAGCGAAGGACACCGGAATACATCCATTGTGATTGGGGAATGGAAAGGTATAGTAATGGATGGTACAATGGCGATGTGTTTTTTGCGGAAAACGCCTATTACAGTGATATGATTTATTGTGCGGTACAGGTGGAAAATCCGAAGTCTGTAATGGGGGACAAATACAGGAACATATTAGACTGGGAGGCGAAGTATGGAGAACCAGAACATTGAAATAGGAGAGGCAATGAAAAAGTATACATATATTCTTGCGCTGCTTAGCCTTTGTGCTTGCAGCAACGATTTGGATGTGGCTGTAGAACAGCAACAGTCGGCGAATGCGAAGCAGGTTTCTTCTGCGGAGCATCGAGTGGATAAGTCGGAGGCTTTGGAATATGCCAATGCTTTCTTGGAAAGAGGCCGGACGCGTTCGAATGGGGATGTCCGGGTGGATTATGTCTTGGACAATGCTGCCTCTACGCGGGCCGTTGGAAGTGGCAACGATACGGTGGCCTACATCTTCAATTGGGGAGAAAACGACGGCTTTGCCATTGTCGCTGCCGATAATAGGGTTTATCCCGTCCTTGCTTACTCGGAGAAAGGGATGTTCAGTAATGAAAAGGGAAGTGTGACGGATGTGTTTTTTACCTCTAAGATAGGTGCTTACATCCGGGAACAAGTTGCGGGCGTGGAGTCAGGGGAGATAGAACCTTTCCCGGCAGAAGCGTTGAACGACGCTTCTTTGCTTCAGACTGTTCATAGGGGACCCTATATGACAAGTGAATGGTGCTATGGGTATAGCAGGGGAGTCGAATGGGATAAATATATCAAGATGGCACATCCCGGTTGCGCGATAGGGGATGCTACTATTGCAGCGACTTCTATCATGGTGCATTGCAAAGATGAGCTTACTTATTATGGCATAGATTTTCCGCTTGCCGAGATACGTGAAGGGCTTCGAGGTACTCCTAAGGCTTGGGCGGACGAAACCATAAGCCCTGTACCTTTTGATGTGGCTGTTGATTATGCTTCAAGACTGCTCATGTATGTAGGTGCGGATATAAACACGCAATATGGCGAATTGAAGAGTTCGGCGAATTATGAAGACGTTGCTGCCTTGCTGAGTAAATTGGGCTTTTTAAGTCCTGGCGTTTCTTTTGAAAATTATAGTTTGGACATTGCTTTGACATATCTTGAATGGGATAATCTGTTGCTTATGGATGGGTTTGGAGTAAATGTATCGACTTTGCAGGGAGAACATTATATGTGGGTTGTTGATGGATATTCTTATCAGGTTGATACGGATACGCAAAGACGTTCTCCTTTGTACATTCATTGCGATTTTGGGAGAGAAGGTGCTGGTAATGGAAGCTATAATAGCAATGTGTTTCATACTGGGAGCGGTATTTATTCTACAGATTTTAAAATTTGTCCGGTAATGGTAGAGAATCCTTGGTCTGTATTCTGGGATAAATACAGAATAGATAGGAATGATCCATATTGGTGATGTATTTCTTTGCACATGTGCAATTTATTCGTATTTTTGTGTAACCTTTAAAAAGTAACGAGTATGAAAAAACACTTATTTTTTTATCTGATGGGTGTCATGCTTCTTGCTGCTGCATGTAGCGAGGACGAAGCGACACAGAACGAGACTCCGTTGGAGGAATTGGAGGAAAACAGCGTGGAACTGTCGACGACGGAGGTGGACTTCGATGGCGGTACTCTGACAAAGGCCGTGTACGTGATGAATGGCGAGGAGGGCGGCTGGTATATTGCCAGCGTGACGGTGGATGGCGAGGAGACGTTGCTGTCGGAGGCAGAGCAAGAGGCCATGCGCAACGGAGAGGGGTTTGAACGTACGTTCGACTGGCTCACCGTGAGCGTGGAAGGCGGTGTCATCAGCCTGACGACGGACGAAGCCGGGCTGGAGGAGCGCACCTTCAGCATCGCGCTGGTGGCAGGAGACGAGACCATACTGATATCGGGCCGACAGGCCGCCGCCGCTTTGGACGACGGGCCGATAGTGGCAGTGCCGGACTCGGTACACTTCGACTACAAGGGTGGCACCGCGACGGTGGAGACAGGAAAGGACACGTGGTGGGTGGCCCGAATAGTTGTGGACGGAAAAGAGTACCCGATTTACGAAGATGACGCTCCCATCCAGTTGGAGAACAGGGCCTTTGAAAAGACCTTCGACTGGCTTACGGTGAAGGTGGAGGGCACGCAACTGGTGCTGACTGCTACCAGAAATGATGCTCACGATAATGTTATTAACGAAGTTGTCCGTGAGTGTTCCATAGTGCTTACGACGGGTATCCGGGAATGTGAGATAAAAGTGGAGCAGACCCCGCAGCTGACAGGCGATTATGATGGTGATGGTGTCTTTACAATGACTCCAAACGAATTGGAATTTGGTCCCGAGGGAGGCACGGTGCTGGTGAAAGGCGAGAAGCAGTATTGGTGGCTTGTAAGCATCATGTTGGATGGAGTCCATCAGGAACTTGGCATCTTTGAAGATCCTAAGGTGCAAATAGATATGGCTCATAACAGGAAATATAAGCGTACGTTTGACTGGCTCACGGTGAATGTGGTAGGAGCGGACTTGGAGTTGACGGTCGCGCCAAACACCGAAGGCAAGGAGCGCACGTTTGATGTTGTGATTTCCGATTATTTTGAGACGGGAACCGTCACGGGCGTACAGCGTGCGGAGTAGCGACGTAGCGGAATAACGAACAACGACGCGGATTGCGCGGGCTTGGGCAGAGATGCTTCCGAGGGCTGGCGCAATCCGCTTTTCTGTTGTCGGGGCCGACGCTGGATGCTGGATGTGTGCGCTCCCTTCTTTGTTTTTGCGCGGGCGCATGGCCTTTTGTGGAGAAAGGCGTATCTTTGCACGGCCAGCAGCCTTACGAAGAGGCGTGTGTGGCAGAAGAACGAAACAAAACATCCAAAAGGTATGAAAAAGCTACTGACTGTGGTGCTCGCGGCTGTGGTGCTGTGGGCATGCGACAACAAACCGAAGTTTACCGTAGAGGGTACTGTCACGGGTGCCGAGGGCAAAACGCTGTATCTGGAGGCATCGGCATTGGAGGGGATTGTCCCGCTCGACTCGGCGAAGCTGAAAGGGAATGGCAGCTATAGGTTCCGTTGCGACCGCCCCGAGATGCCCGAGTTCTATCGTCTGCGGATAGACGGGAAAACGATAAACTTTGCCGTGGACTCGACGGAGACGGTCGTGATAGACGCTCCTTATGAGGGCTTTGCCACGCAGTATGCCGTGGGAGGCTCGGAGCAGAACGGGAGGATAAAGGACCTGACGCTGCGGCTGGCCGACCTGCAGGGCCGTGCCGACCGCCTGGTGCGGGCTATGCAGGGCAATGCGATGGGGGCGGGCATCTATCAGGACAGCCTCTCGGCCATGATTGGGCGGTACAAGGACGAGGTGCGGCGGAACTATATCTACGCGGCACCCAACACGACCTCGGCGTATTATGCTTTGTTCCAGCGGTTGAACGGCTTCCTGCTGTTTGACCCGCTGAACGACCGCGACGACTTGAAAAGCTTTGCCGCCGTGGCCACGAGCATGAACAACCGGTACCCACATGCCGACCGCTCGAAGAACATGTACAACATCGTGATAAAGGGAATGCAAAACACGCGCATACAGCAGCTGCAACAGCAGCAACAGGCGGATGCCGTGGCGGAAGAGCCGTTGGAGGAGGCAGGCCTGATAGACCTGAACCTGCGCGACCTGGAAGGGAACGTGCACACGCTGAGCGGCCTGAAAGGGAAGGTCGTGGTGCTGGACTTCACGGTCTATCAGAGTTCGGTGTCGACGGCCCACAACTACCTGTTGCTCGACCTGTATAAGAGGTATGCGGACAGGGGGCTGGAGATTTATCAGGTCTCGCTCGATGCCGATGAGCACTTCTGGAAGACGACGGCGGACAACCTGCCGTGGGTCTGCGTGCGCGACCCGGAGGGCATTTACTCGCCTCGGGCGGCTAGCTACAACGTGCAGGGCGTGCCGACGGTGTACGTCATAGACCGCAACAACGACCTCAATGCCCGTGTGGTGGAGATGGACAAACTGGGGCAGGCTGTGGAGAAACTGCTGTGACCAGTGGGGGAGAAAGTGCACGGCAGCAGAACGAAATCACTCTGGACTCTAATGCCCGATTGGGGTTAAAGTATGTTGCAAAACAGGGAGTGCTGCTTGGCTTGTATTGATTAAAAGCCTATCTTTGCCGCAGCAAAACGTAACAAGAGGGTTCCAGCATGCCAACCATGTTGGAATTCTTTTTTGTTTTATATTAAGTAAGGATAGTAAAATAGTAAAACTGAATAAGAAAAGTAATAAGGAGAAAAATTATGGCTTATATGTCAGAAGAAGGCTACAAGAAATTGTTGGCCGAACTTAAACAAATGGAAACAGTGGAACGGCCGAAAATATCGGCTGCCATCGCCGAGGCGCGAGACAAGGGAGACCTGTCGGAGAATGCGGAATACGACGCAGCCAAGGAAGCACAAGGCATGTTGGAGATGAAAATCAACAAGCTGAAGGCCGTGATTGCCGACGCGAAAATCATCGATGAGTCGAAACTGAAGACGGACTCGGTGCAGATACTGAACAAAGTGGAGCTGAAGAACGTGAAGAATGGCGCGAAGATGACTTATACGATTGTTTCGGAGAGCGAGGCCAATCTGAAGGAAGGCAAAATCTCGGTGAATACGCCGATTGCCCAGGGGCTTCTGGGGAAGAAGGTGGGCGACGTGGCTCAAATCAAGGTGCCGCAGGGCATGATAGAGTTGGAAGTGGTAAACATTTCGTTTTAACCTGGAAAAAGAACACACAGACTATGGCAACAATATTCAGCCGGATTATTGCTGGCGAGATACCGTGTTACAAGGTGGCCGAAGACGAACGCTTCTTTGCGTTCCTTGACATCAACCCCCTGAAGAAAGGGCATACGCTGGTGGTTCCGAAACAGGAGGTGGACTACCTATTTGATTTGAGCGACGACGACCTGGCTGCCATGCAGGTGTTTGCCAAGAAAGTGGCTTTGGCCATCGGGAAGGCTTTCCCCTGCCGTAAGGTGGCGCAGGTGGTGCTGGGGCTGGAGGTGCCTCATGCCCATATCCATCTGATACCGATGCAAAGCGAGCAGGACGTGCAGTTCTCCAATCCCAAACTGAAACTGAACGAGGAAGAATTTCGTGCAGTGGCAGAGGCCATACGGGCCAAACTTTGACTTCCGCCGTTTGTCGGTCCGCGCACAATTGCGGACGGAGAGAACGGAAGAGGGGCAACCGACGGTTTGCAATGCGTTTGCAGGTGTCGGTTGCCCCTCTCCTGATTTGGTGGTGAGAGCGAAGTCCGTCAGATGTACTCTTCTCCCATCTTGATTTGCGTGTCGTTGACGTATTTGCGTATGGCGTGCTCTTCATCCTTTTTACAGATGAGCAAGACGTTGCCCGACTCGGCTATCAAGTAACCTTCCAGCCCGTCTATTACGGCCAGCTTGTCCTTCGGAAGCGCAACGATGTTGTTTTTGCAATGGTATAGGATGGTTTGCGCCACAAGGGCGGCATTGCCGTTAGCGTCTTTGTCGGAAAGGTCGTATAGAGAGCCCCATGTGCCAAGATCGGACCAGCCAAAATCGCCGAGCGATACGTACACGTTGTCCGCTTTCTCCATAACGCCAAAGTCAATCGAGACGTTGGGGCAGGCAGGGAAGTTCTCTTCGATGAACGTCCGTTCTTGGGGAGTCCCATAGGCCGGTTCTCCGGCGCTTAGCTTGGCGGAAAGTTCGGGCAGCAGATGTTCGATGGCTTTCAGTATGCTGTTGACATTCCATAGAAACAGGCCGGAGTTCCAGTAGAACTCGCCGCTCTCGACGAATACCTTGGCTAAATCCAACTCGGGCTTTTCGGTGAATGTCTTGACTTTGTAGAACGTTTCCTTCTCTTGTTCGGCGATCTGGATATATCCGTAGCCGGTTTCCGGGCGGTTGGGCTTGATGCCTAACGTCAGCAGGCGATCGCTGTCGGCTACAAATTCCAGGCCTTTTTCAATGGCTTCGAGGAACTCGTTTTCTTTCAAAATAAGATGGTCGGAAGGAGCTACTACGATATTGGCGTTGGGATTGAGTGCCCGGATGTGGTAAGATGCCCAAGCGATGCACGGGGCTGTATTGCGGCGGGCTGGTTCAAGTAAGATCTGTTCTGGCTGTAACTCTGGCAGTTGCTTTTGAGCCAGTTCGGCATACATTTCGTTTGTTACGACAAAAATGTTTTCTGTAGGGATGATCTTGTTGAAGCGATCGAAAGTCTGTTGCAGCAACGAACGTCCTGTGCCAAAGAAGTCGAGGAACTGCTTGGGCAGTGTTCTTCTGCTGAACGGCCAAAAGCGGCTGCCGATACCGCCCCCCATGATAACGCAATATTTATCTCTGTTTTCTACCATGATTAGTGTTTGTTTTAGGTTTGCATCTAATGCTTGTCAAAGTTTGCTGCTAATGTACATTATATTTCTTTTCCGCTATGCGTCTCTTCCCGTTTTTTTCTTTCCTCTTCTTTTTTTTGCCTGTTTTCTTGCAAAAGTATTGCAGATAAATAAAAAAGCAGTATCTTTGCACCGCATTTAAGAAGACATATGCCCAGATGGCGGAATCGGTAGACGCGCTGGTCTCAAACACCAGTGGATTTACTTCCATCCCGGTTCGACCCCGGGTCTGGGTACAAGAAAAAGAGCTAAGTATTTGCAAATCAAATATTTAGCTCTTTCCTTTTTATATTAATGTTCCCAAATTGTTCCCGAATATCCTCTTACAAGTTACTAAAGAAAGTTCTAAGCTATAAATATCGGGAACTTACTGTTTTTTGTATTTAAGGACTTGCGAAGAGCAGACAATCGCTTTATAATGTGCCCGATAGCTATGATTATCATTATGATACCTATTTTATAATGCCACAGTCCAAGTGGAGAGTTTGCTCCGCTTACTCCAAGTAATACGATACCTGTAACGGACAGCAATAAAAATATGATAGACAGAACTGCTGTAACCTTGCTTTTCCTGCCTATTCCGTTTTTTATGATTCCCTTATACCACCCCCAGTGTGTTGTCACATGGAATATGATGGCAACAAGGAACAATACACTGCTCACGACATGAACCACTGCCCAGTTATGCCATACTTCGTGGCTGTTCCCATGTCCGGCTATGTGCAGACCAATTCCTGAGATGGCAGACACGATGAATGCAACGATTAAAATCCAGTCGATTACAAAAACTTTTTTCATACATTTCCAAATTTAATGGTGCAAAGGTCACTACTTTATCGGAAACGGACGATAACAATTGTAAAGAAATGGAGCTTAGCGACGGTTTCTGATGCGGGAGAGCGAAACAGGAGTAATGCCAAGATAGGAAGCTATGTAATGTTGCGGCACTCGTTGGATGATATTTGGATATTCCTTCAACAGTTCTTCGTACCTTTGCTGTGGTGTATTCTTGATACGGGACAGGAACAGGTGCTGGTAGAAGCTGAACCTCTCTATAATTTTCTCTTCATATAGCTTTCTTAATGAAGAATTGCCTTCTATCTTATTGTAGAAGTCTTCTTTCTTTATAAACAGGACTTCTGACGGCTCGATACTTTCCAGTGAGAACAGGCTCGGTGTACCTTTGTACAGACTGTCAAATGAAGCCACGAAATCTCCCTCGAAGAAAAACTGGAAGGTTATATCCTTTCCCTCATTGTAGAAAAACAATCTCAGACAACCTTTGCGGATAAGGTATATCCTATCCGCAATCTTACCTTCCTCCAGCAATATGGTCTTAGGTGGAATGGGCAAGGTTTCTGCTGTATTATGATTAAAAATATGATTGATTAAATTGTCTTTTGTCATAATCCAAAGTTATGAATAATTTGGCATTCGCTAAAGGTTAGAACAATATCATTATTCCCTAATCCGCAAGAAACCGTGCTGAAAGACGCGGATATTATGGCATAAATACCGATGAAAGTCAGGAACGAGCATGACCTGATTATGAACTTTCATCTTTTATTAAATGAAATTGGTTCTTAGCCTTGGTTCGTATGTTGGCTTTTCTATTCCTGCTTTCTTGCCGCTTTCAATGCATTTCAGTAGCCATGCCATGTTTTGCCCCAAGACTCTCATGGTTTGTAGCCCTTCTTTGTCTTGGTTAACATCATCAGGTGTGAAGCCATGTACAGAATTCCAATATTGAGATGATACAATAGGCATGTTGCAAATCGTGAAATATTGATTGAGTTGCTCAAAGGTTGCAGAGGCTCCTCCCCGTCGGCAAGAAACTACAGATGCTCCCAGTTTGCCAGCCATACGTTTTTCTGTGGCAAAAAATAATCTGTTCAAAAACGAAATCAGTTGACCTGTCGGTGCGCTATAATAGACGGGGGAACCTATGACGATTCCGTTAAATTCATCCAACCTCATCTGGATATCTCGTACGATATCTTTTTGGAAACAAAAACCTGTCGTCATGCAATTCATACAAGCAATACAACCAGAAACAGGCGCTTTACCCAAATGAAGCATTTCAGTCTCTATTCCATTTTGTTGTAATGTTGTTTCCACTTCGTGTAATGCCGTATAAGTGCAGCCCTTTTTATGAGGGCTGCCATTTATAAGTAATACTTTCATTTGTTGTCAAAATTTATAAGCCAGTTCTGCCGCCTGTTTACAGCCATCAGTATTCTTTATCTCTCCCTCATTCAGTACACCTGGTATGAGCACTTCTCCTGCCAGTTCCCATTTCAGCAAAGCTGCAGTTCTTTCCATAGAAATACGAACACCATCCATGACGGTCGGATCGTCTTCTTCACAGCATGTTATCAGTCCCCATTTCTTTCCGGCAACTTCCTTTCCGCCTACCACAAGTGAAAACATACAATCAATAACTCCCTTTATCTGTGCCGGTATTGAATACCAATAAACGGGCATGGTAAATACAATGGCATCGGAGTCAACTATTGAAGATGCGATAATGTCAAATTCTTCATTGAAAGAACAGGCTTTCCCAGTCTTGTAACATGTCATACAGGCATGGCAGCCTCCAATCTTCATAAATGCTGCATCAAAACGTTTTATTTCATGCCCACAATGTTCTGCTTCCTTTATAAAAGTTTCTGTCATGGCGAAACTGTTGCCATGTTTGCGTGGACTACCTGTGATAACTGTTATTCTCATGATATTTCCACCTTTTATTTTTGAATAGTATCTGAGTTCTGATTATATGCTTTTGCTACGCATTTCCATTCGTTGTTTATCTTTAACAGGAGCAAATAATCTGTAAAATCAATTCTGTCGCCCCATTTTTCTTCTAATACACGCACAACTGCTACAGTTTCTTCCACAGAAACGATGTCTATACGTGCCTTAAAGTTATTACCAGCACTTACCGTATCAACATTATGGTAGAATTGCTCGATGGAACCGTGTTCTAATTTGCCATCCAAATAGCCGAATAAGACTGCTTCATCGACAAATAGATCTTTTGCATAACTACTGTTTCCTTCTGCTACACTTTTAACAAATTTCATGGCAGCGTTTTCCACAGCTTTGTATTCTTCAATATTAGCTCTCATAATTTTATATTTTATGTGTTATTAATTCTATTGCAAAGTTAGGCGGTAGCCTCTGTTTATACAAGTACCGTAAAATTATTCATATACCGAAAATTTATTCGGTATACTTATTCTTCTGTATATTATTAGTAATTTTACCACAAAAACAGAATAATATGTACGAACGAAAAATACCTATAGACTTGGATTGCCCGTTACGATTGACCATGAGTCTTATAGACTCTAAATGGAAATCGTGTATATTGGATGAGTTGCGTTATCGCTCGATGCGGCCCAGTGAGCTTCATAAGGCATTACCAGAAGCTACTCCAAGAGTGTTAGACATACAATTGAAAGAATTGGTAGAAGATGGTCTGGTAAAGAAAACCATATTCCCCGAGCTTCCACCTCGCTCGGAATATTCAATAACGTCTCTTGGACTTACTCTTATCCCAATTATTGATGCTATGCTCGAATGGGGAAAAAAGAATAAGGATTTATTTGAGAGAAAATATGGTAAGTAAGTTCTATCTCTTTGCCCCCGTTGTAAAGGAAATCATAAAGACATACGTTGAAAACGGACAGAGCCTTATTATGGAAGGCTGCTATATACCGTTCGGCAGAGAAAAGGATTTTGCGGATGATTATCAGTGTGATATAAAATACATTTGTTTGATATTCAGTGAAGAATATATAAGGCAGCATTTTGCAGACATTGTAAAAAATGAAAGCGTAATAGAGACAAGACTATCTACGGATATTACTGCTGATGATATGATTAAGTCCAATGGATATAATCTGGAACAATGTAAATTGAGAAACTACAACTATATTTTTATTGACCATGTATATCAAATAAATCATGATATTATAGAAACACTCCAGTAACCTACTTACCAGAGTGTTTTTATTTTACTATTACAGCTTGAGCCCTTTGCTTTTTTTCTCTTCCTGTTGCGGCAGTATTGTTCCGTATCTAAGCCTGTACCATTGTTCCCTGAACCATTCGGTAATCGGCTTCCTGTTTATAGTCAGGTTCAGCCTGCTTTCATCGTCAGGGTCATTTTCCACCCTTAAAATATCATCCTTTATATCAAAGTTCCGTCTGTGCTGTTCTGAATAGATTTTACCGCTGCATTTCAAGGCTTCTTTCTTGACCAAAAGACTTTCTGTCATTTCTTTAGAGAATCCCAGCATGGCACAGAACTTTTCCATGCGCAGCATTTCCCTGAACATCGGAAACCATCTGAAAGCCTTGTCTATGATTCTGGCGAGCCGTGTGGAAAAGCCACGCGACTTTGACCCTTTTGGCCAAGCAGGATTGTCCCCTTTGGTACAATATGATTGACCTTTCTGGCCAAAATAGTATTGACCACTTAGCCCACCTATTGTTATAGATTTTTTGTGTAGATTTGAGTGCCCGAGTCC
>CALULL010000011.1 GCA_944321465.1 uncultured Bacteroides sp.
CTCGGGCACTCAAATCTACACAAAAAATCTATAACAATAGGTGGGCTAAGTGGTCAATACTATTTTGGCCAGAAGGGGCAATCATATTGTAGCCAAAGGGGACAATCCTGCTTGGCCAAAAGGGGCAAAGTCGCGTGGCTTTTCCACCTTTACCAAAAGCATACGACATAAAAAAAGCGCGGGAATCTGTGCCTGTCGCTCGTCCCACACTTCGAGGCTCTCGCATTGCCCATCACCGTCAGAACGAGCAACGCAGAAGCCCACGCCGATATGTATAACACACCTATGCCATACGCACCCACTCCACAACGGGAAGCGGTACAGGCAAGGGGCATTGATAACATACCCACTGGACATCTACTGTTGCCTTGCTTTTGACAGTGATTCTGAAACTTGCGAGATTTCGAAATGCCGAAGCCAAGACGCCAAGTAAACGCCTTTCTTATGTATATATACATTTCCCTCGTTCCCTTCGCCCTTGCTACCACGAGGGGCAGATCGGGCATCGGCGTAGGAAACGTTGCAAACGTACTTAAAAAAAGGAAAGGCCGCCCTTGCAAGACGACCTATTTAATCATTTTTAACCACTAAATGTTTCTCGAAGGCAACGGTCGGAAGCGGGAGAAGACCACCTCCGTGCCTGCGGCAAAAACGGCTTCACTCCAACTGCATCTGCGAGAAGTCGGCATTGCGGATTGCCTCGCCATCCATCCCGGCGGAGGCGAAGTCAAAGTCGAGAGTCACCGCGCCATTGACCACCGAGTTGAACCGCAGCCGGATGCCTCGGGTGTCGGGCGTAATGTCCAGGCTGTTGAGGTTGAACGACACGGCGGCGGGCTGGTAACGGCCCGTGAGGTCGTCGTAGTCGTTGTAGCGCAGCTCCAGGTTGACGTAACCCTCAGCATCGTAGGTGAGGCTGTCGGCCTCGGCACGCACCAGGCTGATGCGGTGCTTGTTGCTGAGGGGCAGGTTCTGCTGGAACACAAGGTTCATGTAGCCCCCGCTGATGCCCACGTCGCCCTGCAGGATGAGCAGCGAGTCGCGACCCAGCAGACTGTCGTTGTCGGTCGTAAGGGTCTCTACCTGCTTGGTGAGTACGTCTTGCAGGGTGAGTACCTTCACGGCGTGGTCGAAGCCCTCGAAGTTGTCGGCCAAGGGAGTGAAGGAGGTTATGACCCGCTGGCCGTCCACCGGCTTGTACCAATAAAGGTCGGTGTTGACGGGCCACAGCGTGCCCCAGGCATCGGAGTCGAAGTAGAAACTGGCACCATGCATGCGCACGGTGGCCCACTGGGGTGTCGTGAAGCTGCCCAGCGAGTAGCCGTCGTCGCCGCACGACTGCATGGCGGGCACAAGCGAGAGGCTTGCTGCGGCAAGAAGCAATAGGTGAAGAAACTTTTTCATTGTCTTGGTTCTGTTTTAGGTTTGGACTGTCCGTTATCGTCCTTCTGTCTTGAAAATGCCGCGCAAGGAGCGTTACTGCGTAGCCACCCGCTTTTTAACACATTTTCTCGCCCCTGCTGGCCGGGGAAGCCGGACACGGAGGCCGGAAGGGGCACCGCCCGCGCCCTTCGCGCCAGGCAACCCCGCTGCGGGGTAAACCCAAATCGGTCATTAGACTACCGACTTGGGGTTTGGTTGTCTTTCTTCGGTTTTCCAAGCCCTTTCGTCCTGCTGTCGGCATCTTGCCTACCGCTTTGTCTCGCCGTAGCCCGCTACGCCTTCGGCAAAGGCGACAGCCAATCTGCACGGCAGCAGAACGAAAATCGCTTTGGACTCTAATGCCCGATTTGGGTAAAGGTGAGCCAGCCTGCGGGCAAAGAAGTGCCCGCAGGCAAGCAGACCTGCGCCCGCACGAGGGCAGACCTGTGCCCGCCGACCGCCCGCAGCCCGCCGGGCGACAAAAAAGCCGGAACCCGGCGGACAACCGCCCCGCCCGAAGCGGGAGACGGCTGTGCCACCGGATTCCGGCACCAATGCCAGCGGGGGAGGCCCGGGGCCCCCGCCCGAGGCAGTATCAGAGTCCGAAGGAGTACTTGCCTATGAACTCGTAGATGATGCTGGCCACGCTCGGCACGATGATGCCCAGCGTGCACACGGCAAGACTGCAACGCGTATAGGCATCGCTGCTGAAGGCAGCCGCAGGCGAGTCGCTGTGGTTGATGTACATGGCCTTGACGATGCGCAGGTAGTAGTAGAGCGACAGCACGGTGTTAATCAAAGCGATGAACACCAGCAGGTGGAACCCGCTGTGGAAGGCAGCCGCGAAGATGAAGAACTTCGAAAAGAAGCCTGCAAACGGCGGTATGCCACCCAGCGAGAAGAGGGCCAGAGCCATGAGGAAGGCCAAGCGGGGATTGGTGTTGTAAAGCCCGTTGTAGTCGGCCAGGGTGACACGGCCCGTGCGCTGCACCATGATGTTGATGACGGTGAACACGCCCAGGTTGGCAAAGAGGTAGATGAGCACGTAGTAGATGAGCGAGCTCATGCCCTGGGGCGTAGCGGCAATGACACCCAGCATGATGTAGCCGGCCTGCGAGATGCTGGAGAAGGCCATGAGTCGTTGCAGGTTCTCCTGACGCAGGGCGAAAAGGTTGGCCAGCGTGATGGAGGCAATGATGACCCAGTAGAGCACCTCTTGCCACTGCTCGATCATGGGGGCGAACACCTTGAAGAGCACCACCATGAGCACAAAGGCAGCCGAGCCTTTGGAGATGACGCTGAGATAGGCCGTGACGGTACTTGAGGCTCCTTCGTAGACATCGGCCGTCCAGAGGTGGAAGGGCACAAGCGAAATCTTGAAGCCCATGCCGGCAAAGAAGAACACGAGAGCCATGACCTGCAAGAGCGAGCCATCGAGACGGGCGGGCAGGTCGGCAAAGTAGAGCGTGCCGGTGGTGCCGTAGATGAAGGAGATGCCATAGAGCAACAGGCCGCTGGAGAAGAGGGCCGTCAGTATGTACTTGGCACCAGCCTCGGCAGAGTGGCGGCGGTACTTGTCAAAGGCCACCAGCGCAGCCATGGGCACACTGGCCAGCTCAAGACCGATGAAGAACATCAGGAAGTGGCCGGCAGAGACCATGAAGTACATACCCAGCAGGGTGGACAGCGTCAGTATGTAGAACTCGCCCTGCTTTATCCCGGCTTCGGGACGGCGCAGCCACTCGTGGGCCATCAGGAAAACGATAATGGTGCCCACGCTGAGGATGGACTTGACGATGTGTTGGGCAGGCGTATTCTGGTACATTCCGCCGAAAGCCTCAGCCGCAGGACCGGGCACGATGGTAATCACCGTGTGGAGCAGCAGCAGGACGACGGGAAGTGCCGTGTTGAGCATGGGCTTTCCGTCGCGCTTGTGAGCATCGGGGCTCATAAAGAGGTCGGCGACAAACAGTATGAGTATCACTGCCAGCAAGGACAGTTCCTCTTTCATTACTAAAAACTGGGAATAATCCATTTTCTTAAATCAAGATTAAGAATTAAACGACTAAAATCACTGTAACACGTTTACAATAGGCAGTACGCTGTCGCTAATCATGTTGCTTATCCACCACGGAGCCATACCGAGAGCGGCCACGCAGACAATGAGAATGATGACGGCGGTGCGCTCGTCCCACGTGGCATCGGTCAGTTCCAGATGATGCTTGTTGGTGCAAGTGCCATAAAGGATCTTACCTACCAGGCGGAGGATGTAGACGGCCGTGATGACAATGCTACAGCAGGCAATGACAGTCCAGGTGCGATGGAAGACATCGGCGTGCTCGAAAGAGCCGTTGAAGATGGTCATCTCGGCCACAAAGCCGCTCAGACCGGGCAGACCGAGGTTGGCAAGACCGGCGATGACGTAGCACACGGAGAGGAAAGGCATGATTTTCATCAGTCCGTTCAGCTCGCGCACGTCACGCGTGTGAGTACGCCCGTAAATCATACCGATGAGGGCGAAGAAGAGTGCCGTCATCAAGCCGTGGGACAACATCTGGAGCACGGCGCCGGTGCTGGCCGTCTGGTTCATCATCAGGATGGCAAAGAGCACCAGGCCGCAGTGGGATACGGAGGAGTAAGCGTTGATGTACTTCAGGTCGGTCTGTACGCAAGCCGAGAAAGCACCGTAGACCACCGAGATGCCGGTCAGTACAAGGAATATCCAGCCCAGTTCCTGAGCAGCCTCGGGCATGAGGTACATGGCTATGCGGAAGCAGCCGTAACCGCCGAGCTTCATCAGCACACCGGCGTGGAGCATGGACACAGCCGTGGGTGCCGAGGCATGACCGTCGGGGCTCCACGTGTGGAAGGGGAACAGGGCACCCAGCACGCCGAAGCCAAGGAAGGTGAGCGGGAACCAGATGCGCTGCTGCTCCAGCGGGATGTTGTGCAGCTGGGCAATCTCAAGCAGGTTCATCGTCGTGGCGCCACTGCCATAGTAGATACCCAGAATGCCGATGAGCAAGAAAGCCGAACCGCCCATAAGCATCAGCGTCAGCTTCATGGCCGAGTACTCCTTGTGCCCCGAACCCCACACGCCGATGAGCGGATACATAGGAATAAGGGCAACCTCGTAGAACATGAACATCGTGAAAAGGTCTATCGAGATGAAGAAGCCGAACACTCCCATTGAAAGGAAGGTGAACCAGAGGAAGTACTCTTTGGTGAGAGGCTTCAGATGCCAGGAAGCAAAAGTACCCGTAAAGACAATGATGGCCGAAAGCAGCAGCATGGCCACCGAGATGCCGTCGACACCCACCGAGTAGTGAATGTTGAGCGCAGGATACCAGACGACATCGGCACGGAAAAGCATCTCTTCCGTGGCTCCGCCATGACGGGCATCGAGGTAGGCCACGGTCAGCCCCACGGCCATGACGAGCAGTGCTGAAGCACCCGTCACCATGACAGCCCGCACCTGAGCCAAGTTGCGGCTAAGCCAAAGCCCCAGGAGCATCAGCAGGGGAATGAGAACAAATAAAGATAGAAAGTTCATATATCTTTAGTTTTTTAATTACTGTGTTGTGTTATAGCTTATATAATTTGAACGCCCCGAGAGAGGAGAAAACCCGCCTCCCGGAAGCGGCTACCGCAAGTTACGCCAGCGCAATGAAAACAAGGGCAAGGGCACCCAACAGGAATACCAAAGCGTATTGCTGTATCTGTCCGCTCTGCAAACCGCGTATCTCGTCGCTTGTGGCATTGGAACCCCAGGCGAGGAAATTGAAGAAGCCATCGACCACGTGGCGGTCCCACCAGGCGATGGGGCGGCAAATGCAGCGGAAGATGATGCGGTGGGTGACGAACTGATACACTTCGTCGATGTAGAAACGGTGGTAGGCAGCTGTCCACAAACCGCTGAAACGACGCGCAAGAGCGTTGGCCACAGGCTGCTTGTCGCGTGCGTAGACGAAGGTGGCAAGCGCGATGGCAATGACGGCCACCACAATGCTTGTACCGGCCACAGTCCAGTCGAGGTGTATGTCGTAGGCATGTCCGTTGGAGCTAACGAAGTGTCCAAAGGGTATGAAACCGGCGACAATCGTCACGGCAGCCAGGAACATCAAGGGGAAGGTCATGGCCAAGGGACTCTCGTGGGGAGTGTGCTCGGCGTGGAGTTCCTTGTTCTCCGTACCCCAGAAGATGCCGTAGTAAAGACGGAACATGTAGAAAGCCGTCATGCCGGCGATAATCGTCATAATCCATCCCATCACAGGGCTGAACTGGAAGCAAGCAGCCAAAATCTCGTCCTTGGAGAAGAAGCCCGAGAAAGGCGGAATACCCGCAATGGCCAGGCAGGCAATGAGGAACGTGATGTGCGTAACGGGCATGTACTTACGCAGGCCACCCATAGCCGACATCTCGTTGCTGTGGACAGCGTGTATGATGCAACCGGCACCCAGGAAGAGCAAAGCCTTGAACATGGCGTGCGTGAAGAGGTGGAACATACCTGCCATATAGCCCAGGCCGCCCTCGTGAGGATCGCCTCCCGTGCAGACACCAAGAGCAACCATCATAAAGCCTATCTGCGATATGGTGGAGAAAGCAAGCACACGCTTTATGTCACTCTGCACACAAGCCACACTAGCCGCATAGAAAGCGGTAAAGGCACCAACATAGGCCACAATGTGCAACGTCTGGGGGGCATACTCGATGAACAGCGGGAACATACGTGCCACCAGGTAAACACCAGCCACGACCATCGTAGCGGCATGAATGAGGGCACTGACAGGCGTGGGGCCTTCCATGGCATCGGGCAACCAGATGTGCAGAGGGAACATGGCACTCTTACCGGCACCGCCGACAAACATCAGGCCCAACGCCAGCGGTATCATGGAAGCACCGCCGCTGATGAGCGACATCTCGTCGGGCTGGAAGGTATAGGTCCCAGCATAGTAACCGTAAATCAGGATGCCGACCAAGAAGCCCAGGTCAGCGAAACGAGTCACGATGAAAGCCTTCTTGGAGGCGGCTATCGCAGCCGGTTTGGTGTAGTAGAAACCTATAAGCAGATAACTGCTGACACCCACCAGTTCCCAAAAGAGATACATCTGGAAGATGTTGGTAGCTACAACCAGTCCTAGCATGGACATGGAGAACAAAGACAGGAAAGCATAGTAACGCTGGAAGCCACGCTCGCCCTTCATGTATCCGAAGGAGTAAATGTGCACCATAAGCGACACTGTGCTGATGACAATAAGCATCATCACCGAAATAGGATCAAGCAGAATGCCCATGTCTATGCTCAGCCATTCAGTGAAAGGCAGCCAGGTGAAGTTGTAGGGCATGAGCGTGGCAAAGGTGCCGTCAGCCTCACGCGGCGCACCGAAGTACACAGCCGCCGTGTAATAAGACAAAGCCGCCACAATGCCCAGCACCACCGTACCGATGAGACCGGCCGTGCGGTGAGACATCCACTTTCCACCAATCCCCAACACGAGGAAAGAAAGGAAAGGAAGCAAAAGGATAAAAATAGTGTATTCCATATTCTTTTAGTTTTTTATTACCACTTCAATTCGTCCAGTCTATTCACCTGTATGCTTCGAATGTTGCGGTAGATGTTTATCATTATGGCAATGGCTACAGCCGTCTCCGCAGCCGATATGGCAATGGAGAAGAGTGCGAAGAAGTAGCCTTCGGCCCCTTCGGGGAACAATAAACGGTTGAACACAGCGAAGTTTATGTCCGTGGCATTGAGTATCAATTCTATTGAAATCAGCATAGCCAACGTGTTGCGGCGCGTGAAAAATCCGAACGCCCCGGCAAAGAACATGACGGTAGAGATAATCAGATAATATTCTACTGGTATCATAATCGCTCAAATGTTTTTAATGGTGTTTCTTTATACTAAACATTGCCTCAGCGTTTGCGGGCTATCAGCACCCCACCGATGATGCAAGCCAACAGCAGCACGCTGACTGCCTCGAAAGGCAACAGGTAACCGAACTTGTCGCTGCTGAGCAGTTGGTGTCCGAGGGAATGAATGTCTCCTTCGACCGGTGTCATATCAGTAGCTACCGTCACAAAACGATGCTTCAGGGTTATGAACAACACGATAACACCTCCTACAATAGCCGTGCCAAGCCCTGCAAAGAACTTGCTGCGCTTCAACTTGGCCACGCGGTCTCCTTCGCCGCTGGTAAGCAACACGGCAAACACATAAAGTACCACAATGCCACCGGCATACACCATGACCTGTACTGAAGCAAGGAACGTATAACCCAGCAGGAAATACAAACCGGCCGTAGCGAACAGGACAAACAACAGGTAAGTAGCAGCACGCACAAGGCGGGTCGTGGTCACTGTCATCACAGAGAACACGATTATGAAAAGGGCAAGCACGCAGAACACGATCACCTCTCCCAGGTTCTCTCCGCCAAACAACGGGCAAAGGCCCGACCCGAAAATAGTAAGTAAAGTATTCATATCTTCCGTTTCTTTTTTTATTTAACGTTTGCCTCGGTCGGCTTCTCCCCAGCCTTGGCAACCGGTTTCTCGGCTGGCTTGGCCGCAGGTTTCTCTGCCGCCGGTTTGGCAGCGGGTTTCTCGATCACTTTGCTACCCGGGCGGTTCAACTGCAGAACGAGTTTGGAGCGGTCGAAGACGGCGTGCTCAAACACCTGGTCAAAACCTATGGCGTCGTGGGGGCAGGCATTCACGCACAACTGGCAGAAGATGCACGAACCCAGGTTGTATTCGTAGCGAGCCAACACTCTTTTCTTCTTTCCGTCTTCGGTCGTCACCGTTTCAGACACGACCTTGATGGTGTCGTTGGGACAAGCTGCCTGACACAAGCCGCAGGCCACACAGCGATGGTTGTTGTTCTCGTCGTGATACATCGTGAGCGTACCGCGAAAACGGTCGAACATCTTCAGCGTCTTGCGATTCTCGGGATACTGTTCCGTAATCTTGGGAGTGAAGAACTCGCGCATGGTGGTTTTCAAGCCCGTAGCCAAGCTGCGGATAGCCCGGGACAAGCCGCCGAAGTAGCCGACGTTCCCGTCTCCCTCGCCGTTATCGTAGTTCCTTATTTTTATATTTTCTTGTTTCATTGTCTTTGTTCTATAAAAAAGTTTGCGTCTACGTACATTCTTAGAAATGCAGCCCGAAAGCCACTACCAGGGCCATAAGCACCAAGTTGGCCATCGAGATGGGTACCAGATATTTCCACTCCAGACCCAATATCTGGTCTATGCGCAAACGGGGGAACGTCCAGCGCATCCACATCATGAGGAACACGACAAAGAAGGCTTTGACAAAGAACCAGATAAAACCGGGAATATAGTCCATCACCATATTGAAGCCGTCCAGACCGGGAATGTGCAGAGGCATCCAGCCTCCCAAGAAGACCGTAGCAGCCACAGCCGAAACGATGAACAAATTCAAGTACTCGGCCAGGTAGAAGAAGCCAAAGCCCATACCACTGTATTCCGTGTGGTAACCTGCCGTCAGCTCGCTCTCAGCCTCGGGGAGGTCGAAGGGGCCACGGTTACACTCGGCGTTGGCCGCTATCAGATAGACAATGAAAGCAATGATGGCCGGTATGTGTCCTTTGAAGATAAACCAGCCATCGGCCTGTCCCTCCACAATGGACGAGAACTGCATAGTCCCCATCAGCACCACCATCGTCAGGATGCTCAGGCCGGCGGACAACTCGTAGCTGATAATCTGTGCACCGCTACGCATGGCACCTATGAGCGAGAACTTGTTGTCCGAGCTCCATCCGGCCAGCAGGATGCCCACCACGCCGATGCTCGAAGCCGCCAGCAGGAAGAACACACCGACGTTGAAGTCGAGCACCTCCATACCCTTATTTATAGGCAGGCACGCAAACGTCAGGAATGAAGCCAGCAGCACCATGAACGGAGCCAAGGCATAGAGGAAACGGTCTGCGTCCTTCGGACGGAAGATTTCCTTCGTCAGCATCTTCAGCACGTCGCAGAACACCTGCACTGTGCCCCACTTACCCACGCGGTTGGGGCCCAAGCGGCATTGGAAGAAACCGCACACCTTGCGCTCCATATAGATAAGCGCAATGGCCAAGAGAGCATACATCAGCACAATGCACACCCCTATCACCACACACTCGATGAACACCGCCACGCCCTCGGGCATCACCGATGTCAACAGACTGTGTATCCAAGATGTTATAACTGAAAAATCAAACATTGATCAAACAAATATTGAAGATTAACAATAATATATCCCAAGCCCCGGGCAGTGCCCGGCAGGCCCTCTTGCTTACCTGTCGATATCGGGCACGATGTAGTCCAACGTTCCGCCGATGGCTATCAGGTCGGCAATCTTTGCTCCGCGCGTTATGGTGTCGATGGCACCCACCAGCGGCAGTCCCGTAGCACGATAGTGCAGACGATAAGGAGTCTTGTCGCCACGGCTCTCCAGATAGACGCCAAACTCGCCACGGCTGCCTTCGACGGCTGCATAGTACGAGCCTTCGGGCACGCGGATGATGGGCTTCATCTTCACCTGGTAGGCTCCTTCGGGTATGTTGTCTATCAGCTGCTCTATGATGTGGAGGCTCTCTTCTATCTCGTCCATACGCACCATGACACGGGCGTAGCAGTCGCCTTCCGAGTAGACCACCTCGTTGAAGTCCACCTTGTCATAAACGCCGTAGGGCATCCGCTTGCGCACGTCGCAGGCCCAGCCGCTGGCGCGTCCCGTACCGCCGGTGGCACCAAAGGCAATGGCATCCTCGCGGCTCAGCACGCCCACGCCCTTCAGGCGCTTCTGGGCGATGACGTTGTTTATAAACACGTCAAAATACTCCTTCAGATTGTGGCGCATGTAGGGAATGAACTCCTTCACGCGGCGTATGAAGTTGGGATGCAGGTCGGCCTGAACGCCGCCAATCGTATTGTAGTTCAGGATAAGCCGTCCGCCACACGTCTCCTCGAAGATGTCGAGTATCTTCTCGCGGTCGCGGAAGCCGTAAAGGAACGCCGTCGTAGCACCCATGTCCTGACAAAGGCAGGCAAAGAACAGGATGTGCGAGTCGATGCGTTGCAGCTCGTCCATGATGGTGCGGATATATCTCACGCGGTCGCCCACGTCCACTCCCATAGCGTTCTCCACGCACATGCACAAGGCGTGGCGGCTCTGCATGGCTCCCAGATAGTCCAGACGGTCGGTCAGTGCCAGCGTCTG
Source organism: uncultured Bacteroides sp. (assembly GCA_944321465.1). Classification (GTDB taxonomy): domain Bacteria; phylum Bacteroidota; class Bacteroidia; order Bacteroidales; family Bacteroidaceae; genus Bacteroides. The sequence continues at coordinate 10,648 of CALULL010000011.1, forward strand.
AGGATACGTCAGGCTCTCGTTCATCTTCTCGATGCCACGGTGTATGTAGCCGCAGTTGACGTCTATCTTGCGTATTGCCTCGCCTTCCAGGCTGACGCGAAAGCGCAGCACACCGTGCGTGGCAGGGTGTTGCGGGCCTATGTTGACCACATACTCGTCCTCACCGAAGAGCACGTGCTCCTTGTCCACGCGGTTGCCCTCCTCGTCGTGTTCCACCTCCACGGTCGTGTCCAGTGTCTCCTCGTTGGTCATCAGCAGGGGGTTCTCCTTCTCGGGGTCGTCGTCCTTGCGCAGTGGGAAGCCGTTCCAGTCGTTGCGCAGGAAGAGGCGGCGCATGTCGGGATGCCCCGTGAAGACGATGCCAAAGAAGTCGTAGACCTCACGCTCGGGCAGCTCGGCCCCCTTCCAGAGGTCGGTCACCGTGGGCAGCTCGGGATGTTCGCGATCCAAGGTCGAAGTTTTCACCACCACGCGCTCGCCGCTTACGGTCGACTCCAAATGGTAGACCACTCCCAGCCCGCGCAGCGTGCCCTCGGCATCGCCTTCCTGAGGCAAGCCCCAGTCCATGCCTGTGAGGCTCTCCAGGAAATCCATCTGCCGCTTGTTACGCAGCCGCACCATCTCGTCGTGCAAGGCTGCGGGTGCGATGTATATTGTTTCCATTCTCAGTTGTTGTTTTGTTCGTTAGTGTTTCTTTTTGTTTCCCCGTCCAGGTTTTGCAAGCCCGGCCTGCGTCGCTCCTGTCAAGGGCTTCCTGTCATTCTCACTCTTCGGGCTTCGTCTCTTTCCGGTTGGTTCCGCCGAAGAATTTCTCTATCTTCACCTTACGTTGCAGCTGCATCATGCCGTAGAGGAATGCCTCGGGGCGTGGAGGACAGCCAGGCACGTAGACATCGACCGGCAGCACCGTGTCCACGCCGCGCACCACGTGATAGGATTTCTTGAACGGTCCGCCGCTGACGGCGCATCCGCCGATGGCCACCACATACTTCGGGTCGGCCATCTGGTCATACAGGCGGCGCAACACGGGAGCCATCTTGTTTGTTATCGTCCCGCTCACAAGCACCACGTCGGCCTGCCGGGGACTGTTACGGGTTACCTCAAAGCCAAAGCGGGCAATGTCGTAACGCGCCGCGCAGACGGCCATGAACTCAATGCCGCAGCAACTCGTGGCAAACGTCAACGGCCAAAGCGAATTGCTGCGGCCCCAGTCGATTACGTCGTCCAGCGTTGCCAGAATGACATTCGAACCGCCTTCGTTCAGTTCCTGCACCAGCTTTTGCAAGGTCTCGTTGTCCTGAAATTCCTCGTAGGGAATGGACTTGATACGCGGCTTCTTCACTACTTCGTTATTCATTTCCATTCCAACGCTCCTTTCCGCCAAGCATAAACAAGGCCCAATACCAATACTACCAAAAAGAAGGCGATGCTGCCCAAGGACTGCGCACCGGTCTCAGCCGCCGTCACTGCCCACGGGAATAGAAACACCGTCTCCACCTCGAACATCAGGAACAGGATGGCAAACAAGTAATAGCCCACCCTGAACTGCATCCACGAACGCCCACGGGTAGGAATACCGCACTCGTAAGGCTCCATTTTCTGCGCGTTGTACGACCGCGGGGCTATCCACCGCGCGATGAACGTCACCAACCATACGAAGATGAGCGCCGTCAATACAACCGTCAACAACAAGGTAAAATTCATAAATAAAACATCTATTTATTAATAATTCACGAATATATTTCAACCAAGAAAACGGCAAACCCCGCTATTCACCCTCGCGAGTGCAAGCCAAGTTGCCGCCCCCTCCCCGCCGCAAGCAACGCGAAGGGCTGTGTTTCGTGTAATCGCATTTCCGGGTTTCCCCGTTGAGAAACAGCACTTTGCCATTCCAACTTGAAGTAAGGATATACCAAGGGCATGTTTCTGCGTGCAAAAGTAAAACAAATATCCCACTTTTTGCCTACTTGCTTTTGCAAAATATCGGTCCCCGGTGAAAAAAGGAAGGGTGAAAGGTTTGTTAAAAGTCTGCCCGTATTCTGTCAGGCAGGTCACCCGGCAGGCGCAGGTCTGCCACCGACCGGGCGAAGGCGCGCCCCCGACCGGGCACAGGTGCGCCAGCGAGGGGGCGAAGGTGCGCTCCCGACGGGCCTCGTGCGGAGCGGGAAAGGCCGACTGCCCCCACCCCCGCACGAGGCTACCGCCGCACGCGCCCCACGACCCAGATGCTGGCCTCGTAGAGCAGGTAGAGCGGGGCCGTCACCAGCCCCAGCGTGATGGCATCGGCCGTAGGGGTGATGACCGCCGCCACGATGAGGATGACGAGGAATGCGTGCCGCCGGTAACGGGCCAGCAGAGGGGCATCGACAAGCCCCACCTTGGCCAGCACGAAGGCCACCACCGGCAACTGGAACACCACGCCCATGAGCAGCGTCAGCGTCGTGAAGGTGCCGACGTAGCTGCTCAGGTTGATGGTGTTGCGCACACGCTCGGCCACGCTGTAGGTGCCCAGGAACCGAAACGAGACGGGAAACAGCACGAAGTAGCTCACCAGGACCCCGGCCAGGAACAGCGCATAGACCACGGCCACAATCAGGCGCGACTGCCTCCGCTCGTCGGCATACAGGGCCGGGGAGACAAAGCGGAACAGCTCGTAGAGGATGTAGGGCGAGGCTCCCAGCAGCCCCAGGTAGAGCGACGTGGAGAGGTGCGTCACGAATTGGCTGGACAGGTCGGTCGAAATCAGCTCCACATGGAACGTCCCCAAGCTGAAGTCCGGGTCGACGCAGCGCACCACGCGCTCCACCCAGCGGTAGGTGACAAAGCCGCTCTCGCTCGGGGCGAGCAGCAGCCGCCAGGTGGTGTCCTTCAGGCAGAACACCACGACGGCTATCGCCCCCGCCACGGCCACGATGCGCACCAGCACCCAGCGCAGCACCTCCAGGTGTCCGCCGAAGGTGAGCAGCCCGTCGTCACGCCTTGCGCTGCCCATCCTCGGCGGGTTTGTCGGCTGGCCGGGCCGCGCCGCCGGGCCGTGCGCTGTCGGGGCGGTCGGCCTGGCCGTCCTCGCGGTTGTCGGCGGGGTCGTCCCCGGCTGGCTCGGCGGCGGGGTCGTTCATGCCTTTCTTAAACTCCTTCACGCCCTGCCCCAGGCCGCGCATCATCTCGGGCAGCTTCTTGCCGCCAAACAGCAACAGGGCTATGCCGCCAATGAGCAGCAGCTCGGTGGTGCCCAGAAAGAGGGGTTGTACGAATAGTGTTGTCATAAGGTCCAATGAAGTTTAGTCGTTTGTCACAAGATATATCTCGCACGTGTCGAAGTCTATTTCCCAGTGTCCGCCCTCGGCAGACTCCCAGCGGTACTTCCCGGCCATGCGGTCCCACCACGACTGGAACCGCTGCCCCGTCTCGCCCATGTCGCGGACGAGGCGTTCGTACAGCTCCGTGTTGTCGGCGGTAAGGATGCGGGCAAGCTCGTTCAGTCCGTTCTTGCGTTCAAACAAGGTCTGTATCTCGTTCTTTTCTTCAGGTGTCACCTGGCTGATGCGTTTTCGTGTCATGATTGTAGTGTGTTCGTTTGTACGTCGTTTGTTGTCTCGTTGCGGCCTGTCACCACTCCTGCCTTGCGTCGAAGGGGTCGAGGTAGTCTATCTCCTTTATCTCCTGCCCTGGCAGGAAGGTGCCGTGCCGACGGATGTCCGCCAGCAGCTGCCGGGAGGCGTTGCGCTCCAGGTGTGCCAGCACGCATTGCTCGTGCCCGGGCGTGTTCACCTCGCGCGTCAGCCTCCTGCCGAGCCACACGCAGCGACGGCACTGGTAGGCATCGCAGCGGCGGCACAGCGGGGCGTGGTCGAGCCGGTAGAGTTGCGGGTTCTTCACGTCCGGTCCGTCCGCCAAGGTCCCCACGGAATAGCCCCCGGGAGCCTGGTAGAAGGCGGGACAGGGGTAGAAACGCCCGTCGGGGGCAAGCGTCAGGACGGTGTCGCCCGCGCCGCAGTTGTTCATGGCGGAGAGCATCATGCGGTCGGTGAGCAGGTTCAGCTGGGGTGCCTGTCCGCTGGCATACAGCTGCTCCACGGCGGGCGACAAGGCGGCCAACGCCCGGGCATAGCGGTCGAAGTCGGCGGCGGCGAACTGTTCTACGTCGGTCAGCACCACGTTCAGCCGGTCCGCCCCGGCCAGCATCCGCCCCAGTTCGTCCACGCCGTCCAGCAGTTCCTCGCGCCCCAGCCGCAGCACGTAGGCCACGCCCCGGCGCAACGCCGTCGCCCGGGCCTCGGCCAGCCCGTCCATCACCACCACGTCGGCCTCCTCCCCGGCCCGGCTGGCGGGCATTATCTTGCTGTGGTCTATGCTCTCCACAAGGTCGGCATAGGCAGGGGGCAGGCCGTAGTCGGGGTAAACGAACTGTATGCGCAGGTTCTCCTTCATCCCGAAGCGGATGCCCTCGCGCAGCACGTCGAGGGGCATAGGGCGGCGTTTTTTCTTCTCGTTGCCGTAGTGGCAGAACGACACAGCCGTGTCGTCCAGCAGTATTACAAGATATTGCATCATGGCCTTTGTCAGCATGTTAAGGGGTTAGACTTCGGTCGGGCGGCCTCGAAGGCTTCGCGCTCGCCCTCCTGTTCCAGTTTGCGGTAGAGCCTGTTCCAGTAATAGTTGTTGGCTCGGACACGCGCCTTGTGCATCAGGCAGATGGCGGTGCTGCGCTGGTAGATGGTGGGGGTGTCGGCAGCGTCATAGTTCTCGCCCTGGCACCACGCGCAGCCCTCGGCCACCTCGCAGTCTATGCACCGGCGCGGCGACTGCGTGCAGCGGTCCAGCGTCAGGAAGGGGCGCAGCTTGTTGCGGTCTATGCCGTCGCGCACGTTGCCTATCACCCACGCCTGCTTGCTGCGCAGGGAGTACTGGGCGAAGCGCGTGCAGGGATAGAAGTTGCCCTCCGCGTCGACGGCCAGCATACGGCCCGCGCCGCACCAGTTCTGGTTTTGCAGTTCGGGGTCGAGCGGCTTGCCCAGGTGTTCGCTGAAGAACGAGCAGGCGTGGTCGCTGTACAGCCCGCCGTCGATGATGGCATCGGCCAGCAGCGTCAGCTGCTCCTCAAACCGCCGGTCGTCGCCCGGCTGCCACACGTCCTCGAACACGCAGTTGATGTTCACCTCCCGGATGCCGAGGCTGTAGAGATGCAGCACGCTTTCCTTTATATAAGGTATGTCCGCGCTGCTTATCGTCACCTTCGTCCCCGCCCCGGGGAACAGCGAGAGCCACAACGGGATGTTGCGCACCACGTCGGCGTAGGAGCCTCGTCCGTCGCCCTTGTAGATGCGGTTCAGGTCGTGCTTGCGTTCTGTGCCGTCTATGGTGATGCCTATCGACAGGTGCGAACGGTTCTTCGCGATGAAGCGTTGCACGCGGTCGGTGTGGAAGTTGATGCCGTTCGTGGAGAACGACAGGCGGTAGGAGTTGAACCAGTGGTGCTCGCGGCGGAACATCTCCGTCTTGAGGTAGTCGCAGATGCGGTCTATCAGCTCGATTTCCAGAAACGGTTCGCCGCCAATGAAGTCCCACACTACGCTCTCCTCGCGCATCTCGTCCTCCTGGTCGAGGATGTAATCAATGGCTTGCTTGGCTACCTCCCAGGGCATCCGCTCCTTCGAGTTCTTCCCCACGAGGTAGCAATACTTGCAAGCCAGCTGGCAGTCTTTGGTGACGATGAAGGTGATGTTCTTCGCCATGCCACGCTGCCAGACCTTATTATTTCCAACAAAAGTTCCATTGGTTCCCATTCCTTATCAGAACTATACAATCTGTATTTTCGTTTGCTTTATACAAACTCAACCTCCCATACGAGAAGAGTAGGAACAATAATACGAACAATTGCCTTGACACGACCCCGAGCATGTTCCCGAGCATGTTCCAGTACAACTCCCAGAGCATCCAGAACAACTCATTGTACATGAGCCATAGCAGTTGCCTGTACATGCCCCTTCACACGCCCAATTACATCCTAATGGAGTTTTCTCAGAAGCCTTAACTATGGTTGGAACACCAGTCAAGACCACAGCTCCCAAAATAGGCAAAGCCGCTTTTGCTGCGTTTCTAAAGAAATCCCTACGGGTTTGAAGTTCTTCTTTTGCTTTTTTCTCTTTCATAGCACTAAGTTTATAACACTGCCTCACAGAACTCCCCTAATAGGCTTATTATTCTAAGATACAAAAAAGACGTGGGAGTTCTACTTCTCGCTTATCCCACATCTCAGGCTCTCGCATTGCCTATTATCGAGGATAAGCAACGCAGTTAGCCCACGCCATGACATATTATAAGTACAACACAGAAGCACACGGCTCCCGTGCGGATATAATACATCCAGCATGAACGTTCCCGTTGCCGTATCTTCTCGAAGATTGTTCAAACTTGCGAGATTTGAGATGTAGAAGATCACGTCCGTAAACGTCCTTTACCAGTAAATAACCCACAAGCCCATCTCTATGGACTAACTGAGTCGTGACAAGGATAGGAGTTTATTTTCTTAATGCAAAATAAGGAGATAAGTTTTTTGCTGCCCACCGGCAACTTTTGGTTTTCCATCCTCCATGCCCTGTCCGCCCCAGGCTCTGCGCGAGGGTGTGCCCCTTCCGCCCACACCTCTGCCCCCTCGCGGGCACAGGTTCGCCCCCGTGGCAGCACAGGTGTGCCACCGGGCGGGCACAAGTCTGCTCCCCGCCCCGCAAAACGGGACGGGGCACGGAGCGGAAGATGCCCCGCGCGGGGGCGCGGCGAAGCGCGTGCGGGGGTCAGCTGAAGAAGCGTTCGATGTCCTTTATCATCATGCTCTGGCAGAACACGACCACGTGGTCGCCGGGCAGGATGTTCGTGTCGCCCATCACCACCACGCCCTTGCCGTCGCGTATCAGGCCGCCGATGGTGGTCCCCTTGGGCAGGCCGAGGTCCTTGACGGGGTGGTGCGTGATGCGCGAACCGGCCTTGACGGTGAACTCGGCCACGTCGGCGTTGGCAAACGTCAGGCACTTCACGTTGCTCACGTCGGCATCGAGCATCATCTGGTAGATGTGGCTGGCGGCGATGAGCTTCTTGTTGATGACGGTGCCTATGTCGAGGCTCTCGGCCATGCCTATGTAGTCGATGTTCTCCACCTCGGCCACAGTCTTCTTAACGCCCATGCGCTTGGCCGACAGGCAGGCCAGGATGTTGGTTTCCGAGCTGCCCGTCAGGGCCACGAAGGCTTCGGTGTGCTCCAGCCCCTCGTCCATCAGCAGGCCCAGGTCGCGCCCGTCGCCGTTGATGACCATGAAGCGGCTGTCCAGCACCTTTGCCAGGCGGTGACAGCGGTTGAGGTCGCTCTCTATGATTTTGACGTGCTGATAGTCGGGGACGTACTGGGCCGTGCGGGCGGCTATGCGGCTGCCGCCCATAATCATGATGTTGTTCACGTCGGCATAGTCTTCCTTGCCGGTTATCTTTCGGATGTAGGGGATGTACTTGCGTGTGGTGGTGAAGTAGACCAGGTCGTTGTGGTGCACGGCATCGCTTCCGCGCGGTATCAGCGTCTCCTGCCCGCGCTTGATGGCCACCACGTGATAGGGCAGGTCGGGACCTCCCAGCTTGAAGAAGGGCACGTCGACGATTTCGGCGTTCTGCCTCACCTTGACACCCAGCAAAATCAGCGCACCGCCGCAGAACTCCCACCACTGGCGTATCCAGCTCATGCGCACCGAGGCCACGATTTCCTTGGCCGCCAGCAGCTCGGGGTAAATCAGGGAGTCGACGCCCATCTTCTTGAAGAAGTCGCTATTTTTGGGCTTAAGGTACTCGTCGTTGTCGATGCGGGCCACCGTCTTCTGCGCCCCCAGGCTGCGTGCCAGCATCGAGGCCGTCACGTTGCGGCTCTCGTCGGGGGTGACGGCTATGAAGAGGTCGGCACCGCCCACGCCCACCTCGCGCAGACCTGCGATGGAGGTAGGCGAGGCCGTGACGGTCATCAGGTCGAAGTTGGAGCTGAGCGCGCTCAGGCTGTCACTGTTCTCGTCCATCAGGACGATGTTCTGCTTCTCACGCGAAAGTAGTTTTGCCAAGTGTGTACCCACAGCACCGGCACCGGCTATCACTATGTTCATAGAATTTCAGGTTGTTGTTTCGTTTTGTTTCTGTCCGTCGTGCCGCCCGTCCCGGATGCCCCGCCCGCCGACAGGCGACGAACCACGCGGGCTCCCCCACCGGCCTTGGCCTGCGCCCGTCCCGGCAGGCGGAGGGACGGCTATGTCGGTTTGTCGCCACGCGCCACCCGGGTTATTGCCCTGGCTATGCCCTCTTCGTCCATGCCGCACAGGCGGTAAAGCTCGGACACAGCCCCGTGCTCCACGAAACGGTCAGGCACACCCACGCGGCAGACGCGCGGCGCATAGCCACAGTCGGCCATGAACTCAAGCACGGCACTGCCCATGCCTCCCTTCAGAACGCCGTCCTCCACCGTAACCAGGCGCGAGAAGCGGCGGCCTACTTCGTGAAGCAGGTCCTCGTCGAGCGGCTTCAGGAAGCGCAAATCATAGTGGGCCACCGACAAACCCTGTTCGCGCTCGACGCGACCGATGGCCCGTGCCGCCAGATTGCCTATCGGACCAAGGCTGATGACGGCCACGTCGGTCCCGTCCTTCAGCCGCCGACCTTTGCCCACGGGTATCTCCTCGAAGGGGCAATGCCAGTCGACCAGCACGCCGCGCCCACGGGGATAGCGGATGACAAAAGGCCCTTTGTCAGGCAGTTGGGCGGTGTACATCAGCCGTCGCAGTTCGTGCTCGTCCAGCGGAGAGGCTATGGTGAGGTTCGGGATGGGACGGAAGTAAGCGAGGTCGAACACGCCGTGATGCGTAGGCCCGTCCTCCCCCACCAGCCCGGCCCGGTCGAGGCACAGCACCACGGGCAGGCGCAGGAGGGCAATGTCGTGTATCACGTTGTCGTAGGCCCGCTGCATGAAGCTGGAGTAGATGTTGCAGAAGGGCTGCAGCCCTTCCTTGGCCATCCCGCCCGAGAAGGTCGCCGCGTGGCCCTCGGCTATGCCGACATCGAACGCACGTTCGGGCATGGACTCCATCAGCAGATTCATGGAACAGCCGGTGGACATGGCCGGGGTGACCCCTACGATGCGCGGGTTCTGGCGTGCCAGCTCGACAAGGGTCTTGCCGAACACATCCTGGAACAGGGGAGGCTGCCCGGCGCAGTCGGCCACCAGCCGCTCGCCCGTCACGGGGTCGAACCGCCCCGGGGCGTGCCATTTGCCCGGTTCCTTCTCGGCCTGTGCGAAGCCCTTGCCCTTCACCGTGTGCAGATGCAAGAGCTTAGGCCCCTTCATGTCCTTTATCTCGCGCAGGACGCGGGCAAGGTTGCGCACGTCGTGGCCGTCTATAGGCCCGAAGTAGCGGATGTTCATCCCCTCGAAGATGTTCTGCTGCTGGGCCAGGAGCGACTTCAGGCTGTTTGCAAGGCGGATGAGGGCCTTGCGCCGCTCGTCGTTGAGTACGCCCATGCGGAAGAGCAACTTCGCCGCCCGGAAGCGGAACTGGTTGTAGACGTTGGACGTAGTAAGGTTGAACAAGTAACGCTTCATTCCGCCCACGCTGCGGTCTATGGACATGTCGTTGTCGTTGAGGACTATCAGTAGGTCGTTGGGGGTAGACGAAGTGTTGTTCAGCCCTTCAAAGGCCAGGCCGCCGCTCATGCTGCCGTCGCCGATGACGGCCACGACGTGACGGTCGGTCTCGCCCTTGCGGGCAGCCGCCACGGCCATGCCCAGGGCGGCGGATATGGAGTTGGAAGCGTGCCCGCAGGCGAAAGCATCGTACTCGCTCTCTTCGGGCGAGGGGAAGGGGCGGATGCCGCCCAGCTTCCTATTGGTGCAAAAAAGGTCGCGGCGGCCTGTCAGTATTTTGTGGCCGTATGCCTGATGTCCTACGTCCCACACGATGCGGTCGTAGGGAGTATTGAAGACATAGTGCAGAGCCACCGTCAGCTCCACCGTTCCCATGCTGGCGGCAAAGTGGCCGGGATTGCGTGCGAGTTCTTCTATGATATCTTGCCTCAGTTCCTTACAGACCTCCGGCAGTTGGTCTACGCTCAGCCGACGCAGGTCTTCCGGGGAGTCGATGGTGTTCAGCAAGCTGTATTTTGTCAGATCTGATAGCATTAAATGTACGGCAATTATTACAAAACGCAAAAGTAGCAAAAGAATGCTTACGCTCTTACCTTTCTGCCGTTTTTTTAACCCACGCACGCACGTTCCATCTCTCCACACCGCCCGGCGGAGTGCATCTGCGCCCGCCCGGGAGCGCACCTGCGCCCGCACGGGAGCACACCTATGCCCGCACGGGGGCGCACCTGTGCCCGCACGGTGGCTACAGACCGTGAAGAAACGCCCCGCGCTGCGGAGCAAAGCCTGCCAACCGTCCCAAGCGGAAGCGCACAGCAAAAAGTCCGCCCCCGGACAAGATGCCGGGAAGCGGACCACAGAGTATATGACTATGGAAAACGCCTGTCAATACAAATCGAAAGCCAACAGATAGACTGCGGCGGCAGGAATGGCCATCAGGGAACTGTCGAAGCGGTCGAGCAGGCCGCCGTGTCCCGGCAGGATGTTGCCGGAGTCCTTGATGCCATAGTGGCGTTTGAGAAGCGACTCCGTCAGGTCGCCCCACGTGCCGAATACCACCACGACAACCGACAGCCCTACCCATTGTCCCCACGACATAAAGGGGCAGAACCGGGCAAACACCAGGGAGGCCGCGACGGCAAACACCGCACCCCCGATGCTGCCTTCCCACGACTTCTTGGGCGAGATGCGCTCGAACAGGCGATGACGGCCCAGCAGCGACCCGACGCAATAGGCCCCGGTGTCGCTCAGCCAAAGGAAGACAAACACCGACAAGGGGAGCAACGGCTCGTAGACGACGCTACTGGCAGCCGGGTCGACCCGGAAAGCCAGCATGCAGAGAAGGGAGAACGGCATCGCCACATATACCTGGCTAAGCACCGTGTAGGCCCAGTTGCCCACCGGGTCCTTCCGCTTCAGGTACAGTTCCGACACCAGCAGATAAAGCAGCAGAGCCACATAGGGCAGAAACACGCGGGCATCCGAGGCAAGGGTGCAACAGGCCATCGCGCCCAGGAACAGATAGGCCCCGCCCAGCGAAGTGATGGCCACGTTGACCCGCACCCCGCCGTAAGCGTTCGCCAGCGAGGAGAACTCGCGGACGGCCAATGCTGTAATCAGGGCGAACAACACGGCGAAAGGGATGGGCCCCGCCAAGATGCAGCCCACCATCACCACGACAAACAGGATGCCCGTCACCGAGCGTTTCACCAGGTTGCTGCTCATGCTTCTTCCTTTTTAGAGGTTTCCTCCGACGGTTCCTGCCCTTTCGGAGCAGCCTCCGGCTTGTCTCCGGGACGGTCGTCCGAGGTGTTCTGTTCTTCTTCGGATTTCACTTTCCGCTCGGCTTCCAAGGCTCGCCGGGCCTGTTGCTCCTCGGCCGCCTTCAGTTCGGCCGAAGTACGGTTGGCAGTGAATATCTCTTCCGAGCGCGATGTCCAAGGCCGTTTGCCAAAGATGCGTTCCACGTCCTCGGCAAAGATAACCTCTTTCTCGATGAGCAGCTGCGCCAGTTTGTTGTGCCCTTCCTTATGCTCGGACAAGATGCGCTTGGCCCGCTCGTACTGTTCGTTCACCATCTTCTTCACTTCGTTGTCTATCAGCTCGGCAGTGCGCTCGCTGTAGGGGCGGTTGAACGCATACTCGTTGTTCGTATAGTAACAGAGGTTGGGCAAGGCATCGCTCATGCCCAGATAGGCAATCATGCCGTAAGCCTGCTTGGTGACACGCTCCAGGTCGTTCATTGCCCCCGAAGAGATGCGTCCCAGGAACAGGTCTTCGGCCGCACGGCCACCCAGCGTGGCGCACATCTCGTCCAGCATCTGTTCCTTGGTCGTAATCTGACGCTCCTCGGGCAAATACCAGGCTGCACCCAAGGCACGTCCACGCGGCACGATGGTGACCTTAATCAACGGATTGGCATACTCCAGCATCCACGAAATGCTGGCATGTCCGGCCTCGTGGATGGCAATGGAACGTCGCTCTTCCTCGGTAGTTATCTTGGTCTTTTTCTCCAGTCCGCCCACGATGCGGTCTATGGCATCGAGGAAATCCTGCTTTCCCACGAACTTCTTTCCGTGACGTGCGGCAATCAAGGCCGCCTCGTTGCACACGTTGGCAATGTCGGCACCCGAGAAACCGGGAGTCTGCCGCGCCAGCAGGTCGATGTCCACCGTATCGTCTATCTTGATGGGGCGCAGATGCACGCCGAATACTTCCTTGCGTTCGTTCAGGTCGGGCAGGTCGACGTAAATCTGCCTGTCAAAGCGTCCGGCACGCAGCAGGGCCTTGTCCAGCACATCCACCCGGTTGGTAGCAGCCAAGATGATGATGCCGCTGTTCGAACCAAAGCCGTCCATCTCGGTAAGGAGCTGGTTCAGCGTGTTCTCCCGTTCGTCGTTACCGCCCATAGCAGCCGCCTTGGAACGGGCACGGCCCACAGCGTCGATTTCGTCAATGAACACGATGCAGGGAGCCTTTTCCTTAGCCTGACGGAACAGGTCGCGCACGCGCGAGGCACCCACTCCCACGAACATCTCCACGAAGTCCGACCCGGCCAGCGAGAAGAACGGCACGTTGGCCTCACCGGCAACAGCTTTGGCCAGCAGCGTTTTACCCGTTCCCGGAGGGCCTACCAGCAAGGCACCTTTGGGTATTTTGCCACCCAGCTCCGTGTACTTCTGGGGCTGTTTGAGAAACTCCACTATCTCTTCTACCTCTTGTTTGGCACCGGCCAGCCCTGCCACATCCTTGAAGGTGACCTTCACGTTGGAGCCTTTCTCGAAAAGTTGGGCCTTGGACTTGCCCACGTTGAAGATGCCGCCACCGACACCGCCACCTCCGCCGCTCCAACGGCGCGACAAGTAGAACCAGAAGCCTATGAGCAGGGCCAGAGGCAAGATTTGCCACAGGATAGCAGCCAGGTAGTTGCGCTTCTTCTCGTAGCTGTCCGACCCGTCGAAGTGGCCGTTGTCGCGCTCGGCCTGTAGGAACTGCGAGAGCGACTCGCGCGAGGGTGCCTCGGTCGTTATCAGAGGAGAACGACCGACTTTGGCCGAATCGGCCCCGAAGACCGCTGCCACGCTGCCAGGCTTGATGTAGGCTTCGACCGAGCTATCGTCGTAGCCTATCACCTTCTGGACATAGCCGTTGCGCACATACTGCTGAAACTCGTTATAAGCCACCTCGCGGCTCGCGCCGCTGCCGTCGTTCGTGAACCACAGCGCGGCTATCATAATAAGCACAATCATGTAGAGCCAGTTCAGACTGAACCGAGGCATGTTGGGCCTGCCAGGCTGCGGCTTACCGTTGCGGTTGTTTGTCTGTTGTTCCATATTCATACGCGTCAGTCAAGATCCGGGATTGTTGTCAGCTGGGCATCGGCCCACAAATGTTCCAAGTCGTAGAACGCGCGGGTCTCAGGCAAGAACACGTGGACCAGTACGTCAGCATAGTCCATAGCCACCCACTCGGCATTGCGCAAGCCGTCGATACCATAGGGCTTCAGCGACGCTTTCTTGCGCGTACTGTCCTTTACGGAATCTACGATTGCACCAACCTGACTGGGCGAGTTTCCCTGGCAAATGACGAAATAGCTACAGATGGTGTCCTCTATCTGGGTGAGGTCTGCGACAACGATGTTTTTTCCTTTCTTTTCCTGTATTCCTTCGGTTATGTGTTTAATGAGGTCTTTTGTCTCGTTCATCAAAAATACGGTTTGGTTACTACTAAAAATGGTTGACAAAGATACGCCGTTTTCCATTAAGACGCACAGAAAAACAAAAAAACTATCTCTTTTTTTTCTTTTTTAGGTAAGGCATGTACATAGTACAAGACCCGGCCAGCCATATTCCCGGAAACCTGTCGGGAAAAAGCCGACGGACAAAGCCCTTACGCCCCGACCAAGAGGAGCACATCAACAGCCGCGGACAATCTGCTACGGAAGAAGGCGGAATGCTTACATCGTGCCCGCCTTTCGGACAAAGGGCTGACACGTCATCGGGCAGAAAAGCCCCGGGCAGCAACGCCGGACACCCGCCGAAGGGCGCAGCCGGAGACGGGCGCACCTGTGTCCGCCCCGAGAAAAGCGACGCGCGGCGAGGGGACGGACCGTCTTTCCGTCCGCCCGCCAAGGACAGTCCCCGGGCAGGCAGACCTGCACCCCTGCCAGCCGACAGGAACAGCAGCCCGGAAGCTCACCTCTGCTCCAACACAAGCGGCCTTCCGAAGCTTTCTCACATTTCTGTTTTCGCCCGTTTTTCGGGCCTTTCGCACGCTAATCACCTAGCTGTGAGCCGAATGTCGTCTCAGAATTTCAAAAAACGCAGCCCTCCCCCACCCCGGCAGCAAACAACGCAACCACGGACAACGGCAAAAGCAAAATGTCAATCTGACACCCGGCTGCCCCCGTGCCCGCAAACCGCCGTCCGCCCCCGGGCACAGAGGCGGGAAAAACTTTTTTCAGAAAAAAAAACGGCAAAAACATTTGGAGTTCGGAAAAAGTTCGTACCTTTGCAACCGCAAACGAAAGGGGAACACCCCGAGATGTTTGGGCTATGGTGTAATGGTAACACTACAGATTCTGGTCCTGTCATTCCTGGTTCGAGTCCAGGTAGCCCAACAAACCGAGCGGAAGCCGAAAGGTTTCCGCTCGGCTTGTTATTGCGCCCCACCCCGCCGCACAAGGTACGGAGGAGGCAGGGGGGCACAACCGTCCGGCAGGCGCGACCGGACCGAAGTGCGGTGGTCACAGCCCGTTCACCCAGGCGGCAATGGCGGCCAGCACCTCGGGCGACAGGGTCTCCTCGATGCTGCCATACTCGGAAACGTTGCCCGTAGTGCAGTGCTGAAAGAGGTGATTCAGGCCGGGATACTCCCTGACCACCGTCCGGCTGTCCGGCGGAAGCAGTCTCCGCAGGACGGCGAGATTGGGCGCGGCGGCCACCTGACAGTCGAGGCTGCCGTTGAGCGCCAGTACGGGACAGCGCGTGGCGGCAATGTCGTCCGCAGGGTCGTAGGCGATGAAGTAGTCCAGCCAGGCGTTGCGCTCGGCAAGGCAATGGCTCAGGTTGCCCACAGCCTCGGGCGGCAGCTGGGCACCCACGGCTGTGGCAAGGCTGTCGGCCAGGAAGGCGGCATCGGTGACGGGCAACCCGGCCCGACGATAGTCGAGGACGGCACGCAACGCCCGGCAGTAGTCATCGCACAGCGTCGGGGGCACCCCGCTTGCACGCAATCCCATGCGGTTTTGCTCCAACAGAATGCTGTCGCCCCTGACGGCGTTGCCCGCCAGACTGACGACGAAGCCCACTTTGCCGGGATGGCGGCTGGCCAGCATGAAGGCTATCAGGCCCCCTTCGCTATGTCCCAGCACACCGATGCGTGCAAACCGCTGTGTACTTTCCAGATAGTTGAGCCCGGCCAAGGCATCCGCCATGTTGTCAAAAGTGGTGCGTCCTTCGGCCTTGCCGGTGGAGCAGCCCACGCCCCGGTCGTCGCACCGCAGGGTAGCTATGCCGTTGCGGGCCAGGTAGTCGGCCAGGACAAGGAAGGGCTTGTGTCCGAACAGTTCCTCGTCGCGGTTCTGCTGTCCGCTGCCCGTCACGAGGAGAATGGCTGTCGCGGGGCGACTCCCGTCGTAGCCTACGGGCAGGGTGAGCGTGCCGCAGAGGGTGTTGCCGTCGGTCCCGTTGGGAAAGGCCACCTCCTGCATCTCGTACGGATAGGGAGGCCGGGGCGTCTGAGGTCGCCTCAGCTCGACGCTTCCGGGCTGCAGGGTGAGGGGCAGGGACATGCCCAGCTGCGTGAAGTGCCCTTCGATGCGCCCCTCGCGAAGCCTTCCGCAGTAGGTTGCCCCGAGGGCCGGAAACGCGACGGACACCGAGTCGCCTTGCAAGTATTGCACGACAGCAGGCAGACCCTTCGCGCCCTGGTCGGGACTGTCCATGAGGCAGGTGGGCCGTCCGCCGTCATCGTGCGCAAAGTGGAATACGAGGTTCAGTTTGCTGGGACCCGCGCTGAGCAGGCCCTTCCAGCTGCCGTCTATCGACTGGGAATGCAAGCCCGCAGCAAGGGCGCACAGCAGGACGAGAAGGGAGAGTTGCTTTTTCATCGTTGCGTGTGTTAAAGAGTTGTATAAGGTATGCAAATGTACGAAGAACGGACAATAAGACAAAGAAGGACGCGTTCTTCTTCCGAGAAGAACATCACATTTTTGACAAATCGAAAGGAATAGCTATGATTAGACTGAATGTATTCATCGACGTAAAACCCGAGAACCGCGCAGCGGTGCTTGAGGCAGCCCGCGAACTGGTGGCCTGTTCGCTGAAGGACGAAGGATGTGTGGCCTACGACGTGTTCGAGAGTGCCACACGCAGCAACGTACTGATGATTTGCGAGACGTGGCGCGACGCCGGGTCGCTCGATGCCCACCAGAAGTCCGCCCACTTCACCACGCTGGTGCCGCGCATAGAGTCGCTGGCTCCCATGAAGTTGGAGCAGTTCGAGTTCTAAACCCCAATCGGTCATCAGGCCGCCTGTGTGTGTGTTTGATGGCCTTTCTCCGGCTTTCCAAGCCCTTTCGCCCTGCTGCCGACATCTTGTCTGCCGCTTTGTCCCGGCGTAGCCCGCTACGCCTTCGACAAAGGCGACAGCCAATCTGCACGACAACAGGACAAAATCGCTTTGGACTCTAATGACCGGTTTGGGTTACCCCCCCAAGCCGATTGGTCCGAAGCATTGCGAAGATGCCGCAAGCCCCCTGCCAGGGCCTTGCGGCATCTTTCCTTTCGCCCGGCGACCCGCCACCGGGCCGACGCGTACACCTTTGCCCGCACGGTGGCACAGGTGTGCTCCCTTGCGGGCAATCCTGTGCCCGCCGACAGGCAGACCTGCGCCCGGTCTCAGTCGGCCAACGGCATGTTCAGGTAGACACGTTCCTTGTCCTCCAGCGGCATGTTGAAGAAGCGCTTCTCCTTATTGAGCGAACGCATCTGCTGCATTTCCCCGTCGGTCAGCTGGAAGTCGAAAATCTGGATGTTCTCCCTGATGTAGTCGGGATTGGAAGCACCCGGAATGACGGAGAAGCCCTCCTGGATGTGCCAGCGCAAGATGACCTGTGCCGGGGTCTTGCCGTGCGCCTGGGCTATCTGCTTGATGACGGAGTCCTTGAAGAGTGCACCCTCCGACATGGCCCCGCCCAGAGGGAACCAGCACTCCACCTGTATACCCTCCCGGGCAGCCTTCTTGCGCATCTCCAGCCGCTGAGCGTAGGGGTGGCACTCTATCTGGAGCACGGCGGGCTTGATGGTGGCCGCCTGCATGATGGCATCCCACACCTCGTCGCTCGCATCGAAGTTGCTGATGCCCAAGGCACGCACTTTGCCCATCCTGACGGCTTCCTCCATGTCCTTCCACGCCCCCACAAAATCGCCCACGGGCTGATGGACGTAGAGCAGGTCTATGTAGTCCAGTTGCATCCGCTCCAGCATGTCGTCGATGGCCTTCATCGTCTTGCCCTCGCCATACTCGGTGGGCCAGAGCTTGCTGGTAATCCAGATGTCCTCGCGCGGTATGCCGCTCTCCTTCACGGCACGCCCCACGCCCCGCTCGTCGTTGTAGGCGTGGGCGGCGTCGATGTGTCGGTAGCCGGCCTTCAAGGCAGTGAGGCACGACTGCTCGCACACCTCGTCGGAGGGTTGCAGGAAGGTGCCCAGTCCGAAGCGAGGCATCTCCACGCCGTTGTTCAACGTCACCACGGGCACGCCCGCAGCAGTGGTTTTCTCTTGTGCGCCAAGGGTGCACAGGCCGCCGCACAGAAGCAGTGCGGACAGCAGAAGTGTTCGGAATGTGTTCATAACGATTGCTTTCTACTCGGTTCTCTGATGTTGCAAAGATACACCTGCCCCGCGCCGCCGTCCATACACGGATTACGGATAGATGCACCCATTTTACTTGGCAGCCCGCACGAGACCTGCGGAAACGGAGTCCCCCGCTGGCTCCGACGGGCAAAGGTCTGCGCCCGGGGAGGCGAAGGTCCGCCACCAGGCGAACAAAGGTCTGCGCCCAAGGGAGCAAAGGTGCGCTGCCTTGGGCGACTCAGGGGGCTGCCGCAGTGTCTCCGGGCGGACCGTTTGGACGGCACGGAGCGAAAAACTCTCCTTGGATGTTGGCTGTCAGCCCAAAGCTTACTACTTTTGCAGTCCCATAAGCACGTCGTCAATGTAAAAACAGATACCTTATGAAAAAAATACTTTGCACCCTTGCCCTGTTCGTCGCCCTGTGCTGTCCCTGCACGCTGTATGCCGACCAGTTCGAGGACGACCTCTACCTTACGCCCGAACGCCTGTTCCACATCGCCCGCAGCCTGAACCGCAACCTGGTGTGCTACGATGTCAACCTGGTGGAAGGCAAGCTCGACACGCACGCTCCGCTGAACGTCTATTGGCTGAACCGCGAGGACCGAAAGGGAGCCACAAACGGTCTGAACTTCATCCAGCGCAAGCTGGCCTATGGCTACAAGGTAGTGGCCGAGGGTGAAGACAACAGTACGGTGACGCTCACGGCATATCCGGCGCGGCGGCTGGAGATATGCCGCATGGACGGGCGTTACGTCTGCCGCACGACCATCGGTGGCCGTCCGGCCATTCTGCAATTCCTCTACGTGAAGGCTAATGAGCACAACTCACTCGATGTGGAGTACGTCGAGCTGCACGGACGCACACTCGACACGCAGGAAGAGGTAGTGGAACGCATCAACAACTGAACCCGTGTAACCGATGATACCCGTAGCATCTGCCGCCGACCCGTGCCCGTCTCCGCAGTCGCCTGTGCCGGGGGCGGGAAACGTACTGCTGCACCAAGCCACGCACGAGGACATCCCGGCCCTGCGGCAGCTGTTCCGCACGACGGTGCTCACCGTCAACAGCCGGGACTACACCGAGGCCGAGGTAGCCGACTGGGCCTCGTGCGCCGACCGCCCGGGGCACTGGGAGGCATTGGTCGAAGGGCTTTACTTGCTCGTGGCTTTGGCAGACGACGGGCGGCAGGTAGTGGGCTTTGCCGGCATACGCGACGATGGCTATCTGCACTCGCTTTTTGTTCATGCCGGACATCAGCGCGAGGGCATCGGGTCCTTGCTGCTGGCCCGGATGGAGGCCTATGCCGCCGTCTGTGGTGCGGCCTGTGTGCATTCAGAGGTGAGCATCACCGCCCGCCCCTTCTTCGAGCGGCATGGCTACGCGGTGGAGTGCCGACAGAGCAGGCAGGCCCGTGTCTTGTGGCTGACGAACTATCGGATGAGCAAGCGGCTGAAACAGGAAGCAGAGGGCCGAGCCTGTGCACGCTGACGGGCCGGGGACATATAAACTTTATCCATAATACTGTAAGGAACGCCCGTCGGGTCTGCCCTATCTTTGCGGCCCTAACCCAAACGACCATCTATGGAAAAGAAAAGACTGTTTCTGACTCTTCTTTCTGTCCTGTGGCTGGCCTGCGTGGTGGCAGCCGAGCCAGGACTGCGCATCACGGGATACGTGCTCGATGCCGACGGCACTCCTCTGCCCGGTGCCTATGTGTACGATAAAGACAAGCGGGTGGCCACGGCCACCGATGCCGACGGTTACTTCGAACTGTCGGTGCCCGAGGATACCCGTATGCTGGTGGCCAACTTTGTGGGCTTTCAGGAGCTGAGTCACTCCGTGGAGCGACCGGGCGACGTGCAGGTACTGGTTATGACACCCAGTACCGAGCTGGCCGAAGTCGTGGTGACGGCGGGAGGTATCGGCACGCTGAAGAACCGAAAAGCCACCCTGAACCTGGAGAGCATCACCGCGCAGGGACTTACGCGCGCCGCCTGCTGCAACCTGTCCGAAAGTTTCGAGACCAACCCCTCGGTCGACGTGGCCTATAGCGATGCCGTCACCGGGGCCAAGCAAATACAACTGCTGGGACTGGCCGGCACCTATGTGCAGATGCTTACCGAGAATTTCCCCAACCTGAGAGGCGCGGCGGCAGTCTACGGGCTGGACTACATTCCCGGCCCTTGGATGCAGAGCATACAGGTGTCCAAGGGCGCGGCATCGGTGAGGAACGGCTACGAGTCGGTTACCGGGCAGATAAACGTGGAGTACAAGAAGCCCAAGGTGGCCGACCCGTTGTTCGTCAATCTCTTTGCCAGCAGCGAAGGCCGCTACGAGGGCAATGCCGTGGGGGCATGGGAGTTGAACGACCGCCTGTCTACTGCGCTCTTCCTGAACTACTATAACGAGGAACGCTCGCACGACAAGGACGACGATACGTTCCTTGACATGCCCCGTATGCAGTCCTTCAGTGCCCTGAACCGCTGGCACTACCAGACGCCCCGCTTCGTGTCGCAGAGCGGTGTCAAGGTGCTTGTCGACCGCCGCACCAGCGGACAAACCTCCCATACCCTGCACGGGGACGAGCCTTTTGCGCCCTACGTCATCCAGAACCGTGTCAACCGGGTGGAACTGTTCAGCAAGAACGGCATCGTCCTCGATGCCGACCGTAACGAAAGCGTGGCCGTCATCGTCTCCGGCTCGTACCACGACCAGCAGTCGGGCTATGCCGACCGTGCGTACAACGTCTACGAGTCCAACGTCTACGCCTCGCTGCTCTACGAGAGCGAGTTTGGCACACCTCACAAACTGGCGGCGGGCCTCAACCTCAACTGGGACCGCTACGTGCAGCGCGGCAACGTTGTCCGGGCCTACTGTCCGCAGTGGAGCAACGCCGCCGAGACCGTCGTGGGTGCTTATGCCGAGTACACTTGGACTCCCGTCGAGCAGTTCACCCTGATGGCCGGGCTGCGTGCCGACTACAGCTCGTTGCACCGCTGGTTTGCCACGCCCCGCGTGCACCTGCGCTATGCGCCTGCCTCGTGGCTCAGCCTGCGGGCATCGGCAGGCAAGGGCTACCGCACGACCTTCGTCCTGCCCGAGAACAGCTATCTGCTGGCCAGCAGCCGCACGTGGCACATCGCTCCCGACCTGGAGCAGGAGGAGGCTTGGAACTACGGTGTCAGCGCGTCGTTCTACATCCCCGTCAAGGACAAGGAGCTGACGCTGAACGCCGAGTGGTACTACACCCACTTCCAAAATCAGGTTGTTGTCGACCTGGACACGGATGCCCACGCCGTCTACTTCTATAACCTCGACGGACGTTCTTCCTCCAGCGTGTTCCAGGTGGAGGCCAGCTATCCGCTCTTCCGGGGCTTCACGCTGCTGGGGGCTTACCGCTGGATGGACGTGCGCAACACGTATGCCGGACGGGAGCTGCGCAAGCCGCTGACGAGCCGCTACAAGGCCCTGCTCACGGCTTCCTATGAGACGCATCTGCGCAAGTGGCAGTTTGACGCGACGGTACAGTTCAACGGCGGTGGCCGCATGCCTACGCCCGATGCCGACCGTCCGTTGTGGGGCACGACGTTCCCCTCGTTCGTCCAGCTCAACGCCCAGATAACCCGTCGCTTCCGCCGCTGGAGCATCTACCTGGGAGGGGAGAACCTGACGGGCTTCAGGCAAGAGAACGCCGTGGTGGCGGCGGGCGACCCCTACGGGCGCGACTTTGACGCGACGATGGTGTGGGGACCCACGATGGGCCGCAAGTTCTACCTCGGCGTGCGCTACAACATACCCAAGCTGTGAGAGACTCCTTATGAAGAAAACCTCAAAACATAGAAACGATGAAGACAAAAGCATTTGCATTGCTCGCGCTGCTGACGGCGGGTCTCGTCCTGCCGGTTTCGGCCAAAGACAAGAAAGAAAAGGAAAAGGTGACTTTCCTGGTGTCGATGACCTGTGAGAGTTGCCAGAAACGCATCGAGAAGAACATTGCCTTCGAGAAGGGGGTGACTGACCTCGAAGTGGACCTGCCCAAGAAGCTGGTGACCATAGAGTATCGCACGGACAAGACCTCGCCCGAGGAACTGAAGGCCGCCTTGCAGGAGCTGGGCTACACGGCCATGCCCTTCAAAGGCCACAAGGGCGAGGAACAGAAGCAGTAACCGGCTGCGGGCCCACAGGCCCTCGACACCCCGCCGGGAGGCAGTGAAGAAGCCGCCGAAGGGCACACCTGTGCCACCGCGCTGGCTCTCCTGTACCCCCGAGGGGGCAAAGGAAGCCCCGTCTGGCAGCACAGGTGTGCTCCCGGACGGGGCTTCTTCGTGTCGTTTTGTCGCGTGCCGCGACGCGCTCAGGGCTTCACAGTCAGAGGTATGCCACTTACCATGAGCACCACGCGGTCGGCCCGGGCCGCGATGTACTGGTTGATGTAGCCTTGCAGGTCGGCAAACTTGCGCTGCACTTCGTTGTCCGACGTGCCTCCCATACCCACTTCGTTGGTGACGAAGATGAACGTGGCCTCCTGGCTGGTGAAGCGGTCGAACTCCTGTTGCATCTCTTCGAGTGCCTTGGCCGTGTCGCTTTGCAGGTCGAAGAAGAAATTAGTGCACCACAGCGTAACGCAGTCCACCAGCACCACCTTGCCGCCCACGTCGTGACGGCTCAGGTACTTTTCCTCCTCCAGGTTGAGCCAGTGTTGTTGCCGTCGTTGCCGGTGCAACTCCACGCGTTGCCTGAAGTCCTCGTCCCAGATGCGTGCCGTGGCCAGGTAGACCGGCGTGGGCGACAGTTGCAGGGCCAGCCGTTCGGCATAGCTGCTCTTGCCCGAACGGGTTCCTCCGGTAATCAGTGTGATGTGTCTCATTGTCGTTGATGTTCAGAGGTTTGCATGATAGGCCGCATGCGGTTGCCGGGACCTACAGGTTGTTTTGCTTCAGCCGTTCGACGTAGTGGTCTATGCGCTGCATCTCGGCAGGTATGTTTATGCGTTGCGGACAGTGAGGCGAGCATTGGTTGCAGCCTATGCAGTGGCTGGCCTGGCGCAGGCGCGGCACGCTGCGGTCGTAGCCCACAAGGAAGGCTCGGCGGGCGTTGCGGTAACCGGGGTCCTGGCTGCTGGCCGGGATGTTGCCCTCATTGAGGCACTTGTTGTAGTGCAGCAGCACGGCGGGGATGTCGATGCCGTAGGGGCAGGGCATACAGTACTTGCAGTCGTTGCAAGGTATGGTGTCGAACTGCATCATCATGGTTGCCGTGTCTTGCAAGAAGTTGAACTCCTCTTCGGACAGGGGTTTCAGCGGGGAGTACGTGCGGAGGTTGTCTTGCAAGTGTTCCATGCGCGTCATGCCACTCAGGACGGTGAGCACGTCGGGAAAACTACCCGCAAACCGGAAAGCCCACGAGGCCACACTGCGCTCGGGTTCGCGCTGCTTGAGGCGTGCCACGATGTTGTCGGGCACATTGGACAGGCGGCCACCCAGCAGCGGTTCCATGATGACGGCGGGGATGTGCCGCTTCTGCAACTCGCCATAGAGATACTCGGCATCGGTGTTGCGTGGGTTGATCTGCTTGGCGTACTTCCAGTCCAGGTAGTTTAGTTGTATCTGCACGAAGTCCCACTTGTAGTAGTCGTGGCGCGACAGGAGGTAGTCGAACACGCGTATGTCCCCGTGGTAGGAAAAGCCCAGGTTGCGTATGCGTCCCGCACGGCGTTCTTCGAGCAGGTACTCCAGCACGTCGTTGTCCATGTAGCGCGCGTTGAACTCCTTCATGCCATCGTCGCCCATCCCGATGCCGTGCAGCAGCAGATAGTCGATGTAGTCCACCTGCAGTTCCTTCATAGAGTTGTGGTACATGTCGATGGAAGCCTGCCTGGGCCATGTGGACGGTGCGAAATTGGACAGTTTGGTAGCCACGAAGTAACTGTCGCGCGGATGGCGGGAGAGGGCTATGCCGGTGGCACGCTCGGACAGTCCGCGGCAATAGGCGGGAGAAGTGTCGAAGTAGTTCACTCCGTGTGCTATGGCGTAGTCGACCATCTGGTTCACCATTTCCTGGTCTATCTCCTCGTTGCCTTCGCGGGCACTGCGCCCTCCGACAGAGGGGAGGCGCATCATGCCGAATCCCAGCAGCGACACGCGGTCGCCGCTCGTCGGGTTGGTGCGGTAGGTCATTTCGCCCGTCGGTTCTTGTGTGCCCGCCGGGGTGTTGCCGTTGTTCCCTCCGCAGGCAACCAGTCCGGCTGTAGCCAGCCCGGCGGCGCTCATGGCCTTCAGAAAGTCGCGGCGGGATATGTTGTTCTTTTTCTCTTCCATTGTATGAGGATTTGATGTGGGTTAGTGGTTCTTGTGGCGGTCAGACGGTGTGGTGTACTTCGCTGCCCTCCACGTAGATTGCGCTGAAGGGGCGTGCCGGGCAAAGGTTCTCGCAGGCCCCGCACCCGATGCAACGTTCCTCGTTCACAACCGGTATCTTGGGCGAATCGGGGTCGGCGGGATCGGACGGCACCATCAGTATGGCCCCGGTCGGACAGTGGCGGGCACAGTTGCCGCAGTCTACGCCGTCGGTCAGCGGCACGCAGTTCTTCTTTATCCACACGGCGTGCCCTATTTGTGTGGCCGACTTGTCGGCCAGGCTGATGGGGCGGA
The DNA here is from genome assembly GCA_944321465.1 of uncultured Bacteroides sp. Classification (GTDB taxonomy): domain Bacteria; phylum Bacteroidota; class Bacteroidia; order Bacteroidales; family Bacteroidaceae; genus Bacteroides. The sequence continues at coordinate 35,316 of CALULL010000011.1, forward strand.
TGGCCCCGGCGGGGCAGACTTCGGAACAACGGTTGCACTCGGGGCGGCAGTATCCGCGTTCGTAGGACATCTCGGGCTGCATCAGGCGGAGCAGGCTGGTGGAGGGGCGCAGCACCTCGTTGGGGCAGACCGATACGCACAGCTGGCAACCGGTGCAATGCTGGGCGAAGTGGCGTGCGCTCAGTGCTCCCGGAGGCACGATGGGGGTGAACCGCCGGGGGGCTTGCTTGTCCTCGATGACGGCCAGGCCGCCGTCCACCTTCTTCTTCTCCTGCGCCAGCACAGCCGTGGAGGCCAGCAGGGCCGTGGCTCCCAGGAAGGCGCGGCGCGAGCTTTTGTCGGCTGGAGTGGTGGCCGCAGGGGCGGAAGCGGGCTTCTTGGCGGGCAGGCCGTAGGTTATGGCTCCGTGCTTGCACTCGCCGATGCAGTCCATGCAGGACACACAACGGCCGTAGTCCACGCGGTGGTGCTTGTAGTCAATGCAGGCTGCCTTGCAACGGCGGGAGCAGAGGCTGCACGACGTGCATTTGTCGGCATCAATCCTGACGCGCAACAGTGAGAAGCGGGCCAGGAAGCCCAGCACCGTGCCCACCGGGCAGATGGTGTTGCAGTAGATGCGCCCGTTGCGCCAGGCCAGCAGGCTTATAGCAACGAAGCTGACCAAGGCGATGAGAAACGTGGGCAGGCTCTTGAGCCACACCGAGGTCTCGTAGAAGGCGTAGCTGTCGGCCCGTCCGGCAAAGTAGGCCAGCAGGTTGTTGCCCCAGCCGTAGAAGGGTGCGAAGAGGTTGGAGACGATGCGTCCGTAGGAACTGTAGGGTGCCAGCAGGGCAACCAACGAGCCTGCCCCGGCCACAAGGGCGATGACAAACAGAGCCAGCACGCCGTAGCGCAGTGCCGACCGGGCGGGCGAATGGCCGAAGCGGTACTTCTGCTTCCGCGAGCGGCGACCGCTGAGCCACGACACCACGTCCTGCATCACGCCCAGCGGGCAGATGACGGAACAGTAGACCCGTCCCAGCACGAGCGTCAGAGCCACAAGTACCAGTATGACACCTACGTTGAGTGCCAGCACGGCAGGCAGAAACTGGATTTTGGCCATCCAGCCCAGCCAGGCGTGGAGTGTCCCCGTGAAGTCGAGGAACAGCAGCGTGATGGCTGCGAAGAACAGGATGGCAAGCGTTAGTCTGATTTTGCGTAACATAGTCAGTGCATTTCTATAAGATTAGGTCGATTTGTTCGATGTTTCTTTGCCCGTCCGCCGCAGGCCGGGAGTCGCCCCGGGCTGTCCGGGCCGACGCTCCTCCAGCAACGGCCGGCGGGCCGTGTGTGCCGCGTGGGTCGCGGAGGTTGCAGCCTTGGCGGCAGGATGGCCTTTGCTCCGTGCAAAGATACGGCGATAAGGGCCAATGCTCCAACCGAAACGGCGGGCAAGTTTGCGCCTTTTCCGTCAGCGAGGCTCAGGTTGTCCTGAGTCGGGACTGCCCAAGGAGGCTCTCCGGTAGCCATCCTGCACGTCAGGCAGGGTTGTCAGCCGAAGTTTTCTTGTCGGGAGCCTCGCTCTCGTTCATGCCGTCCTTGAAGCTGCGCACGCCCCGGCCCAGCCCTTTCATCAGCTCGGGTATCTTCTTGCCGCCGAATAGCAGCAGCACGATGAGGACGATGACGAGCAGTTCTTGTGTTCCTATTCCAAACATAATTTTTTCTTTTGTAGTGGTTTATGAGTCGTTTCGGAGCAGACCTCTGCCTGCCGGGTAGTGCTCCTTCGCCCCCTCGGGGGCTTTCCTTTGCCCGGTGGCAGGCACAGGTGTGCCCGGTTGTGGGAATTGATAGGGGCGGACGGCGCGGGCAGAGGCCCGGTGTCCGCCCCCTGGGTTGATTTGTATTTGTGGCTGGTCTATCGGTCTTACTTATGTTCGGGTACTACCTCGTTGAGACAGGCTATGGCGTTGAGCGTGCGCGGATAGCCTATGTAGGGCAGCAGTTGCGTCACGGTGTCGAGCAGCACTTGCTTGTCATTGCCCACCAGCAGATTGCCTGCTATGTGGCCTTTCACCTGAGGTTCGCACCCGCCCAGCGAGACGAGGATGCTGAAGGTGATGAGTTCGCGCATCTGTTTGTCAAGCCCCGTGCGCGTCTGATAGTCGCCGAAGCAATTGGCCGACAAGTAGTGCTGGATGTGGAGCTGGTTCTCGGGGGCCGAGGCATACATCTTGTCGATGGCTTCTGCGCCGAAGATGTCCTTTTGCAGTGCCAGTCCCTTCTCCATGCGGTCTTGCGGCGAGGTGGCCGACTGCGGCGGCAGAGGCGTGTCGATGCCGTGCTGCGCCAGGAAGTCGTTGAACACGCCGAGCAAGGTGCTGACGCGGGCCATGCCCACATAGGCTACCGACTGGTAGAGCACTTCGCGCATCTCCACGGGGCTGATGCCGTTGGCCAGCGCGGCTTGCAGCGTGCGGCGGTATTCGTCGGGGGTGTTCTGGGCGATGGTGGAGGCCATCGTGACGAGTATACGGGTGCGGAGGTCGAGCTTGCCGTGGCTCATCACCTCGCCGAAGGCAAAGTTGCCGAACACTTCGGCCAGCTCGGGGTCGGTCTGGGGCAGCGTGCCCGTGTCGGCGGGCAGCCACGTGGAGAGGTTGCGCCGGGCCTCGTCGGAGAGACGGCAGGCCGTCTGGCCCGTGGCCTCGCGATACTGTGCGTCGTCTACGGGGTCGAGCCACGTGTTGTGGTTGGTCTGCGGATTGCACTCTATGGCCAGGTGGGAGAACCAGCTGTCGGGGGCGGCTCCGTGCCAGTGCACCACTTCGGGGGCAATCTCCACCACATCGCCGGGCAGCAGCAGGCGCGCGGGCTGGCCTTTCTCCTGGTAGTAGCCGCGTCCGCCGACGGCTATCAGGATTTGTCCTCCGGTGTGCTTGTGCCAGTTGTTGCGGCAGCCGGGTTCAAAGGTGACGTTGTAGATGGGGCAGTTCAGCTCCTTCAGCTTGGTGAGGGGCGCCAGGTAGGACTGGCCGATGAAGTACTTCGCGTTCTGTTCGGGGTTCTTGTCGCCCACGGGGAATGCGCTGATGTTCTGGGGTACGGGTTTCATAACTTCTTGTGCATTAATTGTGATGTTGGTGCCGATACACAGCAGAAGGAGTGCCGGCAGGACGGTCGTTAGTCTTCTCATATCAGCCGTTGCGCTTTGGTGTGGTTGGTACTAAAAATGCTTTGCCGTGTCTTCCTTCCACAGGCACGTGGCAATGGTCTGCACGATATGGAAGAAGGACACGGCAAAGGTAGGCCGAAAGCGGCAGGCGCGTGTTATACGGATTACAGATGTTTCTACCAAAATTACTTCTGGGCTGTCCCGGCGGCGGGACGCAGCTTGTGGGCACGCTCGTAGTCCTTGCACCAGGGACGCAGGCCGCACTCGTCGCACAAGGGGGTACGTGCCTGGCAGACGTAGCGTCCGTGCAGGATGAGCCAGTGGTGGGCAATGGGGATGTCGGCCTGAGGAATGTTGCGCACCAGCTCGCGTTCTACGCTCAGGGGGGTGGTGCAGCGGGCCGACACGAGACCCAGACGATGGCTGACGCGAAAGACGTGCGTGTCGACGGCCATTGCCGCCTTGTGGAACACGACGGACTGGACGACGTTAGCCGTCTTGCGCCCTACGCCCGGCAGGCGCACCAGTTCCTCCAGCGTGTCGGGCACCTGTCCGCCAAAGTCGCTCAGCAACATGCGGGCCATGCCTACGAGGTGGCGTGCCTTGTTGTTGGGGTAGGACACGCTGCTGATGCATTCGTACACCGCCTCGGGCGTGGCGGCTGCCATTGCCTCGGGCGTGGGGAAGGCCTGGAAGAGGCGGGGGGTAACCAGGTTGACGCGCTTGTCGGTGCACTGGGCCGACAGGATGACGGCCACCAACAGCTGGAAGGGGTCGTCGTAGTGCAGCTCAGTCTCGGCAACGGGGCGGTTGGAGCGGAACCACTCCAGTATCTTTGTGTAACGTTCGGCTTTCTTCATACTTGTATGGTGTTGGTAAGGAGTAAGGGAGCAGGGACAAATGGGCGGGCTATCGGCACTTGTTCTGCCTGTAGTGGGGCACCACTTTGCGGTGGAAGTACAGGGTGGAGACTACTGTGAGGCAGGCTCCTGTCAGGTATGCTTTGTCGAAGGTACTTATCTCGGCAATGTACCCGCCCAACAACATGCCCAACCCGATGCCTACGTCCCACGACGTGAGGTAGGTCGAGGTGGCGGTGCCGCGCTGACTGTTGGGGGCAAGGTTGACGAACAGCGTGTTGTAGGCCGGGAACATGATGCCAAACCCAATGCCCAGCAACGCCGCCACGACGAAGAACAATGCCGTGCAGGCACCGGCATCCCACGCCATCAGCCACCCGCAGCCTGCCAGCAGGAAGAAGCTGGCCACCACGACATAGAGGCTGGCACAGATGACCTGCGTCACCAGCCCCTTGTCGACCAGACGGCCCGAGAACAACCTCGATACGGCCATGCCCAGCGCCATGCACGTGAAGAAGAAGCCCGTGGAGGCGTTGATGCCTATCTGACGGGCGTACATGGCCACGTAGTTGGTCGTCATGCCGTAGGGAATGGACAGCATCAGCAGGCTCAGCCCCGCCGGGAGGCCCTTGACAAGAATAAACCGGTCGAGCGACAACGGCGGACGCTTCACTGGCGGCTTGTAGGGCGTGCGTACCAGCGAGGCACACACGAAGCCGGCCAGGCACGAAGCCAGCGAAGTACAGAAAATGACGGTATAGGACGAACCTCCGTCGTGCAGGAACAGTCCGGTCATAGGCCCGATGGACATGGCTATGTTGTTGGCCAGTCCGTAGTAGCCCAGTCCTTCGCCACGACGCGAGGAGGGCATGATGTCGATGACTATCGTGTTGCCTCCCACCGTCACCATGCCGAACGATACGCCGTGGACAATGCGCAACAAGATGAACAACGTCAACGTGCCAGCCACGAGGTAGCCGCCGAAAATGGCCGTGAACACGAAGTAGGCCAGCAGGTAGAGGGGCTTGCGGGCAAACGTGTCGAGCAGGTAGCCCGAGAAAGGACGGATGCACAGCCCGGCCACCGTGTAGCACGACAACACCGCGCCTACAGCCGTCTTGCTGGCTGCGAACACTTCCGTCAGATAGAACGGCAGGACTGGCATCAGCAGCCAGAAGCCGAAGTAGAGCAGAAAGTTGGCCGCCAGTATGGCGCAATAGCTCGGAGTGACGAGACGGTCCTTCATAACATAATGCTGTGTGGGGTGTAAGTCTGTGGGAAGGAGGAAGGAAGGGGATGGAAAAGGTCGAGGGAGCGGTCTGCCTCGCTCCCTCTCTTAGTTCTTAGTAGGCCGCCTGAAACTCTTGCAGGAAGCGCACATCGTTCTCCGAGAACAGCCGCAGGTCGTTGACGCGGTACTTCAGGTTCGTGATGCGCTCGATGCCCATGCCCAGTGCGTAGCCCGAGTAAATCTTGCTGTCGATACCGTTGTTCTCCAGCACGTTGGGGTGAACCATGCCGCAACCCAGTATCTCAACCCAGCCCGTGCCCTTACAGAAGGGGCACCCCTTGCCGCCGCAAATGTTGCAGCTGATGTCCATTTCGGCACTTGGCTCTGTGAAGGGGAAGTAGGATGGACGCAGGCGTATCTTTGTCTCGGGGCCGAACATTTCTTGAGCAAACAGCAGCAGGGTTTGCTTGAGGTCGGCAAACGATACGTTCCGGTCTATGTACAGTCCCTCGACCTGGTGAAAGAAGCAGTGTGCACGGTAACTGATGGCTTCGTTGCGATAGACACGCCCCGGGCAGATGATGCGGATGGGCGGTTGCTGATGCTCCATCGTGCGGCATTGCACGGAAGAGGTGTGTGTGCGTAGCACCACGTTGCGCTTTACATTTTCGTTGTCAACCTTGACGAAGAACGTGTCCTGCATGTCGCGTGCCGGATGGTCTTCGGCAAAGTTCAGTGCCGAGAACACGTGCCAGTCGTCTTCGATTTCAGGTCCCTCGGCGATAGTGAAGCCTTGACGGGCGAAGATGTCAATGATCTGGTTGCGCACGATGGACAGCGGGTGCCGTGTGCCAAGCCGCTGGGGGTAGGCGGTGCGCGTCAGGTCCATGCCGTCGTACTGGTGGCCGTCTCCCGCAAAGCGGTTTTTCAGCTCGTTGATCTTCTCTTGTGCCTTGGTCTTCAGCTCGTTCAGCTTCATGCCCACCATACGCTTTTGGTCGGCGGGCACGTTGCGGAAGTCGGCCATCAGGTCGTTGATGATGCCTTTCTTGCCGAGGTATCTGATGCGCAGTGCCTCCAGCTGTTCGGCGTTGTCGGCCTTCAAGACCTCCACTTCTTGCAGCAGTTCTTCTATCTTGGCTATCATATTCGTGTGTGGTTATGGTTAATACGCTAATACGGTAAAGTTCATGCGAAAAATCGCTGCAAAGATAGATATAAATTGTGGTGGTTATATACGCCGCTCCCCTAATTTTTGCCACAGCAGACCTTTCCTTGCCTCTAAAGTAGGTGCATGGCGGGGCTTGGGGAGGCCTGTTTGGTGCGGACCTGCGGAGTGGTGCCGGGGTGTCAGGACGATTTGTCGGAGGAAGTGTGCCGGGTATGAAGAAAGCCCTCTGCTACTGCCTGTTGCAGATGGCAGCTGCAGAGAGCTTATACGTCGTGTACTTAGTAGAGACGACCGGACAGGACTATAGAATGGTTCCGTCGGGCATCACTTGGATATGGAATTCTCCAGGCTCCAGTTCGAGGCGGTAGAAGGTGTTGTCGGGGGTTTCTACGTAGTCGGCATCGTCAATGCGTGTGTTGGGATACTGGGCCGAGACGGCTCCGGTTACGGCTTGGGGCAGTTCGTTAGGCCATATTTCCCATGAAGTTTCCACCCATGTCCACTCTTGGTCGAACAACAGGTCTTTGGAGCGCTGGTCGTGCACGATGTCGACTTCGTATCCGGCTTGCATGTTCACCAAGGCCATGTCCAGTTCCACGATGCGTGCGCCCGGGTACTTACTTTCGATGAAAGCTTGTGTCTCGGCGGGCATTTGCAAAGGCTGGTAGCCTCCACTGTTGTCGCCGCTGCCGTTGTTACCTCCGTTGTTGTTCCATTCGCGTATCAAGATTCCATCAGCCGTATAGTAAAGGTCGGCTTCCTGTTGGTTTTGTTCCACCTCGATGATGTAGACCACTTCGAGGTCTTTACGTTCCAGCTGGTCGGTGTCGTCCATGCGCCAGTTGGCGTAGTTGCTACTCTCAAAGGCTGTCTTCACCGCTTGCGGAAAGTCGCGATAGGGCAGGTCGGTTTCGGTCATTTGCCACTCGCCGCCGACGGTGAACCACGCCGAGCGTTCGTAGCCGTCCCAAAAGTCGGCCACATAATAGTTCCTTTCGGTTTCCCACTCGATGCGTTGCGCGTTGGGATAGCGTTCGGACAGGGCGTTGTTCAGTTCGCTTGGTACGTTGATGTTGTCATCGTCGTTGTCGCAGCTGTACATTGTCAGGGCGGCCAAGCCCAAGCCCAACATGGGCAGATAGTTCTTCAGTTTCATGTCGTTTGTCGTTTTATGTTGGTAAAATCTCTTTGTTGGCGGAGAAGCATGTACCGTCAGTTTGCGTTGCTCGGGGCTCTCCTTCCGCTTGTTGTCTGTCGCAAAGATGGGGGACGAATTGGGAAAGAAATGGGAATAAGGACACTATTTGTCAGAAAAGCCGTATCTTTGCGCGGTTCAAAACGTTCCGGCTGCGGTTCGCGATCCTTTCCGCTTCTCGGCTGAGGAGGTTCCCGGTTGTTTGGTTCTGCGCGGTTTCCGAAGAATTGAAGCAAATACAATTAAGATATATACAAATGGAAAAGAAATTCAAACGTACCACCGTGACATCGGCTCTGCCGTATGCCAACGGGCCTGTCCATATAGGACACTTGGCCGGAGTCTATGTGCCGGCCGATATATACGTCCGCTATCTGCGTCTGAAAAAAGAGGAAGTCATCTTCATCGGTGGAAGCGACGAGCACGGTGTGCCTATCACCATTCGTGCCAAGAAGGAGGGTTGCACGCCTCAGGACATTGTGGATCGTTATCACGAACTGATAAAACACTCGTTCGAAGAGTTTGGCGTTTCGTTCGATGTCTATGGCCGCACCACTTCGCAAGTACACAGTAAGACGGCATCTGACTTCTTCCGCGAGCTGTATGACAAAGGCGAGTTTATAGAGAAAACTTCCATGCAATATTACGACGAGGAGGCAAAGACGTTCCTGGCCGACCGCTACATCACGGGGGAATGTCCCCGTTGCCATGCACAAGGTGCATACGGTGACCAGTGTGAGAAGTGCGGCAGCACGCTCAGCCCCACGGAACTGATTAACCCCAAGAGTGCCATCAGCGGCAGCCAACCCGTGATGAAAGAGACCAAGCATTGGTATCTTCCTTTGGACAAGCACGAGCCATGGCTCAGACAGTGGATTCTGGAAGAGCACAAAGAATGGCGCCCCAACGTGTACGGGCAATGCAAATCGTGGCTTGACATGGGGCTTCAGCCTCGCGCCGTGAGCCGTGACTTGGACTGGGGTATTCCTGTGCCGGTGGAAGGGGCTGAAGGCAAGGTACTCTACGTCTGGTTCGATGCTCCTATTGGCTACATTAGCAACACCAAGGAGTTGTTGCCCGACTCGTGGGAGAAGTGGTGGAAAGATCCCGATACACGTCTTGTCCACTTCATCGGAAAGGACAACATCGTGTTCCACTGCATTGTTTTCCCGGCCATGCTGAAGGCCGAAGGCTCGTATATCTTGCCCGATAACGTTCCGGCCAACGAGTTCCTCAATCTGGAAGGCGACAAGATTTCCACTTCGCGTAACTGGGCTGTGTGGTTGCACGAGTACTTGCAGGACTTTCCCGGAAAGCAGGATGTACTGCGCTATGTGCTTACCGCCAACGCGCCCGAGACCAAGGACAACGACTTTACTTGGAAAGACTTTCAGGCACGCAATAACAACGAGTTGGTAGCCGTTTACGGAAACTTTGTCAACCGTGCATTGCAACTCACCAAGAAGTATTTCGACGGCGTAGTTCCGATGTGTGGTGAGCTGACTGATTATGACCGAGAGACGTTGCGTGAGTTTGCCGATGTCAAAGGAGAGGTGGAACGCCTGCTTGATACCTTTAAGTTCCGCGATGCTCAAAAGGAAACCATGAACCTGGCACGTCTTGGCAACAAATATCTGGCCGATACCGAGCCGTGGAAACTGGCCAAGACTGACATGCCGCGCGTAGGCACCATCCTCAACATTGCTTTGCAGTTGGCCGCCAACCTGTCTGTTGCTTTCGAGCCATTCTTGCCTTTCAGTTCAAAGAAGTTGCGTGAGATGCTGAACATGGACATTTGCGACTGGAACAGCTTGGGCCGTACCGACTTGCTGCCCGCCGGACACAAACTGAACGAGCCGACCTTGCTTTTCGAGAAGATAGACGACGCAACCATTCAGGCGCAGGTAGACAAACTGCTGGCCACCAAGCGTGCCAATGAAGCAGCAGCATACAAAGCCCGTCCGGTGAAGGCAAATGTCTCGATAGAGGAGTTTGACAAGCTTGACATCCGCGTAGGCACCGTACTTGAGTGTGAGACTGTGCCCAAAATGAAGAAACTGTTGAAGTTCAAGATAGCCGACGGGCTGGAAGACCGTACCATCGTGAGCGGCATAGCCCAGCAGTACAAGCCCGAGGAATTGGTAGGCAAGCAGGTGCTGTTCATCGCAAACTTGGCTCCGCGTCAGTTCAAGAATGGGCTGGTGAGCCAAGGCATGATACTGTCAGCCGAAGACTGGGACGGCTCATTGGCCGTGACTTCTGTGCTTCGGGAGGTGAAACCAGGCAGTGAAGTGAAATAAGTCCGCGTAGCGACGACGTACATGAGGAAAAAAAAAGAGGAAAGCCTGAAGGAGCGTACGGCCAACGGGCTGCTGTGGGGAGGGCTGAACAACGGAGTGCAACAACTGCTGTCTTTGCTGTTCGGCATCTTCCTGGCCCGTATGCTCAGTGCGGAGGATTATGGAATGGTGGGGATGCTCACGATCTTTACGGTCGTGGCATCGGCCATTCAGGAGTGCGGGTTTACAAATGCGCTGGCCAATAAACAGAAGGTGAGCGACCAAGACTACAACGCCGTCTTCTGGTTCAGCACGTTGACGGGACTGGGGCTTTACATCATCCTTTTCCTTTGTGCCCCCCTCATCGCACGTTTCTATCGCCACCCCGAGCTCTCCGAGCTGGCCCGTTTCCTGTTCTTTGGTTTTGTCATATCGAGCACAGGAGTGGCTCACAACGCTGTCCTTTTCCGTCGTCTTATGGTCAGAGAAAAAGCTGTGGCGCAGATGACGGCTCTTGCCATCAGTGGCCTGACGGGGATTTACGCGGCTTGGCTGGAGTATGGTTATGGAGCTATCGTAGGACAGACCTTGATGTACATCCTGGTCTACAATGTCATGCTGTGGCATTACTCGCCGTGGAGACCTTCGTTGCCCGTTTCCTTTTACCCGTTGCGGGACATGATTGGCTTCAGCAGCAAAATTCTCGTCACAAATGTATTCACGCAGATAAACAACAACATCTTTGCTCTGTTGTTGGGGCGTTTGTTCTCCCCTGCCCAAGTGGGCTACTACACACAGGCCAACAAATGGAACAATATGGGCCACAGCCTGATAACCAACATGGTGACCGGGGTGGCCCAGCCTGTGTTGACCGAGGTGGCCGACCAGCCGGGAAGGCAACTGGCGGTGTTTCGCAAGATGTTGCGCTTCACTGCTTTCGTGTCTTTTCCTGCTATGTTCGGGCTGGCACTGATTGCGCACGAGCTGGTAATCATTGCCGTTACCGACAAGTGGGCCCCCAGTGTGCCTATGTTGCAGCTTCTTTGTCTGTGGGGGGCCATAATCCCGCTGGCTTCCTTGGGGGCCAATCTCATCATAAGTAAGGGTCGTTCGGACATCTATATGTGGAATACTATAATTATAGGTGTCTTGCAGGTGGCCGTCATGTGGCTGTCGTCCCCCCAAGGCGTTACGGCCATGATAGCTTCAGTGGTGATACTCAATGCAGTATGGCTATTCGTGTGGCATAGCTTCGTGCGTCGGCTGCTGGGGCTTTCGTTGCTGAACGCGCTGGCCGATACCCTTCCGTTTGCTTTCGTGGCGGCAGGTGTCATGGGAGCGGTCTACTTCCTGACATTGCCCCTGACCAACATCTACGTTCTGTTGCTACTGAAGGTCCTGCTGGCCGTTGTGCTCTATGTGGGCATAATGTGGCTGTGCAGGGCGGTGGTGTTGCGCGATTGCATAGGCTTCATACGTTGTCACTTGCCTCGTCATTCTATTCACGATGGCCGTTAAGGTCTTATCTTTCCCTTTACCTCTTCGTGATAAACCGGTCTTTTTATGAATATCCCGACAAATACCCCTTGCTTCCTGACCCTTGTGCCTGTGGGCGGGCTGGCCAACAGGATGAAGGCCATAGACTCGGCTGTCTCTCTGGCGAGTGCCACGGGCAGTCGTCTGCGCATTGTGTGGTTTCGCGATAGTGGTCTGAAGTGTCGTTTCGACCAGTTGTTTGCTCCTTTGGACAGAATCGACGGGCCGGAACTGTGCGAGGCGACCTTGGCCGACTTGCTGCTGCTCGACCGCCCCCGCAAGCGCAACTTCCGCGTTCCCCGCCTTTATCAGCGTTTGCACTTCGACCGCTGCATTTACGAGCAAGAAGCCACTCGTCTGTTTCGCCAAGGGTTCGACTTTGCACGTTGCCTGACTTCGTATAGAAACCTTTACATAGCTTCGTGTGTGTATTTCAGTCCGAGGCTGACAGGCGGGCAGTTGTTCGACATCTTCCATCCGCAACCGCTCTTGCAGGCCGAGATAGAGCGTGTGGCGGCACAGTGCATAGGCCCTCGGACGGTGGGAATACACATCCGCCGTACCGACAACGTGCTTTCCATCGAGCAAAGTCCTACCGAGCTGTTCATCGACCGCATGGAGCAGGAGATTGCCGCCTGTCCCGACGTGAACTTTTATCTGGCTACAGACTCCGAGGAGGAGAAGGAACGGTTGACGGCACGTTTCGGACAGCGCATCACGACCTGTCCCCGGCAGGCCGAACGCAACAGCGTGCGCGGGGTGCAGGACGCGGTAGTGGAGCTTTTCCTCCTCTCCCGCACTTGCCGCATACTTGGCTCGGCCCACAGTTCCTACTCCGAGACGGCTGCGCAGCTGGGAGGCATTCCGTTTGAGGTCGTGAGCCGTCCGTCATGTCCAGACACGGAAAGGAGGACATTGGCATGAAGGAATTGCGGCTTGCAATGAAGGTAATGGTTGTGGTAGTGACCTACAATTTTGAGCCTTGGATGGAACGTTGCTTGGGTAGCCTGCGGCGGTCGGAGCACCCGGCGGATGTGGTGGTGGTGGACAACAACTCGTCCGACCGCACCGTGGAGTTGCTGCGGGCGAACTACCCCGAAGTCGAGCTATTGACCAACAAGTGCAACCTGGGGTTTGGACAAGCCAACAATCAGGGGTTTTCCTTGGCTCTTGCCCGGGGCTACGACGCGGTGTTCCTGCTCAATCAGGATGCCTGGATAGAACCTGCGACCATCGGTACGCTTTGCAGATTGAGCGAGGAACACCCGGAGTATGGCATTCTGTCTCCCCTGCATCTTACGGGAACTGGCAACCGGCTGGACCACGGTTTTGCCGTCTACACCCACCTGCCAGAAGACGCATTGCCTTGTGCCGTGGACGAGGACGACCGGTTGCGTCGGGCGGACTTCATCAACGCCGCCTTTTGGTTCTTGCCTCGGCACACGTTGCAAGTGGCGGGCGGCTTCTCGCCGCTGTTCTACCATTATGGCGAGGACAAGGACTATGCCAACCGCATGCGGTACCACGGCCTGTTAGTGGGCTTTTCGCCCTTGGTGCGGGGCTGGCACGACCGCGAGCGGCGGCAGCCCAGCCGAAAGTCGGCCTTCCGGTCGGAGCGTGTCTACCTGCTCTCCGAGTATGCCAATCCGTGTTATTCCCTCCCCCGTGCCTTTGCTTTCGGAGTGCTGGCCGGTGCGAAGAAGGCCTTGTTGGCGTTGCTGCGTCTGCGTCTGCGCGATGCCTTGGCCTACGTCGGCATTGTCTTCCGGCTGTTGTGGGCCACAGCCTCCGTAGTGCGGCTGCGCAAGCTGGTGCGTGCCCGAGGCCCCCATTTCATCTGACTCGGGTAGCCAGTGCGCCCGTTTCCCCTCTCTCAGGTCGTGATAGCCACGGCAAGCAAGAGGGAGAAGAACAGCATGTTGCGCGACGTTTCGCCCAGGATGCTGTTCAACTTCTCGCCGCTTCCTATAGCCACCATCTTGCGCCAGGTGGCGTAGTGGAGAAACAAGTAGCTGCACACGGCCCAGACGAACTCGAACAGCGTCAGCTTTCCGCCCGGCATCAGCGACAGGGCAAGCAGGGCCGCGCCAAGCCCCAGTCCCAAGTAGGCGTAGCGACCGGCAGCTTCGCCGAAACGCACGACAAAGGTCTGTTTTCCACTGAGCCTGTCCTGGTCGCGGTCGCGATAGTTGTTTACCATAAGCAAGGTGTCGATGGAGAGGCCACTGATGAGCGACAGGACACCAGCCTCCCACGTCAAGCTTCCGGCCTGCACGTAGTAGGTGCCCATGACTGGCACCAGTCCGAAGAACACCACTACCAGCACGTCGCCCAGCCCGCTGTAGGAGAACGAGGTGGTATAGAGAAACGCGAAGACAACGCAGACCACGCCCGCCGCCAGCAGTTCCAGCCCATGCCAAGGCAATGCCCGCCCGTACATCAGCAGGATGGCAAGTCCCGCCAGGCAGGACAGGGCTATCACGACGGCAATGCCCAACGTCATGGCACGCGGCGTTATCCACCCTTGGGCACAGGCCCGGGTAGGACCTATGCGGTCGCTGCGGTCAGTACCCCGGCGGAAATCAAACAGGTCGTTGATGAAGTTGGCCGCTATCTGCATACCGCAGGCAAAGGCGGCGCACAGCAGGGCAGCGGGGAGCCTGAACGTATCGTCGGAGGCGGCCAGTGCCGTGCCCAGTATCACGGGGATGAAGGCTGCGGTCAGCGTCTTGGGCCGGGCGGCCAGCAGCCAGGCACGCAGGGCCGACGGAGGGGTAGTGGTTTCCATGTTTCGTTTCCGTTGTTGTATATATAAATAGGTATATAGGCCCTTCGGCCCGGGCAAAAGTATCGGTTTCTCTTGGATTATGCAAGGCCGCCGGGCCTTTCTGTACCAAATCCTGCCTTGCGCTCCTGTCGGAGGGGGCGCACGGAGTCTGTAAAATGGGTATTACGTTCTGTAATCCGTATATGGCCGTGCCTGCCGATTTGCCCTACCTTTGCGCTATCCGAAAAAATCAGTTGAAAAGAAAGCATACAAATGGAAACAGTAAGATTAAGCAACGGCGTGGAAATGCCGCAATTGGGCTATGGAGTCTATCAAGTGTCGCCCTCGGAATGCGAGCGGTGCGTCAGCGATGCCATCGGCGTGGGCTATCGGATGATAGACACGGCACAGGCCTATTTCAACGAGGAGGGCGTGGGCAACGCCGTCCGCAAGTGCGGAGTGCCCCGTAACGAACTGTTCATCGTCACTAAGGTGTGGATTTCCAATGCAGGATACGAGCGGGCGAAAGCCTCCATCGACGAGTCGCTCCGCAAGTTGCAGACCGACTACATCGACCTGCTGCTCATTCACCAGCCCTTTGGCGACTACTACGGCACGTGGCGGGCTATGGAAGAAGCCTACCGTGCGGGCAAGCTGCGGGCCATCGGTGTGTCCAACTTCTACCCCGACCGCTTCATTGACCTGGCCGAGCTGAGCGAGATAGCCCCGATGGTGAACCAGGTGGAGACGCACGTCTTCAACCAGCAGGCAGAGGCGCAGAAGATAATGCAGGAGTACGGCACGCACATCATGTCGTGGGGACCCTTTGCCGAGGGCCGCAACAACTTCTTCGGCAACGAGACCCTGACGGGCATCGGCGCAAAGCATGGCAAGAGTGCCGCCCAGGTGGCCTTGCGTTACCTCCTCCAGCGCGGTGTCATCGTAATCCCCAAGTCCGTCCGCCACGAGCGCATGGAGCAGAACCTCAATGTGTTCGACTTCAACCTGAGCGACGAAGACATGCAAGCCATACGCGCCCTCGACCTGGGGCACAGCCTGTTCTTCTCGCACTACGACCCGCAGACGGTGAAGTGGCTGGTACAACTCGGCAAGAGCAAATGACCCTTTCCGCAGTCCTTTCGCTTGGACTTGAGGGTCTCTTTTGCCCAACATTTGATTGAGGCTAACATGGATGGTTGAACCCAAATCGGTCATTAGACCGCCCACAATGAGTATAGGCTTATCTTTGGGGGCTTTCCAAGCCCTTTCGCCCTGCTACCGGCATCTTGTCTGCCGCTTTGTCTCGACGTAGCCCGCTACGCCTTCGACAAAGGTGACAGCCAATCTGCACGGCAGCAGAACGAAATCGCTTTGGACTCTAATGACCTATTTGGGTTGAACCCGAATGGAACAGGGGCAGACACCTGCGGATGTCTGCCCCTTGCCGCATATTGTCCGGCGGGTGCCTGGCGGTCCGCCCCCTGTCCCTGCTGCGGTGACGGGCACAGCGTGGCCGATGTTGCGCCGTAATGGTCCGCCGAAAAGCCCCTGTCACGCTTCTATCCCCTTAGGGGCACACCTTCGCCCCCGTGCTGGCACAAGTGTGCCAGCCGGAGAGCGGACCTGTGCCAGCCGGGCAGCAAAGGCGCGCCCGGAGAGCGGCACAAGGACGGCCCAAGGGAGAAATGCGACAAACTACGGTTTCTTATACCCGAATTACCGAAAAGCCCGAAGGAGGGTTGTAGGCGAAAGACAAAGGGCGTATCTTTGCCCTGTCGCCCGGCGACATACAACGATAGAAACCAATCCAAACAAGAACGTATATGGAAAGACCCTACATCATCTGCCACATGATAGCTTCTGTCGACGGCAGGATAGACTGTGCCATGGTAGACAAAATCAGCGGAGACGAGTACTACACCGCCCTGCAACGACTCGGCTGCCCCACGAATCTGACGGGCCGCGTCACGATGGAGCACTACAGTGCCGAGAAAACGCCCTTCGCGCCGATAGAAAACCGCCCCATAGGCCACACCACGGTGCATGTGGCCCGCAAGGCCGACGGCTACACCGTGGCCGTCGACACGATGGGCCGCCTGCGCTGGCCTGCCGCCGAGATAGACGGACACCCGTTGCTGTGCATCGTCAGCGAGGATGCCAGCCAAGAGTATCTGGAGGCCCTGCGCCAGCAAGGCATATCCTACATCGCCACGGGCAAGAACAGCATCGATCTGCCGCAGGCCATGCACCTGCTGAGGCGCGACTTCGGCGTAGAGCGGCTGGCCGTGCTGGGAGGCGGACACATCAACGGCGGTTTTCTGACGGCGGGACTCATCGACGAGATAAGCCTGATGATAGCCCCCGGCGTGGACGGGCGACGGGGCTGGACAGCCGTGTTCGACGGCATAGCCGACCAAGAGCGACAACCCGTTCACCTAAGCCTGACGGACGTAGAACGGTTTGACAACGGCACCGTGTGGCTACGCTACAAGACAGAACGCTGAATCACATGAACGGACGCACCCCCCAACAACCCCGCTACATGCCCGTGGAGAGCGACGGAAGGCTCGCCGTCTTCATCCACGGCATTACGGAGGGTCCCGATCAGTTCGCCCCGCTTATGGCCGAGGCCAACGCTGCGGGCTACTCTGCCGTCTCGTTGCTGCTGCCGGGGCACGGAGGCTCGGCAACCGACTTTGCCCGTACCAATGAACAGGAATGGACGGCCTACGTGCGTACCCGGCTGGAGCAGGCGAGGGAGCGATACGGGCACATCGTGCTGGTGGGGCACTCGATGGGCACGCTGCTCTCGTTCCTGGCTTACGCCGAACGGCCTCAAAACATCGTGGGCATCGTAGCCATAGCCTCGCCGCTGGTGGTGCGCGTCAGGCGGCGTGCCGTGCGCAACCTGCTGAGGGCGGGACTGAGCCGCCAACTGTCCCCCGACGACCCGGCGGCCAGCGTAGCGCAGGCTTCGAGCGTAGCGCAAGGCCCGGCACTGGGCTACATGGCATGGCTGCCGAGGCTTGCCGACCTCTTCAGGCTGATAGCCCGGACACGCAAGGTGCTGAAGGAGGTCTCCGTGCCTACCCTCGTAGTCCACGCCGACGGCGACGAGCTGGTGGGCGCGGCCAGTCTGAGGATATTCAGGCGCGAAGTGCCTGCCCGCTACCTCGACATCGCGCGTCTGCCCCACTCCACCCACTTCACCTACGACGAGACCGACCGCCTCACGCTGCACAGGCTCTTCCGCGACTTTCTCGCAGCACGCCGGTAGCCACGTCCCTCAGACGGGCACCACGCCGATGCCGGGACGGTCGGGCAGAACGATGCGCCCCTGCACCACCTCCACACCACGGAATCGGTCGTTCGTGATGAGCAGGTTGCCGTCGAGGTCGGCAAAGTCCACCGCCGGAGACAGTTGGGCCGCAGCCGAACAGGCGCACGAGGTCTCTGTCATACAACCCACCATCGCCCCCATGCCCAATGCGCGTGCCAGCGTCAGCATCTTCCAAGCCTCGCGCATACCGGTACATTTCATCAGCTTGATGTTGATGCCCGTGAACGCGCCCCGCAACCGGGGCACGTCGGCAAGGCGTTGCACAGCCTCATCGGCAAACACGGGCAACGGGCTGCGCTCGGTGAGCCACGCCGAGTCGTCCAGCCGTTCTTTGGGCAACGGCTGTTCCACCATCACCACGCCCTGAGCGGCCAGCCAGACGATTTCGTCAAGAGCCTTCTGCCGGTCGGTCCAACCCTGATTGGCGTCCACGGCTATGGGCAGCGAGGTGACCGAACGCACGGCACGTATCATCTCGCGGTCGTTGCCTCCGCCCAGCTTCACTTTCAGTATATTGAAACGCCCTGCACACTCGCGCGTCTTTTCTTTCACCACTTGGGGCGTGTCTATGCCTATGGTGAAGGTAGTGGAAGGAGCCTTGGCGGGGTCGAGTCCCCAGATGCGATGCCATGGTGCCCCCAGCAACTTGCCCACAAGGTCGTGCAAGGCAATGTCGACAGCGGCCTTGGCGGCAGTATCGCGCGGCGACAGCCCGTCGACGTAGGCCAGTATGTCCTCCAACAGGAAGGGGCTTGAGAAACGCCCCAAATCCACGCGGCGCAGAAAGGCCGTCACGCTGTCGGTCGTCTCACCCAGGTAGGGAGGCATGGAAGCCTCGCCATAGCCCACCAGGCCGTCGTACTCCACCTCAACCTGTACGCCAGGCGTGGTGGTGCGCGAATAGGAAGCCACGGTGAAGGTGTGGCGCAGGCTCAGTTCGTAGGGGAAGAAGCGCAGCACCATGCGCGGCACCATACCTCCACGGCCCACGTTGAAAGGTTCAGGCCCGGAGGAAGCCGCCCCGTGGGCTGGCAGCAACCCGGCACCCAATGCCGCCAGAGCGGCGGTCTTCAGAAAAGTCCTTCGGTCTTGCATAATCCATCGGTTTGCGAAACGTGTGTCCAAAAGTAGCAAAACCTTCCGGCATACGGATACAAAGCACCGGCTTTTTCCACCCGCGCCAGCCCGCACAGGCCAACGTCGCCCGCCCCGGCGGGCGACAAAAAGGAAGGCACGCGGGGGCGTGCCCTCTCAGACAAGAGAATTTACTGGTGCCGCGAGGCCGACATGTGCCACAACGGCAGCGAACACAGTGTTTTCGCGTCGCGCAGACAGAAGAGTCAGACGAACTCCTCTAAGGTGTACATGTCGCTCACGAAGTCGTCCACCACACCTTCAAGGTTCTCCAAAGCCTCTTCGGCAGTTTCGCCATAGGCGCTGCACAACATGTTGTCTCTGACGTAGGCAAAGAAACCGCCTCCACGGGCGACTTCAACCACAGAATCGGATGCTTTCAGTCTCATGGGATTGCAAGTGCTTTTTGTTTTTACTGGCCCAAAGATAGCACCCGCATGTTTCATTGCTGTGTAGAACAGGTTACATTTCGTCCAAGAGGGCAAAGGTGCGCCCCCGGGCAGGCAGAGGTGTGCTCCCGAGCGGGCAAAGGAATGCCCGCAAGCGGGGAGACCTCTGCCTGCCCGGAACTACCGGACTACCAAGGCAAAGGGGCAGGCACGGGGGCATAGAAGCTGTTGGTGGCCGTGGTGTTGAGCTGAGGCAGCCGGCCCACAAAGGGAAGCACGCGCACGGCAAACAACAGGCGGCGCAGGTTGAAGTCGTCGTAAAGCGGGTCGGCAGGGTCGAAGCTACCCAAGCGCACGTCGCCTTGGGCATGGATGAAGCGCAGACCGCCCAGATAGATGGCCACGTGGACGATGCGCTCGCGGCGACCGTCGCGGGCAGGCGTTCCGAAGAACAACAGGTCGCCGGGCTGCACACCCGCAAAGCCGGAAGCCACGTCGACCCGTTGACCCACGTAGGCTTGCTGCGAGGCATCGCGGGGGATGATGATGTCGTGCATCAGGAGCACCGTGCGCACAAAGCCGCTACAGTCCATGCCCTTGGCCGAGGTACCGGCCCACAGATAAGGAATGCCCATCAGCATGTGGGCGGTGCGCAAAATGGAAGGAACGTCCTGCACGAGAGCCTGCCGCCATTGCGCCTCGGGCCGGGCAGCCGAAAGGGGCAGGTAGCCCGTGCGCCCGTCGGGGTAGCGCACATGGTAGAAACCGCCGGCGGTGCCAAGCAGCTCCAGTCGGTTGCCGGACACGACATCGGACACCGGCTGGGCCCCTGCGTCGGGCAACGAATAGACAAGGCCGAACAAAGCCGTCACTACCAGTTTGTCGGCACGGTTCCAGGCAGACAGCTCCTGCGCTGTCATGGGCTGCACCCCGGCGCGATGTACCCAGGCAATGTAGCCGTCGGGGGTCTGCACCCGATACCAGTCGTCGCGCTGAAGCACCCTCACAGGCATGCCCAGGAGAGCCTGCGTCAGCATCTCGGAGGAATGGTCGGGGCGCGAGTGCAGGTTGCACACCGAGAGACGTACCACGCCCCACGTGCGTCCCTCAAGAGCGGCCGTGTCGGGCAATAAGCGCAAGCCGTCTACAGGATGCCACCCGCGAAGGCGCAGCAGGCGCAACAACTCGTCGTGGGCCTGGGCAGAGGTTGTAACGCCTCCGAGGCGCACGGTGTCACCCTCGACCGCAACGCGCACTTGGAACAGCTCGGTGCGCCCGTCGGGGGCGTAGCGCAGGCGGATGCTGTCGACCAGCTGGCCGATGCCAGACTCAGTCCGGGCAAACAATGCCGGACAAAAACAAAGGGCCAAGAGGCAAAGCCACGGCCAAAGGATTAACGTATTTCTCGTCATAACACTGCTTCGTCGTTAAGATTAGTCGCGGGCAAAACTACAAATTTATTCCGGCCCGCCGGGGCAAAGCAACGCCCCTTTTTGGGGAAAGAAAAAGAAAAAACAGGAAAGCAGTAAGGTTTGTGGCACGAAAAGTACTACCTTTGCCCTCGGAAAGGCAGTCGGACGGCCTGCCGCGTGCTTCTTCCGCCGCGACCCTACGCCCAAGCGAACGGCCACGGACGGAAGCCGCAGGAGGAAAGTCCGGGCAACACAGAGCATCCTACTTCCTAACAGAAAGCTGTCCGCGAGGGCAGAGTAACGCAGAAGAGAACGACCGCCCCGTGCCCGCGCACGAGGCAAGGGTGAGAAGGTGGGGTAAGAGCCCACCAGCCTTGCGGCGACGCAAGGGCTGTGCGTCTTAGGAGTTGTAAGGTCATGTAAACCGGCGCAAAGAGAGTTGCTCGCTCAATGTCGGAGGGTAGACCGCTAAAGCCGCTTGGCGACAGGCGGACAAGATAAATGGCAGGCACCCAGCCCCTTGCAGGGCAGGGAACAGAACCCGGCTTACAGGCCGACTGCCTTTCCTCTTTTGTACGCAATCTCCCGTCTCAGAAACAAACACTGGCAGCAACCGTTATGGACAAACGCATCTCAGCGCTCTGGAAGTTCCTCAGCTACGACATTTGGCGCATCACCGAGGACGAGGTTACCAAGACAACCTATTCGGTCTACAACGTCATAAAGGCTATATGGATATGTGCCACGCGCTTCACCCAGGACCGGCTCATAAACAAGGCCGCCGCCTTGACCTACAGCACCCTGCTGGCCATCGTGCCCATCCTGGCCATCGTGTTTGCCATTGCCCGGGGCTTCGGGTTCGACAACATGGTGGAGGAGGCAGTGAGCAACCTGGGCAGCCCGACGGAGGCCACTGAGTTCATCCTTCAGTTCGTCAACTCTTACCTTGCACAGACCAAAAACGGCATCTTCATCGGCGTGGGCCTCATCATGCTGTTCTGGACGGTCGTCAATCTGGTGAACAACATGGAGACAACCTTCAACCACATCTGGCAAGTGCAGAAGGCCCGCAACATGTTCCGAAAGATAACCGACTACTTCTCCATGCTGCTGCTCATCCCCATCCTGCTGGTGGTGTCGAGCGGTCTGTCCATCTTCATGACGACAACCTTGAAACACATCGAAAACTTCGCCCTTCTGGCACCATTGGTGAGGTTCCTCATACGGCTCATTCCTTTCGTACTTACCTGGTTCATGTTCACTGGCCTCTACCTGTTCATGCCCAACACGAAAGTAAAGTTTAAGCACGCCCTTATCTCAGGTATCTTAGCCGGCACGGCCTACCAGCTGTTCCAGTTCTTCTACATCAACAGCCAGCTGTGGGTCTCGCGCTACAATGCCATTTATGGTAGCTTTGCCGCCTTGCCCTTGTTCCTGCTGTGGCTGCAAGGGTCGTGGACCATCTGTCTCTTTGGCGTGGAGCTGACCTACGCAGGACAAAACGTGCGCAACTTCAGCTTCGACCGCGACACACGCAACATCAGTCCCCGGTTTCGCGACTTTGTGGCCATACTCATCATGTCCCACATTGCCAAGCGATTCGACCACGGCCAGCCCCCCTATACTGCCGAAGAGCTATCCGAAGAATGCCAAATCCCCATCAGGCTGACCCAACAGACCCTCTACAAGCTACAGGAAGCAGGCATCGTGCACGAGGTCAGTGCCGATGCCAAAAGCGAGGCCACCGGGTATCAGCCCTCCATCGACACGGGCAAGCTCAGCGTAGCCCTGCTGCTGGACAGGCTGTACACCTACGGCTCGGAGGACTTCAAGATAGACCGCGAACACGAGTACAGCGAAGAGTGGCTCACGCTGCTGAAGGCCCGCGACATCTACTACAAGGAAACCAGCCACGTGCTGCTGAAAGACCTGTAGTCCCCTTGCACACCGCCGAACAGGACGGCGACAGACCGCCTACCCCACTCCCCCTCGGGAACCACGGGAAGACCGCCTGCCGCCGTTCTGACAACTGCCCTGCGGGCCATCGGCTCAGCGATACTGAAGCATCCGGCTGATGTACTTACCTATAATATCGAACTCGACGTTGACCACGCTCCCCGGGCGGATGGCATGGAAGTTGGTGTGCTCGAACGTATAAGGGATGATGGCCACCTGGAAGGAGTCGTCCGTAGGATTGCATACAGTCAGGCTTACACCGTTCACAGTCACCGAACCTTTGTCGACCGTGAGATAGCCGCGACGTGCCATCTCGGGGTCGAAAGCATAACGGAAGGTGTAGTAGTAACTGCCCTCGGCATCGTCCACCGCGACGCACGTGGCCGTCTGGTCGACATGTCCCTGCACGATGTGCCCGTCCAGACGTCCGTTCATCATCATGCTGCGCTCCACGTTCACCTCATCACCCACCTTGAGCAAGCCCAGGTTCGACCGGTCGAGCGTCTCCTTCATGGCCGTCACGGTGTACGTATCGCCCGTCAAGTCGACCACAGTGAGACACACACCATTGTGGGACACGCTTTGGTCTATCTTCAGTTCGCCCACAAACGAACACCTGAACGTGAAATGCACATTCTCCTGTTCCTTCTTCATCGCCACCAGTGTGGCACACTCTTCTACTATACCAGAAAACATAAGACTTTATATATTTGGTTTGACATGATACTCCGTGCTGTCCTTTCCCACAGGCTGCTGTCGGCAACACCCGTTCCGTCCCCCCACACCGGACAAGACAAAACCGCCTGCCACAAGCCCCCAGCCCCACCCTGAGGGCAAAGGTCCGCCACCCTGAGGGCAAAGGCCTGCTTCCCGGCAGGCAAAGGTCTGCCACTTGGCGGACAAAGGCGCACCCCGTTTCGGGCAAAAGGGCACAGCCTAACGGCCCCGGGCACATTCCTCGGCCTACCGTAGCGGCAAAGGACGGGCGGACAAAGATACGAAAGCCGGGGAAACGGCACAAAAAAAGCGGAGCTTTTCACAAAGACCCGCTTCTCAGTTTTCAATAGGTATTAGTTTTTTTAAGGTAAAAAGATTGTTTTCAGGATAACGATGCAAATATAGACCCTTTTCCCGATACCTGCCAAATTAAAAAACATGTCCTATAACATCTTTTTCCCTTAAAAGCATTTTGGGTTTATTACCATTCTGAAGCACTTTTCCACGCTTGCCTCGCTTCTGGAAAGGTGAACACAGAAAAGTTTGGAAAAAAGCCGCAAAACAATGCTAATATCTTTTTATCACGTCACATTGCGCCGTGGTACACTTTTTTCGGAAGAACACATAGAAATGGCCGCCTTCTGCCCCTTCTTACCCTACAAGTTGGGAAAACCAGACGCAGAACGCAGCCACCTTTCCAGCCAGCCACCGGCACAAGAGAGCCTCAGCACTTGGGATAGCCTTCCTCCGTCCGTCCGCTATGCTTCAAGACCTTGGCATCAATAAAGAAGGCTATCTCCTCGGCTATGTTCGTGATGTGGTCGCCCGAGCGCTCCAATTTGCGGAACACACTGACCAAATCGAGGCAGAAGCGTGCGCTCTCGGGATGCTTTCCTATGTAATCGGCCAGAACATCCGACACACGTGCATTCACCTCGTCCAGCAAGTTATCCTTAGCAAAGACCTGCATGGCCAGTTCCGAGCTCTCCTGTTGCAAGGCACTGTTGGCCAAGCGCAACATTTCGAGCACCTGGTTCACCATCTCCTGTAAGCGCAGGTCCTTGAAGAGTTCACCGTCGAAAGCCACCTCCTTGCTGTTGATGACAAAGCGGGCAATGCCCTCGGCAAAGTCACCCAGACGTTCCAAGTCTGTATTTATCTTCAGCATAGCCAGCACAAAACGCAGGTCGATGGCCACGGGGTTGTAGAGGGCGATGATGTCTTCCACGCTGCTGTCTATCTTCAGTTCGAAAGCATTGACACGACGCTCGTGCACCAGCACCTGATGGGCCAGCTCGCGATTGCAAGTCAGCACGGCATCGCTCGCGCGTTCCAGTTGGTTATACACCAGAGACCACATCTCGTCTATGTCTTTTTTAAGCAAGACGAGTTCCGATTCTATAAACTTCACCATAATTCTTCTCCTATCTTATTTATTGTTCGCTATTGCTTGTCCGTAGGGGGGCTGTGCTCTTAACCGAAGCGACCCGTGATGTAATTCTGCGTCTCCTGTTTCACGGGGTTGGTGAATATCGTTTTCGTATCACCATATTCCACCATTTCGCCCATGTAAAAGAAAGCCGTCTTGTCGCTGACACGGGCGGCCTGCTGCATGTTGTGGGTTACGATGACAATCGTGTAGTCGTTCTTCAGTTCACGTATCAGTTCCTCCACTTTGGCCGTCGAAATGGGGTCGAGAGCCGAAGCCGGTTCGTCCATAAGGAGCACCGAGGGCGAGACTGCCATCGCACGTGCAATGCACAAACGCTGCTGCTGACCGCCCGACAGGGCATAGGCCGAAACCTTCAGCTTGTCCTTAACTTCGTTCCACAGTGCAGCCCCCTTCAAGGTATCTTCCACACGTTGACGAATAAATTCCTTGTCGGTGACACCGTTCACGCGCAGGCCGTAGGCCACGTTCTCGAAGATACTCTTGGGAAAGGGATTGGGACGCTGAAAGACCATGCCGACATTCTTGCGCAACTCGTCCACCTGCACCCCCTTGGCGTAGATGTCCTGTCCGTCAATGCAAATCTTTCCTGTCAGCCGGGTGTCGGGTATCAGGTCGTTCATGCGGTTCAACAGCCGCAAGAAAGTAGACTTGCCGCAGCCCGAAGGCCCGATGAAGGCCACCACATCCTTTTCCTTTATATCCATGCTTATGCCTTTCAGGGCATGAAAGCTGCCGTACCAGAAGTTTACGTCGCTCGTTTCTATTTTGTTCATTGTATTTCGTTCTTTAGTCGTGTTACCTTATTCTATTACTTATATGCTATTGACAGAGGATGGCAAAGCCGGCCGTCAATTGGTCTTTACCTTCTTCTCGAAATACTTGCGCAGCGCATTCGCCAGCAAATTTACCAAAAGAATAATAACCACCAATACCAATGCCGTGCCATAAGCTATGGGAAGTTGTGCATCAAGATCGGTGCCGCTCGTCGAGATGACGTACAGATGGTAGGGCAAGGCCATGCACTGATCGAACACACTGCCCGGGAGCTGGGGCAGAAAATAGGCGGCACAGGTGAAGAGGATGGGAGCCGTCTCGCCCGACACACGCCCCAAAGCCAGTATAAGCCCCGTGATGATATTGGGCATACCCATTGGCAGAATGACGTGCCAGATGGTCTGCAACTTCGTGGCCCCCAGGGCACGGCTGCCTTCGCGCATACTGTCGGGAATGGCCTTCAACGCCTCCTCGGTAGTGCGTATCACCAACGGCAGGCTCAGCAAACCCAGCGTAAGCGAACCGGCCAGGATGCTGTCGCCAAACCCCAGGTAGTTGACGAACAGCGACATGCCAAACAGACCGAAGACTATGGAGGGAATGCCGCTCAAGTTGTTGGTCATCATGCGTATGAAACGCACCACCCACCCCTTGGGCGCATACTCGTTCATATAGATGCCGCTCATCACTCCCACAGGGAAAGCGAACAGGGCACTGCCTATCATCAGATACAGCGTTCCCACGATGGCGGGGAACACGCCTCCGGCCGTCATGCCGTCGGTGGGGGCTGTCGTGAGAAACTCCCAGTCGATGACACCCACACCCTTGACGATAATGAAGCCCAGGATGTATATCAAGACAAGCACCACGGCCAGGCTGAACAGACGGAACAGGCCGAATGCAACATTCTGAGAAAAACGCTTTTTGTTCAACATATACTCTTACTATCTTTTTTCTGTACTACGCTCGTTATTTTCGTTTAGACACGGCCTCGACCGCAAAGTTTATCAGCAACGTGATGAAGAACAGCACCACGCCCAGCAGGAACAATGCCTGATAGTGTGCCCCTCCGGCAGGCGCCTCGCCCAGCTCGGCGGCTATGGTGGCAGGGATGGTGCGCAACGGCTCCAGTATGCTGTGGGGAATGACGGCAGCGTTGCCCGTCACCATGAGCACAGCCATCGTTTCGCCTACCGCACGCCCGATGCCCAGCACCACACCCGAGGCGATACCCGACACGGAATAGGGCACGACGACCTTGTACACCGTCTGCCATTGCGACGCTCCCAGTGCCAGGCTGGCCTCACGCATGGAGCGGGGACAGTTGCGCATGGCGTCCTCAGACACGGTTATGATGGTAGGCAAGGCCATGATGGCCAGCACGATGCTACCGGCCAAGCCGCTTTCGCCCACCGGCAGGTTGAACGTCTGCTGCAACAGGGGGACAATGACGATAAGCCCGAAGAAGCCGTAGACCACCGAAGGAATGCCGCTCAGCAGCTCGACGACGGGCTTCAGCACGTTGCGCACACGCGGGTTGGCAACCTCGGACATATAGATGGCTATGGCAAGGCCAAAGGGCAAGGCAAACAGGATGGCGAAGAAGCTGACCCACAACGTGCCCGCAATCAGCGGCAGGAAACCAAACTGCGGAGCCGGTGTCGCCGTGGGGAACCACTCGGCACCCGCAAACACGTCCTTGGGCGAGATGCTGTTGTCCGCCAGCAAGTGCACCGACTCGGGACGGACAATGAACTGCCGGGGCACGAAAGCCACCATGCCGGGGGTCTGCTCCACAAGCCGCGTGATGCAGGCACCCACGTGCTCGTACGACGAGCCCAGTTCCTCGGGCGTGAAGCGGCTCTCGGCATCTTCCAGGCGGAACAGCTCGATAGGCTCGTCCTTGCCGCCGACCTCGCTCCAATTGGTGATTTCCTCGTCAAAGACATCCTTAATCTCGCGCGGCGACAACTCGGCCACGGGGTTGCTCTTGTTCAGAGCCAACACATAGCCGTCTTCCACCACCTTGCTGCTGAACAGGCCCAAGGCCTCCGAGAAGAGGAACAAAACGATCAGGATAATGGTGAGGCTCGTCACGAAACCGCTGCAAGCCAGCAATCCTGAAACAATTTTCTCTAAAATACTTTTCATAAACCTATCTTATTACTTTTTGGCTGCAAAGAAACCTGTGCGATGTTAAAGCGATGTGACTACCCTTTGAAAGAAGTATTTCATTAGTATTACAAACCTATTACATCCGCGCCCGGATGGTCCGTTGTAAAACTATTGTAACATGCATTCCCGTATTTTGCAGCGGAAAAGCCCGCAAGCGGGCACACCTGCCCCCGGAAACGGGCACACTTGTGCCCGGCGGCGACCAGACCTGTGCCAGCGCGGGAGCAAACCTGCGCCCCCGCCGGACAACCGGAAGAGCCGCCCAGGGACAAGAGGCTACGCCCGAAGCACACCTTTATTATATGGAGGAACCGCAACGGACAGCCCCGGCACAAAAGCCAAACGACACAAACCCATAAGGAAACAACCAACAAGCTAAACGACATGAAAACGATTTCCACGTATCTTCTGGCCGGCCTCTTGCTGGCCCTGACAAGCACCCGGGCAGAAGCACAACGCATCAAGGGGAGCGACACCGTGCTGCCCATCGCCCAACAGACAGCCGAGCAGTTTATGGAACAAAACCCCGACGCCCGCGTCACCGTCACCGGGGGCGGCAGCGGCGTTGGCATCTCGGCCCTGCTCGACGGTACCACGGAGATAGCCATGGCCTCGCGCTCCATCAAGTTCAGCGAGACAATGAAAGCCAAGGCCGCCGGGCTGGAACTGGAAGAAGTGCCAGTGGCCTACGACGCACTGGCCGTGGTCGTACACCCGTCCAACCCCGTCAGCCGACTGACACGCCAACAGCTGGAAGACATCTTCCGGGGCAAAATCACCAACTGGAAACAAGTGGGCGGCGAGGACCGCAAAATCGTGGTCTACTCGCGCGAAACCTCGTCGGGCACCTACGAGTTCTTCAAGGAAAGCGTGCTCAAGAACAAAAACTACATGAGCAGCAGCCTCTCCATGCCTGCCACGGGAGCCATCATCCAATCCGTCAGCCAGACGCGCGGCGCCATCGGCTACGTGGGACTGGCCTACGTGTCCCGCCGCATCAAGACGCTGGCCGTCTCCTACGACGGCACCAACTTCGCCCAGCCCACTTTTGAGAACGCCCTGGACAAGACCTACCCCATTGTACGCCCGCTGTTCTATTATTACAACAAGGCCAACGCCGCCGACGTGGCCCCGCTGCTGCAATTCATCCTCTCGCCCGCCGGACAAGAAATCATAAAGGAAAGCGGATATATACCCGTGAAATAACTGCATAAACAAAAAATAGTCGTATTTTTGCACCCAAGACGAAACATACAGCGACTTATGGCAGAAATAAAAAACGAAGAAACAAGCGAGAAAAAAAGCTTGAACTTCATCGAGCAAATAGTAGAGAACGACCTGGCACAGGGCAAAAACGGAGGCAGGGTGCAAACCCGTTTTCCGCCCGAGCCTAACGGCTACCTGCACATCGGACATGCCAAGGCCATCTGCTTGGACTTCGGCATCGCCGCAGCCCACGGCGGCGTGTGCAACCTGCGCTTTGACGACACCAACCCCACGAAAGAAGACGTGGAGTACGTCGAAGCCATCAAGGAGGACATACAATGGCTGGGCTACCAATGGGGAAACGAATACTATGCCTCGGACTACTTCCAACAATTGTGGGACTTTGCCGTGCGCCTCATCAAAGAGGGCAAAGCCTACGTGGACGAACAGACTTCTGAACAGATAGCCGCACAGAAAGGCACCCCTACGCAACCGGGCACCGAAAGCCCTTACCGAAACCGTCCTGCCGAGGAAAGCCTCGCCCTCTTCAACAAGATGAACAGCGGCGAGGTGGAGGAAGGCACTATGGTGCTGCGGGCCAAGATAGACATGGCCAACCCCAACATGCACTTCCGCGACCCCATCATCTACCGTGTGGTGAAACATCCGCACCACCGCACAGGAACGAAGTGGAAAGCCTACCCCATGTACGACTTCGCCCACGGGCAGAGCGACTACTTCGAGGGGGTTACCCACTCGCTATGCACACTGGAGTTCGTGGTGCACCGTCCCTTGTACGACCTCTTTGTCGACTGGCTGAAAGAAGGCAAGGATTTGGACGACAACCGCCCTCGCCAGTACGAGTTCAACAAGCTGAACCTCAGCTACACCCTTATGAGCAAGCGCAACCTCCTGACACTGGTCAAGGAAGGGCTGGTCAGCGGCTGGGACGACCCGCGTATGCCCACCCTGTGCGGCTTCCGCCGCCGGGGCTACTCGCCCGAGTCCATCCACAAGTTCATCGATAAGATAGGATACACCACATACGATGCCCTCAACGAGTTTGCACTGCTTGAAAGTGCCGTGCGCGAGGACCTCAACGAACGGGCAACCCGCATCTCGGCCGTGCTCCATCCGGTGAAGCTCATCATCACCAACTACCCGGAAGGACAAGTGGAAGAAGTGGAAAGCATCAACAACCCTGAACGGCCCGAAGAAGGCAGCCACACCATCGAGTTCAGCCGAGAGCTGTGGATGGAGCGCGAAGACTTCATGGAGG
The DNA here is from genome assembly GCA_944321465.1 of uncultured Bacteroides sp. Lineage (GTDB taxonomy): Bacteria > Bacteroidota > Bacteroidia > Bacteroidales > Bacteroidaceae > Bacteroides. The sequence continues at coordinate 65,344 of CALULL010000011.1, forward strand.
TGGCGCCAAAGAAGTACTTCCGCATGACCCCCGGGCAGGAAGTACGCCTGAAGAACGCTTACATCGTGAAGTGCACCGGCTGCAAGAAAAACGAGGCAGGCGAGGTCGTCGAGGTGTACTGCGAGTACGACCCCGAGACCAAGAGCGGCCTGCCCGGCGCAAACCGCAAGGTGAAAGGCACGCTGCACTGGGTAAGCTGCGCCCACTGCCTCGAAGCAGAAGTGCGCCTCTACGACCGCCTGTGGAAAGTAGAAAACCCGCGCGACGAGCTGGCCGCCATCCGCGAAGCCAAGAACTGCGACGCCCTGACGGCCATGAAAGAAATCATCAACCCCGACTCCTTGCAGGTCCTGCCCTGCTGCTATGTCGAGAAATTCGCCGCAGGGATGCCCCCCCTCACCTACTTGCAGTTCCAGCGCATCGGCTACTTCAACGTCGACAAGGACTCCACCCCCGAAAAGATGGTGTTCAACCGCACCGTGGGACTAAAAGATACTTGGGGGAAAATAAACAAATAGACAAACAACAAACGGCAACAGCAAGACAAGCCGGAGAGGGAACCTTAATGCCCACCTCCGGCTTTCTACACTGCCAAGCCGACCAACTTGACACAAAAAACCGATACTCAAATGGTAAAAAAGAACTGGTTAACCGGAAGAGACAGAGAACTCTATGAACTGGCCGAACAATACGAAAAGGCACAAACCAACCAACAGCCTCTTTATCTGGATGCCTCAGACTGGGCCGACTTGGCCGACTGGTACGCCATGCACCATAAATACGACATGGCCTTCAAGGCTATAGAATACGGGCTGAGCCTCCACCCTGACAACACAGAACTGCTAATAGAACTTGCCTACCTGTACATAGACGAACAGCAGATAGACAAAGCACAGGCAACGGCAGAGCGCATAACCGAGGACTTCCTCGACGAGGTGAAAATCCTGAAGGCCAACCTGCTGCTCATCAACAGGCAAACCCAAGCCGCCGAGAAACTGCTGGACACCATCGAAGACAAAGACAACATGGCGAACGTTACGGATATAGTCTACATGTACATCGACACCGGCTACCCCCGCAAGGCACTGGAGTGGCTGAAGCCTCGCATGGAAATATACGAAAACGAAGAAGCCTTCCTGGCAACTACGGCCGACTGCTACTACAACCTGGGCTGGCTGAAGAAAGCCGCCGAGCTGTACAACAGGCTCATCGACGAAAGCCCCTACAACGCAAGCTACTGGTACGGACTGGCCCGGTGCTACTATGACCAGAGCAACTTCGAAAAAGCCATCGAAGCCTGCGACTTCGCCCTTACCGCCGACGAGGACTTTGCCGAAGCCTACGTGATGAGAGGCAACGCCTTCGCCCAGTTAGGAAACGACGAGAGCGCAATAGAGAACTACCATGCCGCCGAGAAGTACGATGCCATCAGCCCCTACTTCGTCAACATCGTCGACGGTATGCATCTGGTAGACCTGAAAAAATGGGACGAAGCCTATCGGAAACTGCAAAAGGCCATCGATACCAACCAAAACGACGAAGAGCTGGGCAACCTCTACGCCCATGCCGCTGTATGCCTTTACCGGATGGGCTACAAGGAAAAGGCCGAGGAGTATTTCCACAAGGCACAGGAGCTGGAGCCTTCCGAACCCGACTTCTACCTCATGGAGAGCCACCTCCACTTAGAAGAGTACCAATACGACAAAGCCATCAAAGCCTGGAACGCAGCCGCCTCCGTGGCTCCGACCGCAGAAACGTGGAACGTCATCGGACTGATGTGCTTCGAGTGTGGCGAACTGAAGTACGCCGCCCAAGCCTTCGAACGTGTCAAGGAAATATCCCCTAAAGACCCGAAGGTCGACCTCAGGCTACAGGTGATTTATCTCCTGCTGCACGACGAGGAGCATTACGAGCAACTCGCACGCACCACCCATACCCCGCTGAGCGAAGAGGACGTGCGGAGCGTGCGCGGACTGATAGCCTCCGAAGTGTCCAGAGACACGCTGCCCCAGTCACTCAGGCAAATCTTCAAGTATAAACGATAACCACAACCAACCCTTAGAAACCCCGACCAACAAGTACAATGGAATCCGCAGCCTTCATACAGTGGTGCCTTGACCACCTCAACTATTGGACCATCACCTTGCTGATGGCCATCGAGAGTTCGTTCATCCCCTTCCCGTCCGAAGTCGTTGTGCCACCCGCAGCCTACAAGGCAGCTGTCACCAACGAGCTGAACGTGTTCCTCGTCGTCATCGTCGCCACCGTAGGAGCCAACATCGGTGCTCTCTTCAACTACTATTTTGCCAAATGGCTGGGACGGCCCATTGTCTATAAGTTCGCCAACAGCCGGGTAGGCCACATGTGCCTCATCGACGAGGCCAGCGTGCAGAAAGCCGAAAAATTCTTCGACAAGCACGGAGCCATCTCCACCTTCGTAGGCCGACTTATCCCCGCCGTGCGCCAGCTCATCAGCATACCTGCCGGACTGGCCCGCATGAAGCTGTCCACCTTCCTGCTCTACACCACGCTAGGTGCCGGGGTATGGAACAGCATTCTGGCAGCCATAGGCTACTATCTGTCCACCGTGCCCGGCATAGAGACCGAGGAACAGCTCATGGCCAAGGTGACGCAGTACAGTCACGAACTGGGCTATATCTTCATCGGCATTGCCGTGTTTATCGTCGCATTTTTGGTCTATAAAGGACTGAAAAAGAAGAAATAGCCCCGACGGCCGGCCCACGGGGAGGCCTACAGCAAAACAGGCCGCCACCGGCTACCGACCGACACGACAACGGGCTGCAGACTACGGAAAAGAGCCCGGCAGGCGACACCTGCCACCTCTCATCCGTCGTTTGCAGCCCGTATTCAATAGTCCCTACAACACACTCCCTCAGCCCTTGACTGCTGCCAAAGCCTTATCGTAGTCCGGCTCCTGCGTAATCTCGGGCACCAGCTCGGTATAGGCCACACGCCCCTGAGCATCGACTACCACCACGGCACGAGCCAGCAAGCCCTGCAACGGGCCGTCGGCCATCAGGACACCATAGGCACGGTCGAAGCCCGTGGCACGGAAGTCGGACACGGGCACAACGTTCTCAATGCCCTCCGTCGTGCAGAAGCGTGCATGGGCAAACGGCAAGTCCTTCGACACAGCCAGCACAACTACCCCCGGAAGGTTGGCAGCCAACTGATTGAACTTTCGCACCGAAGCTGCGCACACGCCTGTATCCAGACTGGGGAAAATGTTCAGAACCACCGTCTTGCCACGCAGGTCCTTCAGCCTGCACACCGACAAATCGGTCTTTACCAACTCGAAATCGGGAGCCTCGGCCCCAACCTTCACAAACTCACCGGCCAACTTCACCGGTGTTCCGCTAAATCTTGTTTCAGCCATAATTGTTTTCTTCTTTTTGCTACGGACCGACAAGTCCCCTTCCCGCCGCCTCGGAAGCGACAGGACGGCGACCGCCTGCCCCGGTTCATTTCTGCCCAAAGATAGCGATTATAGCAATAAGGACAAAACTATCGGCCCTCCTATTTCCCGGAAGCAGCCTGGCAGAGGTCTGCCACGTGTCTCCTGCGCCCCTCGACCAGGCACAGAAATCCCCCCACGGGAGCAAAGGAAAACCCGCACGGTGGTACAGGACTGCCACCGTGCGGGCACAGGTTTGCCCTGGCAGGCCGCCTCAGTCCGTCACCCACTCCTTGTTGTACGCCTTTGTCCTGGCAGGGTCGTAGTAGACCGACTGCTGCAGAGGGATGCTGACGACATACGTGCGTCCGCTCTTGTTCTCCAGCGAGTATTGCCGTAGCCACGGATTAGCATCCTTCAGCTGGGCAAAGCTCACGCCTTGGCTTATGGCATAGGCAGGCAAATCGTCGACGGGCACCGTCACCGTGTCGTAACGGCAAGCGATGGGCGGATAGAGTTGCCCGCTGTCCAGTACGAAGCCATAGCGGCGCGGGTGGCTGAAGACAGCCTTGGCCGCCAGCAGACGGAACATGTAGCGCGAGGTCTCCTCGACCAGCCACAAGTCTGTAGCCCGGGCGGCGTGCTGGCGTTGCAGCTCGGTGCTGATGCGCCTCTGCCCGCCGTTGTAGGAAGCCGCCACGCTGAGCCAGTCGCCATACTTGGCGTAAGCCTCCTTAAGGTATGCGCAGGCGGCCCGGGTGGCCTTCTCCACGTGGTAGCGTTCGTCAATGTTGTCGTTTACCTCCAGACCATACTCGCGCCCGGTAGTCCGCATGAACTGCCACATCCCCGCCGCTCCGGCCCCGCTGCGGGCCAGGGGGTTGAGGCTACTCTCGACCACGGCCAGATACTTCAGGTCATCGGGCACGCCGCACTCGCGCAAGATGCGTTCGATGACAGGGAAGTAACGGTTGGCCCGCTTCAGTGTGAGCATGGTGGTGGAGTGCATATAGGTGTAGGCCATGAGTTCGCGGTCGATGCGCTCGCGCATGTCGTAGCGGCGCAGGTCTATCTGCTGCCCCGCAAACTGCATGTCGGCAGGTATGGGCGGCGGAGTGGTGTAGTGGAACACCAGGTTGTCTATGCTGTCGTGTCCCGGCCGGAACCTTCCGGCTCCCAGAAGCAGCACGACGCAGGCAGCCGTGCCTACAAGTGCAGCAGCACCAATGAGAAAGGATTTCGTTATCTGCATGATTAGCGTTTGAATTGATTACTAATGTCTATGCCCACCGGCATCCTGAGCCAGAGCCACCGTGGAAGCAGCCTCCACACGGCAGTAAGCAGACGGTAGCGGAAGTCGACGACGGCAAGCCCCTGCCCGCGCTCCACAGCACGCACAATGGCACGGGCCACCTCGTCGGCGGACATTTTCATGGGGTATCGCCCACCGCCCAGCAGGGGCGTGTCGACAAAGCCCGGGCGGATGTCCGTGAGCGTGACGGGCAAGCGACGGGCACGGGCCAACTGCTGCAGGGCTTCGACGTAGGTGGCCTGCATACTCTTGGTGGCCGAATAGGCAGGCGCAGCCCCCAGCCCTTTGGTACCTGCAATAGAGCTTACCACAGCTATGCGGCCCGCAAGCCCTCGGTCCCGATAGTAGCAAAAGGCGGCACCGACCATGCGGACAAATCCCTCGGCATTGGTGCGGACGGTGTGCAGCTCGATGTCCCCATCGAGAGCATCGTTGCGCCAGCCCACGCCCGCACAATAGAAAAACACGTCCATGCCGCCCAGCCGTTCGACCAGCTGCAAAAGGCAGGAGGGCGCATCTGTGGCAGTGACATCGAGCACCGCCGCCTCTACCAGCCCGGGTGTCTGGGCTTTCAGCTCGTCCAGCAACGCACCCCTGCGGCCGGCCACGCCCACACGCCAGCCACGCTGCACCAGCAACTGTGCCACGGCACGTCCTATGCCCGACGTGGCACCTACGACAACGGCTCGCTTCATAGCACGGTAGCCACTAAGCGACGCGAGCCGCCGTTGTTGCGAAACTCGCACAGGCAGATGCCCTGCCACGTGCCCAGGTTGAGCCGCCCGCCGGTGACGGGCAGCAGCAGGCTGGGACCCACGAGCACGCTTTTGGCGTGGGCAGGCATGTCATCGTCGCCCTCCAGCGTGTGCCGGTAATAGGGGGCACGCTCGGGCACCAGACGGTCGAAGGCCGAAGCCAGATCGAAGCGTACGTCCGGGTCGGCGTTCTCACTGATGCAGAGGGCGGCACTGGTATGCTTGATGAAAAGATGAAGAAGCCCCGCAGCAGGCAACGGGGGCAGGTGGCGGAGAACCTCTTCCGTCACCAGGTGGAAACCCCGTGGGCGGGGCGAAAGGGTAAATTCGGCTTGAAGCATGACGGTAGTGTCTTGTGCATGTCCCTTCCCTGCCCGGCAGGCACGGAAAGGCTCTTTGCAAGTATGGCCACAGGCCGGGGGATACACCCCGCCGCCCGTGGCCATAGGCAGATTTATGAATGAGTTACAATGCTCAGAGGCGTTCCAGCTGAACGGTAAAGTGACGCATCAGCGGAGCTTCCCAAGCGATGCGCACGCCACGGGTAACGGTCTCGCGACGGTCGTAAACATTCTTCAGGGCGGCAGCTACTACGTCCATGTGGTTGTCCGTGTAGACACGGCGCGGGATGGCAAGACGCAGAAGGTCGAGACCCGTGAAGCGGTTCTCGCGAGTCACAGGGTCGCGGTCGGCCAACAGATAGCCGATTTCGCAGCCACGGATGCCGGCTTCGAGGTAAAGCTCAATAGTCAGCGTCTGTGCGGGGAACTCTTCCTTGGGCACGTGGGTCAGCACCTTGGGAGCGTCCACGAAGATGGCATGGCCGCCAGCAGGACGCTGATAGGGAATGCCGTACTCGTCCAGTTTCTGAGCCAAATGGGCAACCTGACGGATGCGGGTCTCCAGATTGTCGAACTCGGTGTTCTCGTCCAGACCGATGGCCAGCGCGTTCATGTCGCGACCGTTCATACCGCCGTAGGTCAGATAACCTTCAAACTGCACGCAGAAGCCCTTGGCTCCGTCGTACCAGTCCTGACGGCGCGTAGCTATGAAGCCACCCATGTTGACAACACCATCCTTCTTGGCACTCATAGTCATGCCGTCGGCCAGGTCGAACATCTCGCGGGTGATTTCCTTGATGGTCTTGTCGGCGTAGCCAGCTTCACGCGTCTTGATGAAGTAGGCATTCTCGGCAAAGCGGGCGGAGTCGAACAAAACAGGCTTGCCATACTTGTCGGCAACGGCGCGGACTTCGCGCAGGTTCTGCATGGAAACGGGCTGTCCGCCAGCCGTATTGTTCGTGATGGTCACAATGATGAAAGGAACGCGGTCGCCGTACTCCTGCAAGGCTTTCTCCAACTTCTTGGGGTCTACATTGCCTTTGAAAGGAACTTCGAGCTGCGTGTCCTTGGCCTCGTCGATGGTGCAGTCCAAGGCAATGGCCTTGCGTCCTTCGATGTGGCCTTTAGTGGTATCAAAGTGGGAGTTGCCCGGAACAACATCGCCCTCGTGAACGAGGTAAGAGAAAAGCACGTTCTCGGCAGCACGGCCTTGGTGCGTGGGGATGACGTACTCGAAGCCTGTCAAGCGGGTGATGACTTCTTTGAGCTTGAAGAACGAAGTGGCACCGGCATAGCTCTCGTCGCCCAGCATCATGCCTGCCCACTGGCGGTCGCTCATGGCACCTGTGCCCGAGTCCGTTATCAGGTCGATGTAAACCTGCTCGGCCTTCAGCTGGAACACGTTGTAGTGTGCTTCCTTGATCCATTGTTCACGTTCCTGGCGGGTGCTCTTGCGAATAGGCTCCACCATCTTGATTTTCCACGATTCGGCAAATGGTAATTCCATAAATTGTTTCTTTTTTATTAGTATTTGACAATATGTTAACTAAGTTTGCTCAATCTTGCGTTTCGCGTGCCTAAAGTACTGCTTTTTTGCGGAGTGTGCAAACTTTTTCGCAGATAAATGTCATTTAACGGGATTCGGGGGCAGAAATCTTTGGGTTTCGGGGTAAAAGTGCGATATTTGCTGCCTTGATACACCTTATTAATATAATAGAAGCGCAATGGAAAAAGTAATTGTCAACTCCTACGAAGATTTTGAAAAGCTGGTAGGCCAGCGGATTGGTGTCTCCGACTACGTGGAGATACCCCAGGAACGCATCAACCTCTTTGCCGATGCCACGCTCGACCACCAGTGGATACACGTGGACGTAGAACGCGCCCGGCGCGAAAGCCCCTTCCACAGCACCATCGTGCACGGCTACCTCACGCTGTCCATGCTGCCCTACCTGTGGGGCCAGATTATCGAAGTGAACAACCTGAAGATGATGATCAACTACGGCATGGAGAAGATGAAGTTCGGCCAAGCCGTCCTGGCCGGGCAGCGGATACGCCTGACGGCAGACATGCAGTCGCTCGTCAACCTGCGCGGCGTGGCCAAGGCCGAAATCAAGTTTGCCATCGACATTGAAGGCGAAAAGAAGAAAGCCCTCGAAGGCGTGGCCATCTTCCTCTACTACTTCAACGACTGATTGCCGCCCGGCACGACGCGAACGGGCTTTCCTGTGCCCCCTCGGCAGCACACCTGTGCCCGCCGGGGAGCAGAGGAGAGCCACCAAGGGAGCACACCTGTGCCCCCGCAGCGGCTTGCCAGCCCCCCTTCTCCACCTACAGAAACACCCCCGGACGCATGAACTACTTCCCCCTGCCGCCCGCTACCAGCTGCTACCGAGCCAGACCGACGCACACACCAAATGCCCACTCCCGCGACCTGCCACATGCCCTGCGGCAGGCCAAGAAGCGGTGGAAATGAACGGAACGAGACAACTGCGGAAGCCTACTCGCCAAAGTCGAACCGCAACTGCCGCCCCAGGTTCCCGGACGACCGCCGCCCGCCGCCGGGCAGCAGCAACCGGCGCACGCCCTGCGGAGTCAGCTCGTTGACGGTCTGCCCCGCAGGCAGGTCGCGGCATTCCAGGAAGTAGCGTGCCTTCTTCATCACCACTCCCATCTTTTTCAGCTCGGCAAAGCCAAGACGGCCGAAACGGCGCGAGGCCACAATGAGGCTGGCCGACTTCAGCCCCACGCCGGGCACACGCAGCAACAGCTCGTAGTCGGCCCGGTTGGGGTCGACGGGAAACAACTCGGGATGGCGCAAAGCCCATGACAGCTTGGGGTCGATGTCGAGGTCGAGCAGGGGCGCAGCGTCGTCCACAATCTCTTCTACGTCAAAGTGGTAGAAACGGAGCAACCAGTCGGCCTGATACAGGCGGTTCTCGCGCAACAGCGGGGGCTGCTTGGGGACGGGAAGGCGGGGGTCGGAAGTGTTGACGGGCACATAGCCCGAGTAGTAGACACGGCGCATACTGGAACGTCGGTAGAGGGCCGAGGACAGGCGCAGGATGTCGCAGTCGGTCTCGCCCGTCGCCCCAACAATCATCTGCGTGCTCTGCCCGGCGGGGGCAAAGCGGGGCGTGTGGCGGAAACGGGCGCGTTCCTCTTTGTAGCGGACTACGCCCTGCTGGATGTAGCGCATGGGGGCGAAGACGCTGGCATGGTCCTTCTCGGGGGCCAGGAGCCGCAGGTTCTCTTCGCGGGGGATTTCGATGTTGACGCTCAGGCGATCGGCGTAGCGTGCGGCCTCGTCCACCAGCTCCCGGCTGGCACCGGGGATGGCCTTCAGGTGTATGTAGCCGTTGAAGCGGTGCTGCGTGCGCAGGTCCTTGGCCACACGCACGAGACGTTCCATCGTGTAGTCGGGGTTGCGCACTACGCCCGAGCTGAGGAACAGCCCCTCGATGTAGTTGCGGCGGTAGAACTCCATCGTCAGTTCCACCAGCTCGCTCACCGCCAGGGTAGCCCGGGGCACGTCGTTCGAACGGCGGTTGACGCAGTAGGCGCAATCGTAGATGCAATGGTTGGTGAGCATCACCTTGAGCAGGGAGATGCAGCGTCCGTCCTCGGCGAAACTGTGGCAGATGCCCCAGCCGCCCACGGTGTTGCCCACCATGCCCGCACGCCCGTGCCTCACCGTCCCGCTGCTGGAGCAGGAGACATCGTACTTGGCCGACTCGGCCAGCACTTTCAGCTTTTGCAGAACAACTTCTCTCATGTCAGAAAAAAAGACCGTCCCCCGACAACGACGCGGAGGGCGGTCTTCTGTAAATCCTTTGTGTATGACAGCCGCCCGAAGGGGGCTTATTCTTTTAAAAGGTTAGCTTGTCGGCGATGTTACGCCTCGTTTCATTTGGCAGCTTCCAACGAAGCTTTGCGGAATGCCTTCAGGGCTTTTTCAATCTCCAACGAAGCCTTACGGGCACGAGTACCCGCAGCCTTGTTACCATTCTCTACTTGTGCATTCGCATCTTTCTCGAACGCTGAATAAAGTTCAGCGATTTGTGCAATCAATTCTTTCATGACCTTTCGTTTAATCCGTCCTTGATAATGTCTGGCAAAAATACACTCTTTCCAGAAACTAATGCAAAAAAAGGCTATCTTTTTTAGGTAGGAAATGAAAATTAGCAGCCTTCGGAGGAAATAGATGTTTTTTAGCTACTTTTGCCAGCATGAAACCACAAGACGACACAGAGTACATCCACAGCCTCATCTCGCAGGGAGAGCACCAGCAGCAAGACTTCAAGTTTGAGATATCCGATGCCCGGAAAATCGCCCGCACCCTCTCGGCCTTTGCCAACACCCAGGGCGGCAGGTTGCTTATTGGCGTGAAAGACAACGGACGCATAGCCGGGGTGCGCTCCGAAGAGGAAAGCTACATGATGGAAGCCGCTGCCACGCTGTATTGCCGACCAGCGGTGACATGCCAACTGCACACCTACCGCGCGGAGGGACGGCACGTGCTGGTGGCACAGGTAGAAGAAAGTGTACACAAACCCGTGTACGCCATCGACGAGGACGGGCAATGCCTGGCCTACCTGCGTATAAAGGACGAAAACATACTGGCCACGCCGGTGCATCTGCGCATCTGGCAGCAAAACGCCCGTGCCGAAGGCGAACTGACAACCTACACCCAGCGCGAACGCCAGGTGCTCGATGCCCTCCGCGAGCACGGACTGCTGTCGCTCAACCGCTGCTGCCGACTGGCCCGCCTGCCGCGCCGCACGGGAGAACAGCTAATGGCCAAACTGGTGCGCTACGAGCTGGCCGAACCTGTGTTTGAAGGGCACAAGTTCCTATTCCGTCTGAAATAATCGGTCCGCAGAACACGGCGTGTGACAAGGATTTGCTAACTTTGCACCCCAAGACAACGAACTATCAACACATAACACATAAACACAACCCCACACACGTATGAGCATATTCGCCAAACTATTTAACAAAGCACAAGCCGAGACGGCTTCCTCGAAAAGCGTCGAAGACTTCATGCTGCTGACACGCGTCTACTTCCAGTCGGTCATCGCCGTCAACCTGGGCATCACCAACATACGCCTCGTACCCGAGGTGGCCAACTTCAAACGCCTGTTCAAGGTACCCACCGTGGGAGGACGTCTGGGGCAAGGGGAGAAAAACGCTGCACGAAAGATGCTGATGCAGGACTACCAGCTGAGCGAGAACTTCTTTAAGGAAATAGACTCATCCATAAGGAAACACTGCCGCACGGTAAACGAAATACAGTCCTACCTCTTTCTGTTCCAAGGCTTCACAGGCGACTTGATGATGCTGATGGGCAACCTGATGCAATGGAAGCTGCGCTTGCCTTCGTTCTTCAAGAACGCCTTGCGCACCATGACCGAAAAGACTATCCACGACATCTGCACAAAAACCGTATGGAAGAAGGACGACGTGCACAAAACCGCAGCAGCCGTGCGCCAATACCGGGAACGGCTGGGCTACTCCGAACAGTGGATGACGGAGTTTACCTTCACCATCCTCATGCAGGCCAAACGCGAAAAGAGGAAGTCCGAAGACAACAACAACACGGACACAAAGAAATAACCCGTGCCGAGACCGCATCGGCACAAGTCCCCGGAAACGGGAAGCAGGAAGGTTCGTCACAGACTGCCGCCGCACGGCCCGTCCTGCTCCCCGTTTCCATCGTATATCCCCACGCATGGAAACCGAACAACATCCACTGCCCCCCTTCCTGCCCACTGCGGCCCGTCTGCTGATGCTGGGCAGTTTTCCCCCACAGCGCAAACGCTGGTCAATGGAATTCTATTACCCCAACTGGAACAACGACATGTGGCGCATCATAGGGCTTGTCTTCTACGATGACAAAGAACACTTCGTGCGCCCCGGAGCCAAAGCGTTCTGCAAAGAAATGCTGGAAGACTTCTTGTATAAGAAAGGCATAGCCCTATACGACACCGCCTCAGCCGTCCAACGCCTACAAGACAACGCTTCGGACAAATACTTGCAAATCGTGCGCCCCACCGATGTCGCCGCCCTGTTGCGCGACCTCCCCCACTGTCAAGCCATCGTCACCACAGGCGAAAAAGCCACCGACACGCTCTGCGCCCAGTTCGCCTTGGAACGTCCCGGTGTAGGCTCCTTCGTCTCCTTCACGTTCGACGACCGCCACCTCCGCCTCTACCGTATGCCTTCTTCCTCAAGGGCTTACCCGCTGGCTTTGGACAAGAAAGCCGCTGTCTACCGAAGGCTGTTCCTGGACCTTCAGATGCTATAACGCGGTGACAATACAGAATGCATTGAAGCAGAAACCTCCCCGCCCGTCACAAAAAAGGCACTCCGAAGCTTGCCATTTCAAAACTTTGCGTTACCTTTGCCGCCGGAAAACACGGGAATAGCTCAGTTGGTAGAGCATCGGTCTCCAAAACCGAGTGTCGGGAGTTCGAGTCTCTCTTCCCGTGCAACGAGAGGCCACTGTAGACCATCATTGGTGTACAGTGGCCTTGATGCTTTTTGCCGGACAACATGCGTCAGGGCAGCTGATGAAAACAAGGCCATACACAAAGAAAGGCCGCAAAGAGACGCAACCTCACGAACAGGTGAGGCTCCGTTTCTTTACGGCCTTTTTCCAACGTGGCAGGGAAGCAGCAACGGACAACGACAAGGCGGTTCGCACCATCGTTACCCTAAAGACTTACTTTTGCCAGCTACGCCATAAGAGAAGTTTTTTTACTTCAGCACGCCCAGTTCCTTACCTACCTTGATGAAGGCAGCTATGCACTTGTCGAGCTGTGGCTTCTCGTGCCCGGCGGAAATCTGTACACGGATGCGTGCCTGCCCCTTCGGAACTACAGGATAGTAGAACCCCGTCACGTATATACCCTCGTCTTGCATACGTGCGGCATACTCCTGCGACAGTTTGGCATCGTAGAGCATCACGGCACAGATAGCACTTTGCGTAGGCTTGATGTCAAACCCGGCGGCTGTCATCTTGTCACGGAAGTAGTTGACGTTCTCAACCAGTTTGTCGTGCAGAGCGTTGCTTTCCTTCAGCATCTTGAACACTTCGAGACTGGCACCGATAACGGCAGGAGCAACCGAATTGGAGAACAGGTAAGGACGGCTACGCTGACGCAGAAGGTCAATGATTTCCTTACGTCCTGTGGTGAAGCCGCCCATAGCTCCGCCAAAGGCTTTACCCAGCGTTCCGGTGTAGATGTCTACGCGCCCATAAAGGTTGTACAATTCGCTCACGCCATGTCCCGTAGGACCTACGACACCAGCCGAGTGGGACTCGTCCACCATCACAAGTGCGTCGTACTTCTCAGCCAAGTCGCATATCTTGTCCATCGGAGCCACATTACCGTCCATAGAGAACACGCCGTCGGTCACAATGATGCGGAAGCGTTGAGCCTGGGCTTCCTGCAGGCATTTCTCAAGTTCGGCCATGTCGGCGTTAGCGTAGCGGTAGCGTTTGGCCTTGCACAGACGCACGCCGTCGATGATGGAGGCGTGGTTGAGGGAGTCAGAGATGATGGCATCCTCGTCCGTGAACAAGGGTTCGAACACACCGCCGTTGGCATCGAAACAAGCGGCATAAAGGATGGTGTCTTCCGTGTGGAAATACTCGGAGATAGCAGCCTCAAGCTGCTTGTGGATGTCCTGCGTGCCACAGATGAACCGAACAGAGGACATGCCGTAGCCCCGGCGTTCCATCATGTCTTGGGCAGCTTTGATGAGGCGGGGATTGTTGGACAAGCCGAGGTAGTTGTTGGCACAAAAGTTCAGCACCTCCTTGCCTTTCACCGAGATAGCTGCTTGCTGGGGGCTTTCAATGAGCCGCTCTTCCTTGTAGAGTCCGGCTTCTTTAATCTCAGCAAGAGTCTTGCTGAGATGTTCTTGCATTTTTCCGTACATAGATTTACTATTATATGTTAGAATAAGACATTTTGAAACTGTCTGCACAAAGGTACAGCATTTTTTCTGGAATAGCCATAGCAAAATGATAGAAATATGGGAAAAGTGCGTATATTTGCCAGTCACTTATCAAATAACACCTTATTTAATTCGTATGAAGAATATTTTGGTCATTGGAGCCACCGGACAGATAGGTTCGGAACTCACGATGGAGTTGCGCAAACGTTATGGTAACGAACATGTGGTTGCCGGATACATACCGGGAGCCGAGCCTAAGGGAATACTGAAAGACTCTGGGCCATCCGAAATTGTCGATGTAACCGACCGCACGTCCATAGAGGCAGCGGTCAAGAAGTACAACATTGATGCCATCTACAACCTGGCCGCCTTGCTGTCAGTTGTCGCCGAGAGCAAGCCCATGATGGCTTGGCGAATTGGCATCGACGGCTTGTGGAACGTCCTGGAGGCAGCCCGCGAACACGGTTGCGCGGTCTTTACGCCAAGCTCCATCGGCTCGTTTGGCGCAGAGACGCCACACGTCAAGACACCGCAAGACACCGTGCAACGTCCGCGCACGATGTACGGCGTGACGAAAGTCACCACCGAACTGCTGAGCGACTACTACCATACCAAATATGGAGTGGACACGCGTTCGGTACGCTTCCCCGGCATCATCTCCAACGTCACCCTGCCCGGCGGCGGAACCACGGACTACGCCGTCGAAATCTACTACGCAGCCGTCAAGGGAGAGAAGTTCGTCTGCCCTGTGAAGCCCGGAACACTGATGGACATGATGTACATGCCCGATGCCCTGAACGCCGCAATCTCGCTGATGGAAGCCGACCCCACGCGCTTGAAGCACCGCAATGCCTTCAACATCGCTTCCATGAGCTTCGGGCCGGAGACTATCTACGCGGCAATCAAGAAGTACGTCCCCGACTTCGAAATGGTCTACGAAATAGACCCGCTGAAGCAGTCCATTGCCGACAGCTGGCCCGACTGCCTGGACGACACGTGCGCCCGCCAAGAGTGGGATTGGAAACCACAGTACGATTTGGATTCCATGACGGTGGACATGCTTGAGAAGCTGCGTGCCAAGTTGAACAAATAACTCCCGGACTTAGCTTTTACGATAAATAGTCGATGAGAAAAGCTGTCCTCGGGATATGCCTGTTGACCTTCCTGTCCTCGTGCGGGGACAGGAAGGTTAAAATGGACCCCTTCGTGGCCGTAACGTCTATGATAGACTCGGTCGCAACCAAGACGAAGGAAGAACGTCCGGCAGAACCGCCTGCGGACGACAAGCCCATACACACGGAGGCCGACGAACTGTTTGACGACTTCTTCTTCACCTATGCGTCGGACTCAATCCTGCAAAAGCAACGCACCAAATTCCCTTTACCTTATTATATAGGAGACTCTGCCATCAAAATTCAGGAGGGCCACTGGGAATACCAACGCCTGTTCCCCGATGAAAACTTCTACACATTGTTCTTCGACCGCGAAGAAGACATGGACCTGGTGGGCGACACATCGCTCAACTCGGTACAGGTAGAATGGTTCGACCTGAACAGCCGACTGTCCAGGAAACTCTACTTCGAACGTATCAGAGGCATCTGGATGCTGGAAGCCGTCAACGAACGAGCCATGCACCGGGGAGAGAATGGAGGCTTTGTGGACTTCTACTCGCGTTTTGCCCAAGACAGCCTGTACCAAAGCAGCCACATCAGCCACACCTTGCGTTTCGTCACCATCGACCCCGACGACGAGTTCTCCATCCTTGAGACCACCCTGAGCCTGAACCAGTGGTTTGCCTTCCGCCCCATGCTGCCCTCGGCATGGCTCACCAACATCAATTACGGACAACGCAACGACAGCACCTCCACAAAAAAAATACTGAAGGTAAACGGCATCGGGAACGGATACTCCAACGCCTTCCACTTCAAGAAACGGGAAGGGGAATGGATACTATACAAATACGAAGATACAAGCATCTGATAACTAAACACAGAATGAATACATGCTCTTTGCGGCAGTACAACACGTTTGGCATTGACGTACAAGCCGCCAATTTCCTGCAATACCGTTCGGAGGCCGAACTGGCCGAACTGTTTGCCTCTGGTTCGGTCACCGCTCCCTGGCTGCACATCGGCGCGGGCAGCAACCTCCTGTTCATGGGCGACTACCCGGGTACCATACTCCACTCGCTCATCGACGACATAGAAGTGACCGCCGAGACCCCGGAGACCGTCGACCTGCGCGTCGGAGCCGGAGTGGTATGGGACAACCTCGTGGAGCACTGCGTCGACCAAGGCTGGTACGGAGCCGAAAACCTTTCGCTGATACCCGGAGAGGTGGGAGCGGCAGCGGTGCAGAACATCGGCGCATACGGCGTGGAAGTAAAAGACCTCATCGTGTCCGTCGAGACAATGGGGGCAGACGGAGCTGCCCACACCTACCCCGTGGAGGCCTGCTGCTATGCCTACCGCGACAGCCTTTTCAAGCGCCCCCACATGAAGCGCGAGTTCGTAACCCGCGTCAACCTGCGCCTGAGCAAACGGGAAGTCTACCGGCTCGACTATGGCACCATCCGCCAAGAATTGGCCCGGCACCCCCGCATAGACTTGCCCACGGTGCGCCGCGTCATCATCGGCATCCGGCAAGCCAAGCTACCCGACCCCAAAGTGCAGGGCAATGCCGGCAGTTTCTTCAAGAACCCCGTGATAGGGCGTAAACAGTACGAACAACTGCACGACACCTACCCCGACCTGCCGGGCTACGCCACGGCAGACGACCGCGTAAAGGTCCCCGCCGCCTGGCTGATAGAACGCTGCGGCTGGAAAGGGAAAGCCCTGGGCCGCGCAGCCGTGCACGACCGTCAGGCACTGGTGCTGGTCAACCTCGGAGGAGCCACCGGAGCCGACATCCTGGCATTGGCACAAGCCATCCGGCAATCGGTACGCACACAGTTCGACATCGAAATAGAGCCCGAAGTGAATGTCATTTCCGCTCGGAAAGGGGAAGGCCCATGCGACTGAGAATTTTAGGAAGCGGCACCTCCACGGGTGTCCCCGAAGTGGGCTGCACCTGTCCGGTGTGCACCTCGTCCGACCCGCGCGACAACCGCCTGCGCACCTCCGCACTGGTCTTCACGGACGAGGGCGAGAACATCCTGATAGACTGCGGACCCGACTTCCGCGAACAGATGCTGCGGAGCCACTGGTTTGGCCCCATACACGGCGTGCTCGTCACCCACGAACACTACGACCACGTGGGAGGGCTGGACGACCTGCGCCCCTTCTGCCGCTTCGGCGAGATACCCATCTACGCCGAGCACTACACCGCCGACCACCTGAGGGCACGTATGCCCTACTGCTTCGTCGAGCACGCCTATCCGGGCATCCCCCGCATCTGGCTGGCCGAGATTAACGCCGGCACCCCCTTCCACATAGGGCGGACGGAGGTGCTGCCCTTCCGCGTCATGCACGGTCGTTTGCCCATCCTGGGGTATCGCATAGGACGACGGCTGGCCTACATCACCGACATGCTCACCCTGCCCGACGAGTCGCTCGGCCTGCTCGACGGGGTGGAGGTGCTGGTCGTCAATGCCCTGCGCCAAAAGCCACACCCCACCCATCAGAACCTCGAAGAAGCCATGCGGTTTGCCGCACGCGTAGGAGCCGGACGGACCTTCTTCACGCACATGTCCCACCACATAGGGCTGCACGCCGACCTCGACCGGCTGCTGCCCGACCCGACGTGGCAATTCGCCTACGACGGTTTAGAAGTGAACCTCTGACAGCTTTCCGGAACACCTTTCCTCCCCCGCACGCCTTAGTCTCCCCGCTCGCAGGCACACCTATGGTGGACGCAGCAGACAGGCAGCACCGTGCCGTTCCCCCTCCGGGGACGGACGAACAGCAAGCAGTTCCCAAGACCTCTTCTTTGTCCTTTTTTACCGGAAGACTTAATTTGTCTGAACATTTGTTTTGCTTTGTTAGTAGGAATGGCTAATTTTGCCGGAAATTGCATAAGAAGACAGACATGAAGCTCGGACTTGTTGTACGCATAGTAATCATAGTGTCCATAGTACTGCTATGTACGGGCTTTGGTGTATACTCGTTCTGGCGGATGAACATGGCCGAGGAACGGAAAGACTTCAACCTCTACACCTTGGTGCCCGGCGATGCCGTGGCCGTCTTCGAAACAGACTACATGGCCGGGCTGCTTGATGACATCAACGCGATGGACTCCAGCCAGGATGGCTACTACCTGAACGTATCGGGCCTGTTCGGAGCTTTGCGCGACAACTTCAAGGACCTTGTAGAAGGATTGCCCCACGGCCTGAGCCGGGAAATGAACAAACTGCTCATCAGCTTCCACGAACCCGAGTCGCCACTCAACCAGGTGCTCTACTGTAGCCTGGGGACAGGAGACTACAGCCTCGTGGAAGACTTCCTGCAACAGCGGTGCAGCGGCGGCTTCCCGGCCAAGACTGCCGTCTACCAGGGCGAAGACATACGCATCTTTCCGCTCTCGGACGGACGTTTCCTGTCGGCCTACTTCACACGCGACTTCCTCGCCGTCAGTTTCCAGAAACGCCTGATAGAACAGGTCATCGACGCCCGCAAGCACCGACGCTCGCTGATGCAGCAATCCTCGTTCAGCCAGATGCACCGCGCGCATACCGGCGTGTCGGCCCTCATGTACATCCGCCTACGCAACGTGGACATGGGCAAGGAAGTCGACAGCCTGCATCTTTCGAGCCGCTTGGGAGGGTGGGTCGAGTTCGACATCAAGTTCAAGTCCGATGCCATCTACTGCTCGGGGGTAGCCTCTGCCCCCGACTCGGCACACACCTTTGTCGGCATGCTGGGGCAGCAGAAGCCGGTCGACGAGTTTCCGGGAGCCAGGTTGCCACGCAGCACGTTCTTCTACAGCTCGTGGGCCGTGTCCGACCTTGCGTCGGCCTTGGGCTTTACCTCCCAACAGCAATATTCACAAGCCGAATACTCCGAATACGTACAGGAGCGCGATGCCGAATGGCTCAGTTTCCTGCAAGAGCACGCCGCCGAAGGCGACATGTTGTTCTGCCTGTTCCGCTCCAAGGACACACTATCGCCCCTCCCCTCGGCCGTGGTGAGCATCCCGATGCAGGATGCCGTCCAAGCCGAACAGTCGCTGCGCAACCTCCTACGCGGTACGCCCCGCGAGACGGGTGCTCCCGCTCCCCCGGCCTTCACGCCTCAGTATGCCCGCTACCCGGCAAGTCGCGGCCCTCGCCGCTACTTGCTGCCTCGCAGCACGCTGCTCCTGCAACTGACAGGCATCAACGCATCGTCCCTCTATGGCTACGCCTGCTTCTATGCAGGCCACCTGCTGCTGGCCCCCGATGCCGTCAGCCTGTCGGCCTACATCGACGCGATAGAACGCGGACGAGTGCTCGACGGAATGCCTTTCTACGAAGAACTGACGGGAAGCCTGGCACCTTCCTACAACTACACGCAGATGGCCGACATGGAACAAGTCGTTGGGCAGGCGGAGACCTACGTGCGGCTCATGCCCAGCCTCTTCTTCAGGCAGGCAGTCTTCTTCAGGCATTTCATCGCTGCATTCCAGTTCACCTGTACCGAGGGAGTGGTCTACCCCAACGTCGTTTTGCTTTATAAAGGAGATGACTGACGGCAGCGGGCGACCTGCCCGCAAGCCGTCGGGCGACAGGAGCGGTGTCAGAAAGCCTCTGTCATGTTGAAGTAGAACAGCGTCTGGTTGTTCACCGTGTTCTTACCCAGGTCCAGACGCACGTTCATGCGCGGCTGAACTTCTATGCGCAAGCCCAGCCCGTAGTTGGGCAACACGCCCTCTACCTTCATCGGATTGGGCCCCATGAAGCCGCAACCGGCCCAGGCCACAAAACCCAGGTGGCTGACGATGCGCTTCAGCCACGTGTCTTGGTCGGTATTGAACATGTGGCGGTACTCGGCCATCACCAAGTGCGCCGACTTGTCCCGGTACTGCCCCATGTAGTATCCGCGCAGGTCGAAGGGCGTGCCCGCCAACGAGTATTGCGTCAGGGGGATGCGGTCGCCGAAGACGTTCTTCGTCTGCGCCGTCCAGGCTATCACGCGCCGGTGCCCCACCTGCTTGTATTGCCGATAGTCCAGCTCGAAGCGATAAAAGTTGCGCTCGCTGCCAAATATCTTGTGGTAGGCCATTCCCCTCAAGTCCAAGTAAATGCCCTCATAAGCATTGGCAGGCACGTCGCGGCTGTCATACGTCAGCAAAAAGCCCAATCCGGCATTGAAGTTGGTATAACCTCCTGAATGTCCGCCAGAAGCCACATAAGTAGGTTCCTGCACCAGGTATTTTCCGGGATTGGTGAAATGGTCATAAAGGATGTCCACCTGCGGCCCGGCAAAGAAATTGCCCTCGCCCAAACGAAAAAGGAACCACGGATTAATCTGCACGCCGCTGTAGCGGTAACGGCTGGTGGAGTCGCTACGCACGTAGTCGCGGTTGGTCGTGTAGCCTATGCCGTAGTAGTTTTCCACCGTGTTTTTATAACTGAATTTACCGAAGATGCGGAAGCGGTCGCCCTTGAAGAAGAGCTGGGGCTTGAAGAACAGGTTGATGCCGCCGTCGAACATGAAAGCCAGCGCGGCAGGCACCACCGAACGCTTCAGGGTGCTGTCCTTGGGATTGAGACTGAACGTCATCAGCGCGCTGCCGCCCACCAGCAGGCCAAAGTCGGGCGAATAACTCGGTCCGCCCAGAATATTGTAATGGAAGTTCCGTTTGGCACGCTTCTGCCGACGCAACTCGCGTTCGCCGAGCGTCTGCGCCGTGTCGGCAACGGCTTGGACGGATGAGGTGTCCTGCGGAATAGCAACCGAAGTGACGGGCACAACGGCAAAAGTATCTTGCGCCTTAGCGGCAAAAGTTGCAAGCAACAGCAGGGCGATGCCCCATGCGATGTATCTTTTCATATCTTTCGGATTACTATAAGAGCCAGTCTCTTGTCCTCCTCCTTCCGTGTCTTTCCCATCGGCCTCCCTTCCTCACCTTTCCCTCGTCCACCCCCAGCGTGCAGCCTGGACGCGCCACCCGTGGCAACGGAAGAACATCCCCAAGAAAAGCCCGTAAAGCAGTGCCAAGCAAAACTCGGACAAGCCCTAACGACGTGCAAAGAAAACCATTTTTCGGGAAATTCGATATGAAAATAGAAATATAATTAAAAATAAGCGACTTATGAACTTTTCTCAAAAAGTGAGGTAATGACTTGGCAACAGTCGCAAGTTCTGTGATACGTGGCATTCCATTTCATTAATTCCGCAGTAAAGGTAATATATTCCCGTTAAACCAAAATCGGTCATTAGAGTCCAAAGCAATTCCGTTCTGCTGCCGGCAGGACGAAAGGGCTTGGAAAACCTAAGAAAGACAACCGGGCCCCAAGTCGGTGGTCTAATGACCGATTTGGGTTAAAGTCATTCTGGCAGATGCCGGATACAGGGGAGAAGTTGTCGGCAGAATCAGAAAGGCTTTCGGATATGCACTTGAAGCCATAGTAAGCGGAGACAAGTCAAACGGCTTTAAGCCAATAGGTAAGAGATGGATTGTGGAAAGGACTTTCTCCTGGTTCGATAATTATAGAAGGCTCTGTCGGAACTACGATTTCACGTTCGATTCGGCTGAGGAAATGGTGAAACTGGCTGCGATAAGAATGTTGCTGAACAAAATAAAACAGGCTCCTAGCAAACACTTTATATTTCAATCCTGCGACCTTCCACCAACCATTGACACATAGCGAACAACAATTCACATGTTTTACAACATATTACAGAAAACAAATCGAATTTCAGTTGCATATAGCATACACATGTATTTACTTTGAGACATCAAAACTTTATTACAACAATTTCATCAAATCAAGTATTATGAGAAAAGCAATTTTAGCTGCATGTTTCTTGCTCATGTGCATCAACACATTTGCTCAACTCTCGGTAAACTCTTTATATTCGATACGCCACAAATTCTTTTTGAACCAAACTTCACATGTCCTTTAGGTGCTTCATTTGAAACGAGGTATGAAGGTTGTGAGCTATAATAAATTGCAATAACATAAAATCCAAGTTATGATTTTTTCTCGGACAGTAACCATTATTTTTCTGTTTGCACTTTTATCCACTGTACACGTATCAGCAGACGAAGTAAATGACTATTTTCCCACAGGGATGATTTGGAAAGAAACATATGCCGAACCAGGGCTACCTCTTGACACTATTCATAATACACAAACATATGAAATAGGGAAAGATACCTTAATAAAAGGTACAACCTATAAATGTGTAATAACAGAAGGAGAAAGTTGCCAATTATGGATACGGGAAAACAAACATGAGGTGTGGCTGCTAACAAGCGACTATCCAAAAGAAATCAAGCTATACGATTTCAATTGGGAGGAAACCGATAGTATTTACACGGAATATTTGCAAGAATCAGGCGACAGCATGAAACTATACAGCCAACTCATACTCACAGCCGACAGCAAAGAGACTCACGTAGGACAAAATGCCTACCAGTATCTTCACGAAATGACTGGTACTACCATCCGTAATATCGGACGCGTGACAGAACTAAATCGTAATAGTTGTCTACTTGGATACAAAGTAAGCGATATGATTCTGCCCAGCTATATCTTTAGAAAGGTTCTTTGGATAAGACGCAATAACACAGAAGTGTTCCGTTCTGTTCTATCAGACGAATGGAGCAGCACAATTCCTAACGGAATTAATCTCCAAAGAGCACAAATCACACATAACAATATCTCCTTTGAACGTAAAGGGAACCAACTTATTTGTACCGCAACAGGAGCATCATACATAGAACTCTATAAGGTAAGTGGAGAAAAAATAGGCACTTATGCCTTCAGAAACGACAAGTGCATTATGGAAGACCCGCAAGAGCCAAGTATATGCTGCTACGTCATAACTTATCCAAGCGGAC
Organism: uncultured Bacteroides sp.; assembly: GCA_944321465.1. Classification (GTDB taxonomy): domain Bacteria; phylum Bacteroidota; class Bacteroidia; order Bacteroidales; family Bacteroidaceae; genus Bacteroides. The sequence goes on from CALULL010000011.1 coordinate 88,114, forward strand.
AACATACAAGCGGTAAAATCATACGATAAATACAAGGAAAAAGAGGGAAAACAACCCGTCTCATGATATTTTCATCATGGACGGGTCTTTTCTTTCATTTCAAAAAGCCTTTGCAAAATCGTTTTTTACATATCCGTCCCTCGGGTATATCCTGATATAGTGAGGTAGTAATGCTTGAAGTTGGCAAATGTCCCGAAATGGAACACTATCAGGTGGTCATGATTTCACCGTCAGAGAGCGATGCTTCACGATGACGGAGACGGATGCCGGTAGAGGATATGAGAAGGATATGAGTTCGCCTATGGTCAATATCTGTTGGATGATGCAAAGCGAATGGTTGAAATGACCATAGAGGGAGAATGCTGAATACGATTGTCCCGACGAATTACATTGCCTTGCTGCCCCCTTCGCCTGCTCTTGTCCGTACAAAGAGAAGGTGAAGTACAGTAGTTCACATAGCGAAGTACAGTAGTTCACCCAGTGAAGTACAGTAATTCACTATCTCAATATCGAAGATAGGCAAGGCCTTTGTTCCGCGCAACGCTGCCGGATGTCCTTAGCTCCCCTAACCGGCCAAGCCTTAGCACCGGGGCGGACAGAAGGACGGGCACGCAACGGGCGAGGGATATCCCCACGGAAAGGAAAGCCACAAAAAAAACTCCAGAAGCACACACGAGGGCGCACTTCTAGAGGTCAATTCAACTATATATGGGTCTTTCTTTTACTTCTGACGGATAAAGATGTTGATGGGCGTACCGCTGAGGTTCCACTTCTGGCGCATGTTGTTCTCCAGAAAACGGCGATAAGGCTCCTTCACGTACTGCGGCAGATTGGCAAAGAACACAAACGAAGGTATCTGCGTATTGGGCAGCTGGGTGACGTACTTTATCTTGATGTACTTGCCCTTTATCGAGGGGGGCGGATAAGCCTCGATGAGCGGGAGCATCTCTTCGTTGAGGCGGGCCGTGGAGATGCGCGTCGTGCGATTGCGGTAAACGCTGCGGGCTTCTTCGAGCACCTTCAGAATGCGCTGCTTGGTGAGGGCCGAAGCGAAAATGATGGGGAAGTCGGTAAAGGGGGCGAAACGCTTGCGGATGGCCTCCTCGAAGGTCTTCATCACCTTCACGGTCTTCTCTTCTACCAGGTCCCACTTGTTGACGACGACGACCAGCCCCTTGTTGTTGCGCTGGATGATGGAGAATATATTTAGGTCCTGCCCTTCGATGCCCCGCGTAGCGTCGAGCATCAGGACGCATACGTCCGAGTTCTCAATTGCACGTATGGAACGGATGACGGAGTAGTACTCCAAGTCCTCGTTCACCTTGTTCTTCTTGCGTATGCCCGCCGTATCGACAAGATAGAAGTCGAAGCCGAACTTGTTGTAACGGGTATAAATGGAGTCGCGGGTCGTCCCGGCAATGTCGGTGACAATGTTCCGCTCCTCGCCCATCAAGGCGTTGACAATGGAGGACTTTCCGACATTTGGTCGGCCGACAACGGCGAAGCGGGGAATGTCTTCCTCGATGGTCTCGCGGGCATCCTTGCGGAACTTGCCGACCACGATGTCGAGCAAATCGCCCGTCCCGCTTCCAGTGAGCGCGGAAATGCAGTAGGGGTCGCCCAGTCCAAGACGGTAGAACTCGGCGGCATCGTAGAGCAGGTTGTTGTTGTCCGTCTTGTTGGCCACCAGCAACACCGGCTTCGTGCAACGGCGCAGGATGGAGGCGACCTCCATGTCAAGGTCGGTAACGCCGCCCTTGACATCGACTACGAACAGAATGACATCTGCCTCGTCGACGGCGATAAGTACTTGCTTTCGTATCTCTTCTTCAAAAACATCGTCCGAGTTTACTACCCAGCCTCCGGTATCTACTACGGAGAACTCTTGGCCTATCCATTCCGATTTGCCATACTGTCGGTCGCGCGTAGTGCCCGCTTCTTCGTTCACTATGGCCTGGCGAGTTTGGGTTAAACGATTGAATAGCGTGGATTTCCCGACATTGGGACGTCCCACGATAGCTACCAGATTTCTCATATTCCTTTTCTGATAATTAAGAGGTAAACAAATTAAAAGTATTAGCTGACTGGTTCTTCCGTCTCCTCACTCAATCCAACTGGTATCCAAAGTTGCGCAACTCTTTGTCCGAGTTACGCCAATCCTTGTCGACCTTGACAAAAGTTTCCAGATAAATAGTCTTGCCAAAGAAACGTTCCAATTCTCGTCTGGCCTCGGTCGCCACTTTCTTCAGGGCCTTTCCTTGGTGGCCGATAATGATGCCTTTCTGAGACTCTCGCTCCACGTAGATTACGGCCTGTATGTGTATTTTCTTGGAATCCTCCTTAAACTGTTCCACAACGACCTCCACAGCATAAGGCACTTCTTTGTCGTAGTACAGCAATATTTTTTCTCGTATTATTTCAGTAACAAAGAAACGGGCCGGCTTGTCCGTCCACTGGTCTTTGCCAAAATAAGGAGGGGACTCGGGCAAAAGTTCCTTAACCCGCCTCAATACATAGTCGACATTGAACTTGGCCGCCGCCGATATGGGGATAATCTCGGCCTGCGGAAGCAAGTTCCGCCACGCATCGGCCAAGTTCTCCAACGTCCTTTGCTCGGTAAGGTCTATCTTATTAATCAGCAACAGTATAGGAACTTCCAGCTTAGATACCTTACCTACAAAATCGTCGTGCTTGTCTATCTTCTCCACCACATCCGTGACGTAAAGCAGGATATCGGCATCAACCAACGCTGAAGAGGAGAAATTCAACATCGATTCTTGCAACTTATAGGAAGGTTTCAGCACTCCGGGAGTATCAGAGAAAACGATTTGCATTTCATCCGTATTATAAATACCCATAATCCGATGACGCGTTGTCTGAGCCTTAAAAGTAGCTATCGAAATGCGATCGCCCAACAATGCGTTCATTAGTGTCGACTTGCCTACATTCGGATTTCCTACAATATTTACAAAACCAGCTTTGTGCATAAATGTATTGACATGCTGTTACACAATTTTATATTCTACACACACTTCTCACAATCGAAGTAAGACAAAAAACGCATCGAATCCCAAGGATAGGATGCGTTCTCGTAGAAAAGTACACAACCGACAGCAGCAAATCAAACTCTGTCTGCGCCATTGTATCCCCACTTTACATAAACGGCACCCCACGTAAAACCGGCACCAAAAGCAGTGAAGATAATATTGTCACCTTTCTTCAGCTTATTTTCAAAGTCCCAAATACACAAAGGCAATGTTCCTGCACTGGTATTGCCATAGCGTTCAATGTTAATGAGAACTTTCTCATGAGGTACACCTAATCTATTGGCAACGGCATCTATAATACGCAAGTTGGCCTGATGTGGGACAACCCAATCAATAGTCTCATTAGTCAAATTGTTCTTCGCTGCTATCGCGGCACTTACATCAGACATATTCGACACAGCATACTTGAATACTGTGCGTCCTTCTTGATAAATGTAATGCATGTGATTGTCCACCGTGAAATACGAAGGAGGGCAAACCGAACCACCAGCTTTCATGTGCAGAAAAGGCAAGCCCTTACCATCTGTACGCAGAATCGCATCCATTACACCTACATCTTCATTAGTCGGTTCCAACATAAAAGCAGCAGCCCCATCACCAAAAATGGGACAAGTGGCTCTGTCTGTATAATCGACCATAGACGACATTTTGTCAGCACCTACGATAATAATCTTCTTATACTTCCCGCTGCGAATAAAGTTCGCGGCAGTCTCCATCAAAAAAAGGAAGCCACTACATGCAGCCTGCAAATCAAAAGCAAATGCATTTTTCAGCCCCAGCTTATCGCACAAGATAGAAGCAGTCGAAGGAAAATGATAATCGGGAGTAGAAGTCGCTACAATAACAGCATCAATATCATCTGGATTGGCTCCCGTGCGTTGCATAAGTTGCTTAGCCGCCTTACGAGCCAAATAGGACGTACCCAATCCTTCTTCATTCAGAATGCGCCTTTCTTTCACACCTATTCTTGTCATGATCCATTCATCATTGGTGTCTACCATATTTGAAAGTTCGTCATTCGTCAAAACATAATTGGGCACATACCCTCCTACCCCCGTGATTACAGCATTTATCTTTTCCATTAAAACATTCTTAGATATGAATACATTTGAAATAGCAACAGTCCGAAAGAGCCGATGCTGTTTATGCACCGATCTCTTTCAGACGTATCAGATATTCCATAGCCTCAAAAAGTAAAGGCTTTCTCCTCTTACACAGCAGCTTCCTTTTCGATAGCAAGCTTGCCTCTATAATAGCCGCACGCACCACATACTGTGTGATAAACATGCCATTCCCCGCAATTCGGACAAATAGCCAACGTCGGTGCTACAGCTTTGTCGTGAGTTCTTCTCTTCGCAGTTCTTGTTTTGGACTGTCTTCTTTTAGGATGTGCCATTTCTCTTTAATCTTTAATTGTTATCTAATAATTTCTTTAGTTCGCTCCAACGCGGGTCCATCGGTGTTTCGTCTCCTCTGCAATGAGCCACGCCTTCTTCTCCATCCACAGTTTCCCGCAGATAACTATTCAGCCTGCTACTCATGGTTTCATTACACAAACCATCAGGATGTACATGCTTCATCGGAATAGACAAAGCAATAAACTCATACATCAGCCACGCCACATTTATTGTTCCGTCTTCTTCAGGAATAATGATCAAATCATCGGCCTCTTCGGAATAATGGTCGCCGAACTTCACTCTCACGCAATTGTCCGATCGCACTTCCTGTTCCATGTCGTCCAGACAAAGGTCACACGACACTATCACTATACCTTCCAAATGAAAATCCAACTCAAAGATCTGGAGTTTCTTCCTAACGGTCAAATTAACTTCGACCTTCCCTTTACGTACTTCAGGAGCATCTACTTCACTGAAAAAAGGCTCTTCCAGAACGAACCCAAACCGAGTTGCATCCGTCCTCATTCCTTTCAAGTCTATTTTATATTCATCCAACATTCCTAAAGTACCTCATTTTTATTCAGGCGACAAAGATACAAATAATTCTTCGCACCATCAGTCTTTCACTACGGAATATTTACTTTTTCAGTTCTATCCTGAATGTCGTCCCTCGGTTAAGCTCCGATTGTTTCACAAAAATCCGTCCTGAGTGATACTCCATTACAATGCGCCGAGCCAACGAAAGCCCCAGTCCCCACCCGCGCTTTTTAGTCGTATAACCAGGAGCAAAAACATCTTCGAAATGGCGCTTGTCAATGCCCTTTCCTGTATCAGACACATCTATATACCAATATTTCCCCCCTTCTTCCACCGAAATAGTCAGGCAACCAACTCCATTCATAGCATCCACCGCATTCTTACACAGATTCTCAATCACCCATTCGAACAACTCTACACTCAATCTCACCTTAGGCAAATTATCAGGCATCCGCATGACAATTCTTACCTTGTCCGATGTCCTATGCCTCATATATTCCACCACATGCTCAAGCAACATCCGCAAATCAACCGCTTTCAATTCGGGAGCAGAACCTATTTTCGAAAAACGGTTGGCAATCATCTGCAAACGTTCCACATCTTCCGACATCGAAGGTATCAGCGTATCATTCGGATACTGCACCTTCAACAATTCGACCCAAGCCATCAAAGAAGAAATAGGAGTTCCCAACTGATGCGCAGTCTCCTTCGACAGTCCGACCCAAACCTTATTCTGCTCGGCTTTTTTCGAACTCAACAATGCAAATATTGCAACCAAAACAAACACGAGAACTACTCCCAACTGCACGAACGGATACACAGCCAGACGCTGAAGCATCAACGAATTACCATAGCACACAAGCAAGTAATCCCCATGATGGTTCAAATCGATACGAAGCATATTCCCCACATCCTTGTAACTTTGCAATCTATCTTTTAACACACGCAAAGTATCTGATGAAGCTCCTAACTTCACATTTCGAAAAGTCTGTATCGCGCCATCCTGATTTTCTACAATAACCGGAATTGTATGATTGGCGTTCAATACGGCCAACACCATCGTTAAATCGGAGTTTTCGTCGGCCATCTGCAAGTTCTTCATTGCCTCAGCCCAAACCTCCATGCGTACACGCTCTTCTCTCGACAAATCTGCACTCAAAGTATGCGATACATACAACGAGCTTAGTGCTATCAAAATAGCCACAACTATCATCCCCGTACGGGTGGGACTCAGACGATTAAGGTGTCTCATAAAACTATCTGTACAAGTTAGTAACGACAAAAAGACCGATTTAGTGTTTAGGGCCTGTTTCAAATTTTAAAGTTTGATATTGAAAGAGTATTTCTTCTTTCTGCAGGAATGATTATTTTTAAGAAGCTGTTTTGAACCCAAATCGGTCATTAGACCGCCCACAATGAGTATAGGCTTATCTTTTGGGGGCTTTCCAAGCCCTTTCGCCCTGCTACCAGCATCTTGTCTGCCGCTTTGTCTCGACGTAGCCCGCTACGCCTTCGACAAAGGCGACAGCCAATCTGCACGGCAGCAGAACGAAATCGCTTTGGACTCTAATGACCGATTTGGGTTGAATTTATTCCGGCCATTTCCTAAAGAAAAATTTCGAGAAAATCCCCGCCGGGCATTCCCCTGGTGAGGGCAAAAAAGAGGCGCCGCGCGCACCACCCGGGGAATTCCCGGCGGTGCGCG
>CALULL010000012.1 GCA_944321465.1 uncultured Bacteroides sp.
CATATCAAATTTCTTGCTGAAGTCATCTACCATACAGAAAATATCCGTAATTTTGTCTCGGGTAATCATAGAATCTTATTTTTTTGTAAGTTATTGTTTGTCAGACTCAAATTTACAAAATATTTCTGTGATTACCTATTTCCCTTTCCATTATTAACTTATTAGCTTATCCCGAACTCACGTGTCTAATTGATTTTATGTGCCGACTATATCCGTATAACCGACACGGATTAAATTCTTGTCTATGATTTGATTGAATTTCGCCATCGGTGTTTTCTTTCGGGTATTGTATGTGAACTCAAACTCCGCACAGTATTTGGATAGGTGTTCCTTACTCGGTCTATGGTACGTACCCATCATCGACCTTTTCAGATGCGACCAAGCACCTTCAATGGTATTGGTGTAAACATCGCCACGCACATATTCCTTGCGTTTGTGCTTTACAACACTGTGCTTGTAGTCCTTATCCAATTTAGTGTAAGCCCACCATTCGTCACTCATAATGTGGGAACCGCTTTTTACCCGTTTATGGATTATAGGCTCTAATGTTATGCGTTTGGTGTTCTCCACTGGTGTAATTGACAAGCGACCTTTGCGCTGTACCGCACCGAACACAGGTGTTTTATTCTCTGAACCTCTACCACGTTTACCCTTTTTCTTACCACCGACATAAGTTTCGTCCACTTCGACCGTTCCCCGTAATTACGTGAGTTCGGGATAAGCTTAAAACAAAACCAATTGTTTTGTATGTTCAATGGTATACCCCTGCAATGCTTCAGGCTTATTGTCATAAAAGCAATATGCCGCCAATGCCGCAACAAGGTTCATTAAGAAGTTATTGATGGACCTGTGTCTTGAATGTACCAGTTTGGCGGTATTCTTGAGCATGTCATTGATGCACTCGATGATGAAACGCTTGCGTAACATGATTTTATCCCCCAATGGCATCAGTCTGTTCTTCATGTTCGCTTTGATTCCCGTAACGAGATGTACGCCATCTTTAAAAAGATCCTCGAAGAGTCTTGGAGAGATATATCCCCTGTCTGCGAAGAGTCTGCCGTACAGCCCTTTGGCGAGCACGTTCCAGACTTCGGGATTCCTGTCATCCACATTGGCTCCGGTAAGACAGAAGGTGATAATTTCTCCCCGGTCATTACAGGTGAAGTGCAGCTTGAACCCGTGACACCACCCCATCGTTCCCTTCCCGTCCGTAGCCATGCCCTTGAAAACCTTGTTGGCGTAGCGCCTGAGGTTATGACAGACGGGAATCATCGTGCTGTCCACGAAGCTGATACCCGAGCAGCGGCCAAAGGCATAGAGCTTAAGGAAAAACGTCAGCTTGAAGAATACGCGGCTTTCAAGTTCCACGAACCTGTTATAGGATACCGCATCCGGAAAGTCCCGACGCAGATGTACCCTGATATAATGCAGATAGTAGTGCTTGAAGTTGGCGAACGTGCCAAAATGAAATACAATCAGGATGGTCATAATCTCACCGTCGGAAAGGGAGGCGTTACGATGCCGACGGCGAATGCCGTTTGAAGAGATAAGCTCGCCTTTAGCGATTTCCATATCAAATTTCTTGCTGAAGTCATCTACCATACAGAAAATATCCGTAATTTTGTCTTGGGTAATCATAGAATCTTATTTTTTTGTAAGTTATTGTTTGTCAGACTCAAATTTACAAAACATTTCTGTGATTACCTATTTCCCTTTCCATTATTAACTTATTAGCTTATCCCGAACTCACGTCGTAATTGGTTATCGGAATTACGATGTTCCCTCTTTTATTTTTCACCTTCCTTGATCTTATAATCATTGCAAACGACCCAGGAAACATTTGGGGACTTCTGGTGCCGCCGCTTGCATTCGGCATTCTTGTAGCCGTCTTTACCGCTATCAACATGGGCGAGGTTGTTTCGCGGCGCATGCTCTATGTCAACAGCAATACGAGCATGTTTGGACTGACGCTGCTTTATGTCATCAATCGGTTCACCACATCGTTTGCCGGACTGACTACCACCTTAATCGTCTGGTATTACATGGAAGACATCGTGCGCTTTTTCGCTAAAGCCTCATCTACAGCATAACATTTGTATCAAATAGAAGACGTAGAAGTTTATGACTGAAATCAACACATTGTTAAATCAAGCGAGACTGATTCGTGTAAGGCGCATCCGCCCTCGTAGCCTAATTTTGCCCTCGAAAGACAGAACGTTATCCTTATTAAAAAGAACACGTATGAGAAAGTATTTCGTTATCCCGCTGATGCTCTTGGCCCTGCTTGCCTCCGCCGCCTGCGGAGACGACAGCCCGGAGGAAGTAATCCCCCCGACAGAAACGCCCGACCAACCCGCCGCCCCCGACGAACCCGGAGGGACTCGGACGCTCGTGGCCTACTTCTCGGCCCAAGGACATACGCAGGCCGTGGCCGAACGCATAGCCGAGCTTACCGGGGCGGACCTCTATCGCATAGAGGCCGCCGAGCCCTATGCCGAGAACCGCAGAACGACGATGCCGGTATCCCCGCTCCGCGCAATGCCGGCGGCGTGGAGGACTGGCTGCAACGGCTGGGCTTTGGCGAGTAGGCCGGGGGCGGAACCTCCCCGCGTACCCCGACCGCAGGGGGCGTATCCTTATTTATAGGTAAGCCGGTGCCCTGCCTATCCCCATAACCCGTTAGCACAAAATGGCGACTGCAGAACGGCGAAAAGCCCCATAAGTGGGTATTGGAACGCAACCCGAGAACCTCTTACTTTGCAACCGTAAAAACAAACCATTTTTGTATCAGATGAAAAAGATAGGTGTATTCTATGGTTCCAGCACCGGGACGTGCGAGGAACTGGCTAACCAGATAGCCGAGAAACTGGGCGTGACTCAACAGGACATCCACAGTGCCGACAAACTGACGCCGGAGCTGGTCAACGGTTACGACTGCCTTGTCCTGGGAACCTCGACATGGGGAGATGGAGAGTTGCAAGACGATTGGTATGATGCCGTCAAAGTGCTGAAGGGCATCGACCTGAGCGGCAAGACGGTTGCTCTGTTCGGCTGCGGCGACTCGGAGTCCTACTGCGACACGTTTTGCGACGGCATGGGGCTGCTGTACGAGAACCTGAAAGACAGCAAATGTACCTTTGTGGGCAATGAGGTGAATGCCGACGGCTACACGTTCTCCTCCTCCATTGCTGTCGTGGACGGCTGCTTCGTAGGGCTGGCACTCGACGAGGTGAACGAGAGCGACAAGACGGCAGAGCGCATCGAGGCTTGGACAGCCGGCATCAAGGATAAGCTCTAAGTCCCGGAGTATTGGACAGTCCCGACATCTCTTGCAACACAATCCTATGAAGGCGACATACCCCGACATCAACACCGGCGACCTGAAGGTGTTTCTGAACCATGTCTATGAATACAAGAAAGGTGTGCGGCAGATGGTGCTCTACACCGTGAACCGCAAGTACGAAGCATTTGCCATAGCCCGGCTGGAAAGCCAGAACATAGACTACTTGGTGCAGCCGGTGGACGAGCACAAGATAAACCTCTTCTTCGGGCGGCCCGAGTGCATACATGCCATGCGCTGCATCGCTACGCGGCCTCTGAATCAGCTGACACCCGAGGAGGACTTCATCTTGGGTGCCATCTTGGGGTATGACATCTGTGCGCAGTGCGAGCGGTATTGCAGCCGCAAGCAGCTGAAGGCCAATGCTTGACCGGGATGAATGGCAGTGCCTGCGGACACGCCTGTTCCGTGTCGGCGGCAGATGCCGGTTTCTGCGTCGGTCCCTGTGCCCGTAGCCAGTCTTTACGGGCATGGGGGCTTGTTTTTGTCTGTTCCGTTTGGCCCAAATCGGTCATTAGAGTCCAAAGCGATTTGGGTTTAATGCCCGATATAGGTTTAGAGGCTCTGCCCCTTTGCTCCTTGTTCCTGCTTTGCCCCGAAGGGCCGGTTGCCGTGTCGCCCGGGTGGCAGGGCGGGGTGCCCGGTGGGGCTATTCCTTTGCCCGTCTGGAGGCGCACCTCTGCTTCCGGGCAGGTACACTTGTGCCTGTGCGGTGGCACGCCTTTGCCCGCCTGGGGCGTAGCGGGCTGTTCTGGGAGGCAAACCGTAAGGCGTTGCCTGTCAGTCCTGTTCTACGTTCCGGTCGTGGAAACGGGGCTTTTGTCGGGCTTTGCCGGACGATGATTTCCGGGGAGCGGCAAAGGCCGGGGGCAAACATTATTTCCCAGCGTTGTGTGGCCTAACAAAATAAAAGTACTACCTTTGCATTTCGAATAACCGGAATAGATAACGAGATTTGATTTCAGAATGAAGATATTCGTCTTTGGCACACGAGGGTTTCCCGGCATACAGGGAGGGGTAGAGAAGCATTGTGAGAACCTCTATCCCCGTTTTCCCGAAGGGTTCGAGATAACCGTGTTCCGCAGAAGGCCTTATGTGACAAAGACGGCACGTGCAGCAGCCTATCCCCGTGTGCGATTCATTGACTTGCCGTCGGGCAAGGTGAAAGGGGTGGAGGCGCTGGTGCATTCCTTCTTGTGCTCGCTGGTGTGCGCGGTGCGGAGGCCCGGCTTGGTGCAGGTGCACAACATCGGGCCGGGATTGTTCGTGCCCCTGCTGCGTGCGACGGGACTGAAGGTGGTGCTGACTTATCATAGTGCCAACTACGAACATAAGAAGTGGGGGGCTGGCGCACGGCTTCTGCTTCGCCTGTCAGAGAGAGTAGCCTTAACTTTTTCCAATCGCATCATTTTTGTCAATCAGGGCTTGTTGGAGCGGCAGACGGCCCGCGTGCGTGCCAAGTCGGTGTGCATCCCCAACGGGGTGGCCGGGTTTGAGTACACCGCCGAGCAAAGGGCCGTCGAGGCTTTGGGGCTGGTCGCGGGCCGTTATGTACTGGCTGTAGGACGTATGACGCCCGAGAAGGGCTTTGACGTGCTGGTCGATGCCTACATTCGGTCGGGGCTGGCGGACGAGGGCTGGCAGCTGGCCCTTGCCGGAGGGGCCGACCACGGCGATGCCTACTTCCGTTCCCTCCAGGCGCAAGGGCGCGGCAAGGTCGTCTTTGCGGGCGTATGCGACGCGGCCACCTTGCGTCAGCTCTACAGCCACGCGCGCCTGTTTGTCCTCTCTTCCTATCAAGAAGGCTTCCCGCTGGCCATGCTCGAAGCCATGCAGGCCGGGTGCGACCTGCTGCTGAGCGACCTGCCTGCCACGCGGTGGGCCGGTTTGCCCGAGACGTGCTACTTCAAGCCTGGCGATGCGGGCGGGCTGGCACGTAGCCTCTCCCGGAAATTGTCGGTTCCTGCCCGCCGCTATCGTTATTCGCTCGAAGGTTATACATGGGAAGACGTGCAGCGAAAAACGCAACGTGTGTTAGAAGAAGTCTGTTGTGCCCAGAAAAACGGTTCGCCGCAAAGTAAGTAGAAATCTTTTTGTTTACGCTACGCAATACGGTGTGTTGTTTGTCGTTATTTTTAGGTATGGATATTACGGAATTGCAAAATAATAGTTCTCTGGCGATTTTCAAGCCTTATAACCGTCTCCTCAAGCGCATGCTTGATGTGCTGGTGTCTTCTGTCTTTCTTGTATGTGTTTATCCTTGGGTCTATATCGTGGTGGCTTGCTGCATCAAGATTTCGATGCCGGGAAAGGTGATGTTCACCCAGAAGCGCACGGGCAAGGACGGGAAGACGTTCGTCTGCTATAAGTTCCGCACGATGCGTCCGAACAAGGAGGCCGACACGAAGCAGGCCGGAGTGGATGATCCGCGTATCACTCCCTTGGGGCTGTTCCTGCGCAACACGAGTATCGACGAGCTGCCCCAGTTCTGGAATGTGTTCAAGGGTGACATGTCGCTCGTCGGTCCCCGGCCCCACATGTTGGCTCATACGGACTATTACGGTAAGCTGATACCGGACTACATGTTGCGCCATGCCGTGAAGCCTGGAATTACGGGCTGGGCACAGTCGCACAACCTGCGGGGCGAGACCCGCGAACTGGAGCAGATGGAGCAACGCGTGAGGTTCGACCTCTGGTACATCCGCAACTGGTCCTTCTGGCTCGACTTGCGGATTTTGGCCGATACACTTAAAGTCATGTTCTGACGAGGGTTAATCAAGACAAAGACAGATGAAACTCGGCTCCCATACGGTTCTTTTCCTTCTCGCCCTGATGGCAGGAGGATGGCTTGGCTCCTCGGTGTGGGCTGCGGGCGAGCGTGGCAACGGGTTGCGCCGGGGGACGTTGGATGCCTTCATCGAGTATGGGGCGGCAGGCCATGTGGGCGACAACACGCCCTTCTGGCAGACAAGCCTGCGACATGGCCTGTCGGCTCTTGACGACAATACTTATCTGCGTGCAGGCGCGTTCTACGAGGGTAAGACGGATGACTGGCACTACGATGCCGGTCTCGACCTGGCTGCGGCCGCAGGCTTCACGTCGGTGTTTGTGGTCCAGCAGGCATACGTTGAGGCTGGCTGGCGTTGGATAGAGCTTTCGGTAGGAAGCAAGGAGATAGATTCGCCCTTGCTCAACCAGGAACTGAGCACGGGGGGGATGACGTGGTCGGGCAATGCAAGGCCAATACCGCAGATAATGTTGTGCACTCCTGGGTATGTCCAGGCTCTTCCCCGCTGGGCCTTGAAGGCTGAATTTTCCTACGGCTGGTTTACGGACAACGGTTACCAGCACGACAGGGTGGGCGAGGGCTTTGAATACACGACCAGCATCAAGTATCACCACAAAAGTTTCTTCTCGCGTATCGGTCGGCCCGGCGGACGCTGGCAGTTCGACGTGGGCATGAGCGTGGATGTGCAGTTTGGCGGATACAAGCACGGGGGAGCCGATGCCGGCGACCTGGGGAACAGCCTGAAGGACTACTTCCGGGTAATCTTTCCTTTGCATGGCACTTCGGACAGCCCGGACGGGGAGCAGATAGCCTATCAGGGCAATTTCCTTGGAAGCGAGCACTTGCGTCTGACGTACAGGCACGATAATTTTGAACTGAGTGCCTATCTGGAAAACTTCTACGACGATATGTCGGGCATGGGCAAGCTGAACGGGGCGGACGGCCTGTGGGGCATAGAATACAAGGCAAGCCGTCCGCAACTTGTCAGGGGCTTGGTGCTGGAGTACCTTCAGACGACGGACCAGAGCGGACCCATGCACGGGTTGGACTATACGATAGTGAACAAGACCGGAGGAGCCGATGATTACTACAACAACTCCTGGTATCCGGGCTGGGTGCATTGGGGGATGGCTATGGGCAACCCGTTGCTGACTTCACCTGTTTATAATAAGGACGGTGACATGTGCTTCAAACACACCCGTGTGAAGGCAATCCACCTGGGATGGCTGGGCGACCTTGCTCCCGAGTGGCGTTACGTTGCTAAGCTGACTTTCAGCCAGACGTGGGGAACCCCTTACAAGCCTACGGTGGATATACTTGAGAACTTCTCGGCCTACGCTTCCTTCTGTTACCAGCCCGAGCGGCTGAAGGGATGGCGATTTGACGCCTCGGTGGCACTCGACATGGGGCAAATCTATGGCGACAACTTCGGAGGCGAACTAAAAGTGCGGAAAACATTCTAATGGAAACATTATGTACTATATAGAGACAGAGATTAACGGCGTTTGGCTCATAGAGCCCCGGGTGTTCTGTGACGCTCGCGGCTATTTCATGGAAACATTCAGGGAGGAAGAATTCAGGAAACAGGTGGGCGACATTCATTTTGTCCAGGACAATGAGTCCCGTTCGTCCTACGGAGTGTTGCGCGGGCTGCACTATCAGAAAGGGGAGTACAGCCAGGCTAAGCTCGTGCGGGTCATCAAGGGGCGCGTGTGGGATGTGGCGGTCGACTTGCGTCGGTCGTCGCCTACCTTCGGGCAACACATCAGCGTGGAGCTGAGCGAGGACAACAAGCGCCAGTTCTTCATCCCCCGCGGGTTTGCCCACGGTTTCCTGGTGCTGAGCGACGAGGCGATCTTCACTTATAAAGTAGACAACGTGTACTGTCCGCAGGCCGAAGCCTCCATACGCTTCGACGACAAGGACCTTGGAGTCTCCTGGCCTATGCCCGAGGACAGTCTGATTTTGTCCGAAAAGGATAAGCGGGCCGTCTCGTTCCGCGAGGCGGAGTATTTTGAATGAACCGGATTTATTGAAACAAGCAGAATAGTTAGCAATATGAAAATAGCCATTGTTGGGACAGGATACGTGGGCTTGGTTACAGGCACCTGTTTCGCCGAGATAGGAGTGAACGTAGTGTGTGTGGACACTAATGCGGATAAGATAGAAGCTTTGAAGAAGGGGATAATCCCCATATACGAAACTGGCCTGGAAGAGATGGTGCACCGCAACCTGAAGGCGGGGAGGCTGACCTTTACCACTTCGTTGCCGTCCTGCCTGAACGAGGTCGACGTGGTGTTCTGCGCCGTGGGGACTCCGCCCGACGAAGACGGAAGCGCCGACCTGAGCTATGTCCTGGAGGTGGCACGCACCATAGGGCAATGCGTCGAGAAGTACATACTCGTGGTGACGAAAAGTACGGTCCCGGTGGGGACGGCGCGCAAGGTGCGGGCAGCCATAGAGGAAGAGCTGGCGAAGCGGGGGAAGCACATAGAATTCGACGTAGCATCAAACCCGGAGTTCCTGAAGGAAGGCAATGCCGTGAACGACTTTATGAGCCCGGACAGGGTAGTCGTCGGGGTGGAGTCGGAGCGGGCGAAGAAAATCATGTCCACGCTCTACAAGCCGTTCCTGCTGAACAACTTCCGCGTTATCTTTATGGACATACCCTCGGCCGAGATGACCAAGTATGCGGCCAACTCGATGCTTGCTACCCGCATCAGCTTTATGAACGACATAGCCAATCTCTGCGAACTGGTCGGAGCCGACGTCAACATGGTGCGCAGCGGCATCGGGGCCGACACCCGCATAGGGCGCAAGTTCCTCTACCCGGGCATCGGCTACGGCGGCTCCTGCTTCCCGAAGGACGTTAAGGCGTTGATAAAGACGGCGGAACAGAACGGGTATCACATGAAGGTGCTGGAGGCCGTCGAGGAGGTCAACGAGAAGCAGAAGGGCATACTCTTCGACAAGCTGAGCCGACACTTCGGCGGCGACCTGTCCGGGCGGACGATAGCCCTCTGGGGACTGGCCTTCAAGCCCGAGACCGACGACATGCGCGAGGCCCCGGCCCTGACCCTCATAGGCCTTTTGCTGGAGCACGGTTGCCGGGTGCGGGTGTACGACCCTGCGGCCATGGACGAGTGTCGGCGCAGACTGGGTGACAGCGTGACCTACGCCACGGACATGTACGACGCGGTGCTCGACGCAGATGCCCTTATGCTCCTGACGGAATGGAAGGAATTCCGCTTGCCCTCATGGCCGGTGATAAAGAGAACGATGAATCTCCCCTTGGTGCTTGACGGGCGCAACATATACGACAAGAAGGAAATGGAAGAGCAGGGCTTCGTGTACTATTGCATCGGGAAGTAATAGCCCCGTTCCCGATGCGGCAGCCGTCGTTCTCCCGTAAAAACAGCTGAAGTCCGTGCAAAGATTTGTGCGGTTTCGCTTGGATATCCATACTTGCTGTGTTACGTTTGCGGAGCATGAAGATGCGATGCTCCCCCGTTTGGTAAAACGTGTTTACAAGATTGCGGCCTGCGTGCGGTGCGATTTACGACATGCGCACATCGACATCACCGACGTACGTACATCGGCACCATCGACGTGCGCACATCGGCATCGTCGACATACGTACATCGGCACCATCGACGTACGTACATCGCTATCGTCGACATGCGCACATCGTGAAATGGGAGAAACGTAGATTCGTAAAGCCTAAGTTTGTCGCTTAGGATCAACAAGTTATGGGAGTGCCTTACAGGTTACGGCGGAAGACGAATCCGCAGAAGCCCGCCGCAGCGGGCAAGTGGTATGCTGTCCCGAAGACGGGAAAGGCGGTAGATGAAAAAATCATGACACGCAGGACCACGGAAGACACTACGGTGTCCGGCTTCGAACTGTCGGCTGAGGCGAAGCTCGCCGGCAAGTCCATCCACACGACCAGACGGTGCAGGGCAATCTCCCCGGTTTGGTCTATGCGCCTCAGTAGCCGAAGAGGATGACTCCGCCCTCGGCAATGACTCCTTGGCGGTAGCCTTGCGGGCGGTCGTAGTGTCGGCTGCCGCCGTAGCCGGTGCTGGCGAACAAGCCGAAGGACGGGGTGAGGCGGCATTCGAGGTTGACGCGTGCCTCGAGCGAGTAGAGGCGTTCGGGGTAGCCGTGGTGGCGGTTGGCAAACGCCTCGATGTGGCCAAACCCCAGGTCGCCGCTTATGTGGAGGCTCTTCCATAGCGGCAGCTCAAGTCCCGCGCGGTAGAAGAAACTGGCCGAGCAGTCCTGCCCCAGGCCGAAGTAATGGCTGCCTGCGCCGAGGATGGTGTAGAACAGGCGGTTCTTGAAGCGTGCGCCGACGTTGAACTTCGACCCGTTTCCCCCGAAGAGCATGAGCTGCACCCGGGTGTGGGGATTGGCGTTGACCAGCCCGAGCTGGAAACCGTCGAGCCGCTTCTCGTAGTAGTTCACCAGCCCGATTTGCACTCCCCGTGCTTCTACCGCTACGTTCATGGCTCCGGCTTGCACTCCTTTCAGTCGCTCGCCTGCCACGTTGATAAGCCCGGCCATTTGCAGTCCCGTCATGTCGCCTCCGCCTACGCTTGCCAGTCCGCCTATGCTGATGCCCCGGAAGTCGTTGCCCGCGATGTGAGCCAGTCCCCCGGCGTGCAGTCCTGCGCCTTCCGAGCCGTTGAGGTTGAGCAGTCCGCCCAGGCTTATTCCTTGTGTCCTGTTGCCCGTGATGTTGGCCAGACCGGCGGCCGTCAGGCCGTAGGCGTTGTTCCCGGCGATGCTGGTCAGCCCGGCCAGGCTGAGCCCGCGCAGGTTGTCGCCCGTGATGTTGGTAATTCCGGACAGCGTAAGCCCTGCAAGGCTTCCTTTGTTTATGTTGCCTATCCCCGCAAGTTGCAGCCCGGCCACGTCGCTTCCGGCAATGTTGGCCAGTCCGGCTACTTGCAAGCCTTGGACGCTGGCTTTCGCCTTTCCGCTCAGCAGGTTGATGCCGACTCCGGTCAGGCGGTGGCAGTGTGACAGGATGCCGAGGTTGAGGGCCGTTGCGGCCTGCTTGTCTGCGTCTTGTGTTGCGACTCCTTTCCAGATGGACAGGTTCAGGCCGGCCCGTTCTCTTTCTTGGGCTGTGAGCGGAAGGGAATGAACCATCGCCAGAAGTAGAAACGCTGTGGCAAGGATGCTTCTTTTCATTTTGCTGTGGAAGATTCGGTTTTATGTACTATCCTTTAGCTTCTTGGTAAAGGTAGCGTTTGATGCTCTTCTTTGGTGTTTTCTCAAATTCCTCCGGGTAGATTTTAATCTTGGCTACTTGGCTGTAGGCGGGAAGTTCGGTGTTGAGTGCCACGCGGTTTTCTTCCATCACTTGCTCGATGTCGTTGTTTGTCAGTCCGTGTGCGTAGGCTTCTCCGAAGTCGGGATAAATCAAGCCTACGAGCTTGTCGTTTTGTTGCACAATCAGGCTCTCGGCGACGTAGGGCATGGCGTTCAGCTTGTCTTCTATTTCTTCGGGGTAGATGTTCTGTCCGTTGGGGCTGAGCAGCATGTTCTTGCTCCGTCCTTTTATGGTGACGTTGCCCTCGGCATCCATCAGGCCGAGGTCGCCGGTGTGCAGCCAGCCTTCGGAGTCAATCGCTTCTGCTGTGGCTTCCGAATTCTTGTAATAGCCCAGCATGACGTTGGGTCCACGGCACACGATTTCGCCGACGACATTGGCCGGGTCGGGCGAGAGGATTTTCACTTCCATACGCGGGGCTGCCTTCCCGCACGAGCCGGGCTTGAAGCGTTGCCAGTCTTCGTAGCAGATAATGGGGCCGCATTCCGTCATGCCATATCCGACTGTGTAAGGGAAGCCTATCATGTGCAGGAGTTGTTCTACCTCTTGGTTGAAAGCCGCCCCTCCGATGATGACGACAGCTACTTGTCCGCCGAAGGCTTGCATGATTTGCTCGCGTATGGTGGTCTTTATCTTGTCGTTGATGAAAGGGAGCTTTAGTAGGATTTTCATGGCCGGAGTATCCAGTTTGGGAAGTACTTTCTTCTTTATGATTTTCTCGATGATGAGCGGTACTGACACGACAATGGCCGGGCGGATGTCGGCAAATGCCTGGAATATGATTTTGGGGCTGGGCATCCGTGTGAGGTAATAGATATGGCAACCCACGGCAAACTCGTACAGGAACTCGAAAGCCAATCCGTACATGTGGGCCATCGGGAGTATGGAGATGGTCCTGTCGCCTTGCCTGAGAGGCAGGACGCGGAAGGCAAAGTCTGTGTTCGACCACAGGCTCCGATAGGGTAACATCACTCCCTTGGAATAACTGGTGGTGCCCGATGTGTAGTTCAGCACGGCCAGTTCGTCCGGTTGGTCTTTATGGTAAGCGATGTGCTCTTTACGGAAATTCTTCGGAAACTTGCTTCCGAACAGCGCGTTGAGGTGTTCGCGTGCGTAGTCTACCTTGGGGCTGCGCGAGACCATGATGGAGAAATCCGTCATGAGGAAAATGCCCTGTAGAAGCGGCATGGCGGCTTCGTTGAGGTCTTCCCATATACGGTCGCCTACGAACAGCAGTTTGGCTTCGCTGTGGTTGACAATGTTGTGGATGTTGTCGGCCTTGAACTCGTGCAGGATGGGAACGGCTATGGCTCCATACGTGAGGGTGGCCAAGAATGTCACTCCCCAGTGCGAGCTGTTGCGTCCGCAGAGGGCTATTTTGTCGCCTTTCTCTATGCCGCTTGCCTCGAAGATGATGTGCAGCTTTTCTATTTTCCGGGCTACGTCTTTATACTGTAGGGTTGCTCCTTTATAGTCGGTCAGTGCGTCGAGATCCCAGTTCTTTTTGATGCTGTCCTCGATGTATGCTATAAAACTTTGTTCCATATTTGCACGCTAATAGTTGGTTAGATGTACGCAAATATAGCCTTTTCCTGCCAAATGGCAAACATCTGGTGCCCGAAAAGTAAAGCGGCACATCGTACAAATCTCCCCGCGCCTGTGTTGTGGCTGGCTTCGGGGGGGGGATGGCTGTCAGCATGTCTGGATTCTGACGGCAACGGTGCCCGACGGGCGGGCAGTGGAGGTCATGAAACGGTTATGGGGGAGGTTGCTGCCCGCATTCCCGAAAAGACACTTCTTTCCTCCGTCGGGCTTTGCCGTCGGCATGTGTATGAGGGGGAGAGGCATGTGGGCTACTTCTATGCGCCGGTATCCTTCAGAATTTGAAGAACCGTTTTGCGTTGTAGTAGCTGATGTCCTCTATCATCTGGTTGACCCGCTCCATTTCTTCCATCGGTATTTCTCCGTTCTCCACGTCGCGTCCTACGAGGTTGCACAGGGTGCGGCGGAAGTATTCGTGGCGTGGGTAGGACAGGAATGAGCGCGAGTCGGTCAGCATTCCTACGAAGCGGCTGAGCAGACCCAGCAACGAGAGTGCGTTCATTTGTTTTTCCATGCCGTCCTTCTGGTCAAGGAACCACCACCCCGAGCCAAGCTGTATCTTTCCCGGGAATGAACCGTCCTGGAAGTTGCCCAGCATGGTGGCAATGACCTCGTTGGCGCAGGGGTTGAGGTTGTAGAGTATGGTCCGGGTGAGTTTGCCTTCCGAGTCGAGACGGTCCAGAAACTTGGACAACGACTTGGCTGTGTTGAACTCGCCTATGGAGTCGAAGCCCGTGTCGGGTCCCAGCCGACGGAACATGCGCGTGTTGTTGTTGCGTATGGCTCCGTAGTGGAACTGTTGTGCCCAGCCGCTTTCCCAGTCCATTTCGGCAAACAGGACAAGCATGGCCGACTTGAATTTTCGTGCTTCTTCGGTCGTCGGCGTTGCGCCTCCGTATACCTTATTAAATATGGCTTTTATCTCTGCCTCGGTGTAGTCGTCGGCATAGAACTCTTCAATGCCGTGGTCGGAGAGGCGGCATCCTTGTTCGTTGAAGAAGGCGTGACGCTTGCGCAGGGCATCTGTCATGTCGTTAAAGCCTGAGATGGTGATGCCGCTTGCCTGTTCCAGCTTCTCCATGTAGGCCCGGAAGTCTGCCGGCGACTCCACCGTCATGGCCTTGTCGGGGCGCCAGGTGGGGAGCATCTTGATTTCAAAGCCGCTCTCTCGGGTGCGTATGTGGTGCTCCAGCGAGTCTACGGGGTCGTCGGTGGTGCAGACTGCTTCCACGCGGTAGTGGCGCATCAGTCCGCGTGCCGAGTATCCGGGCTGTTTCAGCTTCTCGTTGCATTCGTCGTAGATTTCGCGGGCAGTCTTGGGGTTGAGCAGCTTGGTGATGCCGAAGGCCGTCTTCAGCTCCAGGTGTGTCCAGTGGTAGAGCGGGTTCCGCAGGGTATAGGGCACGGTTTCCGCCCACTTCTCGAACTTCTCCCAGTCGGAGGTGTCGGTTCCTGTGCAATAGCGTTCCTCCACCCCGTTGGTGCGCATGGCCCGCCACTTGTAATGGTCGCCCCCGAGCCACAGCTCGGTGAGCGAGCGAAATCGGTAGTCGTCGGCCACCATTTGCGGGCTGAGGTGGCAGTGATAGTCTATTATGGGCATTTTTGCCGCGTGTTCGTGATACAACCTTTGTGCTGTTTCGGTTTGCAGCAGGAAGTTCTCG
Source organism: uncultured Bacteroides sp. (assembly GCA_944321465.1). GTDB lineage: Bacteria > Bacteroidota > Bacteroidia > Bacteroidales > Bacteroidaceae > Bacteroides. The sequence goes on from CALULL010000012.1 coordinate 14,736, forward strand.
TCCATGAATGCTTTCATACTACTTTTCTTGTGTTGCTTCTTTGTCTGTGTGAATGTTCTTGTTTCTTGTCGTTTCCGGAGGCTGGCACTGCCCCGTGGAGGACTGCTGTCCCCCCCCTTGGCCTTGACGGTTGCTACTGAATGCAAAAATAGAGATTTTGCCTGTGCAGGCCAAACGATTAGTAGTCGTGCGTTGCAATTTTAGTATATTTTGCTGACACGTTCCGGGGGCTTTCCCTCCAGCCCGTGTTTTTACCGTACGTTGGGCAGGAAACGCCGCAGGGCATCTGCCGACAGCTCCCGTCGGCGTGCGTAGTCCTCCAGCTGGTCGGTACCGATGGGGCCGACGGCGAAATAGCGGGCGGCGGGATGGGCCAGCATGAGTCCGCTGGTAGAGGAGTGGGGCGACATGGCTCCGCTTGGGGTAAGGCTGATGCCTATGCGCCCGAATTGCAGCAGGCGGTCAAGGATGAAGTTGACCGACTGGTCGGGGAGCGAGGGGTAGCCCACGGCTGGCCGTATGCCTTGGAACTTGCCTGCCAGCAAGGCCGGGATGTCGAGTCGCTCGTCAGGGGCGTAGCCCCACGCGTGGCGGCGTATCCAAAGGTGGGCCAGCTCGGTGGCGGCCTCGGCCAGGCGGTCGGCCAGTGTCTGCACGAGCAGGTGGCGATAGGGGTCGTCGGCGGTGCCTGTGTCGGTTTCGGGCATGTGGGCGGCGGTGGCGAATACGCCTACCACGTCGGGGATGCCTTGGGACAGGGGCCGCACGAAGTCGCTCAGGCACAGGCTGGGAGCCTCTGTCGTCCCCCGGCTCGTCTGCTGGCGCAGCAGGGGCAGCCGTACACCGTCGAGCAGCAGGTCGTCGCCGTCGGAGTAGGCCGTGCACAGGCGGTAGATGCTTTCGACCCTGGCCGTGGGGCAGGCCGCCAGCTGGTCGAGCAACAGCCCGGCATCGTGGTACAGCCTCAGGGCTTCGGCGGCCTTGGCCTGTTGTCGGGGCGGGATGGCGGCAAGCCAGGACTCTGGCGAGTCGGCCCGGGCTATGCTGGCGTAGCGAGGCTCGAAGCCCCATGCGTGGAAAAAGTACGTCCAGTCGATGTAGGGGCGTAGCTCGGCAAGCGGGTGGCCGTCTGCCGCCGCGTTGGTCGCGAACCGGAAGATGCCGTTTCTTGTTCCCTTCGTGTCCGGGGATGTGTGGGGTGGGAGGGGGCGCATGGGGACGGACGATGTTTTCAGGGGCAGAACAGCAACTCCTCGCCCCGGTAGGTGTCGTCCACCGTCGTGCCGTCGTACACCGTGTGGCCGTTGACGATGGTGCGCTCCACCCTCCACCCGAAGGTGTAGCCCTCCAGCGGGCTCCAGCCGCATTTGCTCCGAATGTCTGCTTTGCTTAGCGTCCATTCCGAGGGTCTTACCAGTACGAGGTCGGCCCGGTAGCCCGGGCGTATGTAGCCACGGCGTTCCATGCGGTAGAGGCGTGCAGGGGCATGGCACATCTTTTCCACCAGCGTCTCCATGCTGAGCACGCCCTGGCTTGCGAGGTCGAGCATGGCCGGGAGCGAGAACTGCACCATCGGCATTCCCGAGGCGGCCCGCAACGCTCCGCCCGCCTTGTCGGTCAGGAGGTGGGGGGCATGGTCGGTGGCTATGGTGTCGATGCGTCCGTCTTGCAGGGCTGCTCTCAGGGCTTCCCGGTCGCTGCGCCGTTTCACGGCAGGGTTGCACTTGATGCGTGCGCCCAGCCCCCGATAGTCGGCCGAGGTGAAGAGCAGGTGTGCCACGCAAGCCTCGGCGGTGATGCGCTTGCTGCCGTCGAGGGCCTGGGGGCTGAAGAGGGCCAGCTCGCGGGCCGTGGACAGGTGCATGACGTGCAGCCGTGCCCCCGTCTTGCGGGCCAGCTCCACGGCCAGGTGCGTCGAGCGGTAGCAGGCTTCAGCCGAGCGTATGGCCGGGTGCTTTGCCAGGGGCACCTCGCCGTCGCCCTCCGTGGCGAAGCGTTCGCGGTAGCGGGCACTGTTGGCGGCAATGACGGCCTGGTCCTCGCAGTGGGTGGCGATGAGCAGGTCCGTTCCGTCGAAGATGTGCATCAGGCTGTCGGCCTGGTCCACCAGCATGTTGCCCGTGCTCGACCCCATGAACAGCTTGATGCCGCACACGCGGCGACCGTCCAGGCGGGCAAAGTCGCGGTAGTTGGTGTTCGTGGCTCCGTAGTAGCACGAGTGGTTGACGATGCACCGCTCGTTCAGCAGTTCCTGTTTGGCAGCGAGGGCATCGAGGGTGGTGGTCTGCGGGTTGGTGTTGGGCATGTCCATTATCGAGGTGACCCCGCCCGCTGCGGCTGCCCGGCTTTCGCTCAGGATGTCGGCCTTCTGCGTCAGTCCCGGTTCGCGGAAGTGTACGTGCTCGTCGATGACACCCGGCAGCAGGTAGCACCCCGTGGCATCGATGGTTTGCGGGCAGGGCGTTGCGGGGGCTTCGCCCTCGGCGGGCAGCGACTCTATGTTCCCGTCGCTGCCTATCACCACCGAGCCGCGCAGGCTGCGGCCTTCGTTGACGATGGTGGCGTTCTTGATGAGTGTTCGTTGCATGGCTGCGTTGTGTTTCTTGGATTGCGTTTACGGTCGGGGTTCCTGCGCAGAGGGCAGCTTGTGCACCAGGCTGTCCCACTTCAGTCTGATTACCCCGAACATGGCCTCGCCGAAGATGCTGCTGTTCATCTTCGACGTGCCCAGCTCGCGGTTGATGAAGATGACGGGCACCTCTTTTATGCGGAAGCCGTAGCGGAAGGCCGTGAACTTCATTTCTATCTGGAAGGCGTAGCCCTTGAAGCGGATGCGGTCGAGGTGTATGGTCTGCAACACCCGGCGGCGGTAGCAGACGAAGCCCGCCGTGGTGTCGTGTATGGGCAGGCCGGTGATGAGGCGGACGTACTTTGAGGCGAAGTAGGACATGAGCACCCGTCCCATGGGCCAGTTCACCACGTTCACTCCTCCGATGTAGCGCGACCCGATGGAGACATCGGCCCCTTCCTTGGCGCAGGCATCGTAGAGCCGGGGCAGGTCCTTGGGGTTGTGGCTGAAGTCGGCGTCCATCTCGAAGATGTAGTCATAGGTGTGCTCCAGTGCCCACTTGAAGCCTGCAATGTAGGCCGTTCCCAGCCCCTGTTTGCCCTGTCGCTCAAGCATGAAGAGGCGTTCGGGGAACTCCTGTTGCAGGTGGCGTACGATGTCGGCGGTGCCGTCGGGCGAGTTGTCCTCCACCACCAGTATGTGAAAGCCGTGCTCCAGGGCAAAGACGGCCCGGATGATGTTTTCGATGTTCTCGCGCTCGTTATAGGTAGGTATGATGACGATGCTGTCTGATGTCTGCATAAGTTGTAACGGTGCTATTGATTGTTTCTAACCGATGACAAATGTAGTGCTTTTCCCGTAGTTGTGCGCGATAGTGGGCGAATATTTTAGTACTTTTGCAGGCAATCGGCGCAGGCACGGGGCTTGCGTCCTGTCGGGCCGGGGGCCGGAAGCCTGCCGGAGGCTGTGTCGCGCCGGGTCGGACGGGCCTCTGGCGGGTGCAGGTGTGCCCGTCGGCGGGCAAGCCTGTGCCCTGTCGGTGGCAGAGGTGCGCCTGCGGCGTGGCACAGGTGTGCCACGTGGCGTGCCGTCCGTGCCCCGCCGACCACTGTTTCTCTAAGATGATAGCTTATGACTATAGTTGAACTACAACAACTCTATGCCTCCCATCCCAACGTGGAGGGAGCGTGTCGCCTGCTGGCCGATGCCTCGGTGCGCCGGGTGCATTGCGGCGGGCTGTGTGCCTCGGCCGTGTCGCTGTTTTTCTCGGCGGTGGTGCAGCGGGGCGGTTGTCCGTTTGTCTTCGTCGGGGGCGACCTCGAGGAGGCGGGTTACCTCTACCACGACCTGTCGCAGGTGCTGGGCGAGGAGCAGGTGCTGTTCTTTCCCTCGTCGTTCCGCCGCGCCATCAAGTACGGGCAGAAGGATGCCGCCAACGAGATACTCCGCACCGAGGTGCTGAGCCGCCTGCGCAAGGCCGCGCCCGACGGGTCGGGGGCGACGCTGGGCCGCTTCTGCGTGGTCACCTATCCCGACGCGCTGGTGGAGAAGGTCGTCTCGCGGCAGGAACTGGACGAGAAGACGCTGAAGCTGCACGTGGGCGAGCGGGTCGACATGCAGTTTGTGGTCGACATGCTGCGCAGCTATGGTTTCGAGTACGTGGATTATGTCTACGAGCCGGGGCAGTATGCCGTGCGCGGCAGCATTGTCGACGTGTTCTCGTTCTCGTCGGAGTATCCCTTCCGCATCGACTTCTTCGGCGACGAGGTGGAGAGCCTGCGCTCGTTCGAGGTGGAGACGCAACTCTCGCGCGAGCGGCGCGACTCGGTGGTCATCGTCCCCGACCTGAGCCGCGACCTGGAGCGGGGCGGCACGGGCGGCATGGTGTCGTTCCTGGACTTCCTGCAACCGGGGACGGTGCTGGCCACGCGCGACTTCCTGTGGCTGGGCGAGCGCGTGCGGCAGGTGTGCGACGAGGCCCTCTCGCCACAGGCCGTGGCCGCCCGCCAGGCCGAGGAGAACGGAGCCATCGAGCTGGAGGGCAAGCTGACGGGGCACGAGGAGTTCGTGCGTCGTGCGCAGGACTTCCGCTGGATGGAGTACGGGCCTAAGCCCACCGGCACGCCGGACGCTTCGCTGGCCTTCGACACCTCGGCGCAGCCCATCTACCACAAGAACTTCGACCTCGTGGCGCGCAGCTTCGAGGACTATCTGTCCCAAGGCTATACCTTATATATATGTAGCGACAGCCGGAAGCAGACCGACCGCATACGGGCCATCTTCGAGGACCGTGGCGACCCCATAGCCTTCACCGCCGTGGAGCGCACCCTGCACGAAGGCTTTGCCGACGGACGGCTGCGCATGTGTGTCTTCACCGACCACCAGCTGTTCGACCGCTTCCACAAGTACAACCTCAAGAGCGACAAGGCACGCGGAGGCAAGGTGGCCCTCAGCCTGAAGGAGCTGAACCAGTTTAAGCCCGGCGACTACGTGGTGCACACCGACCACGGCGTAGGCCGCTTTGCCGGGCTGGTGCGCATCCCCAACGGGTCGACCACGCAGGAGGTGATGAAGCTCGTCTATCAGAACGACGACGTGGTGTTTGTCTCCATACACTCGCTGCACAAGGTGTCCAAGTACAAGGGCCGCGAGGGCGAGGCCCCCCGCCTCAACAAGCTGGGCACCGGCGCGTGGGAGAAGCTGAAGGACCGCACCAAGAAGAAGATAAAGGACATAGCCCGCGACCTCATACGCCTCTACTCGCAGCGGCGCGAGGAGAAGGGTTTCCAGTTCAGCCCCGACAGCTTCCTGCAACGCGAGCTGGAGGCCAGCTTCCTCTACGAGGACACCCCCGACCAGAGCAAGGCCACCGCCGAGGTGAAGGCCGACATGGAGAGTGCCCGTCCGATGGACCGCCTGGTGTGTGGCGACGTGGGCTTCGGCAAGACCGAGGTGGCCATACGCGCGGCCTTCAAAGCCGTGGCCGACAACAAGCAGGTGGCCGTGCTGGTGCCCACCACCGTGCTGGCCTACCAGCACTACCAGACCTTCAAGGAACGGCTCAAGAACTTTCCCTGCCGCGTGGAGTACCTCAGCCGTGCCCGCACCTCGGCGCAGGCCAAGGCCGTGGAACGGGCATTGGCGGCGGGCGACGTGAACATACTCATCGGCACGCACCGCATCTTGGGCAAGGACGTGAAGTTCCGCGACCTGGGCCTGCTCATCGTCGACGAAGAGCAGAAGTTCGGCGTCAGCGTCAAGGAAAAGCTGCGGCAACTGAAGGTGAACGTCGACACCCTCACCATGACCGCCACCCCCATACCCCGCACCCTGCAATTCTCCCTGATGGGGGCGCGCGACCTGAGCGTCATACAGACCCCGCCCCCCAACCGCTACCCCATACAGACCGAGGTGCACACCTTCAACGAGGAAATCATCACCGATGCCATCAACTTCGAGATGAGCCGCAACGGCCAGGTGTTCTTCGTCAACAACCGCATTTCCAACCTGCCCGAACTGAAGGCCATGATAGAGCGCAACATACCCGACTGCCGCGTCTGCATAGGACACGGCCAGATGCCGCCCGAGGAACTGGAAAAGGTCATCCTGGGCTTTGTCAACTACGACTATGACGTGCTGCTGGCCACCACCATCGTGGAGAGCGGAGTGGACATCCCCAACGCCAATACCATCATCATCAACCAGGCGCAGAACTTCGGTCTGAGCGACCTGCACCAGATGCGTGGCCGCGTGGGGCGCAGCAACAAGAAAGCCTTCTGCTACCTGCTGGCACCACCGCTGTCGTCGCTCACCCCCGAGGCCAAACGCCGTTTGCAAGCCATCGAGAACTTCAGCGACCTGGGCAGCGGCATACACATCGCCATGCAGGACCTTGACATACGCGGAGCGGGTAACATGCTCGGGGCAGAGCAGAGCGGCTTCATTGCCGACTTGGGCTACGAGACCTATCAGAAGATACTCTCCGAGGCCGTTCACGAGCTGAAGACCGACGAGTTTGCCGACCTCTACGCTGCCGATACGCAGACAGCCGACGGCAGCGGGCAGATAAGCGGCGAGCAGTTTGTCGACGAGTGCCAGGTGGAGAGCGACCTGGAACTGCTCTTGCCCGCCGACTACGTGACGGGCAGCAGCGAGCGCATGTTGCTCTATCGCGAACTGGACGGCTTGACGCTGGACAAGGACGTGGATGCCTTCCGCGACCGCCTCGTCGACCGCTTCGGTCCCGTGCCGCCCGAGACCGAGGAGCTGCTGCGCATCGTCCCCCTGCGGCGCATCGCCGCCCGCCTGGGCATTGAGAAGGTTTTTCTCAAAGGAGGCCGCATGACGCTGTTCTTCGTCTCCAACCCCGACAGCCCCTACTACCAGAGCCAAGCCTTCGGCCGCGTGATAGCCTACATGATGAAGTACACCCGCCGCTGCGACCTGCGCGAGCAGAAGGGTAAGCGCAGCATGGTGGTGAAGGACGTGCCCACCGTGCAGGAGGCCGTCGGCGTGCTGCAAGAGGTACTGGCAATGCCGCCCGAGGACTGAGTGCCTGACTGGCAGCTCCGCACGGGTGTTTAGCCCAAATCGGTCATTAGACCGCCTTGCCGTGTGCTTGGCAGTCTTTATCCGGCTTTCCAAGCCCTTTCGTATTGCCATCGTGCAGATTGGCAAAACGAAATCGCTTTGGGCTCTAATGGCCGATTGGGGGGGGTACCGTATTGCAGTGGTAGCAGGCTGTCCATCTGGCAGAAGGACAGGCGCATGTCGCAGGGCACGCGGTCCCGAAGGGGGGCGAATGGTACGCGGGAAGCTCCGCCGTCCGGTCTTGTGTCTCGTCCCTTGCCTCTTGTATCTTGTCTCTCGCCCTTGGTGTCTTATATTTGATTAATTCGTGGGGCGAAGTCCGTCCCGGGGTTGCACAGTTGTGGTTTTATGTCTATCTTCGCCTCGGTTGCCGTCCTCATTCCCTGTGCAACCCATGTTGAGATTATTAAAAAGATGCTTCTGGATTATGGAAACGAACGATTTTTTTACCGCTGAGGAGAAGCGGACGCTGTTTTCCCTGTATAGGAAACTGATACGCTTGTCGGGAGATACGTTGCTGGAAGGCGACTGCAAGAAGTTGCGTGCCGACTTGATACGCTCCATCGCCACGAACCGGATACAGCGCGACGTGTTCGGGCTTAACCCTGTCATCAAGGACATGCAGACGGCGGTTATCGTGGCTGAGGAAATCGGTATGCGCCGTGCCTCCATACTGGGGCTGATGCTGCACGAGTCTGTGCGCTGTGGCATCTACAAGGCCGAAGAGGTGGCCGCAAGCTACGGTGAGGATGTCGCGGGGATTATCCGGGGACTTATCCGGGTGAACGAACTGTATGCCAAAAGTCCGTCGATAGAGTCGGAGAACTTCCGCAACCTGCTCCTGTCGTTTGCCGAGGACATGCGTGTGGTGCTCATCATCATTGCCGCCCGTGTCAACGTGATGCGCCAGATAAAGGAGAGTGACAACGACGAAGCCCGTCGGCGGGTGGCTGCCGAGGCCGCCTACCTGTACGCACCACTGGCGCATAAGCTGGGACTGTACAAACTGAAGTCCGAGCTTGAGGACCTGTCGCTGAAGTATACCGAGCACGATGTCTACTATCATATCAAGGAGAAACTGAATGCTACCAAGGCCGCACGCGACCGTTACATCGATGCCTTCATAGCCCCCATCAAGAAGCGGTTGGAGGAGGCCGGTCTGAAGTTCCACATCAAGGGACGCACGAAATCCATCCACTCCATCTATCAGAAGATGAAGCGGCAGCAGTGTCCCTTTGAGGGTGTGTACGACCTGTTTGCCATCCGCGTCATCCTCGACGCGCCACCCGAGCGCGAGAAGCAGGAGTGCTGGCAGGTGTACTCCATCGTGACGGACATGTATCAGCCTAACCCCAAGCGGCTACGCGACTGGCTGTCTGTACCCAAGAGCAACGGTTACGAGTCGCTGCACATCACGGTGCTGGGCCCCGAGGGCAAATGGGTGGAGGTGCAGATACGGACGGAACGCATGGACGAGATTGCCGAGCGCGGACTGGCCGCCCACTGGCGCTACAAGGGCATCAAGGGGGAGAGCGGGCTGGACGAGTGGCTTAACTCGGTGCGCGAGGCTTTGGAAAGTTCCGATGCCGGGGGGCTGGAGGCAATGGACCAGTTCAAGCTGGACCTGTACGAGGACGAGGTGTTTGTCTTTACGCCCAAGGGAGACCTCTTCAAGTTGGGCAAGGGGGCCACAGTGCTCGATTTTGCCTTCCACATCCATACGGGGTTGGGCTGCAAGTGTATTGGCGCGAGGGTCAACGGCAAGAACGCTCCTTTGCGTCAGGTACTGCATAGCGGCGACCAGGTGGAAATCCTTACGTCGAACACGCAGGTGCCCAAGCAAGATTGGCTGGGCATTGTCACCACTTCGAAGGCCCGCACCAAGATACGCCAGGCTCTGAAGGAAATCGCTGCCCGGCAGCACGCTTTTGCACGTGAGATGCTGGAGCGCAAATTCAAGAACCGCAAGATGGAGTACGACGAAGGCATTATGATGCGTCTCATCAAGCGGCTGGGGTACAAGGTCGTCACGGACTTCTATCAGGCCATTGCAGACGGCACGTTGGACGTAAACCTTATTATTGACAAGTATCTGGAACAGCAGCGGCGGGAGACGGAGCAACACGAGGAAGTAATCTATCGCAGTGCCGAAGCCTACAGCCTGGCCTCTCCTTCCGAGGGGCAGGGACGGAAGCGCGAGGATGTGCTTGTCATCGACCAGAACATGAAGGGGCTTGACTACAAACTGGCCCGTTGCTGCAACCCGATATACGGCGATAAGATATTTGGTTTCGTGAGCGTAACGGGGGGTATCAAGATACACCGTATGGACTGCCCCAACGCGGGCGATTTGCGGGAGCGGTTTGGCTATCGCATCGTCAAGGCTTGCTGGGCAGGCAAGGGAGAAGGCACGCAGTACCCCATCTCTTTGCGGGTCGTGGGGCACGACGACATCGGCATCGTGACCAACCTGACGTCTGTCATCTCGAAAGAAGAGGGTGTGATGCTGCGTAGCATCAACATCGACTCTAACGATGGCCTGTTCTCGGGGACGCTGACGATTATGGTGGGCGATACCGTCCGTCTGGAAGCCTTGGTGCGCAAGCTGCGCGGTGTGAAGGGTGTGAAGCAGGTGGAACGGAACTGAGCCGGGCACATCATTCCGGGGGCTGGCAGGGGTAAGCTTCTGCCGGTCTTCGGTCGTTTTGTTCGGTGGGCTTGCTCTCGTTTAGCCCAAATCGCTTGGAAAGCAAAAGAAAGACAACTCTATGCTCAGCGGGCGGTCTAATGACCGATTTGGGTTTAGTAGTAATAAGTAATAAGGAGTATCAAAAGATGCAATACGATTGTAAGAAGCAACTGCGCAGTTTCGGCTATGCTTGGAAGGGCATCAGGGACTGTGTGGGCAAGGAGCAGAACTTGAATTTCCACCTTGTCGTCTCTGTGCTGGTGGTGGTGGCCGGTCTGGCCCTGGATATCAGACCGCTGGAGTGGGTTGCTGTGCTGTTGTGTATGGGGCTTGTAATAGGTGCTGAGCTGTTTAACACGGCCATAGAGCGGCTGGTCGATCTCGTGTCGCCCCAATGGCACCCCGTGGCAGGGCGTGTGAAGGACATTGCTGCCGGTGCCGTGCTGGTCTGTGCGGTGGTGTCGGTGGCTGTGGGGCTGATTGTCTTCGTCCCCTATCTCACTCGCTTGTGTCTGTAGTAGGGGACAATGCCGAGAACGAACGCCAGCAGCGATGCCGAGACGGCCAGGCCCACGGTGGTGAGTAGCGAGTATGCTCCTTCCCCCGTCTGCCACACAGTTCCCATACCTGCTATCATGCCAAGATCGGTGGCGAGGTAGAGAGTAACGTTCGCCGTGCATCGCTGGCAGTGATGCGAAAGCCGCACAAACATCTTTACCAATGTAGGCGATGCCGCAATGGGAAGCAGCAACAGCAGGAGGTAGGGTAGGTCGGTACAACCGAATGCCAGTGGCAGTAGGGCAGCGACGATGCCTCCGGCGTAGGCAAACAAAGCTATGTCGACTGCGGGCAACCATGCTCTCGGCAGAAAGAAGCGGTCGAGACCGAAGCGCGGCACCTCGATGGGGGCATGGAATGTCACTTGTACCCGCCACATCAGCATCCATCCGGCAAGAATGATGAGCGCCGAGAGTTGCAGCAACCTGTATAGCCCCCACGCTTCCATGATAAAGTAATTAGCGAGAATGCCCGTTACGATGCCCGTGCGGGTGACAATGGCGTAGGTTATGTTGCCGTCCGTCCGTCGCCGAGACTCGGTAACGTCGATGCTGAGCGTCAGGGAAGAGGAGACGGCAGTCATGAAACAACCCCCTTGTAGCAGAATGAGAGCGACGTGGATAAGGCTGTCGGATAGATAAGCCAGGCCCAGCGTTGTGCCAGCTATTCCGGCAAGGGCATAGAGCAGGACGTTGCGCCGTCTGAAGGCATCAACCAGATAGCCTTGGAACGGCCCTGCAAGCAACATGCCGATGGTAAATAGCAGGTAGGTACTGGACAATGCATGCGCGCCTGAGTAGGGAAGGCTGGGCAGAGTCGCATAGACGGAGAAGTACAGCAGGAAACCAGTAAGGTTGGTCTGCCTGAACCCGGGCAAGGACAGGCGTGGCTTTGTCTCAATATTGTTCTTTTTCATTGGGAAAGTCTAAGTTCTTGACATCAGACACGTAGCGGCTGATGGCATCGGTCATAACGGTGTGGAGGTCGGCATAGCGGCGAAGGAAGCGGGGACGAAATCCGTTGTTCATGCCCAGCATGTCCTGTATCACCAGCACTTGCCCGTCTACTTCGCCGCCTGCCCCGATGCCTATGACGGGGATTGTCAGTTCGTGAGACACGCGAGCAGCCAGCCGTGCGGGTATTTTTTCAAGTACCAGGCCAAAGCAACCTGCGTTTTCAAGCAGATGTGCGTCGCGCACCAGTTTCTCTGCTTCCGCCTCGTCTTTGGCGCGTACTGTGTAGGTACCGTATTTGTTTATGCTCTGTGGCATTAATCCCAAGTGTCCCATGACGGGTATTCCTGCGCTGATAATTCGCTTTACGGTGTCGATTACTTCCTCGCCCCCTTCCAACTTTAGGGCATCTGCGTGGCTTTCTTTCATAATGCGGATGGCCGAGGCCAATCCCTCCAGTTCGTTGCCTTGGTAGGAGCCGAAGGGCATGTCTACCACGACCATGGCACGTTTGGTGGCACGTACTACGCTCTTTCCGTGGTAGATCATCTGGTCCAAGGTTATGGGCAGTGTCGTGACGTTTCCGGCCATGACGTTCGAGGCCGAGTCGCCCACCAGGATAACGTCTATGCCTGCCCCGTCTACAATTTGTGCCATAGTGTAGTCATAGGCTGTCAGCATGGAGATTTTTTCGCCTCGTTGTTTCATCTCTATAAGGCGGTGTGTCGTGACTTTTCGTGTGTCGTCCGATATATATCCACTCATGTTTCTCTGTAATATTTTATATTGGTTCGGATTTTTTTGTTACGTCTGTTTGTGGCAGGAGGGACGTAGCCTGGTGTCTGTGCCGCGCTCTTTCGGGTTAAGTCGTATGCTTGTGGCCGAGTGCTTGCCGGTGTGTTCCGAGCAGTGCGTTGTGGTCGAAGCCGAGGAAGTTGTCCAGTACGAGTTGGCAGAAGGGTGCAATGGACTCGCGGCTGTTGGTGGTAGCCAGGCCTATTACGCTTGCTCCTGAGTCGACTGCGGCACGAAGGCCGTTGAACGAGTCCTCGAAGATGCAAGTTTCTTGAGGTGTCGCCCCGAGCGTATGCATTCCCAGCAGAAAGCAGTCGGGGGCTGGCTTGGAGCGTGTAAACAACTCTGCCGTGAGGATGCGGTCGAACATGCTTTCTATTTCGGGCCGTTTCCGAAAAACGGCTGCCATCTTTTTGCTGCTTGAACTTGTTACGACGGCTGTCTGTATGCTGTGGCGGCGCAGGTCTGAGGCAAACTCTTGTAGTCCGGGCACGTAGTCATATTCCATCTGTTGCTCGAAGTCGTCCAAGGCGGCGGTAATGGCCTTTTGGTCCTGTGGGCGGTTCTTGAAAAACCTGTGGTAGATGTCGGTGAGTGTGGTTCCCTTGATTTGGATTTCCAGTTCGTCTGTCTGCAAGTAGTCGATGCCTACCTGATGCCAGAAAGAGCTGTACTGAGCTTCGGTATCCACCACAACCCCATCAAAATCAAACAGTACTGTCGTGACGGCAGGAGGTGTTTGCTTGTTTCTTGTATCCATTTCCTTGTAGTTTTGTCCCGTCGTAGCCCTGTCCCGTGTCGGGAAGCTGTTTGCAGCAGTAGGGGAAGGGCTGTTCTTTCCGAGGGGGCTGCAAAGGTGTGAATAATCCATGATTTAAGCAAGTCATTCACGCCCTTTGTTGCGGTAGGTGGAGTGAAGTGGGTACAATCCTTCCCCGTTCACTCAATGAACCGGTAGTTGAACAGTTGCCATCCGATGCTAAGTCCCACGTTCCATTCACGTTTGGGAGAGCTATAGTGGTTCAGGTAGGCGGATATGGCACCGAAGGGCAGGCGGCATACGACAGAGACTTCCGCCAGGTACTGAAAGTCGGAGAACGACTTGCCGTAATAGGCTTGGTTCTGTGCATTCCTTTTTATGGGGAATATCGGCAGGAAGCCGTACAGCTCCGTTCTCACCTGGAACATGTCGTTTATCTTATAGATGGGTTTGATGCCTGCTGCCACATACTGGTTGGCACGGAACGCCTCGTTGTACATCAACTTGCTGTGGGGGGTGGGCGAGAAGTCTCCTGCCTGCATCATGGTCGCTGTGTAGTTCTGTGAGAAGTTCTTGGACGAATAGAAGGCTTGTGCCAGCCATCCCAGCGTGAAGTGTTCGCGCAGCGGGTGGTATTTTTCTTTCATATAGGATATCTGGAGCCACGAGATGTCTTTCTTATACTCTGTGGTGTTGTTGTTCTCTTTGCCTGGCCGGTAGAACTCCTTTCCTGTGAATACTTGGGCTATGAGGCGTTCTGCATATCCTCTGGTGGCATATTGCTTGGAGTCGAGCGTACTGCCATACAGGCCTATGCCTCCGCCGATGAGGTTGTAGGTGCTTTTGTCGGAACGGTCATTGTCAAAGTCGATGGCGTTGGTCTGAAAGTAGTGGTCCACCAGGTTGCCGTATCCGAAACTGAAGTCCGCCCTTCGGTTCGTCAGGAAGGGTAGCGAGACGATGAACTTGGCAAACCGTTCGGTCTTGGAGTTGAACGAGGGCTTGTCGTTTTTGGAGAAGAGCTTGTCCTTCTTGAAGTAGTCGAAGGTGCTGAAGGAGGTTATCAGTCTGTACGAAGTAGGTATGCGCGTGGGCAGGTCGAGCCGTCCCATGAGCTGTATATTGGTGTAGATTTTGCCCACTTGGCCGTCAACAAGCACTTCCTTGGAGTAGTAGTTCAGGTCCTGGTAGCCGATGCCCAAGTAGATTTGGTTCGAACTTGAGGTGGAGACGCTTCCTCCCAGGCGTATGGACAGATTGTCCTCCATCTTCACTTTCAGGTGGAGGGTGTAGAGGCTGTCTTGCGGGTTGTATGTCGCATGGGGTATAATCTCCGAGATGATGTTGTCGGCCAACAGCCTGAAGTAGGCACGCTTCAGCTCTTCGTAGGTGAAGGTTTCGTTGTCGTCCCCGTGGAACTCCTTTTTTATATAGTTCTGCTGTTGTTCGTCGGCCCCGTCAATGAGGATGGTGCGGAAGCGGAACTCGGGCAGCGACTGCTTGAACCGCAGTCGGCGCAGCTGTACGCTGTCGGCATCGACTCTGCGGTATATCCGGCCCTTTATCGAGTCCATGATGCCGATGGTGCGGTTGTATCCTATTTGTTGCAGTTCGTTCAGGCGGTCGAAGTCCAAGAGGTTCACGTCGTTGTACTTGAAGGTCATCACAAAGCCCTCAGATTCGGGAAGCGTGTAGTCCGTTTTCTGCATGACCATGTTTTCTATTTGGCTCATCAGGTCGTTTTCCTGCGGTTTCTTGGGGTTGCCTGCCACGACGCTGCCTATGATGATGTCCGGGTGGAAGTCTTCTCGCATGATGTCGGTGGGGAAGTTGTTGTAGATGCCTCCGTCGTAGGCCAGCGTGCTGTCTATCTCTATGGGCTTGAACACGAAGGGGAAACTCATCGAGGCACGCACGGCATCGCCCAAGTCGCCCGAACGCATGATGAGCGGTTTCTTGTTGTAGACATCAGAGGCTACACAACGGAAGGGGACGAACAATTGGTCGAAGTCGCCGTTGCTGCGGGCCGTTGCCTGGGCAAACAGCTCCACGAAGATTATGTTCATCTGCACGGGGTTCACGATGTTGGCGGGCAACAGTTGGGGCTTCTTGACTTTTAGCGAGTCCTTGAAGTTGAAGCGCAGGCTGATGAAGTCGGGGGTGAGCCGGTCTCTCTTGAAGTAATATTGATGCTCCGGTTCTATCTCTCCTGTGTACCACCGCTTGAAGTCGGGGGAACGCAGCAGTGCCTCCATTTCGTCGGGAGAATAGCCCATAGCGTACAAGGCACCTATGATGGCCCCGATGGATGTTCCTGCGATGTAGTCTATCGGGATGTTGTTTTCCTCCAAGGCTCTGATTACGCCGATGTGGGTCATGCCTTTGGCTCCGCCGCCGCTCAAGACCAGACCGACCGTCTGGGCGCACGACGGGGACAGAAACCCCAAAAGCAACAGCAAGCACGCAAGGTTTTTCCCTATCCGTTCAAGTATCATAGGCCAATGTTCAAATCAGGTTTCAAATATAGGCATTAGTTTCGGAACAGCAGTGTTCTCTATTCCCAAAAGACGAGAGCCTTTGTCCTTTTGCGTCTTAAATCTTGTTATTTGTCCCCGGCTTGTCTGTCCTTTGAGGCGGCGAAGGCAAAAAACGCCGGACTGCCACGCACAGGTAGCCGCATTTTCATTACTTTTGCCCCGCTAACTTAAATAATACCGAATATGCGCAACAGCTTTACCGGATACGTGCTGTCTCTTTTCGGCCTATTGTCGGCATTGTTGCTGGGGTTGGGCTCCTGCGGCGTGGACCGTTGGCCCGAATACTATCCCCGGACGGGGCGCGACCTGTGGATTGACAGCGTGATGCGCGAGGATTACTTGTGGTACGAGGAAATTCCCTCCTCCGAGAGCCTGAATTATTTTCAGGAGCCAGAGCAGTTCCTCAGTTCTTTGCTGTCGGCTTCGGACCATTATTCCTCTGTCGACACAATTTATGCTTCTTTGCCTCCGGCCTACGGCTTCGACTATTCGTTGTACGCCACGGAGGAAGACACTGTTTACAATGCGTTGGTGACTTATGTCATTCCCGGTTCGCCTGCCGAGGAGGCCGGGTTGCGGCGGGGCGACTGGATTATGCAGGTCGACACCATTCGGCTCATGCGGGACAACAGCGAGGAACTGCTCTCGGCCGGAGGACCGCGTCGGCTGCTGTTGGGCCGTTACGTGTCCTTGGGCGAGGACGAGTATGGTGAGGCCATTGGGGGTGTCGTGGCCGACCGCGAGGTCGACCTGCCCTCGGCCCGTGGCGTGACCGATGTCGTGGTGCCTTGCCACAGCGTGTTCTCGCAGGACGGATACACCATAGGTTACCTCGTCTACAACAGCTTCTCGGCCGATGCCGACGAACAGTTGCGGCAGCTTTTCCGGGACTTTGCCAACCAAGGTGTGGGAGACCTCGTGCTCGACCTGCGCTACAACGAGGGAGGCACGTCCGGCAGCCTGCAACTGCTGGCTTCCTTGCTGGCACCTTCCGATGCTCAGGGGCGTGTGCTGGCCAGCCTGCAATACAACCGGAAAAAGGCCGACCGCAATCGTGACATCCTTCTGGATACACAGAACACGGGCGGGGGAGTCAACCTGGGACTGTCGACGCTGTACGTTTTGACGAGCGAGGCCACGGCGGCTGCTTCCGAGATGCTTGTCAACGGCCTGCGTCCCTACATGGAGGTGGTCGTGATAGGCGAGACGACGGCGGGTGACGTGGTGGCCACTGCCGATTACACCAATCCTCGATATCCGTGGGTGCTGCGCCCGGCTGTCTGCTACGTCTACAATGCCGAGGGGCAGGCCGACTATGCCAGCGGCATCCGTCCCGATTACTCCGTCGGGCAGTTTGACAATCTGGCCGATGTCTTGCCGCTGGGCGATCCTGGAGAAGCTTTGCTGAAGGCGGCCATTGAGTATGTTCTGGGACAAGCCCCCGTGCGGCAGGCCGTAAGTCCTGTGTCCCGGACTTTTGCCGGGGAGAAGAAGCTGCGGCGCAATTTCCGCAAAGGGCTGATTGTACCCGCCAATCCATAGACCCACCATGCCAGTCATCGAAATCTCTTCCCTCAGCCAGCCGGGACTTGAAATGTTCGGCACCCTCACCGAGGCTCAGTTGCGCAATCGTCTGGAACCGGAAAAAGGCATTTTCATAGCCGAGAGTCCCAAGGTTATCCGAGTGGCTCTCGATGCGGGCTGCGAGCCTCTGGCTCTCCTGTGCGAGCAGAAACATATAACGGGCGACGCGGCCGATATTGTGGCCCGGTGCGCACACGTGCCGGTCTACACCGGGCCACGCCAGCTTTTGTCCAGCCTGACGGGCTATGTGCTGACGCGGGGCGTGCTTTGTGCCATGCGGCGTCCGGCGGCGGTGAAAGCCGGGGACGTATGCCGCGAGGCCCGGCGCGTGGTCGTCATTCATGGCGTGACCGACACGACGAACATCGGGGCCATATTCCGCTCGGCCGCCGCCCTGGGTATCGACGCCGTGCTGCTTACCCCCGACTCGTGCGACCCCCTCAACCGCCGTGCGGTGCGTGTGTCTATGGGTTCGGTGTTTCTTGTTCCTTGGGCGTGGCTCGACTTTCCGCTGGCGGGGCTTCGACGTTTGGGGTTTGCGGTTGCGGCAATGGCCCTGACGGAAAACTCAGTCCCTCTTGACGCTCCCCTTCTGAAACGCGTTCCCCGCCTGGCTCTCGTCATGGGGACCGAGGGCGACGGGCTTCCCCGTGAGTCTATAGCCGAGGCCGATTACGTGGTGCGCATCCCTATGATGCACGGCGTGGACTCGCTCAACGTGGCTGCGGCTTCCGCCGTGGCGTTCTGGGAGCTGAGGACGAGGTGATTGGCCTTTCGGCACCTTTGTGCGGGTGGGGGCGTTTCGTTCCTCTCTTATAGGCTTTGGGCGGCATACCTTTGCCTGCGTGCGGGCACTCCTTTGCTTCCGTGCGGGTTTTCCTTTGCTCTTCTGCTGGCTTTCCTTTGTTCGGTCGGCGGGCAAGGGGCCGCGTGTGCTTGCCGGGCAGGAGGCTGCAGTGGGGCGGTCCGTTAGCCTTCCCGGTCGGCCCGTCTGCACTCTTTGTAACAAAGCAGCCTGCCCCTCGTCCTCCTTGGCTGGCGGACGGCGGGGCAGGCTGTGGCGGGGAGAGCGTGCAGGCAGGCTGCTGCAGCTCTATTCGAGTTCTTCTATGATTTTCCTTACGTCCACGGGTTGCAGGCGGCCATATACTTTGTCGTCTATCATAACGACGGGGGCCAGGCCGCAGGCTCCGACGCAACGCAGGCAGTCGAGCGAGAACTTCCCGTCGGGGGTTGTCTCGCCTATGTCTATTCCCAGCACACGCTTGAATTCTTCGAGCAGCTTCTCGGCTCCACGCACGTAGCAGGCTGTTCCCATGCAGACGGATATGGGGTGCCGTCCCTTGGGGGTCATGGTGAAGAAGGTGTAGAACGTGACTACGCCATAGACCTTCGAGGCCGGAATGCCCAGCTGGCGGGCAATGACGCGTTGCATTTCTTCGGGCAGGTAGCCTTGCAGGCGTTGTGCCTCGTGCAGGATGTTGATGAGTTCGCCTTGGTCGTTTCCGTGGCGTTGGCAGATGTCCACCACCTGCTGTTCCACGTCACACGCGAGTTTTGTATCTGACATAGTGTTGTTTCGTCTTAAAGGTTAAATGGATTTGTTGAAATAGTGGGTGTGCAGCAGATGTTCGGCACGTTCGCTCAAGGGCTTGCCCAGGAACTCCTCGTAGAGCACCTTGATGTAGGGGTTTTCATGCGACTTGCGCAGCGGTTTGTTGGCATCTTCGCGGTACAGGGCGTTGGCGCGGGCATAGAGTATTTCGGAGTGTCCGTGGTGCCAGGGTTGTCCGCCGCCGCCGATGCAGCCTCCGGGGCAGGCCATGATTTCGATGACATGGTACTCGTTGCGTCCGTGGCGGATGTCTTCCAGCAGTTGCCGGGCGTTGCCCAGTCCGTGGGCGATGCCTACTTTCAGTTCGAAGCCGTTCAGGTCGATGCTGGCGTGCCGCACGCCGCTAAGGCCGCGTACCTGCTCGAAGTTGACGTTTTCCAGCAGTTTTCCTGTATAGATTTCGTAGACAGAACGCAGTGCGGCCTCCATTACGCCGCCTGTGGCACCGAAGATGACGCCCGCGCCGGTCGATGCTCCCAGCGGATTGTCAAATTCTGCGTCGGGCAACAGTGTGAAACCTATGTTGGCCCGTTTGATGAGGCGTGCCAGCTCGCGTGTGGTGATGGAGTAGTCCACGTCGGGGCTTCCGTCGGTCTTGAACTCCTCTCGGTCGCATTCGTATTTCTTGGCAAGGCAGGGCATGATGGAGACCACGACCAGCTTCTCGCGCGGTATGCCCATCTTCTGTGCCCAGTAGGTCTTGGCTATGGAGCCGAACATCTGTTGGGGCGAGCGGGCAGTGGAGGGAATGTCGAGCAGGTCGGGGAACTGGTGCTCGAAGAAGTTGACCCATGCCGGGCAGCACGATGTGAGGATGGGCAGGCGCACGGAGGTGTCGCCGTCCAGGTAGCGTGTGAGGCGGTTCAGTATTTCTGCACCCTCTTCCATGATGGTAAGGTCGGCCGCGAAGTCGGTATCAAACACGTGGTCGAAGCCCAGTTCGCGCAGAGCGTAGACCATCTTGCCCGTGACGATGGTGCCGGGGGGCAGGCCGAACTCTTCGCCCAGAGCGGCACGGACGGCAGGGGCTGTCTGCACGATGACGGTCTTGTTCGGGTCGGCCAGGTCGTCGAGCAGCCGGTTGGTGTGGTCGCGTTCGGTCAAGGCACCTACGGGACACACGGCTACGCATTGTCCGCAGTACGTGCATTCGCTGTCGGACAGCATCTTGTCGAAAGCCGGGGCAATGGTTGTGTTGAAACCTCGCCGTATGGCTCCCAATGCTCCTACGGTCTGTACGTCGTTACATACGCTCTCGCAGCGGCGGCAGAAGATACACTTGTCCATGTTGCGCACGATGGAGGCAGTGACCTCGCGCTTGCGGGGCGACAGTTCTCCGCCGTTGAAGGGCATTTCGCGTATGTTGCAGCGGACAGCCAGATTTTGCAGCTCGCAGTTGCCTGACTTGGGACAGGTGAGACAGTCGTTGGGATGGTCGGACAGGATAAGTTCGGCCACGATTTTCCGTGCGTTCATCACGCGCAGCGTGCTGGTGTGCACCACCATTCCGTCGGCACAGCGGGTGGCACATGCCGGTGCCAGGTTGCGCCGTCCTTCCACCTCCACCACGCAGATGCGGCACGATGCCGGGGTGTTCTTCACGCAGGTTCCTTTCAGGTCTATGTGGCATAGCGTGGGAATGTCGATTCCGATGCGCTGGGCGGCCTCCAGGATGGTTGTCCCTTCGGGCACGGTGATGAAGTGGTGGTCTATCTGTAAGGTTATCTGTCTTTCTTCCATAGTATTTTCTTCTTGTGTGTTTCTTATTGGACGGAGATTGCTTTGAATTTGCATCGTGCCATGCACATGCCGCACTTAATGCACTTGTCGGGGTCGATGATGTGTGGCTTGCGCACGTCGCCTTTGATGGCATCGGCCGGGCAGTGCCTGAAGCAGAGGTGGCAGCCTGTGCACTTGTCGGGATTGATGGTGTAGGTAAGCAGTGCTTTGCATTGCTTGGCACGGCACACCTTGTCGCGCACGTGCTCGACGTACTCGTCGTAGAAGTTGTCCAGTGTGGACAGCACGGGGTTGGGAGATGTCTGCCCCAGGCCGCAGAGGGCGGTGTCCTTGACGACACGTGCCAGCGTGGAGAGCTTGTCCAGGTCCTTCATGGTGGCTTTCCCCTCGGTTATTTTGTTGAGCAGTTCCAGCAGGCGTTTGTTGCCTATGCGGCAGGGGGTGCACTTACCACACGATTCCTCGACGGTAAAGTCCAGATAGAAGCGGGATACGGACACCATGCAGTCGTCTTCGTCCATCACAATCATGCCGCCCGACCCCATCATGGAGCCTGCCGCAAGCAGGTTGTCAAAGTCAATGGGGGTGTCGAGGTGCTTCTCGGTGAGGCAGCCTCCCGAGGGACCTCCCGTCTGCACGGCCTTGAATTTCTTTCCTCCCTTTATGCCTCCGCCTATTTCGTAGATGACCTCGCGCAAGGTTGTTCCCATCGGGACTTCTATCAGTCCCACGTTGTTGATTTTTCCTGCCAGGGCAAATACTTTCGTCCCTTTGGAGCGTTCGGTTCCTATGGAGGCAAACCATTCGGCTCCTTTCGTCAGAATGACGGGCACGTTGGCCAGCGTTTCTACGTTGTTCACGTTGGTGGGCTTCCCGTGGTATCCGGCTTCGGCGGGATAGGGCGGTTTCAGGGTGGGTTCGCCGCGCTTGCCCTCCATTGAGTGTATCAAGGCTGTCTCTTCGCCGCAGACGAAGGCTCCTGCGCCGTAGCGTATCTCTATGTCGAAGCCGAAGTCCGTGCCCAGTATGTTGTCGCCCAGTAGGCCGTATTGCCTAGCCTGGGCTATGGCTGTCTGTAGGCGGTGGATGGCCAGCGGGTATTCGGCACGGATGTACACCAGGCCGTGCCGGGAGCCGATGGAGTATCCGCATACGGCCATTGCCTCGACAATGGAGTGCGGGTCGCCTTCCATGATGGAACGGTCCATGAACGCACCCGGGTCGCCTTCGTCGGCGTTACATACCACGTACTTCACGTCGCCCGGTTGCTTGGAAGCCAGTTCCCACTTCAGCCCTGTGGGGAAACCGCCGCCGCCGCGTCCGCGCAGGCCCGAGCGTTTGATGGTGTCTATCACCTCGGCGGGCTTCTTGTTCAGCAGGCAGTCGGCCAGTGCCTGATAGCCGTCGCGGGCAATGTATTCTTCGATGTCCTCGGGGTCGATGAAGCCGCAGTTGCGCAGGGCTATGCGCTTCTGCTTGCGGTAGAAGTCGATGTGCTTGGAGTCGCTTACGGCGTGTCCGTCTTTCGGGTCGATGTAGAGCAGGCGTTCTACTTTCTGCCCGCCCACGATGTGCCGTGCGACGATTTCCTCGGCATCGTCGGGAGACACTTGTACGTAAAATGTGTTGTCCGGGATTATCTTCACGATGGGGCCTTTTTCGCAGAAGCCGAAGCAGCCCGTTGTCACCACTTCCACGCGGTCGGCCACGCCGTGTTGTTTCAGGGCTTCCTCCAGCCGTTCGCCAATCAGGTGGCTGGTCGATGCCTTGCAGCCGGTGCCTCCGCAGATAAGTATCTGCATGTGCTCGGTGCCGGTTTCCAGGCCACAGCTGTTCTCTGCTACTTTCTTGTCGCTCTCTTCGCGCAGCAGAAGTTCCTTTTGGGCTTTCTGCCTTATTGCTTGCAAATCTTGGATGGATACTATCTTCATGTCATTAGATTTGGTTCCCGACAAAGGTAGGAATAAGTCTCATATGGCAAAAAGAAAGTAGGGAAGAAATGACGCTTCCCTACCTCATTTAGTTTCATTCCAAATAAGAAAGCAGCTCGTCTACCGCTTCGGGCCGGGTGGCCCAGCTGGTGACGAAACGTGTCACAGACTCGTTCTCGCCCCGTGTGCCCCATATCTCGAAGGTGGCTTTGGTGCTCAGTCTGTCGATGGTTTCGTTGGGCAGGCAGAAGAACTGCTGGTTGGTGGGCGAGTCTATGTGGCAGCGGTAACCGGCGGACAGGAAGCCTTGTTTCAGCCTCATGGCCTGCCCGACGGCATGGCGTGCCAGGTGCAGATACAGGCCGTCGGCCATCAGCGTGGCAAACTGCAAGCCCAGCAGCCGTCCCTTGGCCATCAGCGCGCCGTGCTGCTTCACCAGCGTGAAGAAGCGTGGCAACAGCCCGCGACGGGCCACTACGGCTTCGCCGAACAAGGCTCCCGTCTTGGTGCCGCCGATGTAGAACGCGTCGCACAGGCGGGCTACGTCGGGCAGCGTCAGGTCGGCGTTTGCCGCCACCAGTCCGTAGGCCAGGCGTGCCCCGTCCAGGTAGAGCGGCAGGTGCAGCCTGTGGCACGTCTGGCTCAGTTCCTCCAGTTCGGCCCGTGTGTAGAGGGTGCCAAGCTCCGTGGGGTGAGAGATGTAGACCATGCCTGGGGCTACCATGTGCTCGTAGGTCTCGTCCCGGTAGAAGTCGGTCGTGTAGCGTTCCACGTCGGCTGCCCGCAGCTTGCCGTCGTGCTGGGGCAGGACGAGCACCTTGTGCCCGCAGGCTTCGATGGCTCCGGCCTCGTGGACATTGATGTGTGCCGTCTCGGCTGCCAGTACGCCCTCGTGCCGCCGCAGCAACCCGTCTATTACGGTGGCGTTGGTCTGGGTGCCGCCTACCAGGAAGTGCACTTCGGCTTCGGGCTGTGCGCAGGCTTGGCGTATCAGCTCCACGGCCTCCTTGGTGTATCGGTCGGTTCCGTATCCTGGTGTCTGTTCCATATTGGTCTCGGCCAGGCGGCGCATTACTTCGGGACATGCGCCTTCCATGTAATCGCAATCGAAATGTAGCATAAGTGTTTCTGCTGTGTTGTCTGTTTTGTTCTACATATATAATAAGGTGTAGGCTCTGGCCCCTTTCCTGCCGTTCTGCCTGTCTTGTGGGCGGACGGGCGGAGTGGTCTCCGGGTGGTTCCTCTGCCTTTCGGTGGCCAAACATACGAAAAAAATCTTGTTCCCGGGCTGTCAAGGGCTAAGAATGGAACGCTTGCCGGTAGCGGCCGGGGCGGCCTTCGGGTGGGAGAGGGGAAGGTTCTCGCGGGTATCCGTCGATTCGGTTGGCGGCGCGGCATTGCCCAATCGGTTGTCAAGGGGGAAATAATCGGCACTTTGCAACCCGGTTGCAAAAGTCTTGTCTTATTTTTGCACCACGAACACAGTGCGCCGGTGGCCGCAGGCGGGCTTGCATAGCCTCTTGCGGGGGCACAGGTGTCCTTCTGCGGGGGCAGACCTGTACCAGCCGGGAAGCAGACCTGTGCTGCCGGACGGGCGGACCTGTGCCACCAGGCGGGGCCACCGTGGGGCGTGCAGGGGCTGTGCTGCCCCTCGGCGCGAAGACTGAAGAAAGAGAATAAACAGAGACGTTATGACGACCGAACAATGTGAAGAGAGACTGACCGACCGTGGTATCCGGCCCACCGTGGCCCGGATATTGGTGTTGCAGAAGCTGTCGGAGCTGGACCGGGCGGTGTCGCTTGTCGAGCTGGAAGACCTCATAGAGACGCTGGACAAGTCGACCATCTTCCGCTCGCTCTCCGTCTTGGCGGGCCACCATGCCATCCATTCGTTTGAAGACGGCAGCGGGTCCATCAAGTACGAGATGTGCCGTGCCGAGGGAGGCGACTGTCTGCCGGGCAACCGCCACGTACACTTCTTTTGCGAGATGTGCCACCGGACAGAGTGCATCACCGACGTAAAGATACCCGTGGTGCAGTTGCCCTCAGGGTACGAGGTGCAGAGTATCAACTATACGATAAAAGGCCTATGCCCGCACTGCCGGGCCGAGGCCGCGAAGAAAGGAGGCGGACGCTATGAAGCATCGTGAGAAAACAACGGCTGCTGCCTGTGCCGATGCGCACGGGGGCTGCGGGCACGATGGCTGTGGCTGTCACTGCCACGGGCATGGGCACGAAGGCGGCAAGGCCCGGCTGTGGTGGCCGCTGGTGTCGTTTGTCATGCTGGTGGTCGGCGTGGTGGCCTCTGCTGCCGGTTGGGCGTGGTTTGCCGCGCCGTGGGTACCGGCGGTGTGGTATGCGGCGGCTTTTCTGCCCGTAGGGCTTCCCGTCGCGCACGAAGCCAGGGAGGCGGCCCGGCAGAAGGATGTGTTCAGCGAGTTCACGCTCATGGTGCTGGCCGCTGTCGGCGCGTTTTGCATAGGTGAGTATGCCGAGGCTGTAGCCGTGATGCTGTTCTATACCGTAGGCGAGGCCCTGCAGCATCGCGCCGTCGACAGTGCCACGCGCAACATAGGCCGCCTGCTCGACGTCAGGCCCGAGCGTGCCGCCGTCTTGCGTGGCGGCCGATACGTGGAGGTGAAGCCCGTGGAGGTGAAGCCTGGCGAGGTCATCGAGGTGAAGCCCGGCGGGCGCGTTCCGCTGGACGGTGCCCTGACGGACGACGGGGCGGCCTTCGACACGTCGGCCCTGACGGGCGAAAGCCTGCCCCGCAACGTCGTCAAGGGCGGCGAGGTGCTGGCAGGCATGATAGCCAGCGGGCAGACGGTGCATGTGCGGGTGAGCCGTCCCTACGAGCAGAGTGCCTTGGCGCGCATCCTAACGCTGGTGCGCGACGCTTCGTCGCGCAAGGCTCCGGCTGAGTTGTTCATCCGCCGTTTCGCCCGTGTCTACACGCCTGCGGTCATTGTGGCTGCCGCACTGGTTGTGGTTGTTCCTGCGCTGGTGTCACTGTTGGTGCCGTCGTTCCGCTATGTGTTCGATGAGTGGCTCTACCGTGGGCTGGTGTTCCTGGTCCTGTCGTGCCCTTGTGCGCTGGTTATCAGCATACCGTTGGGCTACTTCGGAGGCATCGGGGCGGCTTCGCGCGCAGGTATCCTCTTCAAGGGCGGCAATTATCTGGATGCCATTACCCGCGTCAATGTCGTGGCTTTCGACAAGACGGGGACCCTTACGACCGGTCGCTTTGGCGTGACGGCGGTGCACACGGCACAGGGGGTGGAACCGGTTGCCCTACTGTCCTGCTTGTATGCGGCCGAGAGCTGCAGCACGCACCCCATAGCTCGGGCGGTCGTGTGCTATGCTGCCGGGCGGCAGGCGGCGTGCCCAAAGCCTGAACGGGTGAAGGAACTGGCCGGACATGGGATGGAGGTTGTCGTCGGCGGCCACATGGTGCTGGTCGGCAACGTGCGCCTCATGGCCGAACGTGGCGTGGAGGTGCCCGCCGAGGTGGAGGGCGAGGCTGCGGCCACGGTGGTGGCCTGCGCCGTTGACGGACGTTATCAGGGTTGCGTCTTGCTGGCCGACACGCTGAAGCCCGATGCCGCCCAAGCCGTGCGGGAACTGGACAGCCTGGGAGTGGGCGACGTGAGGCTGCTATCGGGAGACAAGCAAGCCGTTGTGCAGAAGGTGGCTTCCGGCCTGGGCATCGGCAAGGCGCACGGCGACCTGCTGCCCGAGGACAAGGCCCGGCTGGTGGAAGAACTGTCGGCACGGCCCGGGACGTGCGTGGCTTTTGTTGGCGACGGCATGAACGACGCGCCCGTGCTGGCTCTGAGCAATGTGGGCATCGCGATGGGCGGGCTTGGGTCGGACGCGGCCATCGAGAGTGCCGACGTGGTGTTGCAGACCGACCAGCCGTCAAAGGTGGCTACTGCCATCCGCGTGGGACGCGCCACGCGCAGCATCGTGTGGCAGAACATTGTAGGAGCCATCGGGGTGAAGGCCGTCGTGCTCGTGGCCGGTGCGCTGGGGGTTGCATCCTTGTGGGCCGCCGTCTTTGCCGATGTAGGCGTGGCCATGCTGGCCGTGCTCAACTCGGTGCGCATCCTGGGCAAGCGGTTCTGAGAAGGGGAGGCGCGGGTTTTGGAATTAATTCGTACCTTTGCAGCCAAGTTCCACCAGACAGAGGACATGGGCTAATGACAGGAGAAGAACCACTGAAGCAAACGCGTGTGTATGATTTGTGCTGCATGGGGCACATAACGTTGGACAAAATCGTGACCCCTCGCAACACGGTGGATATGCCTGGGGGCACATCCTTCTATTTCGCCGAGGCTATGGCGCGCCTGGGCACCGAGGGCTTTCTGCTGGTAACGGCCCTGGGCCGGAACGAGATGGCCGTGGTGGAGCAACTGCGCCGCAAGGGGGTGGAGGTCGAAGTACTGCCCAGCCGTCACTCCATCTGCTTTGAGAACATCTACAACGAGAACCAGAACGAACGCCGTCAGCGTGTCACGTCTAAGGCCGACCCCTTCACAGTGGCCGAGGTTGCCGGGGTGCGGGCCAAAGTAATCCACTTGGGCACGCTCCTGGCCGACGACTTTCCGACCGATACTATCCGCTCTTTGGCCGGAAGGGCACGCCTGTCGGTCGATGTCCAGGGGCTGTTGAGGCGCGTGGAGAACGGGCAAGTGCTGCCTGTCGATTGGGCTGAGAAGCGCGAACTGCTGCCCTACATCTACACCTTGAAAGCCAATGAAGACGAGATGAAGGTGCTGACGGGACTTGCCGAACCACATGAGGCTGCCCTCCTCATTGCCCGTTGGGGGGTGAAGGAGGTTGTCCTGACGATGGGAGATAAAGGCTCGCTGATTTACGCCGACGGCTCTTTCCACGAGATACCGGCTTACCCGGCAAGGCACGTAGTGGATGCTACCGGCTGCGGGGATACCTATATGGTAGGTTACCTGTACCGCCGCATCCGAGGGGCATCTTACGACGAAGCGGGCCGTTTCGCCGCAGCCATGTGTACCATTAAGCTGCAAGCGCACGGCCCGTTTTCGGGAACGGAGGAAGACGTGCGGTGTCTCATGCAGTGAGGTGCGGGCGTTTCCGCCTTCCTGTCAGTCTTTTAATCCATAAGTAGTAACCGGTGAGAGGGAGAGATGCACCCAGCAAGGCTGCCAGAAACCAGAGCACACGGGTGGCTGTTCCTCCGAAACTTCCTACATGTACCGAGTATATCCAGCCTCTCAGCTTTCCTTGCCGGGGGGTAGTCTCGTGGGGTTTCGCGTCCTGCAGTTCGCCCGTGAGGGGGTCGAAAGTGTAGCGGTCGGAGGCACGCTGGTTGCCCAGGCGTGAGAAGGCCACTGTGGCGTTTCCATCGGCGACGGTGATTTGTGCATGTCCGGGGTTACGTTCCTGCAAGGTCTTCACCACCTGCTCCCAATGGGCAAACGTCGTTTCGCTCTCCGACCCGTCCGGCTTGTTGCGTTCCTGTCGTTGCGGGCTGCTGTCTCCGTGGCTGCTTTGTTGTGCCCGTGTCTCCGCACCGAAGAGGCTGTAGAACCCCGTGCGGTACCAGCCGAACGACCACGTTAGTCCCGTCAGTGCCATGACTGCCAGCAGGAGCAGCGCGTACATTCCACCGGCTACGTGCAGGCTGTACCAGAAGCGTCGCCAGCCTTTGCGTAGTGTCAGTTTCAGGCTGTTGGCCAGTGCCTTCTTTGTGCGCGGCCACCAAAGGACAACGCCCGAAAGCAGCACCGCAACGAACAGCAGGGTACTGATGCCCACAATCGTCTTGCCCCAGAAGATGCCGCCACCTTCGGGACGGCTGCCCAACAGCCAGCGGTGCAGGCTGAACATGGTGCGGAAGAAGGGCAGGCGTTCGTATCGTCCGAGTTCCTCGCCCGTGTAGGGGTTGACGAACACGGAGGCACGCTTGGGTTTGGAGAGGTTCACCTGATAGCTGCACTTCGGGTCGGGGCAGACGGTGACTCCTGTCACCTGCACATCGGGCGGGAGCGTGGATGCCACCTGCCCGGCCACTTGCCCCACGGGCAGAGGACGGGCACCGGCCTGCTCCACGTAGTACAGCTCCGGGCGTACAAGTCGGGTGATTTCCTTCTCAAAGACCAGCATGGCTCCCGAAAAGCATATCAGCGTGACGACGATGCCGAAGGGCACGGAGAGCCAAAGGTGTATGTCGCGGAATAGTCTTCTCATAATAGTAAGGTGGCAATCCTCCTCCTTTCCCGCAAGTGGGGAGAGGGGAGGAGGGGATGTCCTATTGGGCTGTTGCGCTCAGTCTGCCGAGTGCCGAGACGCTGTTGGCCTCGATGGTGATGCCCTTGGTGGCGGTCATGCTCTTGGGGTCTATCCTGTAGATGGCGGGCTGGGCACCGTCGGTCGTGGCCACGGGGATGTAGGCATAGCCGCCTTCGCTGTAGGGCGTTCCGTAGCTGGAGATGACGCTGCGGTCGGGCAGTCCCTGGCTGAGGACGGTGAGTGTCTGCGTGCTTCCGTGGAAGACGGCCAGCTCGCTGCGGTCGGCTTTGCTGGAGTTGGCTATCATGTCCTCCACGCCTTTGCCATACATCTGGAGCAGGAAGTAGTCCTCGGTGATGTGCCAGCAGCGGAACATGGGGTTGCCGTTGCCTTGTGCCTCCAGGTTGACGTAGTAGGTGTCGTCAAACGTCGTTTCGCCAGCCTTGATGCGCACCACGCCCGAGGGCAGTTTGCCTTCTACTTTATAGAGCGTGTGTAGTTGCCCGTCGGCATCTTCTACCGTAGACTCGGCCTTCGACGTGCGTCCGAAGCCCGGCGAGAACACGTAGATGTCGCCGTTGTCGGCTGCCCAGATGGTCTGGTAGTACTGCGACCTCATGCGTCCGCTGGCAAAGCCTATCTTGCCCGTGCGGGCTATGACGGGAGTCTCGTCGAAGGAGTCGCCGCTGTAGATGGCCACGAACGCGCTGTCGGGGTACTGCGTGGCGGGTATCTGTCCGGGAGTGTACTGTCCCGAGCCGCTGCCGCCGCTGTGGTCGGTGACGAGCTTGGGGTCGCTCACCTTGTCGGCATACTTCACCACGCCGTAGTGGCTCATGCCCATCGGCACGACCGAGGTGTAGAGCTTGCCGTTGGCTTCGACAAATCCGGCAAAGGAGACCGACTCGCCGTTGCCCAGGAAGTCCTCGGCCAGGCGGCTGCCTGTGCGTGTGCTGGCATCGGTGGCACTGAGGTAGTTGAATTGCAGGTACTTGGCATAGAGCACTTCGCCCGCTTCGTTGGTGACGCTCTCCTGAGTGCCCACGTTGGTCGAAGCCGTGATGACGTTGTCTCCCCACGTGCCGTAGGTTGTTGTGCGGTTGAAAGTGTAGCGTCGTGCTTCCTCGGCTTTGCCCGTCAGGGGGTTGAGGGCATAGGCAAAGGCTGTGCCCTGTCCGCCGTCGTTGTACTGGAAGTTGAACAGATAGGCATCCTTGTAGAATATCCAGTTGGAGCCGCTCTCGGTCTCAAAGCCGTTGCCGATGGTCGAGAGGTTACCTTCGTCCAGCGTCTCGGACGTGGTGAGGTACATGGCCGTAGAGCCCGAACCTCCGGCCTCGGCTGCCACGACGTAGCGCGACACGGTTTCGCCCGGCTGTGTGCCGTTGCCGTTGTCATTGCCGCCTGTCATCGTTTCGTTCTCGTCGCTGCAAGCGGCCAGCAGGCTGCCTGTGCAAAGGGCCGCAGCCAGGACCCATAGATGGTTTCTTTTTCTCATTGTCGTTTCTTTTTTAAGTGGTGTTATGTGTCGTGCAGGCTTCTGCGGGCTTGGGGCCGTGGGAGTCCTGCGTGTTGGTTGTCGGTCTGCGGCGGCTGCCGCTACGCCTGCCTCCTGCGGGGGTGCCGAGGGGGCATCGGGTGGCACGGGTTTGCCCGGTTGGTGGCACGGGTGCGCCCGGTCGGTGGCACAGGTATGCCCGTCCGCTGGCACAGGTGCGCTCCCCCGGGGCTGTCCGGGGCGGACTTGCGGCTTGTCCTCATCCGCCGAAGTACACCCTGAACTTGCCGTAGAAGGCGCGTCCGGCCTTCTGCAGGCTGAAGTTGTCGTATAGCTTGGCATCCGTCAGGTTGCGGCACTCGAAGGAGAAGTTGTAGCGTCCGTTCTGCATGGTGTAGCCCAGGGTGAGGTTGTGGGACAGCTGCTCGGGGACGACGCTCTTGGTGGAGGCATCGCCGAAGGCTTCCCAGTAGAGGGGGAAGTCGTGCTGGTAGAAGCCGTCGTAGGTGAGTGTCAGCACGTTGCCTTCGCGGATGCAGTCGTGCCAGATGAAGTTGGCATCGAACGAGGCGTACATGTAGGGCTGGTTGGGCATGCGCTGTCCGTAGGTGAGGCTTTGCTGCTGCGTGCCGCCTGCCAGGTAGCGTTCGTCGTCGCGTATGTTGGTGTTGTTGAACGTGCCTCCCAGGTTGAACCATCGGCTGTAGCTGTAGCGTGCCGAGAGGTTGAAGCCCTTGGTCTTCACCCGTCCGTGGTTCTCGTAGTAGCCGAAGCTCATGCCGCCCACGCGGTCGAGTCCCCGGCGGATGTAGTCCTTGGTGTCGCGGTAGATGAGGCTACCTTCCACGTAGATGCCGTGCAGCCCTACTTGCCGGTTGTAGCTGAGGTTGAGGTTGAGGTTGTGGCTGTTCTCGGGGCGCAGGTCGGCGCGTCCGGCTTCCAGGTCTTCGTCGCCGAAAAGTTCGTCGGTGGTGGGCAGGCGGTAGGCTTTCTCGTAGGAAAGCTTGGCTTGCAGGCCGTCAAGGATGAAGTAGGTGCCTGCTGCGCCATAGCCCCACGCGCTGACGCGCTGTGTCTGGCTGATGTAGTCGCCTATGCCGTCGGCGCTCTGTGAGACGGGACCCCGGTTGTACTGGTTGTAGTATTTGCCAAAGGCCGACAGGTTCCACCGCTCGGAAGGCATCAGGCGGTAGGACAGGCCGGTGATGTTCTTGCGCGTCACTTTGGGGATGCTGAAGTCCGACAGCTTGGAGCTGCCTTCGACGTAGGAGCGGCTGGTGCGCTTGAAGGTGCTCACGACGTGGCTCAGGGTAAAGGCGTGTGCCCGTCCCAGTCGGTAGTTGGCCGTCAGGGTGCCGTTCCAGTTGGTGTTGCGCGACTCGCTGTTCTGGTACGACTGTTCGCCGGGCGTTCCCGTGTACTTGCTCTGTCCCAGCCAGTTGTATTTATAGGTGGCGGTGTCGATGTTCTGTGTGAGGTTGTGGTTGTAGTTGGCTGTTGCCACTACGTCGAGCCCCCGCACGAGAAGGTTGCGTTTGCTGTACTCCAGCGAGGGGACGAAGGAGTGGCCCTTGCGGTGCTTTTGCCCGAAGACGATGTACTGGTACACGCCTGTCTGTATCTCTTTGTAATAGTTGTTATAGTTGAAGCCCAGCATGAGGCGGTCGGCCCAGAGCTTGTCGACTACGCCCAACTTGCCAATGACGGCCTCGTTGTGGAACTGGTCGTTGAAGCGTCTGACGTGGTGGACCTTCCTCGTGTCGGTGCTTTCGCTGCCGTCGGGGGCAAACTCGGTGACGTAGTTGTCTATGTAGTAGTCGTTGTCCGAGAAATTCTGGAAGGCGTTCAGCTCGTAGGTGAAGCCGTTTTTCAGCGTCTGCCCGAAGTTGAGGTAGGACTTGTGGGTATTGAATGAGCCGTAGCTGTAGGAGGCATCCAGGTGCCAGCGGCGACGTTGCTTGCCGGTGACGATGTTGACCACTCCGCCCAGCGCGTCGGTGCCGAAGCCCACGGGCACTACGCCCTTGTACACCTCGATGCGTTCGGCAAAGTTGACGGGCAGGTTGTTCAGGTCGAGGGCTTGTCCGGCTCCCTCTTGGGGCACGCCGTCGATGAACACTTTGACGTGTTTGCCGCTGAAGCCGTCGAGCATGAGCTGCATGTCCGATCCCACGCCGCCGCTCTCGCGCAGCTTCATGCCCGGTGCCTTGGCCAGGACATCGCTCAGGTTCTTGGCCGTGTTCTGCATCTCGGTGGCATCGACGGCCACGGCATTGTAGGCCGAACGCTTCACGCGCGATACGCCGTTGGAGGTCACGGTCACCTCGTCAAGTTGGTGGGTGAAAGGTTTGAGGCGTATGTTCAGTCTCAGTCGCCGGTCGGATTCAAGGCGTACACAGCGTTCCACGCTCTCGTAGCCGATGGCCGAGACCACCAGTGTGTAGTCGCCTGCCGGTGCTTTGATGTGGTAGAGGCCCTCGTCGTCGGTGATGCTGCCCAAGGCGGTACCCTTGAGCTGCACGGTGGCGTAGTCCACCACGCCTCCCTCGGCCGAGACGACACGCCCCGACAGCAAGGCGTGGCGTCCCCCGTGGTGGCGGTGCTGGGCGTGCAGGGGCAGGCACAGCAGCGTCAGCAAGGCCAGCAGGGCGAGAAGGGTTGTCTTTCCTATATGTTCCATCATGTGTGTATAAACGTAGGTTAGTGAAACTTTTGGCTTAGGTTTGCTTTCAAAATGCGGGGCAAAGGTAAGGGACTGCCCGTTCTCCTGCAATCGCCATTTGAGGGTAAAAGCGACAACGGAGGACTGCTCTCGGCAATTTGTCAATCACAACAAGTGGGTACTTGTCATTTCTTTGTCAAGCCCGGCGGCGGGCGCGGACGGAGGGGACGGAGTTCGCCGCCGGGCGGTTGCCAGAATGGGTGATGCGAAATCATGGCCGTCCAGAGAGACCTCTGCAAAGTTCCGAACGCCCTGTTGTATATCAATACCCTACAAAAGTGTGCTTTTTAACCCAAATCGGTCATTAGAGTCCAAAGCGATTTCGTTTTGCCGCCGTGCTGATTGGCAGGACGAAGGGGCTTGGAAAGCCAGAGAAAGATTGTCAAGCACACGGCAATGCGGTCTAATGACCGATTGGGGTTAAAGGCTGGGGTGGCTTGTTTTCCTGCTTCTCATTGGTAAGGGACAGGGTACGAGGTACGGAAATGCAAGTGCATGTTCTTGCCCCTAATCCCTGGTGACTCAATAACTCTTCAAGAGGTCTGTGTAGATGGGCAGGTGGTCGCTGAAGCCGCCTTGGTAGTATTTTCCCTTGTAGGTGCGTAGAGGGACGGGGTCGGAGTAGGGGCCGCTTTTGGCCAGAAGGAACGGGGCGGAAAAGATGCGGGCTTGGGCTTCGGAGGTGTGCCAGCCTGCGTCGGGGCGCAGCAGGTTGCCCGATACGATGATGTGGTCCAGCGACTGCCATTCGCCCTGGTATTTGTAGGTACCCTGCTTCCGGCTGAGGGCTTGCCGCCCCAGCAGGTCGTAGAGACTGTGCGGATGCGGGTCTCCTCCCTCGGTTGGCGGCAGTCCGACTCTGAGCAACTTCAGGGAGGGGCTTTTCAGCTCGCAGTTCATGTCCCCCATGATGAGCAGTCGTGGCGTTTGTCTGAGGCGTGCCAGTGAGTCGGCGGTATGCTTCAGGACCTGTGCCACTTTCTTGCGGTAGCGTCCGTTGCTGGTCGTGTTTCCGGCTTTCGAGGGCAAGTGGCACACCAGTATATCGATTGTGTCGGCTCGTGGCAACAGGCCGCAGACGTGTAGGATGTCGCGTGTGGGGTGCTCGCGACTGCGGGGCGGCGCGATGCGTATGCTCTGGTGGTGCAGGGGCTTGAAGAGGGCGGGCTGGTAGAGCAGGGCCACGTCGATGCCTCTGCGGTCGGGCGAGTTGGTCATGAGGTAGCGGTAGCCCAGGGTGCGTAGCGGAGAACGCTGTGTGAGGTCGAGCATCACGCTGTCGTTTTCCACCTCGCACAGGGCGATGAGGGCCGGTGGTATGCCCTCGCCTACGGCGATGATGACGCGGGCGATGTTGTCCAGTTTGCGGTGGTAGCGTCGTACACTCCATTGCAGGTCGCCTCCGGGCAGGTAGTCGGTGTCGTCCTTCAGCGAGTCGTGGCGGAGGTCGAAAAGGTTTTCTACGTTGTAGGTCATGATGCGCATACACATGGGCTCCTGCGCCAGCAAGTCCAGTGTGGGCGTGGCAGACAGTAGCAGCAGGAGCAAGAGGGTGAGGGGGCGCATGTGGGTTGAAGCTTGGGATTTGAGGCTATTCCTGTTGTTGCCCGTCGTCCTGCGGCTGGGCTTCGTAGCAACCGGCATCGGGAGCCGCATCGGTAAGGCGTGGATTGCCGTCCCGGTCGAGGGGGTAGGCTTGCGCGTCGGCGGGGTTCCCCCAGTCTATGACTTGTGATTCGGCGGTGGGTCGGAAGTTGTACTCCTGTGTGCGGTCGTCCATCAGCACAAAGTTGCTCTCGTCCTCCCAGCGCACGTTGACTATTTGGTCGTTCGACTCTTCTATCGAGTGTATGACGCTGTGGGAGAAGTAATAGTTAAAGGCGACGGCCTGGTCTTCGCTGACTTCGCCCATCAGCTCGTCGCTGCCTGCGCCGGTTATAAGGCAGTTCAGGAAGCGGGCCTGCTGCAAGGGGCAGACTGCTCCGTTGCTTTGGTTGGCAAAGCGCAGGGCGACGCCTTCGCGCACGTTCCAGCTGAAGAAGTTGGCCAATGTGCAGTGGGTGAAGGTGTAGTCTCCGCCTCTCAGGGCTACGCAGTCGCCTCCCGCATTGCTTATTTCTGAGTTGGCAATGCTGGCCTTGCAGTTGGTCAGTTCAAGGGCGTGTCCTGCGGTCTGGTGGATGATGGAGTTTTCCATGTATAGCTTGTCGCGGTCTGTAGTGGAAGAGTCGCATCGTATGCCGAAGTTTCCTCCGTGTACATCGGCATAGGCCAGTCGGTTGTCAAAACTTTCGGGATAGATGCGTATGCCTCCCCATTGGCCGGGCAGGCGGTCGTAGGGCAGGTAGGGGAATAGGCGGTCGGTGCGGTCTCCGCGAAAGACGACGGGGGATTGCAAGGTTCCTTCGACCGACAGAGAACCGTGTATGTGGAGCACGGCTTGGTCGTGGAAGTAGAGGCGTGTCCCGGCTCCGAGCGTGAGGCGTGCCCCGGCGGCTACGGTCAGACTGTCGTAGACTAAGACCGGGCGGTCGGGTTGCATGAGCGTGTCGTGTGCGACGACGTGTCCCCGTAGCGACAAGGCATCTTGTGCATAGGCCAGTAGCTTCAGGTCTTGCGTGTTGCCGTTGAGCAGGAATACGATGGAGTCCCGGATAGCTGTTGGCACGGGTGTGCCTTGTGTGGGTAGAGTGGCTTCGACAAAGAGGTACATGCTATCGTGTCGGGCAATGCGTATGTTGTCAAACTGCCGTCCCGACATGCCGTCCACGTTAATCCTAAATCCGGTGTTCTCGCCGTCGGCCAAGGTTATGGAAGAGATGAGCAGGGCTTCGTCGTTGGGGTTGTACACCATGATTTGCTGGGTAGAGGTGGGTATTCCGGTAAGAACCGTATCCATAAATAAGGTGTCTTGGGAAAAACTCAGACGCAGGGATGTGTCTGCGGAGAAGTCGTCGAAGTCGGTGCATGCGGAGGTTGCCATGCACAGTGCTATCAGGTAGGGCAAGAATTTTTTCGTCATTGGTGTGTGCCGGTTTCGGACGGTTGCATATAAAATTAGAGCAGGGACACGAATGCGTGCCCCTGCTCTGTTTAACGGTGCGAGGTCGGTTTTATTGCTCGCTGGACGGTATATGTTTGAGAATGTCCAGCAAGTGTTTCCAGAACTTGGCGACGGTAGGAATGTTCATCCGTTCGTCGGGCGAGTGTACTCCTTGCAAGGTAGGTCCGAAGGAAATCATGTCCAATTCCGGGTACTTGCTCAGGAAGAGTCCGCATTCTAGACCGGCATGTATGGCTTTTACCTTAGGTTCGGTACCAAACAGGCGTTTGTATGACTCGGTGGCTATGTGCAGTATCTCGGAGTGGGTGTTGGGCTTCCATCCGGGGTATCCTTCGGTGTGTTCCACGGTGGCACCTCCCAGCAGGAAAGCGGCTTCGACCATGTTGGCAATGTTGCGTTTGGCCGATTCTATGGAACTGCGTTGGCTGGTGAGAATGCGTATCGTGTTGTCTTGTCCCATCTTGACCGAAGCCAGGTTGGTCGATGTCTCCACCAGGCCTGGGATGTCTTGGCTCATGGCAAACACCCCGTGGGGGACGGCGTAGAGCGAGAGAAGCAGGTTGCGTGCCGTAGTTTTGTCGATGGCTTTGGGACGTGCGTTCTCGGTTTCCATTTCTATCTTGACATCGGGATCGGTGATGGCCAGTTCGTCTGCCACTTCGGAGGAGAACACATTTAGGGAAGCCCGCAAGTCGTGTTTGTGTTCTTCGGGTATGGCTATTACGGCATGGGCTTCGCGGGCTATGGCGTTGTGCAGGTTGCCTCCGTCGATTTCGCAGAGGTACAGGTCGTATTGGCGCGACACGTCGAACAGGAAGCGGTTCAATATTTTGTTGGCATTTCCTCTGCCCAGGTGTATGTCTCCTCCCGAGTGTCCTCCGCGCAATCCTTTGACCTGTATTTTGCAGAAGAAGTAGTTGGCGGGAACGTCAGTTTCTTGGTAGTGGAATACGGCCAGTGTATTCACGCCGCCGGCACAGCCAATAAACAGTTCTCCCTCATCTTCCGAGTCGAGGTTCAGCAGGATGGTTCCTTCCATGAAGCCCTTTTTCAGTGCTGAAGCTCCTGTAAGCCCTGTCTCTTCGTCCACGGTAAACAGGCATTCTATGGGGCCATGCTCTATGGTGTCGTCTGTCAGGACTGCCAGTTCGGTGGCCACTCCTATGCCATTGTCGGCCCCCAGGGTTGTGCCTTTGGCTTTCATCCATTCGCCGTCTATTTCTGTTTCGATGGGGTCGTTCAGGAAGTCGTGTTTCACGTCGTTGTTCTTCTCGCACACCATGTCTACGTGTGACTGCAAAATCACGGTCTTGCGGTTTTCCATGCCGGGGGTAGCCTTTTTCTTTATAAGAACGTTTCCGGCTTCGTCGACTTGGGTCTCCAACTGATGCTTTTGTCCGAAGTCTTTCAGATAAGCTACGATTTTCTCTTCTCTTTTCGAGGGACGGGGCACTTTGCATATTTCTTCAAAATAGCGGAAAACGCCCTCCGGTTTCAGGTTCTCTTTTTCCATAATAGTAGTTTACGGGTTCTTAGTTTTTTAATAACAGATGTCTTTATTCTTTATTCTTAATGCTTACAGCCTGTGCTAAATATGGTTAATTTGATAGTTCTCGTTGCCTCGTTTCCCTTTTTTAGGGTAAAAGATAACGGCATACTCCTGTCAAACCTCTATATTTGCACCCACAAAATTAGTTGAAATGCTTGATACCTTTTTAATAACTCTGTTAATTGTTGCTATAAGTGCCGTTTTGTTGGGGCTGAAGGTGCTTCTTGTTAAGAACGGGACTTTCCCCAATGGACATGTAGGAGGCAACAAGGCGTTGCGCGAACGCGGAATAGGTTGCGCGCAGTCTCAGGACAGGGAAGCATTTGAAAAGCCTAAATTTTCCATTGACGAGTGGACAGAAGACAAGAACTAATTCATTGAACGAAAACCAATTTATTAATAATAAAGCAAAGAGCAATATTATGAAGAGACTGTACTACGTGATGAACGGCATGGCCGCTCTCACTCTTATCCTGTTGTTTTCGCAGTGTGCGGGCAAAAGCAACCAAGAAGCAACCACATCGGCTCAGCCCGCAACCTTGTCTGGCATGAAAATAGCCTATGTGGAGATCGACACCCTTTTGTCGAAATATAATTTCTTCAAGGATTTGAGCGAAGAGATGGTGAAGAAGAGTGAAGATATGCGCCTTACCTTGAACAAGAAGGCCAATGAGTTAGAGAAGGAAAAACGCGATTTCCAAACGAAATATGAGAATAACGCATTTCTTTCGCAAGAGCGGGCACAGCAGGAATACAATCGCATCCTGAAACTGGAACAGGACCTTCAGGAACAGAGTAACCAATTACAGTCCGAATTGATGAGTGAGAACGAAAAGAACAATCTGCAGTTGCGGGATTCTATCAATGCTTTTCTGAAGGAATACAACAAGGGAAAGAAGTACGACTTAATTCTCAGCAACACGGGTTTTGACAACCTTCTGTATGCCGATAGCGCGTATAATATCACCCAGGAAATCCTTGAAGGGTTGAATGCCCGTTATGTTTCGCCCAAGAAGTAAAAGTAGAATATAGCAGGCTTCTTCCTGTCAAGAACCGACGGGCATAGAATGTCCCGCAGGAAATCTGTAGGCTTTAGACCATAGAAAGGCTAAAGCCTACAGATTTTTGTATTATCCCGTCTTTTCCGCCCGGCTTCCGTCCGTGAAAGCGGTTTCTTTTTTGCCCGGCAGCTGCTTGGGGCTAAATCAAATGGCTTTTTCGTTGCGGCCAGATGTCGTCTTCGTGCCGAAAGGCAGCGGAAACGCCCCCGGTGTTGAATGCTTTACTGCAAAAAGTCAGGATAATTGTTAATATAGGATAAAAAGGCGGAGGATATTGACATTTTGCCAACAAAATACCTACATTTGACGCAGTTATAAGCATGATTTACTAATATAATGACTAATATCATGGACAAAAGCATTGAACTGACCAACAACCAGGTCATAGCCTATTTGAAGAAACCGGCTTCGCAACTGACGAAAAGCGACATCATACGCTACGTCACGGAAAACAACGTCCGCATGATTAATTTCATGTATCCTGCCGAAGATGGGCGCATCAAGACGCTGAACTTCGTTGTCAACAACTTGGCCTATCTGGAAACCATCCTGTCCTGCGGCGAGCGGGTGGACGGTTCGAGCCTTTTCCCCTCTTACGTGGAGGCTGGCAACAGCGACTTGTACGTATTGCCCCGTTTCAGCACAGCCTTTATCGACCCATTTTCCGAGCAGCCTACGCTTTGCATGTTGTGCTCCTTCTTCGACAAAGAAGGCAATCCGTTTAGCGGCTCTCCCGAGTGTACGCTCCATCGTGCCGCCCTTGCCTTTACCGAGGCTACGGGCATGACGTTCGAGGCTATGGGCGAGCTGGAGTATTACGTGATTGCCCCCGATGACGGAATGTTCCCGGCCAACGACCAGCGCGGTTACCACGAATCGGGACCGTATGCCAAATACAACGAATTCCGCAAGCTCTGCATGGAGTACATCGCTCAGACCGGCGGGCAGATTAAATACGGGCACAGCGAGGTAGGAAACTTCAAGTTGGACGGAATGGTCTATGAGCAGAACGAAATAGAGTTCTTGCCCAACCCGGTAGAGTCGGCAGCCGACCAGTTGACGTTGGCCAAGTGGGTTATCCGCAATCTGGCCTATCGTGAGAACCTGAACATCACGTTTGCTCCCAAGATTACCGTGGGCAAGGCTGGCTCGGGACTGCACATCCACATGCGTCTGATGAAAAACGGGCGTAACTGCATGACGGAAAACGGTCGCCTGTCCGATGTCGCCCGTCGTGCCATTGGCGGCATGATGGTGCTGGCTCCTTCCATCACGGCTTTCGGAAACCGTAACCCGACTTCTTATTTCCGCCTGGTGCCCCATCAGGAAGCTCCCACGAACGTATGCTGGGGCGACCGGAACCGTTCAGTTCTGGTACGTGTGCCGCTGGGGTGGACCTCGGGACGCGACATGTGCCGCGAGGCCAATCCGTTGGAAGGACCCTCTCAGGTGGATACTACCGAGAAACAGACCGTGGAGATGCGTTCGCCGGATGGTTCTGCCGACCTCTATTTCCTCATGGCCGGTCTTTGCGTGGCCTGCCGTTACGGATTGGAGCAGGAAAGTTCTGCCGAGATTGCCAACAACACCTACGTGGACGGCGACATCCACAGCGAGCAAAACCGGCAGTTGCTGGAGCGGCTCGAACAGTTGCCTACGTGCTGCGTGGAGTCGGCCGACTGGCTGGAGAAGCAGCGCGAAGCCTTCGAGGCTAAAAACGTGTTCAGCCCCCGTACGATAGACGGCATTATCCGCACGCTGCGCGGTATGGATGACAAGGGACTGCTGGAGCGTTTGCAAGGCAACAAGGCCGAACTGCAAAAACTGGTAGAACGCTATTTCCATTGTGGCTGATGATGGAGTAGGGACGGGGGTAAGCATTCCCCGTGTTGCATAGAATATCTCTTGTTCTATAAAGGGGCGGGGACGGATGCGGCATGAAAGGTCTGGCCTTTTGTGCGTTTCCGTCCCCGTTCTTTTTGTCCAAGCCGGTCGTTAGAGGCAATGGAAAAGCCGTTGCCACTCTGGCGGGAACTTTCATGGGCGGGGGGCTTTTCCGCCTGTGTCCGCACAGGTCTGCTCCTTTTCAGCGACAGGTGTACCCCCTCCGGGGCACAGGTGTGCGCGCTCGGAAGCACAGGCATGCTGGCTTGGGCTTGTCCGAAGAGGCGGGATGCCCGTTCTTGATGCCGAGGACTATCCGCAAGGACGTATCCCCGGCTTGGAAGAAACCCGGCGGCCCGTATAGCCTTCGGGCACAGGGGGCCGAAAGTGGAAAAAGCCTTGGGGCAGAGGGCAGATAAAATCCTTAAAAAGGAAAAATTAAAACAGTCGTTTAGTGTTATTTGCCCGCTTTGCCTTATCTTTGTAGCATATTTAATAGTATAGTCGATATGGGATTTTTTAGTTTTTTCTCTAAGGAAAAGAAAGAAACGTTGGATAAGGGACTGTCCAAGACAAAGGAGAGCGTATTCGGGAAAATAACCCGCGCCATTGCTGGAAAATCGAAAGTGGATGATGAAGTGCTGGACAATCTGGAGGAAGTCCTGATAACCTCGGATGTCGGCGTTGAGACTACGCTGAAAATCATTAAGCGGATAGAAAAGCGTGTCGCCGAGGACAAATATCTGAACACAAAGGAGCTGAACAATATCCTTCGTGAAGAGATAGCCACGTTGCTGACGGAGAACAACACGGACGACATGGCAGAATTTGAAATCCCAGCAGGCAAAAAGCCCTACGTCGTTATGGTGGTGGGAGTCAACGGCGTGGGCAAGACGACCACCATTGGGAAGCTGGCTTATCAGTTTAAGAAGAACGGCAAGAAGGTTTATCTTGGCGCAGCCGATACGTTTCGTGCCGCTGCCGTGGAGCAGTTGCAGATATGGGGCGACAGGGTAGGCGTGCCGGTAGTGAAGCAGAAGATGGGTGCCGACCCTGCTTCGGTGGCCTACGATACGCTGAGTTCGGCCGTAGCCAACGGAGCCGATGTGGTGATTATCGATACGGCTGGCCGCCTGCACAACAAAGTAGGACTGATGAACGAGCTGACGAAGATAAAGAACGTGATGAAAAAGGTGGTGCCCGATGCGCCGGACGAGGTGTTGCTTGTGCTCGATGGCTCG
This sequence comes from uncultured Bacteroides sp., assembly GCA_944321465.1. Classification (GTDB taxonomy): domain Bacteria; phylum Bacteroidota; class Bacteroidia; order Bacteroidales; family Bacteroidaceae; genus Bacteroides. Next base: position 56,346 of record CALULL010000012.1, read on the forward strand.
ACGGGGCAAAACGCCTTTGAACAGGCCAAGCAGTTCACGTTGGCGACAGAGGTGACGGCAATGGCTGTCACCAAGCTCGACGGAACGGCCAAAGGTGGCGTCGTGATAGGCATATCCGACCAGTTCAAAATCCCCATCAGGTACATTGGGCTGGGCGAGGGGTTGGAGGACTTGCAAGTGTTCCGCCGGAGAGAGTTTGTCGATTCGTTATTTGGAGAAGAGGGCATCGGCAAATGAGAAAAAACACAGTAGATATTGTCACGCTGGGATGTTCGAAAAACCTGGTCGACTCGGAGCGGCTGATGAAGCAGCTTGAGGAGGCCGGATTCAAAGTGACCCATGATGCCCTTCATCCGCAAGGCTCGATAGCCGTAATCAACACCTGTGGCTTCATCGGCGATGCCAAGGAAGAGTCTGTCAATACAATCTTAGAGTTTGCCCAGGCCAAAGAAGAAGGCCGTTTGGAGCGTCTTTACGTGATGGGCTGTTTGTCCGAACGCTATATGCAGGAACTTGCGCTCGAAATACCGCAGGTGGATAGGTATTACGGAAAGTTCGACTGGCCTCAGTTGCTGGCCGACCTTGGCAAGGACTATCGTGAGGATTTGCACGTCGGGCGCGTGCTGACCACCCCCCGGCACTATGCCTATCTGAAAATTTCGGAGGGGTGCGACCGCTCATGCTCCTATTGTGCCATTCCAATCATGACGGGGCACCACGTGTCGCGTCCGATGGATGAGATTGTTGCCGAGGTGTCATCTTTGGTGGCGCAAGGCGTGAAAGAATTTCAGGTCATAGCCCAGGAGCTGACTTACTATGGGATGGATCTCTATAAGCGGCAGGCTTTGCCTGACCTGGTGGAACGGATTGCCGATCTTCCGGGGGTAGAGTGGATACGTTTGCATTATGCCTATCCGGCAAATTTCCCCTTTGGGTTGCTTCCGGTAATGCGCGAACGCCCTAACGTCTGCAAGTATCTTGACATTGCCTTGCAGCACATCAGCAATCACATGCTGCAACTCATGCGTCGCCATACGACGAAAGAGGAGACCTATCGGCTGATTGAGCGTTTGCGCCAGGAGGTGCCGGGCATACACTTGCGCACGACGTTGATGGTGGGGCATCCCGGCGAGACGGAGGAAGATTTTGCTGAACTGAAAGATTTTGTCCGAAGCGTTCGTTTTGAGCGCATGGGGGCTTTTGCCTATTCGCACGAAGAAGGCACCTATGCGGCCCGCCACTACGAAGACAACGTGCCTTCGGAGGTGAAGCAGGCGCGTCTGGACGAACTGATGGATTTGCAGCGTGGCATTTCGGCGGAACAGAACGAGGCGAAAGTGGGGCAGCGGCTGAGAACCATCATAGACCGTAAGGAAGGCGAATACTATGTGGGGAGAACCCAATATGACTCGCCGGAGGTGGATCCCGAAGTTCTGATAGAAGCGGGAGAGCGCCGCCTGCGCACAGGGCGTTTTTACGATGTCGAGATAACGGGTTCGGACGACTATGACCTTTATGGCAAACTTGTTTAACCCTGTGGAGTGGAAAACGTTGTGTGAGTTCGGCCCACGCTCATTGGAGAAGGCGGACAGTCGTCTCTGTTGCTGTTAGAGGCTGACTCCTAAAGATTTCGCATAGTTTTTTAATGAAAATTAGTCGCCGTCGTTGAGAGATTTCCTGTACTTTTGAGGGCGAAAAATATACAGTTTATCGCTTCGATTTGAAAAACAAGTATTAATGAGATAAGAGTATAATTATGGCAGAAACAATTGATATTCGCGAGTTGAACGAGCGTATAGAACGGCAAAGTGCTTTCATAACCAACCTTACCGCAGGTATGGATCAGGTCATTGTGGGGCAGAAGCATTTGGTGGAATCTTTGTTGATAGGTTTATTGTCCGATGGGCATGTGTTGCTTGAAGGCGTGCCGGGACTGGCAAAGACCTTGGCCATAAAGACGCTGGCCTCCTTGATTGATGCACGTTATAGCCGCATCCAGTTTACTCCCGACTTGCTTCCGGCCGATGTTATCGGTACAATGGTTTACAGTCAGAAAGACGAGACGTTTCAGGTGAAGAAGGGACCGGTGTTTGCCAATTTCGTGTTGGCAGATGAAATAAACCGTGCTCCGGCAAAGGTTCAAAGCGCATTGTTGGAGGCCATGCAGGAGCGGCAAGTGACGATAGGGTCGGAGACGTTCAAACTTCCGGAACCATTCTTGGTGCTGGCAACTCAGAACCCAATCGAACAGGAGGGGACTTATCCGTTGCCCGAAGCGCAAGTGGACCGTTTTATGTTAAAGGTCGTGATAGACTACCCGAAGCAGGAGGAAGAGAAACTCATCATTCGCCAGAACATCAGCGGTGACAGAAAAACGTTGCTTCCGATATTGAAGGCCGAGGAAATCGTCGAAGCCCGGAAGGTGGCCAACCAGATTTATATAGACGAGAAGATAGAGCGTTACATTGTCGACATCGTATTTGCCACGCGTTTTCCTGAGAATTACGGCTTGAAGGAGTTGAAGAACATGATAGGTTTTGGCGGTTCTCCGCGTGCTTCTATCAGTTTGGCTCTGGCTGCGCGTAGCTATGCGTTCATCAAGCACAGAGGCTATGTCATACCGGAGGACGTGCGTGCTGTGGCTCACGACGTGCTGCGCCATCGCATTGGCCTGACTTACGAAGCCGAGGCCGACAACCTGACTTCCGATGAGATTGTCAGCAAGATATTGAACAAGGTTGAGGTTCCTTGATGCCGGGAGATGAAATCCTGTGGCGCAGGAGCGGCCGTGGCGGGATGAAGTTGTTGAGATAGAGATTAGCGGAGGATAAAAGCAGAGAAGGAATGGAAACAGCAGAATTGTTAAAGAAAGTCCGTCAGATAGAAATAAAGACACGTGGGTTGTCCAATAACATTTTTGCCGGGCAATACCACTCGGCTTTCAAGGGGCGTGGCATGGCCTTTTCGGAAGTACGCGAGTATCAGTTTGGCGACGATATCCGGGACATTGACTGGAACGTAACCGCACGTTTCAACCGTCCTTATGTGAAGGTGTTTGAGGAAGAACGCGAACTGACAGTGATGTTGCTGGTTGACGTTTCGGGCAGTCTGGAGTTTGGCACGGTGCATCAGTTTAAGAAAGATATGGTGGTGGAGATAGCGGCTACGCTGGCTTTCTCGGCCATACAGAACAACGATAAAATAGGTGTCATATTTTTCTCGGACCACATCGAGAAATTTATTCCGCCGAAGAAAGGCCGTAAGCACATTCTGTATATTATACGCGAGCTGCTTGACTTTCATGCCGTAAGTCGACAGACAAACATCAGTAACGGGCTGGAGTATCTTACGCAGGTGATGAAGCGCCGTTGCACGGCTTTTGTCTTGTCCGATTTCATCGACCGCAATAGCTTCCAGAATGCTTTGACCATAGCCAACCGCAAGCACGACGTAATAGCCATCCAGGTGTACGACCGGCGTGTAGAGGAACTTCCCGCCATAGGGCTGGTGAAAATGAAAGATGCCGAAACGGGGCGCGAACAGTGGATTGACACCTCTTCGGCGGCCATACGGAGGGCACACCACGATTGGTGGTTGAAAAGCCAGGCTCTGTTGGATGAAGTGTTCTCGCGGAGCAATGTGAGCAGCGTCTCGGTACGTACCGATCAGGACTATGTGAAGGCATTGATGAACTTATTTGCAAAACGGAATTAAAGCGTAGTAATGAAGAACTTTATATTGGGAAGCATTGCATCGCTGCTATTGGCAGGCCAGGTGTGTGCGCAGTCGGTAGTGGTAGATGCCACGATTGATAAGGCACAAATCCTGATAGGAGAGCAGGCGAAGGTAAAGTTGGAAGTATCGGTCGATGCCAATCGGCAGACTATTTTTCCTGCATACGCGGACACATTGGTGGGAGGAGTCGAAATACTCGATGTGGCCAAGCGCGATACCCAAGTTCTGAATGAGGGGCGGCGTTTTGTCATTACTGAGGAGTACACGGTCACTTCTTTCGATTCTGCGCTCTACTATCTTCCTCCTATGAGGGTATGGGTTGACAGCGTGGCTTATGATTCAAAGCCCTTGGCTCTGAAAGTCTATTCGGTAGACGTTCCGGCCGATACGGCGCATCCCGATTTCTATTTTGGACCGAAGGATGTGATGGCGGCTCCCTTTGTTTGGAGCGATTGGTACATGGCGATGGCCTGTGTGCTGTTGTTTGTGCCGTTCCTTCTGTTGCTGGTTTATCTGATAAAGCGCATACGCGACAATAAGCCCATCATCCGTAAAGTGAAAGTCGAGCCGGTGCTTCCGCCCCATGAGCGGGCCATGTTGGCTATAGAGCGTATTAAGACCGAGAAGAAGTGGCAGAGTGGGCAGCCGAAGGAATATTATACGGAGCTTACTGATGCGTTGCGCACGTATATCCGTGAGCGTTTTGGGTTCAATGCGTTGGAAATGACCTCTTCGGAGATTATAGAGAAACTCTTGGAGGTCGAGGATAAGAAGGCGATAGCCGACCTGAAGGCGTTGTTCCAGACGGCGGATCTTGTAAAGTTTGCAAAGCATAATCCGTTGATAAACGAGAGTGATGCCAACCTGATAAACGCCATAGACTTTATCAACGAAACCAAAGAGGAAGAACAGCCCGGTGTCAAGCCCCAGCCTACGGAAATAACCGTGGTTGAGAAACGCTCGCTGCGGACCAAATTGTTGTTGGGACTGGGCATCCTGGCATTGACTGCCTTGTTGGCCGGTTCGCTGGTATACGTTATTCTGGAAGTCTATAATTACATAGCGTGATAGGATTATAGTAAGAAGTGAATAGAGTAAAAGTGTGTTGCGATGACATTTGCTAATATAGGATATTTGTTTTTGCTTTTGCTGCTTATACCATACATTGTGTGGTATGTGATGAAAGGACGTAAGGCCGATGCCTCATTGCAGGTTTCGGACATGCAAGCCTATGCCAGCAAGGCAAGCAGTTATAAGAACTACCTGATACATGCTCCTTTCGTGCTGCGCGTAGTGGCTATTATAATGGTGATTTTGGTATTGGCGCGTCCACAGACGACGGATAACTGGCAAAACAGCGAGATAGAAGGCATTGACATCATGTTGGCATTAGACGTATCCACCAGTATGTTGGCAGAAGATTTGAAGCCCAATCGCTTGGAGGCTGCCAAGGAAGTCGCTGCGGAATTTGTCAACGGACGTCCTAACGACAACATCGGCATCACGCTGTTTGCAGGTGAGAGTTTCACCCAATGTCCGTTGACGGTAGACCATGCTGTCCTTCTCAATCTGATAAAGAACGTGCAGTGCGGGCTGATAGAAGATGGTACGGCTGTGGGTATGGGTATTGCTAATGCGGTATCTCGGTTGAAAGACAGCAAGGCGAAATCGAAAGTCATCATTTTGCTGACTGATGGTACGAATAACCGTGGAGACATATCCCCTTTGACGGCTGCAGAAATAGCCAAAAGTTTCGGTATTAGGGTTTACACCATTGGAGTGGGCACGAACGGAGTGGCTCCTTATCCTTATCCGATGGGGAATGGCACGGTGCGTTATGTGAACCTGCCTGTGGAAATCGACGAGAATACCTTGACACAGATTGCTGGCATAACGGATGGTAACTATTTCCGTGCTACGAGCAACTCCAAGCTGAAGGAGGTTTATGAGGAGATTGATAAGCTGGAGAAGACCAAGCTCAATGTGAAAGAGTTCAGCCGCCGCGAGGAGGAGTTCAGGGTTTTTGCCTTGGTGGCATTGATGTGTGTGTTGCTTGAAGTTCTGTTGCGCAATACGTTATTGAAGAAAATACCCTAACTATAAATTTGATTGACAATGTTCCGATTCGAAGAACCTGCATATTTGTATTTGCTCTTGCTCCTGCCGCTGTTGAGCGTGCTCTACTTGTACTCGAGTTATCGCAAGAGAAGAGCTTTGAAAGAGTTTGGTGACATGAGCCTGATGGCACCGCTGATGCCTGATGTATCCAAGTATCGTCCAGCAGTGAAGTTTACCCTAATGTGGTGTGTAGTGGGACTTTTTGCCTTCTTGTTGGCACGTCCGCAGTTCGGGGCTAAGCTGGACACTGTAAAAAGACAAGGTATCGAGGCCATCATAGCATTGGACATATCCAATTCGATGCTTGCCCAGGATGTCCAGCCAAGTCGCTTGGAGAAGGCGAAACGGATAGTCTCGCAGTTGGTGGACAAGATGGAGAATGACAAGGTTGGAATGATTGTCTTCGCTGGAGACGCGTTTACCCAGTTGCCCATAACGAGCGATTACGTTTCGGCAAAGATGCTCTTGGAGTCCATCAGTCCTTCGCTCATATCAAGACAGGGTACAGCCATTGGGTCTGCCATCGATTTGGGCATGAACAGTTTTACCCCCCAAGAGGGAGTGGGGCGCACTATTATAGTCATTACCGATGGTGAAAATCATGAACCCGGAGCTGTCGAAGCGGCAAAGGCCGCCTCGGAGAAAGGCATACGAGTTAATGTCCTGGGAGTAGGATTGCCCGACGGAGCACCTATCCCGGTGGAGGGAAGTAATGATTATCGTCGGGATCGCGACGGCAACGTTGTTATCACCCACCTTAACGAACAAATGTGTCAAGACATAGCTCAGGCGGGCAACGGCATCTATGTTCGTGTGGACAATACCAATAACGCCCAAAAGAGCATCGAGCGCGAGATTGGCAAGATGGACAAGGCAGAGGTGGAGACCAAGGTCTATACCGAGTACAACGAGCAGTTTCAGGCTGTGGCTTGGATTATTCTGATTTTGTTGTTCCTTGAGATGCTTATCTTGGATCGGAAGAACCCTTTGTTCAGAGGTATTCATTTATTCTCTAACGGCAAAAAGTGACTTATCGATATGTGTAGTAATAGAAGTATATGCTTGTGTCTGTTGTTGCTTGCTGGAGCAACGGCCTTTGCCCAAAAGGCAGAGCGGGATTACATACGAAAGGGGAACCGCAGTTATGCAGACAGCTCCTACGTCGATGCCGAAGTAAACTACCGGAAAGCACTGGAGGCAAACCCCAAGTCGACAGTGGCAATGTTCAACTTAGGTAATACGCTTTTGCGGCAGACCAAAGTAAAAGAAGCCCTGCAGCAGTACGTCAGTGCTTCGCGGATAGAAAAGAACAAGTCCAGCCTCGGCCAGATATACCACAATATCGGGGTCGTTTTTCATTCCCAGCGAGACTACGCCAAGGCCGTGGAGGCTTACAAAGAGGCTTTGCGCAACAACCCTTCCGATGACGAGACCCGCTACAATTTGGCCTTGGCACAGAAACAGTTGAACGATCAACAACAGCAGCAACAACAACAGCAAGACCAGCAACAAAAGCAGGAGCAACAGCAACAGCAAGAGCAACAGCAACAAGACCAGCAACAGCAGCAGGACCAGCAACAAGAACAGCAGCAAGGCTCCCAGCAACAACAAAAGGAGAACCAAATGTCGCGCGAGAACGCCGAGCAGCTGCTAAGGTCGGTAGTGCAGGACGAGAAAGACGTGCAGGACAAAGTGAAGCGTCAGCAGATGCAGCAGCAGGGCAGGCGACTGGAGAAAGATTGGTAAGGAAGCCGCTGCCCGGAACTCGTTCCCGGTACCTGTCTGCCAGCCATGAGTTGAACATAAGAAATAGTAACATAGAGTATGAGGAAAATAGCATTATTCATGTTGGTGACCGTAATGAGCCTTTGCGCTTTGGCCGATGACAAGGTTTCGTTCACCGCTACTGCCCCCGAGGCTGTGGCGGTGGGAGACCAGTTCAGGCTGTCCTACACGGTGACGACACAAAACGTGAGAGACTTCCGCGTCCCCTCCTTCAAGGGCTTTGACGTGCTTATGGGGCCAAGCCCAAGCAGGCAGAGCAGTGTGCAGATAATAAACGGTAAGACCACCTCAACCCGCAGCATCACCTACACCTACATCCTGATGGCTACGGCCGAGGGCAGCTATACCTTGCCTGCCGCCAGTATCGTGGCCGATGGCGAGCAGATGTTGTCCAACGCAGTCGAAATAAAGGTACTGCCTGCCGACAAGGCCGCCGCCAGCGGCACAGGCTCCTCGCAAAGCAATGGACGCACAGGCACAAGCCGGGCTTCGGCCTCTTCCGTAGCCGACTCCGACCTCTTCATACGCGCTACCGTCAGCAAGTCATCCGTCTACGAGCAAGAAGCCTTCCTGCTTACCTACAAGATATACACGTTGGTAGACTTGCGGGGATTCGATAACGTGAAACTGCCCGACTTCAAGGGTTTCCATTCGCAAGAGGTCGAGTTGCCGACCAACCGCCGATGGTCGCTTGAACACTACAACGGACGCAATTACCAGACCACCATTTACCGCCAGTTCGTCCTCTTCCCCCAGCAGGCAGGCAAGCTTACGATAGAGCCAGCCCGCTTTGATGCCTCCGTAGCAAGGGCTATGCAGACAATAGACCCCTTCGAAGCGTTCTTCAACGGCGGAAGCAACTACATGGAGATAAAGAAGCCACTCATCACTCCCCGCATCACCATCGATGCCAAACCCCTTCCCGCTGGTAAGCCTGAAGGTTTTTCGGGAGGTGTGGGCGACTTCAACATCTCGGCAACCATAAGTAGCAACAGCGTCAAGACCAACGATGCCGTCACGCTGAAACTCATCATCTCTGGCACCGGAAACATGAAGCTGATGGATACCCCCGAAGTGCACTTCCCCGAGGAGTTTGAAATCTACGACCCCAAGGTCGACAATAAGTTCCGGCTCACCAACAATGGCCTGTCGGGCAATCAGGTCATAGAGTACCTCGCCATACCCCGCACCGAGGGCGACTACACCATACCGCCCGTACAGTTCAGTTACTTCGACTGCAAGAGCCAGACCTACAAGACCCTCTCCACCGAAGCATTCCCCCTGCATGTTGAGAAGGGCAGTGGAGACGCAACCCAAGTCGTTGCCAACTTCGTCAGCAAGGAAGACCTGAAGGTACTCAACCAGGACATACGCTACATCAAGCTCGGCGACGTCAGCCTATCTCCCCGGGGCCGCTTCTTCCTTGGCTCCCTGGCCTGCTGGCTGTGGTACGTCGTGCCTGCCTTGGCATTCGTCGTCCTGTTCGTTCTCTATCGCAAGCAGATAGCTGCCAATGCCAACCTTGCTTACGTTCGCACCAAGAAGGCCAACAAGATGGCCGTCAAGCGGCTGAAGTCGGCAGGACGGCTACTCGCCGAAGGCAAGCAAAACGACTTCTACGACGAAGTACTGAAAGCCCTTTGGGGATACGTGGCCGACAAGCTGAGCATCTCCACTTCGAGTCTCACCAAGGATAACGTGGCCGACAAGTTGCGTCAGCATGGCGTGGACGACACGCTCGTGGGCGATTTCCTCAGCTTGCTCGATACCTGCGAGTTCGCCCGCTTCGCTCCGGGCGAGGGCACACAAGGCATGGACAAGGTATATGCCGCCGCGCTCGACGTGATGGGCAAAATGGAAAACTCTATAAAACGATGAAGACACTTATGAACAAGTTTGCACTAATCTACTTACTGCTGTCGATAGCTGCCGCCCCCAGTCTCCGGGCGCAAGAAGCCACCACCGAGTCACCCGCAGCCGACACTTTGGCCGCTTTGCCTGCCGAGCACTTCGCTTCTCAGGTCCAGGGAGATACCCTGGCCGTCAGCAAGGCGCAGGCCGATAGTGCCTACATTCGTGGCGATTATGCTTCGGCCATACAGTCCTACGAACTCCTGCTGGCTACTGGCGAGGCTGCCATGCTCTACTACAACTTAGGCAACTGCTACTACAAGACCGATGACATAGCCCGCGCCATACTGAACTATGAACGCGCTCTCCTGCTAAGCCCCGGCAACGCCGACATACGGGCCAACCTGGAGATAGCCCGTGCCAAGACCGTCGACAAGATAGAGATCATTCCCGATGTCTTCTTCGTCTCTTGGTTCAAGTCGCTGATGAACCTGCTCGGCTCCGACGCATGGGCACGCCTGGGCCTGACGTTCTTCTTCCTGCTGTTGGCCTGCGCCTTCCTTTTCTTCTTCTCCAAGCGCGTATCGCTCAAGAAGACAGGCTTTGCCCTCGGCCTCTGTTGCTTAGTCCTGTCGATACTGTCCAACGTCTTTGCCAAGGTGCAGAAAGACAAACTTGTCGACCGTCGCGAAGCCATCGTCCTCACGCCCAGCGTCACGGTGCGCAGCACCCCCGCCGAGAGTGGCACGAGTCTCTTCATCTTGCACGAAGGCTGCAAGGTAGGCATCAAGGACGACAGCATGAAGGCATGGAAAGAAATCAGCCTCGACGATGGCAAAGTGGGCTGGATACCCGCCTCGTCCATCGAGACCATCTGAGAGGACTCGATAAGAAAAACCGTCGTGATGACGTTAATGCTGTTTTTGCCGGACGCATTTCTCAATGCGTCCGAGCAAGGGTAAAGTGTTAGGTCTGCCATCGTCGCTTACGCGTCCGGTGGCAGACTTTTTTTATCCCAAATCGGTCATTAGAGTCCAAAGCGATATCGTTCTGCTGCCGTGCAGATTGTCCGCCACCTTTGCCGAAGGCGTAGCGGGCTACGCCGAGACAAAGCGGCAGACAAGATGCCGGTAGCAGGGCGAAAGGGCTTGGAAAGCCCCCTAAAGATAAGCCTATACTCATTGTGGGCGGTCTAATGACCGATTGGGGTTAAACCCCAAACGGCTTCCAAATATACGTGCGAGGGGATGTGAAGACGACGGCAGACGCAAGTGCGGGCGGAGGCATCGGCGGTGCAGCTCGAGCAGGCGGGCGCAGACGGAGTGGCGGCGGACCGATAACATAAATTAAAGCGGGGGCGGGCGATGCAGAGGGTTTTCGCTCTATCTTTGCAGGCGTTTTCAGGATTAATGTCTTACGGTTTCAGTACTTATTAGGTTATTATGGCAACGATGCGAGAGATGACGGAGGGCAGGACGCTTCCGCAGATTTTCAGTTTCACGCTTCCCCTGTTGCTGGGCAATCTGTTGCAACAGACGTATTCGATGGTAGATGCCGCCATCGTGGGTAGGTTCTTGGGCATCAATGCGCTGGCTGCGGTGGGGGCGAGCACGTCGGTTGTGTTCCTCATTCTTGGTTTCTGCAACGGCTGCTGTGGCGGCTTCGGCATCCCGGTGGCGCAGAAGTTTGGTGCGCGGGACTATGCTACGATGCGCCGCTGCGTGGCCGTCAGCCTCCGCCTGGCGGCGGTGATGTCGGTGGTGCTGGCGGTGGTCACGAGCCTGGCGTGCGGGGACATCCTGAGGCTGATGCGCACGCCGGAGGCTATCTTCGAGGGGGCTTACTACTATCTGCTCATCACCTTCATAGGCATCCCGTGCACGTTTTTCTACAATTTGCTGTCGTGCATCATCCGTGCTTTGGGCGACAGCAAGACGCCTTTCTGGTTCCTGCTGTTGTCCACGGTTCTGAACATCGTGCTCGACTTGTTTTGCATCCTTGTTCTGCACTGGGGGGTTGCGGGGGCGGCCATTGCCACGCTGGTGTCTCAGGCTGTGTCGGCGGTGCTGTGCTACCGGTACATGTTGCGCCACTTCGAGGTGCTGCGTACCACGCCCGAGGAGCGGAGGTTCAGTTGGCCGCTGGCGCGTACCTTGTTGTATATAGGTATGCCGATGGGCTTGCAGTTTTCTATCACGGCCATCGGGAGCATCATGCTTCAGAGCGCGAACAATGCGCTGGGCACGGCTTGTGTGGCTGCTTTCACGGCGGCGATGCGCATCAAGATGTTCTTCATCTGCCCCTTCGAGAGTCTGGGTATGGCGATGGCTACGTTTGCAGGGCAAAACTATGGGGCGGGCCGCCCCGAGCGTGTGTGGCAGGGCATCAAGTCAAGCGGCTTGCTGATGGCTGTCTACTGGCTGTTCACGCTTGCGGTGCTGGTGCCGGGGGCGCAGTGGTTGGCCCGGCTGTTTGTCGATGCGGGTGAGACGGAGATTCTCTACGACGCTGCGCTGTTCCTGCACGTGTCGGTGACGTTCTTCCCTGTGCTGGGTGTGTTGTGCATCCTGCGCTACACCATCCAAGGCGTAGGGTTTACGAACCTGGCGATGCTCTCGGGCGTGTCCGAGATGGTGGCCCGAGTGCTGGTGAGTGTCGTGGCCGTTCCGGCGTTCGGTTACCTGGCCGTATGCTTTGGCGACTCTACGGCATGGGTCTTTGCCGATATCTTCCTCATTCCTGCTTTTGTGTTTGTCTACCGTCGCATCTCGCGCGTCCGCACCGTGCCTAGGGTGGCTGGACGTTAGGCTGGTGTGCGGTCTTCATGCGGGGAGATGCCATATGGACGAGCGCAAAATCATACATATCGACATGGATGCCTTCTACGCTTCGGTGGAGCAGCGGGACAATCCCGGGCTGCGGGGCAAGCCTGTCGCCGTGGGGCACGCCGAGGCGCGCGGGGTGGTGGCCGCCGCCAGTTATGAGGCACGCCGCTATGGCGTTCGTTCGGCCATGTCGTCACGCAAGGCGCTCAGGCTGTGTCCGCATTTGGTGTTCGTGCCAGGGCGCATGGAGGTCTACAAGGCTGTATCGGGGCAGATACACGAAATCTTCCATGAGTACACGGACCTTGTAGAGCCTATCTCGCTCGACGAGGCTTTCCTGGACGTGACGGTGAACAAGGCGGGCATGGAGCTGGCAGTCGACATTGCTCGAGAGATAAAGCATAAGATTCGCGAGCGGCTTCACTTGGTGGCCTCGGCCGGGGTGTCCTGTAACAAGTTTTTGGCCAAGATAGCTTCGGACTACCGTAAACCCGACGGGCTGTGCACCATTCATCCGTCGCAGGCGTTGGAGTTTACGGCGGCACTGCCTGTGGAGAGTTTCTGGGGCGTGGGTCCGGTGACTGCGCGCAGGATGCATAGCCTGGGCATCTATACTGGCGGGCAGCTACGTGCGTGTTCGCGTCAGTTGCTGGTGAGCGAGTTTGGCAAGGTGGGCAACGTGTACTACGACTTCGCCCGCGGGATAGACCCCAGGCCTGTGGAGCCGGTACGGGTGCGCAAGTCCATAGGCTGCGAGCGCACGCTGGAGCGCGACATTTCGCTGCGGTCGAGCGTCATCATTGAGCTATATCATGTAGCCGTCGAGTTGGTGCGCCGCTTGGAGGGGAAGGACTTCCGAGGCAACACGCTGACGCTGAAGATAAAGTTCCATGACTTCAGTCAGATAACGCGCAGCCTGACGCAGGAGCATGAGTTGGTGTCGCTCGATGTTATCTTGCCGCTGGCCAAGAGGCTGCTTCGCGAGGTGGACTACGAGCATCACCCCATACGGCTCATCGGCCTCTCGGTGTCCAATCCGCACGAGGGCGAAGGGCAGCGGCAGGCGTGGCGGCAGCTGCGGTTCGACTTCGGATGAGGAGGCAACCTCAGTGTGTCGCGCTGGCAGAGGGGAACTTGGCCGTCAGGGAGTCGCCATAGTTTTTCAGCACCTCGCGTGTACGTTCGCGCCGTTTCTTTCCCTTGAAGTCCCAGAAGTCTTTCGTAAAAATCTTCATGAAGTCGCTTCCCGTAGGGCGCGGTGCGCCGTGGGCGTAGATGGGGAGGAGGCGTTTGTAGTACTTGTAGAAAGGGTCGTTGCGCCAGGTGTATTCGTCTATCTTTATTTTCCGTTGCCGTATCGGGTCCCAGTCGTAGGGTGTATTGGCCGTGTAGGGGAAGAGCGTGATGATGGTTTTTGTCCTGCCGTCTTCGTGTGTGGTGGCAGGCAACGAGACGTCGAAGTCGAGCCACGGCTTGTTCATGCTTCCGCGCAGCTGTAGGCTTGTTCCTGTGCTGTCTGTCGGGCTTTCGAGGCGCAGGCTTCCTCTTTCGGGGTCTTGCAGCCATTGGTGCAGGCGGGCAGAATCTTGCGATGTCCACGTCTGTGCCATCAGCGTAGGTGCGTAGGCAAGTGCCATTAGCAAGAGGGGCGGGGCGAGTCGCAGGTTCATGGGCAGGGGCGGCATGTGGCCGGATGGATTACCACGCGTAGTTCAGTCCGAAGCTAAGTATCTCGTTGAGCTGGAAGTAGCTGTTCCCCACGGTGGGGGCGGAGCTGTCATCGTAGCGGGCAAAGACGTAGATTTTGGTCGACAGGTAGCGGTTGAGTACGAAGTTCAGCGTGTTCTCCCACTCGATGCGCGTCCATCGGTAGCTGGTCTGGAAGTTGAGGCGCGATGTCAGGGTGATGGACGAGATGATGGTCCACGTCAGCGTAGGCTGTATCTGCGAGCCGAAGTTGTGCTGCGTGCGCTGTCCTTCGTTCAGGCCAAAACTGGTCTCGTTGACATCTGGGTTGCCCACATGGCGCAGCATGTAGGTGAGCGGAGCTATAAAGACGGACAGCTCCAGGTTCTTCTGTTTCAGCTTGTAGTCCATACCAAGGCTGGTCGACCAGTCGAGCGGGGCGAAGAAGGCTGCCTTCAGCACCTGGCTGTTGGCATCGTAGCTGTGGCAGAACTGCGTCTTTAGCTCGGTGGAGAAGGTGTAGTACCATTTGTTTGCGGCCTGAATGCCCAGCTTGCTGTATAGGCGGAACAGGTCGGTGTTTACCAGATAGTTGTGATACTGGTCCGAAGGGGCAGAGTTGAAGCCCAGCTTCATGTCGAGCAGGTTCTCCCAGACCACTTGTTCGCGGTCGTTGTAGTTGGCAAACAGCTGCAGGTTGGCCAGTAGCGAAACTGTGCTTTCGCCACCCTTGTACCAGTTCTTTGAGAAGTAGTTCTGGCTGAATTGGAAAGAGCCGTTGCCTCCCGTCTGCCACCAGTTGGGTTTGCGGATAACGATGCTTACGTCCTCGTTTACCTGTAGCATGTGCTCGTTGGTGAACAGGCGGATGACGGCGGGCTTGGTTGAGGGACTTTTCAGCACGACGTTGTGGAACAAGCTGTCTTGCGCAATGTCTTTGGAGTACAGCGACACGATGTGTGGATTGCTCAAATAGGCATGAAGCAGCGTGCGGTCCATCAGGCGTTCGTCATCCTTGCGCCACACGGGCGACAGGGTGTCGCTCTGCAGGAAGGTGTAGTAGGGCAGGTCGCGGTTTGCACGGACGGCGGGCTGGGGTGCCCATTGCAACTTGGAGATGTGCTCGTAGGGCCTGTCGTCGTAGTAGAGGGGCAGGAACAGTCTGTAGAAGCGGGGGGTGGAGGCGATGTATCGCTCGGGTGTTGCCGGGTCGTTGAGATAGGACAGTACGCCCAGGTATTGTTCGTACAGGTACGAGGTGGTGTCTATGCGCTGATCCTTGTCCAGTTTCAGCAGGAGGCAGTCTCTTAAAAGGCCGGGCAAGGTGTCTGTCTTTTCTTTGGCGGACTGCCCGCCTTCCTCTGTAGGCAATGCATGTCCATAAGCACCGGCCATGCTGCTAAGTATCACTGATAGTACAACCACGCAGAACTTCTTCATACCACTTGTTTTGACGGCAAAAATAAGTCTATTTGTTTAAAGTACAAAATGGAAAGTCAAGGTCGGAGCTTGTAAAGGGGCTGGACGCGGCAAGGCGCACATCCGGGCGGGGGTTGCTCTGGGGGTGTGCGCCTTATTGTTCGGGTGGACTTGGGAGGCAGGCCTGTGCCCTTCTTCGGGCAGGCCTGTGCCGACGGGAGGGTACACCTGTGCTGTGAAGGGGGGAAAGGTGTGGGCGGTTTTCGTCAATCCTCTCCGTCGTCCCACTCGTCGTCGCCCTCGTCGAAGCGGTCTTCCCCGTCGTCTTCGTGGTGGCGGCGGCTGTGGCGGCGGGTGTCGTCCCACTCGTCGTCGCCTTCGTCGAAGTGGTCTTCGCCGTCCTCGCACCAATGGCCTTTGTCGCGGGCATCGTCCCACTCGTCGTCGTAGAAACGTCGCAGGAGGTCTCCGCCGTTGCCCATCAGCAGCACGTACTCCTGCCCCCGGTGTCTCACCTGCACAGCGTAGCTCGTGCCCCGTCTGTCCTCGAAGGCTTTGTTGTCGTTGTCGTCTATGTCCCGGAAGGGTATCCCGAGGTGTTCCAGCCCCTCGACCACGGTGCGGGGCAAGCGGTCGCGGTCTATCTCCCACAGCGTGCGCAGCCACTGGCCGTCGGGGCCGAAGACTGCTATCTTTTCCGTTCCCCGGTGCTTCATCTTCACCTCGATGAAACCGTCGTCGTAGTCCTGGTCCAGGATGCGTGCGTCGGGGTAACGCTTCTGTACAAATGCGCGTGGGCCGTCGTCGGTTCTCGGGGAAGCCGGTGTGCTGTTGGTTGTTGCCGGGCGGTCGGCAGCTGTGGCGTGCCGGCATTCCGAACCGTAGCAAAGCCCGCCCCAGGCGGCGCAGAGCGCAAGCAAACGTAGGTGTGTAGTCATTGCTCTTGGTGTATTGGGAGTGTGTAGCTTGTTCTTACTCAAATCGGTCATTGGACCGCCCGATGAGTATAGGGTTACCTCTTTGGGGCTTTCCAAGCTCTTTCGTTCTGCTGCCGTGCAGATTGGCTTGTCGCTTTGGACTCTAATGACCGATTGGATTTTTTAGAATACGAACCGCAGAATGTCGTTGAAGTTGGCCCATAGCAACAGCCCGAAGAGCAGTATCATGCCTACGACCTGTGCCCGTTCCATGAACTTGTCGCTGGGCTTGCGGCGTGCGATGATTTCGTAGAGCAGAAACAATACGTGGCCGCCGTCCAAGGCCGGTATGGGCAGAATGTTCATAACGGCCAGGATGATGCTCAGGAAGGCTGTCATGTACCAGAACTGATGCCAGTCCCACGTGGCCGGGAAAATGCTCCCGATGGTTCCGAAGCCACCCAGCTGTTTGGCCCCTTCTTTGGAGAAGACGTACTTCATTTGGTCGACATAGCCCACCAGCGTGTTTATTCCCAGCTTCATGCCCGCCGGGAAGGAGGCGAAGAAGCCGTACTCCTGCTTCGTCACGGGGAAGAGGCGCGATGCATCGGTGACGGCATATACGCCTATCAGGAAGGTCGTGTCGGCTTCGAGGGTAAGCTCGCGGGTCTCATCGCCACGCACGTAGGTAAGCCGGACGGTGCGCAGGGCGTTGCGGGCACTGTCGGTCGAGGCTTGCAGGAAGGCTTTCTTGCGGCTGGCCATTTCCTCGGCAAAGTCGTAGAAGGAGATGCCGCTGCGCCCGTCCATGCCCACGATGCTGTCGCCCGGCTGCAAGCCGGCCTTCTGGGCTGGGCTGTCGGCTATGAGGCTGTCTATGACGTAGGGCATGCGGAAGTCGGCAAAGCGCACGCTGTCGGCCAGCAGCCGGTCCATCAGCCCGTCGGGGATGTAGACCGAGGCTTCTTTGCCTTGGCGCAGGACGGTCACTTGGCGTGCGTCGACGATGGCCGTCAGCAGGTCGCCTCCCATGCGCTCCAGCGGAGTGCCGTCGGCACTGAGCAGCACGTCGCCGTCGCGGAAACCGGCGCGGTGCATCGTTTCGTTGAAGTCCATGCCCAGCGGTGCCTTCTGTACCGGGATGTATTCGTCGCCCCAGGCAAACAAAATCATGGAGTAGATGAACAGAGCCAGCAGGAAGTTGAACAGAACTCCGCCCACCATGATGAGCAACCGTTGCCAGGCAGGCTTGGCCCGGAACTCCCACGGCTGCATGGGCTGTTTCATCTGTTCGGTGTCCATAGACTCGTCTATCATGCCGCTGATTTTGACGTAGCCTCCCAAGGGCAGCCAGCCCACGGCATACTCCGTGTCGCTGCGCTTGGGCTTGAACTTGAAGAGGGTGAACCACGGGTCGAAAAACAGGCAGAACTTCTCTACTCTGGTCTTGAACAACCGTGCAAAGAGAAAGTGCCCTGCCTCGTGGATGATGACGAGCAGCGACAGGCTCATAATGAGTTGCAGGGCTCGGATAATGAATGTTTCCATTGGTCTTTTACGATATTGTTTTTTTGTGTCTTTAAGTTTTGTTTCAGGCACTTGTGCCTTGTTTCTGATACCTCGTATTTCGTCTCTAACGCCTCTCGCCCTTTACCCCTTATGTTTTGTGCCAAGGAGTTCGTTGGCTATGCGCCGTGCTTCGGTGTCGGTCCGGACGTAGTCTTCGTAGTCGGGGTGCGTCACGAACGTTGCCCGTTGCATGGTTCGGGCTATGATGTCGCTCATGCCGAGGAACGATACACGGTCTTCCAGGAAAGCATGCACGCATACTTCGTTTGCCGCATTGACAATGCAGGGCATGTTGCCACCTTGGCGCAGGGCTTCGTAGGCCAGGGAAAGGTTGCGGAACCGTGTTTGGTCGGGCTGCTCGAAGGTGAGTTCCATGCACCGGGCAAAGTCCAGACGGGGGAAGGAGGCGTGCAGGCGGTCGGGGTAGGAGAATGCGTACTGGATGGGGATACGCATGTCTGGCATTCCCAATTGTGCCTTGACTACACCGTCGGTGAACTGCACCATGCTGTGAATGACGGATTGCGGATGCACGACGACCTCTATCTGGCTCGGTTCTACGCCAAAGAGCCAACGGGCTTCAATGACTTCAAAGCCTTTGTTCATCATGGTTGCCGAGTCGATAGTGATTTTGGCTCCCATGTGCCAGTTCGGGTGATGCAGCGCCTGTTCTTTGGTGACGGTAGCCAGCTGTTTTATGCTGTATGTGCGGAAGGGGCCGCCCGAGGCTGTAAGGATTATCTTCTCGACGGCATTGTCTGCTTCGCCCACCAGGCATTGGAATACGGCCGAATGCTCGGAATCGACGGGCAGGATGGGGGTGCCGTTGGCGAGGGCCAGACGGCTGACAAGGTCGCCGGCGACGACCAGTGTCTCCTTGTTGGCCAATGCAATGGTCTTGTGTGCCTGTATGGCTTTCAGCGTGGGGCGCAATCCGGCGTAACCCACCATAGCCGTAAGCACCATGTCGACTTCTGATTCCTGTACGATTTGGCACAAGGCATCGGAACCGGCATAGACCTTGATGGGCAAATCGGCCAGTGCTTCCTTCAGTTGCCGGTATTTGTCCTCGTTGGCTATCACAACGACTTCTGGCTTGAATTCGCGTGCCTGGTTTATCAGGTCCTCAACGCGGTTGTTGGCTGTCAGTGCATAAGCCTCGTATTGGTCGGGGTGCTCCTTTATCACTTGCAAGGCTTGTGTGCCTATCGAGCCGGTGGAGCCGAGTATTGCTATTTGTTTCTTCATATTCTCAAATAATGGTTGTTTCCTTAATTGTGTAATCTGGGGATGGGACACGTGGCCAAGGCAGAGTCTGCATGTGGGCCGCTTGGTGGTTGCTGCATTAAAATGCAATGCACAGTTCCGGGTTTATGGCCCTTCCCCTATGCCACAGTTCGAAGTGCAGGCTTCCGGCATGAGTGTTTTGCTCTCCGGCCTTGGTCAAGGCGATGGCCTCGCCTGCTTTTACGGCAGTGCCTTCCTGCTTCAGCAGCGTGCCGCAGTTTCTGTAGACAGATACCAGGTCTTGGTTGTGCTGTATGCAGACGACGTAGCCGTGCTGGGCCGTGTAGGCACTGAGCAGGACGGTGCCGTCCAAGGTAGCAACGATGCTTTCGCCGGGTGTTGCGGTTATGTCTATGCCCCAGTGTTGTTGCGCGGGGTCGAATGTTGTCACTATCAGGCCCGACAGGGGACGGTAGAAGCGCATACCTTCTACGGCGGTGTGTATGCCGATGTTCATAACGTTGTACTTCTCGGCCTCTTCGTACTGCTGGCGGAAGGATGTCTCGCGGCGGGTTCGTTCCATTAGGGTGTCGTGCCTCAGCAGGGTCAGCGAGTCGATGGATTGTATGGTGTCGGCCCGCACCGTTCCCCGAAAGATGTCCTGGATGTTCATAATGTACAGGTTCTGTTCATCTAAGACGCTCTGCATGGAGTCCAGCCTCAGGGCATTGTCTACTATCTGTGCCCGCACCTCGCTGTTCATGTATCCGGGCAGGTAGTTGCGTAGGGGGGTGAATGTGATGATGAGCGCAGCAACCGCGAACAGGATGGTAAGCACGCACACCAGCACCGACATCCCGTTGAGCTTGGAGACCCTCAGACCGGCTACTTCCTCGAGCGTGTTCTCGTTGACAATCGTTATCTTGTACTTGAAACGAATGTTGTGCCAGAAAGCCTTTTTGTGGCGGACGGGTTTCTTGGGCTGGTTGGGGGTTGTCATGGGTAGAGGCTTTTTGTTCTTTCTGTCTTGGTTGGGCGACGGGGCTTGGGGCATGTACGGGGAAGCTACTCGGTTTCGGCAGTGTCGAGCGACAGCAAGCCCTCGGGCAAATCGGTGGTGATGACTCTATGCTGGCGGTCTATATCGACGATGAAAGAGTCTTGTGCCGGGATAAGTAGTTCCTCTCCGTTGTGATTTACAATGAACAAGGTGTTGATGGTGGAGGTGTCCACGTGGATTATCTCTCCTAAGGTACCATGATGTATTTCCTCCATGCGGAAGCCTCTGAAGTAATCCCACGTCAGTTCCTCGTCGGGTGTCTGGCCGGCATGTTTCACGGGGAAGAACACCTCGATGCCTGTGAACCGCCGGGCCTGTTCGGACGTTTCTACTCCTTCGAGTTTCATAATGGCCGAGGTGTCCGAGCGAAACCGATATTCCTCTATGAAGAAGGGCACCAGTATGCCGTCCATGTTGCAGATGACGAACTCGGCTTCCACGCGGTCGAAGATGTCGTCCGTGAACGTGAAAAGCAATTCGCCGTGTATGCCGTGCGGCTTGTTGAATTGTCCTATCTTATATACTTCTTCTTTCTTGATCATGTATGCATAAAGCGAGTGAAAACATGCAGTGGGGGGAGATGAGGCTGATGTGGCTTCTCCGCCATTCTGCTTCCTTCTGTCATATTCTTGTGATGCGTGCCCCAACGGCATTGAGCCGCCCTTCTATGTCTTGGTATCCCCGGTCTATTTGCTCAATGTTGTTTATACGGCTGATTCCGTCGGCACTCATGGTTGCGATGAGCAGAGCAATGCCTGCCCGTATGTCGGGCGAAGTCATGTTGTCGCCCCGCAACTTGAACTTGTGGTCGTGTCCGATGACTACGGCCCGGTGGGGGTCGCACAAGATGATTTGTGCTCCCATGTCGATGAGTTTGTCCACGAAGAACAGTCGGCTTTCAAACATCTTCTGATGGATGAGCACGCTTCCTTTGGCTTGGGTGGCGACGACGAGCATAACGCTGAGCAGGTCTGGGGTAAGGCCAGGCCAAGGGGCATCCGCTATGGTCATGATGGAACCGTCCATGAACGATTCTATTTCGTAGGTATCTTGTGCTGGGATGTAGATATTGTCGCCCCGCTGTTCAAGCCTTATGCCCAGGCGTTTGAAACTGTCGGGTATGATGCCCAGGTGGCGGTAAGCAACGTTCTTGATTGTCAGTTCGCTTTGCGTCATGGCCGCCATGCCTATAAAACTGCCCACCTCTATCATGTCGGGCAGCACAGTATGCTCTGTGCCGTGCAGCTGCTCTGTGCCTTCAATGACAAGCAGGTTGGAGGCAATGCCTTCGATGTGTGCCCCCATGCGGTTGAGCATGTGGCATAGCTGCTGCACATAAGGTTCGCAGGCTGCGTTGTAGATAGTGGTGCGTCCCTTGGCCATTACGGCACTCATGACGATGTTGGCCGTTCCTGTCACCGAGGCTTCATCGAGCAGCATGTATGTGCCCTGCAGTTGTGCCGCCGTTATCTCGTAGCAATGCCGTGTGTCGTTGTAGGTGAATTTTGCTCCCAGGTTCTGTATGCCATAGAAGTGCGTGTCAAGCCTTCGACGACCGATTTTGTCTCCGCCGGGCTTTGCTATCAAGGCCCGGTGAAAGCGGGCGACGAGTGGTCCGATGAGCATGACCGAACCCCGCAGGCTGGTGCATTTCCTGAGGAACTCATCGCTTTCCAGATAGTCCATGTCTATATGCTCGGCCTTGAAACTGTAGGTGTCTACGCCCAGCTTGGATACTTCCACGCCCAGCTCCCGCATAAGTTGTATGAGGTTGTTCACGTCGAGGATGTCGGGGACGTTGTGGATTGTCACCACCTCGTCCGTGAGCAGCGTTGCGCAGATGATTTGCAGAACTTCATTCTTGGCTCCTTGCGGGCAGATTTCTCCGCTCAGCCGGTGGCCGCCTTCTATGATGAACGATGCCATTCCTCTTGTTTCTTAGTATTTGTTCTGCTTCTTGCTGCGGTTGCGGTAGCCGACGTTCCCGCTGCTTCCGAAGTTGCGGCTAGGCGTTTTCTGCGGGAAGTACATATCCAGGCGTTCGGCCATCAGGCGCATGATGTCGTCGGTCATCTGTAGTTTCCCCTCGGATAGCTCCTGTAGGTCTGCCGCTATCTTTTCATCGTCTACGGTGTCCTTGTTCCACGTCATGTAGTCCTTCTTCATGTGGTTGCAGATGAGGGCCACAAGATTGTTCTTCTCGTCTCCTTCGGGCATATCCGAAGCAATCTTTATCAAGTCTTCCAATGCCCGGCCATAATGGCGGTAGTGTATCCGTGTGCTGGGGTAGGCTATGCGGTTGGGCTTAGTCTGGAAGTTGTCACGGCGTACTATCTCGTAGGGGTAGTCTATATCGAGCTTAAAGTCCGCCATGATAGCCAAGTGATCCCAAAGCTTGTGCTTGAAGTCGGGGACATCCCGCAGGTGCGGGAACATTCCTCCCATGATGTTGACGATGGTGTTGGCACACGATTGGCGTTCGGCACGGTCCTCTATCGTCAGGGCGTGGTCGACCATATTCTGCACGCTCCGGCCATACTCGGGCAAGGGCAGTTTCTTTTGTCTGGTGTTATATTCCATTTGTGCTTATCAAAAAGTGATGTTGTTGTATTTTCCTTTCTTGTTATCGTGCGTTCCCGTCGGCCGGAACGTCACAACATGCGTTTCGGTTTCCCTGCAATAAACTCCTTCAGGTAGAACGGTTCAAAGTATGCCACGTTCTCGAACCGCTGTTGTGCCATGGCCTTTTCAGCCAAGGGGAACATCATGCTGGCCGTCGGGCGGATGTCTTTCACGAAGATGGCGTTGGGATGCGTTATCGTTTCCCGACACTTGTCTGCCCCTTCGCCGAAGAAGCACACGGGGCCGCGTTCGAGGTACTCGTTGTAGGTATCGGCCTCCACTATGTCGGCCTGCACCGGGCGAACCGGACGGAGGGCGCGGTCGTATATGCCCGCATAGACCTCCATGCGGCGTGCGTCAATCATGGGGCAGAGCAGGGCATCCTCGGGCAGCTCATCGTGGTAGAGCAGCACCGGGACACATTCTATTTCGAGTGTCGGAAGCCCTATCAGCGGCACATCCCGTCCGTAGCACACGCCCTTGGCCATCGACACGCCCACCCGCAGGCCGGTGTACGAACCCGGGCCCCGGCTTACGGCGACGGCATCCAGCGGGATGCCATGGCTGTCGGCAAACGACAAGGCTTCATCGATGAACACTCCTAATAACACGTTGTGCGACGGCCCTTGCTGCTCTTCTTTCGTGAATATGTTCTGGCCGTCTTGGCTTACTGCTACCGAACACGTGACGGTAGAGGTTTCTATATGCAGGATGCACGACATAATCTCAGACTGCTTTATGCTAACGAGGTGACAAAAGTACGGGATTATTTTCAGTAATTAAAAATAATGGAGTACTTTTGCGCAAAAGTTAAGAAGCATTATGATACAATCCATGACGGGATACGGCAAGGCAGCCGTGGAATTGCCCGACAAACGAGTTAACATCGAGATAAAATCACTTAACAGCAAGGCTCTTGACCTCGCCACTCGTGTGGCGCCCTTTTACCGCGAACGCGAGATGCAGATAAGGCAGGAGATTGCCCGCAGGCTGGAGAGGGGAAAGGTGGACTTCACCCTTTGGATAGAGAAGAAGAACGCCGACCAGACGGCTGCACCCATCAGTCAGGAAGTGGTCGAGGCATACTATAACCGCATCAGGCAGATAGCACGGCAGACGGGCATCCCCGAGCCTTCCGACTGGTTTGCCTGCCTGTTGCGTCTGCCCGACGTGACTGCCAAGAACGACACCCAGGTGGTAGACGACGACGAGTGGGCACTCACTTACCAGGCCGTCAAGGAGGCGATAGACGCACTCGTGGCCTTCCGCCAGCAAGAAGGGCAGGCGCTGGAGAAGAAATTCCGCGAGAAGATTGCCAACATCGCGGCCCTGCTCACCCAGGTAGAGCCGTACGAAGCGGAGCGTGTCGGGAAGATACGCGAACGCATCACCGACGCGCTGACCAACACGCTCGGCGCGGTGGACTACGACAAGAACAGGCTCGAACAGGAACTAATCTACTACATCGAAAAGCTCGATGTCAACGAGGAGAAACAACGCCTGGCCAACCACCTGCACTACTTCGTCGCCACCCTCGACAGCGGCATAGGCCAAGGCAAGAAGCTCGGCTTCATAGCGCAAGAGATGGGCCGTGAAATCAACACCCTCGGCAGTAAGTCCAACCATGCCGAGATGCAAAAGATCGTCGTGCAGATGAAGGACGAGCTGGAGCAGATAAAAGAGCAAGTCCTCAACGTCCTCTGACGCACCGCGCCCCCCCACGGACATACACCTTATTTATATATGGCACACACAGGTAAACTCATCATCTTCTCAGCCCCGTCGGGCTCGGGCAAGTCGACCATCATCGGCTACCTGCTGAAAGAGCATCCCGAGCTGCGGCTCTCGTTCTCCATATCGGCCACCAGCCGTGCCCCGCGCGGCACCGAGCGCGACGGCGTGGAGTACTTCTTCCTCACCCCCGACGACTTCCGCAGGCGCATAGCCCGGGGCGACTTCCTCGAGTACGAAGAAGTCTACCCCGGACGCTTCTATGGCACGCTCCGCTCCCAGGTCGACCGCCAGCTGGCCGAGGGGCAGAACGTGGTCTTCGATGTCGACGTAGTGGGAGGCTGCAACATCAAGAGCCACTACGGGCCACGCGCACTGTCCGTATTCATACAGCCGCCCTCCATCGACGAACTGCGCCGCCGCCTCGAAGGCCGGGGCACCGACGCCCCCGACGTGATAGAGAGCCGCCTGGCCAAGGCCGCCTACGAGCTGAGCTTTGCGCCCCGCTTCGACCGCGTGGTGGTCAACGACGACCTGGAACGCGCCCAGGCCGAGACACTCGACATACTAACCCAATTCCTCGCCCAACAATGACACGTAGAGACTATAGCGGCCAGAACCTGAGCCGCCGCCTGATGCGCAACCTGCTCGTCGCCAACGTCGTCATCTCCTTGCTGGCCCTGGCCATAGGCATCGCCGGGATTTACGTCGACGAAAAAGTATTCTGGATAAGCATGCTGGCCGTCCTGTTCGTCAGCATCAGCAACATCGTCGTCTGCTGGCGGCGGCTGAAACGCCCCCAAGACTAAGCACGGTGAAAGCAACCCGGATAGGCATCTTCAGCGGCTCGTTCAACCCCGTGCACATAGGCCACCTGGCCTTGGCCAACTACCTGTGCGAGTACGAGGGGCTTGACGAGGTGTGGTTCCTCGTCACCCCCTGCAACCCCCTGAAAGAGGCGGCGCGGGGCTACAGCCTGCTGCCCGACGACGTGCGTCTCGACCTCGTGCGCCGCGCCATCGAAGGCTACCCCCGCTTCCGCGCCTCCGACTTCGAGTCCCGTCTGCCCCGTCCCAACTACACCCTGCACACCCTTGATGCCCTGCAACGCCTCCACCCCGGCAGCTGCTTCCATCTGATAGTAGGCTCGGACAACTGGCAACTGTTTCCCCGCTGGCACCAGCCCCAGCTCATCCTTGCCCGCCATCGTGTCATCGTCTACCCCCGTCCCGGATACCCGGTCGACCCCGCCACGCTTCCCCCCACCGTCCGCCTCAGTTCGGCTCCCGTCTTCGAGATAAGCTCCACCTTCATTCGCCGCGCCCTGTCCGAAGGCCGCGACGTGCGCTACTTTCTCCACCCCTCTGTCTACGCCCGCTTGCTGGAGTTGCGCCGCTGATGCTTCCGCCCGCCGTGCGTGTCACATTTTTTCCTTCGTCGCCTTGCCCTTCGCGGGCACGGCGCACATCTTGCCCGGCTCGTTGGGCCTCTGCGGATTCTTCTTCCGCCTCGGCCCGTGGGGCGCTCCCGTAACATGTTGGTACTGAGAGGCGAATGCCGTCGTCTGGAATGCACGTTTCTTCTGCGTTCCGATGTACGTATGTCGATGGTGCCGATGTACGTATGTCGACAGTGCCGATGTGCGTATGTCGACAGTGCCGATGTACGTATGTCGACGATGCCGATGTACGTATGTCGATGATGCCGATGTACGCATGTCGTAAGCACGGACATACGCACATCGGCACCGTGTAAATACTGTTTACCATACAGGCGGGTGCGTTCCGTCGCCTCATGCAAGGGGCGATGCGGGGCGTGGGCCGGGGGCAGGCGGGGCACGTGGACTACCGCCGTTGCAGCACTTTCCTGAAGTCGGACACTATCTGCTGGCCCATGTTGACGATGGTGCTGTCCACCTTGCGTATCTCCACGGGGGTGACGGCGTTCTTGTACTTCGCACGACCCAGGCCGAACTTCATCTTGTCCAGGTTGCCGCGTATGTTCAGTCCCAGCTTGAAGGGGATGGGCGACTTGAGGATGGATATGTGGTAGTCGAAGTTCATGTCCAGGTCCTGCGTTCCGCCTACGGCGGCCTTGTAGCGGTCCATCTGTATGATGAAGGGGTAGACGGTGACGTTGCCGTCCTGCACGCTGATGTTTACGGCTATGCTGTCTATGAGGTTGCGCTCCTTGTTCTTGAAGAGGAACTTCTTGGAGATTTCGGCGAAGGTCTCTCCGTCCATCAGCACCAGGCTGTCGCCCCTCAGGTGTATGGCCGAGCGCAGGGTAGGTATCTGCAGGTTGAAGCAGGAGTCGAGGCCCGAGGCGGCAGCCACGTTGAAGTCCACCGTGCCCTGGAATGACCGCAGCATGGGGACTATGCTGTCGAGCGAGGGGATGAAGTCCACGAGGTTGCCTATGTTGACGTTGCCCAGCCTCAGGTCGAAGCCGGCAAAGGCACTGTCGGGGCGGGCGGCCTGGTAGAGAAGGGTGGTGTTCATGGTCGCCCCGAGCCCCCTCATGCTAAGCTCCTTGAGGTGTATGGCCTGGTTGCGTATGTCTACGTCGCCCCGCACGTTCTCGAAGAGCATCTTGCCGTAGCGCACGCGCTGCAGGCTGGTGGTCAGCTCGAAGTCTATGCGCGGGGGGATGACGAAGAGACGCAGGTCGGTGGCCGTGGTGTCGGTCTCGGCGGTGGCGGTGTCGGCGGGCAGGGAGAGTGCGCGTATGAGCTGGTTGCAGTTGAGGTTGCGCGAGGTGAGGTCGAGGTTGGCCCGCAGGGTCTTTCCATGGCGCATGGCTCCGTAGAGGTCGTGCACGGCACCGCTGGCTGTCAGGTCGGACCGTCCTATGCGAAACGTGGCTCTGCGCAGGGTTATGGCGCGGTTGCCCACGGTGACCGATGTCTTTAGCATCCGTATGGGCAGTGCGCACAGGGGGGTGCGTAGGGACAGGCGGTCGAAGCCCACGATGCCGCGCGGCAGCCACAGCGAGTCGCGCAGCTTGTCGGCGGTGAGGGCTATGCCTGCCTTGTCCATTCCCATGCGGGTGGCGCCCAGCCGGCAGAAGAGGGTGTCGGCCTGGAGCTTGAGGCTCAGCTGGGGCTTGTCGGCGTTGCGTCGGCCGGGTTGCAGGCCGATTGTGGCCTTGGCTCGTCCGCAGAAGGCGCGCAGCGAGTCGCCCATGTGTCCCCACAGGGTGTCGGCCTGGAGGGTGAGGGAGACATGGGGCCTTTCGGGGTTGCGGTCGCTGGGCTGCAGCTCGATGTTGGCAGTGGCCTGTCCGCAGTAGGCCTGCATGGAGTCTTGCGGCAGGTGTGCTTTGAGGCGGGTGATGTTCAGCCCTGCCCGCAGGTGGGCAATGCGGGTTGTGTCCTGCGGGTTGGTGGTGCCGACGTTGGCCGTCAGGTTCTCTATCGAGGAGTTGAGCCGTGGCGAGGCGAGGTCCAGGTTGCGTATGTCGGCCCGTGCGCCCAGCACGTTGTTGCCCATGAAGGCGAGCGAGGCGTCGGCGCTGAAGTCGAAGGCTCGGGCCGTGTCGCACAGGAATAGGCCCTTCATCTCTATCTTGCCTCCGGCCTTGATGTGGCCTATGTCGCGTTTCTTGAGGGTGGACAGGCGGAAGCGGGCTTTGAGGTCGGCATCGAGGTGCCCGCCCATGCTTACGCCCTCTTGCAGCGGGAAGGCTTGGGAGAGGGCTGTGAGGTCTATGGTGGAGGTGGTGTGGAGCGTAACCTCGGGGTCGCCCAGGAGGTCGCTTACGCGTGCGTCGGCCAGTATGTCGGTGTGTGCCCCGTTGAAGTGCAGTATCCTGAGGTCGGCATAGGAGGGCTGTTGCTTCATCAGGTCGACCTGGCCGAAGAAGGAGGCCGTCAGCTCGTCGATGCCATAGGGCAGTCCGGCGTAGTGGGCCGATGCTTTGTCAACCTCTACCGCGAGGGTGGCCAGCGGCATGTGGCGTTTGCCGTAGAGTCCCTTCAGCGTTCCGCTTACCTTTACTTCTCCGCTGGCCTCTACGTCGTGTTCACGCAGCACGCTACGGGGCACCATGAGCAGGACGGCCTCCAGCGAAGGCGCGTGCAGGCCGTAGGCGAGGTCTACGCCGAGGGCGCGTCGGGCGGTGTCGCGGCGTAGCGAGCCTTGCACGTCCAGTTGTATGCCGTTGATGTCAACCAGGGCGTCTTTCAGGGTGAGGGTGCGCTGCTCCCGGTTCAGCTCCAGGTCGGTGCGGATGTGCGTAGCCAGACGGTTGGCCACCAGTTCGCCGTCTTGCCAGTATAGGATGTTCTTGTTGCGCCAGTCCAATGCAAGCAGGGAGTGGCCCCGGCGCAGGTTGGCCCGCAGGTCGAGGTTCATGTCCCAGAGGTTGGCGAATACTCGCGTCTCGCGGTCGTCGTAGGTAAGAACGGCGTGGCGCAGCACGACGCGCCTCACGTCGATTTCTTCGGCCAGGCGGGCTGTATCGTCGCGGGCGGTGTCGGTCGCCGTGGTGTCGGGCGGCGAGGCCAGTATGTCCCAGTTGGCTTGTCCCTCGCGTGTCTTGTGGGCATATATGTTGGGGCTGTCCAGCACGAGGCGGTGAATGTTTATCTTCTTGTCCCTCAGGTAGTCCATGGGATTGACGACGAGCACCACCTTCTTGAAGGTAAGGAGCGTGTCGGTGCGTTGCCACAGGGTGTCGCGCAGGGCTTTGGAGACGAGCGAGCCGTCCGTCAGTTGCAGCCCGAAGCGGGGGAAGGTGGAGAAGAAGGTCAGTTCCACGCTTCCCATGTCCAGCTTGGCGTTGAGCTGGCGGTTGGCCACGTCGACCACGAGCGGGGTGACTTTCTCGGGCGTGAAGACGAAGTTGACGGTTATGCCTATGGCGGTGGCTGCCGTGGCAAGGAGGCAGACCAGCGCGATGGCGGTCACCTTGATGGTGCGTTTCAAGGGTTTGTTCATGATTGTTTCTGTTTGTGTCGGTTTCGGGCGAGTTTGCCGGGTGCCGGGCGGTGAGGCGGTATGGAGCCGGTGTCGGGTGGAGGCTGGCCGGGATGCCTGCCTCCACCTTTCCTTGTGGGTGATGTTTTTGGGGGGCTGTGTCGTGTGTCGGCCTATCGCGATACCCTTCCCGAGGTGTTTCCTCCCATGAGGCTCTCCACCTCGTCCACGGTTGCGATGTTGGCATCTCCGTAGACGGTGTTCTTCAAGGCCGATGCCGCCAGGGCAAAGTCAAGAGCCTTCTGGTCGTCGCCAGGGTAGGCCAGCAGGCCGTATATCATGCCGGCCACGAAGGCATCTCCCGCTCCGATGCGGTCTACTTCATGGTCAATGTCGTAGATGCCGGTGTGTTTCAGCGTGCCTCCCGAATAGAGGACGGCAGCCAGCAGGTTGTGGTTGGCGGTCACCGAGTTGCGTAGCTCCAGGAAGAACTTCTTGCAGCGCGGCACGCGTCGGGCTACTTCCTGTCCGAAGTGCTCGAAGGCGGGCATGTCGGCCAGATAGGCGGCTGTGTCCTGCCGGGTGGCGGCGGTGAGGTCGGGGGGCAGGAGGCCGAGCATCTCGCGGTATTCAGGGCCTGCGCCAAAGATGACATCGCTCTTCTGCACCATGGGCATCATGACTTCGGAGGCCGTGCGGCCATACTTCCACAGCTTCTTGCGGTAGTTAAGGTCGCAAGAGATGGTCAGCCCCATGCGGTCGGCCGTCTCCACGGCTTCCTGGCACGCGTCGGCCCCGTCTTGCGAGAGGGCTGCGGCTATGCCCGACCAGTGGAACCAGCCCGCATCGCGCAGCACGTGTTCCCAGTCTATCATGCCGGGGCGCAAGGTGGCAAAGGATGAGCCGTCACGGTCGTAGACCACGTTGGAGTTGCGGAAGGCAGCCCCGCGCTCCACGTAGTAAAGCCCCAGGCGGTTGCCGCCGTAGACGATGCCCTCCGTGCCCAGCCCCGTGGCTCGCAGGGAGGCCACACAGGCGCGGCCCACACCGTTGTCGGGCATGCGGGTGACAAACTCGGTAGGCACGCCGAAGTGGGCAAGCGAGATGGCCACATTGGCCTCGCTGCCGCCGAAGGTGGCTACGAAATCGTTGGCTTGCGAAAAGCGGTAAAAGCCTGGGGTCGTGAGCCTCAGCATAATCTCCCCGAAGGTAACAACCTTGGTGGAAGTCGATAATGGTTTCATTGTAGGTAATCTATGGTTAGTTATGTTGATTGTTCTTATTTGGCGGGCACTTCCTCGGGCATTCCCAGTTTTTCCCTCAGATAGTGTCCTGTGTAGCTCTCTGCGCATCGGGCCACCTCTTCCGGCGTACCGACGGCTACGACGTTTCCGCCTTGTTCTCCGCCCTCGGGACCCAGGTCGATGATGTGGTCGGCGCATTTGACGACATCGAGGTTGTGCTCTATGATGACGATGCTGTGCCCACGGCGTATAAGTGCGTCAAAGGATTGCAACAGTCGTCGTATGTCGTGGAAGTGCAGTCCGGTAGTAGGCTCGTCGAAGATGAAGAGCGTGGGTTCGGTCTTTTCGAGGCTGAGGTAGTAGGCCAGCTTGACGCGCTGGTTCTCGCCGCCCGACAGGCTGGACGACGATTGCCCCAGCTTGATGTATCCCAGGCCCACGTCCTGCAAGGGTTGCAGCCGTCGGGCTATTTTCTTCTGGCTGTTGCTGGCGAAGAAGTCGATGGCCTGGTCTACGGTCATCTCCAGCACGTCGTAGATGCTTTGGCCGTGGAACGTAACGTCGAGCACCTCCTTTTTGAAGCGTTTGCCGTGGCATGCCTCGCACTCCAGCACCAGGTCGGCCATGAACTGCATCTCGACTGTGACGGTGCCTTCGCCCTTGCACTCCTCGCACCGTCCGCCCTCGCTGTTGAAGCTGAAGTAGCCCGGTCCGTAGCCCATCTGCTTGGCCAGTGGCTGCTCGGCATAGAGCTTGCGTATGTCGTCGTATGCCTTGAGGTAGGTAGCCGGGTTGCTGCGCGAGGACTTGCCTATGGGGTTCTGGTCGACGAATTCCACGGCACGCAGGCTTGTTACGTCGCCCCTCAGGGAGACGTACTCGCCGGGCCGCTCTACACACTCGTCCAGCTCGCGCTTCAAGGCACGGTAGAGGATGTCCCTCACCAGCGTGCTCTTGCCCGACCCGCTGACTCCCGTCACTACCGTCATGACGTTCAGCGGGAAACGCACGTCGATGCCTTTGAGGTTGTTCTCCCGCGCACCGGTTATCTCTATGTAGTTGTTCCACGGGCGGCGTTGGGGCACGGGGATGGTGTCCTCGCCCAGCAGGTAGCGAACGGTGTAGCTCGGGCTGCCGGTCCGCAGGTCGTGCATGTCGCCCTGGTAGACAATTTCGCCGCCCAGCCGTCCGGCGCGGGGGCCGATGTCTATGATGTAGTCGGCGGCGCGTATGATTTCCTCGTCGTGCTCCACCACCACTACCGTGTTGCCTGCCTGTTGCAGCTGGCGTAGCACGTGTATGAGGCGTCCTGTGTCGCGGCTGTGCAGCCCTATGCTTGGCTCGTCGAGGATGTAGAGCGACCCCACCAGGCTGCTGCCCAGCGAGGTGGCCAGGTTGATGCGCTGGCTCTCGCCCCCGGACAACGAGTTGCTGAGGCGGTTCAGCGTCAGGTAGCCCAGTCCCACGTCCGTGAGGAAAGCCAGGCGGTTGTTGATTTCGGCCAGCAGGCGGCGTGCCACCTCGGCATCGTGGGGCGGCAGGCTGAGGGTGGCAAAGAACTGCCGCAGGTCGTCGATGGGCATGTCCACCAGCTCGCAGATGTTGCGTCCGCCCACTTTGACGTAGGTGGCCTCCTTCTTCAGCCGTGTGCCGTGGCAGGCCGGGCAGGCGGTCTTGCCCCGGTAGCGTGCCAGCATGACGCGGTATTGTATCTTGTACTGGTTCTCCTGCAGCATACGGAAGAAGGTGTCGATACCTTCGAAGTAGGGCGTGCCTTCCCACAACATGCGCCGTTGCTCGTCGGTGAGCTGGTAGTAGGGGGTAAAGATGGGGAAGCCTGCACGCTCGGCACCGCGCACTACCATGTCCTTCCACTGACCCATCTTCTCGCCGCGCCAGCACACTACGGCCCCGTCGTAGACCGACAGCGAACGGTTGGGGACAACCAGGTGCTCGTCGATGCCTATCACGCGGCCAAAGCCCTCGCACACCGGGCAGGCCCCTATGGGCGAATTGAACGAGAAGGTCTGGTCCGTAGGCTCCTGGAAGCTGATGCCGTCGGCCTCGAACCGGTTGCTGAAGCGCAGCAACGACGTGCTGCCGTCGGGCTGGTAGACCCTCAGCAGGCAGGCTCCGTCGCCCTCGTACATGGCCGTTTCTACCGAGTCGGTCAGGCGGCTGCGGGCATCGGGCTGCGGGGAGGCTGTCAGACGGTCTACCATCAGAAACACCGTGTCGCCCTCCTCCGGGCAGTAGTCTTCAATGCGGCGGGGCTGACCGTTCACTTCAATGCGGGTGAAGCCCTCTTTGAGGCTGATGCCCAGTTGTTCGGCCAGCGTCCTGCCCTCGCGCAGCACCAGCGGGGTAAGCACGGTGAACCGGGTGCCTTCGGGCAGCGCGGCCACGCACTGCACCACGTCCTCGGCAGAGTGCTTCTTCACCTCCTGCCCGCTGACGGGGCTGTATGTGTGGCCCACACGGGCATAGAGCAGGCGCAGATAGTCGTACACCTCGGTGGAAGTGCCCACGGTGGAGCGTGGGTTGCGGCTGCTCACCTTCTGCTCGATGGCTATGGCGGGCGGGATGCCCTTGATGTAGTCGCACTCGGGCTTGCTCATGCGTCCCAGAAACTGGCGGGCGTAGCTGCTGAGGCTCTCCACGTAGCGTCGTTGGCCCTCGGCGTAGAGCGTGTCGAAGGCCAGTGACGACTTGCCCGAGCCCGAGAGTCCCGTCACGACGATGAGCTTGTCGCGTGGTATTTCCACGTCGATGTTCTTCAGGTTGTTCACCCGTGCACCTTTTATTATAATGGCGTTCTTGCTTGTCATTGCGTATGGATTAAGAAAGGTGTTCCCCGTCAAGGGGTGAAAATAAACAGACGCAAAATTAGAAAAAATCCGTGGACCGCCGTCGGGCAGCGAGGTGAAAGGATGTGTTTCGACGTTAAAAAAGGCAGACCGTCAGGGGCTGTGGCGGAAGCCTGTCGGGAAGAAGCCGCACGTGCGGGTGGGTGCGCCCCGTTTTCTCCTCTATGCCTCCGGTCGGGGCGGAGGTGTTCCCCCGGGCGGGCAAAGGTGTGCTTCCCGGCTGGCAGAGGGGGGCTGCCGAGGGGGCGGAGGTGTGCTCTTCAAGGCTTTCTTTCAGGGGGGGGGGTAGCAGACGAAAGTCATCGAGTGTGTTCGGGGATAAGCAAGTCCTCTCGGGTAGATAATCTCGCAAATAGTTCGGTATCTTCATAAAGACTGAGCATGTACTAAGCAAAATTTTGTATCTTTGTGCCTGTTGGATAAAAGATATAAATAAGACTTGGATAAAAGAGGCATTGGAAGCGAAGCGCATTGGGCAAACAGAACAGACAAATAGGCTTGAGAAGATTTTCAATGCAGACAATCTGCTTTTCGCAAATAGGGCGTAGCCTCTTGTGGCTATACTATTCCGATAGCAGGTGTCCAAGACATAGGGATGTGTAAGAATGATTGTTGGTCAATAAGTGTCAAGATAGGATAAGATGGTACAATGCATAGATTTGTTTGCCGGTGCAGGAGGGTTGTCCGAAGGCTTGTCTGAAGCCGGATTTCATTGCCTTTTCGCGAATGAAATCATGCCTGTATACGCTCGTACATATATGAGAAATCATGTAGGTACTAAAGTGCTGATGTCGGATATACGCACCGTTGATGCTTATGCCGTATTGCAAGACTTGGGTATGAAGAGGGGGGAACTTGACCTCATTGCGGGAGGACCGCCGTGCCAGGGATTTTCCGTAAATCTGTATGAGGAATATACCTCTTTGAAATCAAGAAAGTTAGAAGAATTGCCTCGTTTTCGGGTAATGAGTTGGCGACCGTTCTAATTGTCGTGGTTCGCGTCGCTTTGCTTGTTCGGGTAACTCTTACGGATGCAAATGTATACAAATAAAGCGGACGAAAAGAAGAATATAGCATTTTTCTTTCATCCGCTTTGTTCCATTCTATTTCATCAAGCCAAGATGTGTTTTTTGATTTAGCCGCTAAATCTCTTTAAGTTATCTACAACTTGCCAAAAAAACATAAGAAACGGCAATCGTTCTCACATTGGCTTCCAGATACTTGGTTTGATAAACTCTGTCAGGTCTTTAAATATATACGGTATCAAACGCAGACATGTCGTTTTGGGTCTTGGTTATCTATCCCATAAGCACATCAAATGAAAGATTGTCGACAGTGCTTCTTACTTCATCTAAAAAACATTCTCCATAGCCGACTAATCATGTATCAGGAGGGGTGCAAAATAGCAACAGAAGCTTAGTACTTCAGATTTCCTATCTATATTAATATGCAATTTTCTCTTTATCTCTACCGTTAAATGGTATGATTGAATCTATTTCAAAATATAGTATACCTAAATCCACATTGACTTTATCATCCCAAATATCATCTTTCTCAATCGAAACATTAGGGGTATATACGGAAATCCGCTTTCCAAATAGGACTTGCGCCGCAGACAAATTCAAGCGTTCTATATATTTCCCATAAATTCGATAATACTTGTCATTTTCTAAAATTGTAATGAGTGAATCGCTAACAGATGATATTACATCAACATTGACCTCATTTAAAATTCCTCTATATTCCCAATTTGTTGGTTCAATCCAAGTACCTAAATGTATCATCGTGTGCGTTCCGTTTTTATTCATATCTTCAAGTTTCATCGGGACACCGTATAATAAATTTGTTGTTTTCAAAGAATCCAACATTACTTTTGAGAATAACTTGCTAGTCTCTTCTTTTGTTATATCATTCAAGGCATAGTTTGGATTCTGATTAATAAAGGTACGAACAAAATTCTCCATGGGTAAGTCTTTCTCTACAAGCCGTGTTCTTTGTCCACTATTAACACAACTCTGTAGGATAACAATCAAAAACAATAAAAGATAAACTTTTTTCATTATATACATTTTATGTGATTTCACAAATACTGGAAAGAGTCGCCTCAATCCGATTACAAAAGTAGGGGATTTTTCCTATAATCCCCTATTTTATAGTACTTTTATTTTATTTTGGAAGTGGATTTTAGAGAACATCCTATATTTTCAGTCCTTTATCCTGTCTTGTGGGTGCAATCCCCAAACCGGTTCTCCATTCATTCGCTTTCTGTCTGAACTGGAAAAGCCACGCGACTTTGCCCCTTTTGGCCAAGCAGGATTGCCCCCTTTGGCTACAATATGATTGACCCTTCTGGCCAAAATAGTATTGACCACTTAGCCCACCTATTGTTATAGATTT
>CALULL010000013.1 GCA_944321465.1 uncultured Bacteroides sp.
CCTTGACAAGCAAACCTACGCAGAGCGGCGCAAACGGAACGGTGACTGTTAAATCTGCATTTCTGACGGGTAACGAATAGGAAACCGTTCTCTTTCTCCAATCCGCTTTGAAACGCTTTTCAGCACTCCTCCCAACTTCCGCGATTTTCTTCTAACTGCTTAATTCACAGATTACATTGCGTTAATCTGCCGAATTTTGGAGGTTTTTCCATAGATTTTCCGTAAGTTTGCGGCACAAAAAAGGACAAGGGTTTACGATCCTGGCATATGCATGGATTGAAGACCGCAATAACGACATACAACCCACAAAAAGAATCATGATTTCTTTCTACAAAACCCCTCAAAAGAGCGTAATCGCCATAGAATGCGACCACGCCCTCGAACAAGCGGAGGTACAGAAACTCTGCTGGCTTTTTGGAGATGCTACTGCGGAAACAGGAAGTAACCTCACGGGACATTTCGTCGGCCCACGTCGTGAAATGATTACCCCGTGGAGTACCAACGCGGTGGAAATCACTCAGAACATGGGCCTTAAAGGCATCAGCCGCATTGAAGAATATTTCCCTGTAAAGGATGAAAATGCCGACCACGACCCGATGCTACAACGCATGTACAATGGTTTAGACCAAAACCTCTTTACGACCAACCACAAGCCCGAACCCATCCACCACATAGAAGACTTAGATGCTTACAACGAGGAAGAGGGATTAGCACTCAGCTCCGAAGAAATCGCCTATCTGAAGAAAGTGGAGAAAGACTTGGGTAGGCCATTGACCGACAGCGAGGTGTTCGGCTTTGCCCAAATCAATTCTGAACATTGCCGACACAAAATCTTCG
The DNA here is from genome assembly GCA_944321465.1 of uncultured Bacteroides sp. Taxonomy (GTDB): domain Bacteria; phylum Bacteroidota; class Bacteroidia; order Bacteroidales; family Bacteroidaceae; genus Bacteroides. The sequence continues at coordinate 838 of CALULL010000013.1, forward strand.
GTGGAACATTCGTCATCGATGGAGTGGAGCAGCAATCGTCCCTCTTTGAAATGATAAAAAAGACAACCAAAGAAAATCCCAACAAAATCATATCGGCTTACAAGGACAACGTGGCCTTTGCCGAAGGGCCCGTCATTGAGCAGTTCGCCCCAGCAGACCACTCTAAGCCCGACTTCTTTCAAATAAAAGACATCAAAAGCGTTATTTCGCTAAAAGCCGAGACCCACAATTTCCCCACTACGGTAGAACCCTTCAATGGAGCTTCAACCGGCACAGGAGGAGAAATACGCGACCGCATGGGAGGAGGAAAAGGTTCGTGGCCCATTGCCGGTACGGCAGTCTACATGACTTCTTATCCCCGCACGGAAAACGGAAGACCGTGGGAAGAATTGCTGCCGGTACGTAAATGGCTGTATCAGACACCGGAACAAATCCTTATCAAAGCGTCGAACGGAGCCAGCGACTTTGGTAACAAGTTTGGTCAACCGCTCATTTGCGGCTCGGTGCTGACTTTTGAGCACCGCGAAAATGAAACGGCTCCTCTGTATGGCTACGACAAGGTCATTATGCTGGCAGGCGGCGTTGGATACGGCACAGAGCGCGATTGCCAGAAAGGACACCCCGATGCAGGCAACAAAATTGTAGTAATGGGCGGCGACAACTATCGCATCGGTTTGGGCGGAGGCTCTGTCTCATCTGTCGACACAGGACGTTACAGCAGTGGCATTGAACTAAACGCCGTGCAGCGTGCCAATGCCGAGATGCAGAAACGCGTCTACAACGTGGTGCGTTCCCTTTGTGAAGAAGAATACAACCCTGTTGTGTCCATTCACGACCACGGTTCGGCTGGACATGTCAACTGCCTGTCCGAATTGGTAGAAGACTGCGGTGGCCTCATCGACATGGACAAACTACCTATAGGAGACAAGACCCTGTCTGCCAAAGAAATCATCGCCAACGAGAGCCAAGAGCGCATGGGACTTCTCATCAAGGAAGAAGCCATCGAACACGTGGCCAAGATTGCAGAGCGCGAGCGTGCTCCGATGTATATCGTGGGCGAAACAACTGGAAACCATCGCTTCACTTTCCAACAAGCCGACGGCATCCGTCCCTTCGATTTGGCAGTCGACCAAATGTTTGGCTCTTCACCTAAGACTTACATGGTGGACAAGACCGTGGAGCATCATTACGAAATGCCTACATACGAACTGTCCAGACTGAACGAATATCTGGCCAACGTGCTCCAGTTGGAGGCTGTAGCCTGCAAAGACTGGCTAACGAATAAGGTAGACCGCTCGGTTACAGGCAAGATTGCACGCCAGCAGTGCGTAGGCGAACTCCAATTGCCGCTGAGCGACTGCGGCGTGGTGGCATTGGACTATCGCGGCGTGAAAGGCATCGCCACAGCATTGGGTCACGCCCCGCAAGCAGCCTTAGCCAACCCACAAGCAGGCTCTGTACTTTCTGTGGCCGAGGCATTGACCAACTTGGTATGGGCGCCTTTAACCGATGGTCTGGACAGCGTTTCCTTATCTGCAAACTGGATGTGGCCTTGCCGCTCGCAAGAGGGCGAAGATGCCCGTCTCTATACCGCAGTCAAGGCACTTAGCGACTTCTGCTGCGAACTGCAAATCAATGTTCCCACAGGAAAAGACTCTTTGTCAATGACACAGAAATACCCGGATGGAAGCAAGGTTATCTCGCCGGGAACGGTCATAGTATCTGCGGGAGGTGAAGTGAGCGACGTAAAGAAAGTCGTTACTCCAGTCCTTGTCAACGACAAACACAGTACACTGTACCACATCGATTTCAGCTTCGACCATCTGAAGTTGGGAGGCTCGGCCTTTGCACAGACTTTGGGCAAGATTGGTGACGAAGTGCCCACTGTGGAAAAGCCCGAATACTTCCGTGACGCATTCCTGGCCGTTCAAGAACTCATCAACAAAGGTCTGATACTGGCTGGACACGATATTTCGGCCGGAGGTCTCATCACGACCCTGCTGGAGATGTGCTTCTCCAACATGGAAGGCGGACTAGAAATCAACTTGGACAAAATCAAGGAAAACGACCTGATAAAAATTCTCTTTGCCGAAAACCCCGGCATAGTCATCCAGGTGAGCAATAAGCACAAAGAAGAAGTGAAAAAAATCCTAGAAAAGGCTGGTGTAGGCCACGTCAAGATAGGTAAGCCCACGGACGAACGACACATACTCGTTACAAAAAATGACGCGACCTATCAATTTGGCATTGACTACATGCGCGACATCTGGTACTCTACTTCTTATCTGTTGGACCGCAAGCAATCGATGAACGGATGTGCCAAGAAACGCTATGAAAACTACAAGAAACAACCTGTCGAACTGGCCTTCATGCCGACTTTCTCAGGCAAGTTGTCACAATATGGTATCAGCCCCGATCGCCGCACTCCAACAGGTGTCCGTGCTGCGATCATTCGCGAAAAAGGCACAAACGGTGAACGCGAAATGGCCTATTCACTCTATTTGGCAGGTTTCGATGTTAAAGATGTAACTATGACAGACCTGGTAAGCGGGCGTGAAACTTTGGAAGATGTAAACATGATTGTCTTCTGCGGCGGCTTTTCCAATTCGGATGTCCTTGGTTCTGCTAAGGGGTGGGCAGGTGCTTTCCTCTTCAACCCAAAAGCCAAAGAAGCTTTGGACAAGTTTTATGCCCGTAAGGACACTCTGTCGTTAGGCGTATGCAACGGATGCCAGTTGATGATGGAACTAAATCTAATCATGCCCGAGGACAAGAAGCGCATCCGAATGCTGCATAATGACTCCCACAAGTTTGAAAGCCGCTTTTTAGGAGTTACCATTGCAACAAACCGAAGTGTAATGTTTGGCTCCCTGAGCGGAAGTAAACTGGGCATTTGGGTCGCTCACGGCGAAGGCAAATTCTCCATGCCATATGAGGAAAGCCATTACAACATTGTAGCAAAATACACCTACGATGAATACCCGGGAAATCCCAATGGTTCGGATTATGCAACCGCAGCCGTGGCCAGCCCCGATGGCCGTCATCTGGCTATCATGCCTCACTTAGAACGTGCCATTTTCCCGTGGCAGAATGCCTACTACCCGGCAGACCGTGTGAATACAGACCAGGTTACACCATGGATAGAAGCATTTGTCAATGCATGCAAATGGATAGAAGCCCATCTGTAATTGGCAAAAACTTATGACTAATAACCTGTCTTCGCTCTCTTTGTCCCCATCTGTTTCAGGGGACAAGAGAGCGAAAATGGTATGATAGGTAAAACATAAGCCCCACACCCTCATGTATACAAAAAGACTATTCAAAGAAAAGGAATAACGAAACATGAGCCTCTCTAAACCAACCGGACATAAAGCAAGCATGTATGCCGAACTCTTTTATACGTTCTTCAAAATAGGAGCTTTTACTATTGGGGGAGGCTATGCTATGGTACCTTTAATCGAAGATCAAGTCGTTACTCGACATCATTGGATAGACAAAGAAGATTTCATAGACCTGTTGGCCATATCCCAGTCCTCTCCGGGCATTTTGGCTGTAAACATCTCCATCTTCATAGGCTATCGGGTTAAAGGTTTGTGGGGAAGCATTGTAACCACATTGGGAACCGTTTTGCCGTCGTTCCTCATAATTCTGGCAATAGCCATGTTTTTCCACAACTTTAAAGACAACGCCATAATAGAACGCATTTTCAAAGGCATACGCCCCGCCGTGGTAGCCTTGATTGCCGCCCCCACATTTAGCATGGCACGGTCGGCAAAGATAAATTGCCACAACATTTGGATACCAGTTGTCTCGGCTTTACTAATCTGGCTTTTGGGATTTTCTCCCATCTGGATTATCATCATAGCCGGAGTCTGCGGATACCTTTATGGCCGTTTCAAAAGAAAGAACTGATTCCTGTGAACATATGACAACATTCTAATCTGCAACCTACTATGCTACTCTATTTACAACTGTTTTACACTTTCTTCAAAATTGGTCTTTTCGGCTTTGGAGGGGGCTATGCCATGTTGTCAATGATTCAAGGCGAAGTAGTCACCCGTTATGGCTGGCTTACCCCTCAAGAGTTTACCGACATTGTTGCCATAAGCCAGATGACTCCCGGTCCTATAGGGATAAACTCGGCCACTTATGTGGGATTTACTGCAACAGGCAGCGTCTGGGGGTCGGTCATCGCTACATTTGCCGTGGTGCTTCCGTCCTTCATACTGATGCTGACCATAAGCAGTTTCTTCCTCAAGTATCAAAAGCACCCCGCCGTAGAAGCCATATTCAGCGGCCTACGCCCCGCCGTTGTCGGCTTATTGGCTTCAGCCGCTCTGGTTCTGATGACTGTAGAAAACTTTGGCTCACCGACCGATGACACCTATACGTTCGTTGTCAGTTGTGCAATATTCTTAGTTGCTTTCGTCGCGACAAGGAAGTACAAAGTCAATCCCATACTCATGATTGTTCTATGTGGAGTAGCCGGTTTGTTGCTTTATTGATCTTCCTCCCCGTCCTTCAAAGATGCGTTCTTACGCGCTTCGGCAAACTTCTCTTTCATCGTAGGATTGTTGCGTGTCAGTTTTTTTATTGTCAGCTCCTCTACCTTATTGTTTGCCAGACGCAGGTTGTTCTCCGAGCTCAGAAGTGCATCTTTTATTTTCTGCAGATGGACAATAGTCTTATCAATTTCGTCTATTGCTTTTTTAAACCTGTCGCTTGCCAAGCGGTAATTATACATAAAGCGAGTCTTAAAGTCATCCAGCTGATTTTCAAAGTTGGTCACATCCACCGTTTGTCTTTGAGCCAATGCCAAAGCCTTCCGATATTCTATAGTCTTACGTGAAGCTTGCGAGAGAAGCGAAATAAGTGGCATGAAGAACTGGGGGCGTATGACAAACATCTTGGGATAGCGATAGGAGACATCGACAATTCCCTCGTTATAAAGCTCGCTATCAGGTTCGAGCAACGACACCAACACGGCATATTCGCACCCCTTCTCGTTACGGTCTTTATCGAGCTTGGCAAAGAAGTCTTCGTTCTTATGCTTGGTAGAAGTCCCGTCCGTCTCGTTCTTCATTTCAAACATAATAGAGATATATTCCGTACCGTCCGCATCATAATCACGGAAAATAAAATCCCCCTTGCTTCCCGTCCTTGCATCATTGTCCTTCTCAAAATAAGCCCAAGGATACATTGAGGATCTCACGCGATTGAACTCCGTACTGCAATGTATCTCAAGCGTTTCTCCTACCATCTTGGTCGACAACCGTGTCTTCAGGTCCTTATAATAGTCTATCTGCTCCTGCTTCTCACGCAATTGCATGTTGAAACGTTCCACAAGTCCGCGTTCACGGATGTTGGCAGCATCCTTTTCCGAGATTACTTTTTCACGAAGCTCCGCTATCTGAGTATCCTTGGCTTGCAGTTCCCTCTGATGCTTGTTCCGTTCCTCAAGCAATACGATGCGTTGCCGGTCATCGCTCTGAGCCACAGCCGTATTCAAGCGAGCAATCTCTCCTTCCTTACGTGCCAAAGCCTCTTTATATTCCAGTTCCTTGGCTTGGGCTATACTGTTCAGCTGCTCGTTCAGACGGATTATTTCAGCCTCTTTCCGATTAATCTCAAGTTCCTTGGCACTCATCCGTTCGTCAAAAGCACGCTCCAGTTTCAAAGTCTCGGCCAACTGACGTGCTTGATGCTGCTTTTCTTGGTCGGTCATGCGACGGGCCAACTCCTCCTCAAACTCCTTATTCCGTATTTGGTTCACAATGGAAGCGTAATCGGCCTCGTCAACCGTAAACGCGCTACCACACTTAGGACACTTTATTTCATTCATACCACTTTATTTATCGTTCAATATTCTTTTCCAAACCCAGAAATATTCGCTACAGAATTTGTCATCAGAGAAGAGCATCGAAACAACCCTCTTATACAGGAGTTTCAATGCTCTTCTTGCGTATAGACATACATCGTGACAAAGTTACTTCTTATCTGTACTCTTGCCAACTCTTTATCTTGATGTCTTCGGGAGACATGTCGCAGAACGCCTCAATGAAGGCTGCTGCCAACCGTGCATTGGTGATAAGAGGAATATTGTGATCAATGGCCGCACGACGTATCTTGTACCCGTTGGTCAGTTCCCGCTTGGAGTGATTTTTAGGGATGTTGACGATGAGGTCGAAGCGATGGGCCGCAATCATCTTCATGACATTGTTCTCGGCATGTGGCCGCTCATCCGGCCAGAACACAGGCTCGGTGGCTACGCCGTGGGCATTCAGGAAAGTAGCCGTACCTGCAGTAGCATATATCTTATAGCCCTTCGAATGGAGCAGGCGGCAGGGGTCGAGCAGGTCGACTTTGGACTTCATCGCACCGCTCGATACCATCACGCCCCGTTCGGGTGCCGGTATCTTAAAGCCTACAGCCAGCATGGCATTGAGCAGAGCCTCGTCGAAGTCGTCGCCCAGACACCCTACTTCGCCGGTCGATGCCATGTCGACTCCCAGCACGGGGTCGGCTTTGTGAAGACGCGAAAAAGAGAACTGGCTGGCCTTGACACCTATCCAATCTATGTCGAAAGCTGATTTGTCGGGACGCGTATAGGGAGCATCGAGCATGATGCGCGTAGCCGTCTCGATGAAATTGCGTTTCAACACCTTGCTGACAAATGGGAAGGAACGTGAAGCGCGCAAATTGCACTCAATGACCTTCACCTCGTTGTTCCTTGCTAAGAACTGAATGTTGAACGGCCCCGAGATGTTAAGTTCCTTGGCTATGCGGCGGCTGATTTGCTTGATGCGCCTTGCCGTAGCAAAGTATATCTTCTGAGCGGGGAACACCAGCGTAGCATCACCCGAGTGTACACCGGCAAACTCGATGTGTTCGGAGATGGCATACTCCACAATCTCTCCATTCTGCGCCACAGCGTCGAACTCTATCTCCTTCGTGTTCTGTAAGAACTGAGACACAACCACAGGATACTGCTTCGACACCTTGGCTGCCATTTTGAGGAACAACTCCAATTCTTCCTCGTCGTAGCACACATTCATGGCCGCCCCGGACAGTACGTAAGAAGGGCGAACCAGTACCGGATAACCCACCTTGGCAATGAATGCTTTCACATCCTCCAGGCTCGTAAGTTCCTGCCAGGCTGGCTGGTCTATGCCGAGCAAGTCAAGCATGTGAGAGAACTTGTTGCGGTTCTCGGCACGGTCAATGGACACCGGCGAAGTACCCAGCACGGGGACCGACTGCCGATAAAGTTTCATTGCCAAGTTGTTGGGTATCTGTCCGCCCACCGAAACTATTACGCCGCGCGGCTGCTCCAGGTCGATGATGTCCATGACGCGCTCGAACGACAACTCGTCGAAATAGAGCCGGTCGCACATGTCGTAGTCGGTCGACACCGTTTCAGGGTTGTAGTTTATCATAATGGACTTGTAGCCCAAGCGACGGGCGGTCTGGACCGCATTCACCGAACACCAGTCGAACTCCACGCTCGACCCTATGCGGTAGGCTCCCGAGCCCAGCACCACGACCGACTTCTCATTCTTATAATAGTTCACGTCGTAGCCTTGCGCCCCGTAGGTCATGTACAGGTAGTTGGTCAGTTCGGGATGTTCGCTGGCCACGGTGTTGATACGCTTCACGGCAGGCATGATGCCCAGCTCCTTGCGGCGCGCCCGCACCATGAGGTTCTCCTTCTCCATGTTGCCGGTGGGATGAAGCACGAAGCGGGCTATCTGGAAGTCGGAGAAGCCCAGTCGCTTGGCCTCGCGCAACACGTCGGCGGGCAAATCCTGCAAGTCGTGATACTGTTCCAGCACGTGCTTGTAGTCCACTATGTTCTTCAGTTTGCCCAAGAACCACGGGTCAATCTTTGTCAGCTCGTAGATGCGTTCGATGCTGTACCCCTGCTCCAGCGCATGAGCAATGGCAAAGATACGCAGGTCAGTGGGGTGTGACAGCTCATGCTCGATGTCCTCGAAGACGAGTCCCTCGTTGCCCACAAAGCCGTGCATTCCCTGCCCTATCATGCGCAACCCTTTCTGGATTATCTCCTCAAAGCTGCGGCCTATGGACATGATTTCGCCCACCGACTTCATGCTCGAACCAATCTCACGACTCACGCCCACAAACTTCGTCAGGTCCCAGCGCGGTATCTTGCAGATGAGGTAATCCAGTTGCGGAGCCTCGTAGGCCGAGTTGGGTGTACCCATCTCCCCTATCTGGTCCAGCGTGTGGCCCAAAGCTATCTTGGCCGCCACAAACGCCAACGGATAGCCCGTAGCCTTGGAAGCCAAGGCCGATGAGCGACTGAGGCGGGCATTGACCTCAATGACGCGGTAATCGTTCGTCTCGGCGTTGAAAGCGTACTGGATGTTACACTCGCCCACAATGTTCAGATGCCGCACGCACCGACACGACAGTTCCTGCAAGGCTGTCACCTGCTCCGGGGTGAGCGAACAGGTGGGAGCCACCACGATGCTTTCACCGGTGTGTATGCCCAGCGGGTCGAAGTTCTCCATCGAGGCCACGGTGAAGCAACGGTCGCTGGCATCGCGTATGACCTCGAACTCTATCTCCTTCCACCCCTTCAGCGACTCCTCCACCAGTATCTGCCTAGAGAAGGTGAAGGCACTCTCGGCCAGACGCAAGAACGTCTCTTCGTCGGGGCAGATGCCGCTTCCCTGCCCGCCCAAGGCGTAGGCCGAACGCACCATGACGGGATAGCCTATCTCGTGGGCGGCCTTCAGCGCGTCGGCCATCGTCTCCACGGCATGACTCTTTGGGGTCTTCATCGGTATTTCGTCCAGCTTGCGCACAAAGAGGTCGCGGTCCTCAGTGTTCATAATGGCCTCCACGGACGTACCCAGCACGCTGACACCATACTTCTGCAGGATGCCCCGCTGATGCAGTTCCGTGCCGCAGTTCAGGGCCGTCTGCCCCCCGAAAGCCAGCAGAATGCCGTCCGGTCGCTCCTTCTCGATGATGCGTTCCACAAAGTAGGGCGTGACGGGCAGGAAATACACTTGGTCGGCAATGCCTTCAGATGTCTGTATAGTAGCAATGTTGGGGTTGACCAGAACCGAGCTGATACCTTCCTCGCGCAGAGCCTTCAGGGCTTGCGAACCGGAGTAGTCAAACTCTCCGGCCTGTCCTATCTTGAGCGCCCCCGAGCCCAAGACCAATACTTTCTTTAATGTCTTTTCCATAAATTCTCTATATTAATTTAGTGTTTTTCCGGGCCTTGCACTTTCGGTGCTTGCGCGTCCTTCCAGTCTACTGTTTACCCGGCGCACCCCGACAAGCGTGCCTGCAGTGCGCCTGCTCTGTACTCTTCGCCGGGTTGTCTGCAAAGTAACGACAAAAAAGTAAGTTAAACAAGCAGTTGCCTCACAGCCTGTCCAAATTTTGTCCGGCAGCCCTTTACTTCCCCCCCTGTTTCCGTTTGGCAAAGCCCGGGTGCAGCGTGTGGCTGACCAATCAGGGCTGGCCGCCAATCAGTCCTGCGACCCGATAGAGGTCGAACCGATTTGGGTTTACCTGAGTACGGAAAATTATGCTTCCAGGAGAACACTTGCTGTTGGAGGCCGTAGGCGTGCGGAGGGAAAAGCGGGCACTTGCGTTTCGGCATCTTTTCGCTATCTTTGCCCGACCGTAAAACCGGAGTTCCTGCTCCTTATATATCCTTGTTCCTATGGAAACATTTCTACAGATGGTAGCCCGCGACCTGTACCACAAGACGGACGGCGACTTGGCCCGCACGGCAGTCATATTCCCCAACAGGCGGGCAGGTTTGTTCTTCAACGAGTATCTGGCCGCCCAAAGCGACCGCCCGCTCTGGGCACCCTTGTACACCAGCATCAGCGACTTCTTCGACCAATTGTCCGACCTGCGGCAAGGCGACCCCATACGCCTGGTGTGCGAGCTTTACCGGGTGTTCTGCCAAGAAACGGGAAGCAAGGAGACGCTGGACGAATTCTACTTTTGGGGCGAACTGCTCATCAGCGACTTCGACGACGTAGACAAGAACCTGGTAGATGCCCGCCGCCTGTTTGTCAACCTACAAGACCTGAAAGACATGACAGCAGGCGACTACACCTTCCTTGACGAAGAACAGGAACGGGCTATAAGACAGTTTTTCAGGAACTTCTCTGCCGACAAGCGCACGGAGCTGAAAGCCCGTTTCCTATCGCTGTGGGACAAGATGGGAGCCATCTACACCGGCTTCCGCCAACGCCTTGAGCACATCGGCCTTGCCTACGAGGGCATGGTCTTCCGACGGGCCATCGAGCGGCTCGACGTAACCGCCCTACCCTTGGACCGCTATGTGTTCGTAGGCTTCAACGCACTCAACCGGGTCGAGGCACGTCTGTTCAGCGTCCTGAAAGAGGCTGGCAAAGCTTTGTTCTACTGGGACTACGACCTCTTCTACACCCGCCTGCCCCACGAGCAGAGCATCCCCTTTGCTCACGAAGCGGGCGAGTTTATCCTGCGCAACCTGAAGACGTATCCCAACGAGCTGCCCGAGTCGGCCTTCGATGCCATGCGCCGCCCCAAGCGAATAACCTTCATCGGTGCGCCCACCGAAAATGCACAAGCCCGCTACCTGCCACACTGGTTTGAGTCAGTGAAGCGCGACGAACGGGAGCGGGGCGCAGAGGCAAGCACGGAAAAGGAGAACGCCGTCGTGCTGTGCAACGAGGCGATGCTGCTGCCCGTGCTTCACGCCATACCGTCCGGGGTGGACAACGTCAACGTCACGATGGGCTACCCCCTGTCGCAGACACCCGTGTACAGTTTCATAAACGCCGTCATCGGGCTGCACACCGAAGGCTACCGGCCCGACACGGGACGCTATGCCTACCAGGCCGTGATGCCGCTGCTGAAGCACCCCTACACGCGCCGCCTCTCGGAGCAAGCGGCACGGGTGGAACGGCAGCTGACGCAGGACAACCGCTTCTACCCCCTGCCCTCGGAGTTGCAGCAGGACGACTTCCTGCAATGCCTCTTCACGCCCCAGGCGGGCATATCGGTAGGACAGTTCTGCGGCTACATCGTCGGCCTGCTGCAACGGGCGGCGGCCATCTACCGGTGGGACGGTGCCGACCCCGACGAGCCTGCCGCCGACGCTTCCCGCCCGGACGAGGCGGACGACATCTACAGCCAGCTCTACCGCGAAGCACTGTTCCAAGCCTACACCGTGCTGACCCGCCTGCAAGGGCTGGCCAACGACGGCAGCCTGGAGGGCCTGAGCATGACGACCCTGAAACGCCTGCTCTACGGCCTGCTGGGAGCCTCGTCCATACCGTTCCACGGCGAACCGGCCATCGGTATGCAAATCATGGGCGTGCTCGAAACCCGCAACCTCGACTTTGCCAACCTGCTCGTCCTCTCGCTCAACGAAGGGCAGCTGCCCAAGAAGGGGGGCGAAGCCTCGTTTGTCCCCTACAACCTGCGCCGGGCCTTCGGCATGACGACCGTGGAGCACCGCAACGCCGTCTACGCCTACTACTTCTACCGGCTCATACAGCGTGCCTCCAGCATCACGCTGATGTACAACACCTCCTCCGAGGGACTCAACCGGGGCGAAATGTCGCGCTTCATGCTGCAACTCCTCGTGGAAAGCCCCCACCCCATCGGGCGTTTCTACCTCGAAGCCGGGCAAAGCCCCCGCAGCCAGCGCACCATCGTGGTGGAGAAAAGCTCCGAGACGCTGCGGCGCATGGCCCGCCGCTTCGACCTCCGACAAACCCCCGACGCGGTCCTCTCGCCCTCGGCCCTCAACGCCTACATCGACTGCCCCCTGAAGTTCTACTTCCGCTACGTGGCAAGGGTCAAGCCCCCCGACGAGATTAGCGCGGAAATTGACTCGGCCCTGTTCGGCACCATATTCCACCACTCGGCCGAGCAAGTCTACCGCACACTGACGGCCAACGGGCAGGCGGTGAACCGGGACGACATCGACCGCCTGCTACGCGACACGCCCCGCCTGCAAGGCTTCGTGGACCAGGCCTTCAAGCAAGAGTTCTTCCACATCGCCCCGGACGAACGCGCCGAGTACAACGGCACGCAGCTCATCAATGCCCACGTCATCGTCTCCTACCTGCGCCAGCTCCTGCGCAACGACCTGCTGCATGCCCCCTTCCGCATCGAGGGGCTGGAACACCCCATCCGCGAGACCCGCGTGCTGGACACCCCCTCGGGCACCGTCCACATAGCCCTGGGCGGCACCGTCGACCGCATGGACAGCAAGGACGGCACCCTGCGCATCGTCGACTACAAGACCGGCGGCGAGCCCAAGACCCCGACCGATGTCGAGGAACTGTTCACCCCGGCGGCAGGACGACCCAGCTACGTCTTCCAAGCCTTCTTCTACTCGGCCATCCAATGCCGCACAAGCCCGCTGCGGGTAGCCCCCGCCCTACTCTACATCCACCGGGCCGCGTCCGAAAGCTACACGCCCGTCATCGAGATGGGCCCTCCGCGCCAGCATGTCCCCGTGACGGACTTTGCCGCCTATGCAGACGAGTTCCGCACACGCCTCGATGCCCTGCTGCAAGAGCTGTACGACCCCTCCGTCCCCTTCACCCAAGCCCAGGAACCGGACATCTGCACCTACTGCGACTTCCGCAACCTGTGCTTCGGCTGAGGCCGCCCCCGGGAGGAGACGCACCTTCGCCCCTCCGGCAGCACACCTTTGCGCCCCCGGCGGCACACCTTCGCCCGCCAAGATGCCACAGAGGCAAGGAGACGGCCATTGCCCGCCGCCTCCTTCCAGGCAGCTTTCCGCCGCACGGACACAACAAATACCTGCCGCAGGCAACGGCGGCAACCAGAATATTGCGTATCTTTGCCCGCAACAAATAACTACCAATCACAGTATGATAATATAAAAGAACTATAATGTTTACACAACCATGAATAAAGGTCCTAAAAGTTTAGAGTATTTTCTTCGAGACCTCAATATAGTCAAGAAAAAATACGAGGAACGTGAGCAACTGGAGGATAACTTCAACCTATTTACCATCTTAAAAAAATATTCTGATGAGAAGTACCTGCATTCACGTTTCATATCATCCTTATTGGATCCTGAAGGACCGCATAAGATGAAAGTTCTGTTTTTGAACCTATTCTTGAACAAAGTCAACAGCCTTTTGGATTTTGATGATGGAACAGTGGAAATCTACCCAAACAATCAAAGCCGAAGCGAATATAAGCGAATAGACATTTCATTAATTGACAGGAACAAGAAACAGGCCATCATCATTGAAAACAAAATATTCCATACTGACACGAATAACGAAGAAGTAGGCCAGTTAGAAAAATACTACGGATGCTTAATAGAAGAAGACAAAATCTCCGCTGATAACATTGAAGTATATTATCTTACTTTAGACGGACATGAACCCAGCGAAGCCAGCGTAAGCACAAGAGAAAAATACCCGGAACTGAAACAAAAAGTACGTTGTATTTCCTACGCTTTGGAAATTCTGGATTGGTTGAAAGCCTGTATCAAAGAAAGCTACAATAAACCGGCTCTTCGAGAGTCAATAAGCCAATATATTAAACTGATAGAACAAATGACGAACAACAATGCAGCCATAGAAGAAAGGAAAGAGATAACTCGCATCATAGGCTTGAACGACGAAAATCTTTTTAGTGCAAAGTTTTTGTTGGACAACTTCAAGCACGTACAATGGCATACATTATATGACTTTTGGAAAGAATTGGGCCAAGGCTTCGAACACGAGGAATATAAGATACTATTAAGCATTCCCAACGAAGACATAGACACACTAGTACACGGCGGACCAAAACAAAGGAGGAGAATAGACTTAATCTTTATCGTCCTCTCACCACATGGATTACCTTTTGATATTTTTGCAGAATTTGGTGATTGGCTATCTTGGGGAATATACGATGGAGAAGACAAAGCATCAGAAATACCAACTGTTTATAAAGACCGAATAACGGCTTTTGCAAAGGAACATACCGAATATGAGGAAACAAAAGATTGGTTATGGTGGAAATATTTCGACCTAACAGACAACGACAACATTTGTTGCTCTCATTTCAGCTATGAAGGTACTTTCAAGTTGATTTCTCCCCGATATCGCCATGAGGTTATAGAAAAAATAATAAAAGAGATAAAGGATTTTGAAACAATAGTTTGCTGTAGCTAACGAGGTATACTCAAACATACTTTACAATAGAATTACTAAAAAAACATCATACCACTATGAGCAACCAAAGATACATGATGCGCGGCGTGAGCGCATCGAAAGAAGACGTTCACAACGCCATCAAGAACATAGACAAGGGCATCTTCCCCCGGGCCTTCTGCAAGATTATCCCCGACATACTGGGAGGCGACCCGGAGTATTGCAACATCATGCACGCCGACGGCGCAGGCACCAAGTCCTCGCTGGCCTACCTCTACTGGCGGGAGACGGGCGACCTGAGCGTGTGGAAGGGCATCGCGCAGGACGCGCTGATTATGAACATCGACGACCTGCTGTGCGTGGGCGCGGTGGACAACATTCTCGTATCCTCCACCATCGGGCGCAACAAACTGCTGGTGCCGGGCGAAGTCATATCGGCCATCATCAACGGCACGGACGAACTGCTGGCCGAGCTGCGCCAGATGGGCGTGGGCGTTTATGCTACGGGCGGCGAGACGGCGGACGTGGGCGACCTGGTGCGCACCATCATCGTGGACTCGACCGTGACCTGCCGCATGAAGCGCAGCGACGTGATAGACAACGCCAACATCCGTCCGGGCGATGTCATCGTGGGCCTCGCCAGCTACGGACAGGCCACGTACGAGAAGGAGTACAACGGCGGCATGGGCAGCAACGGACTGACCTCGGCACGCCACGACGTGTTTGCCAAGTATCTGGCCGAGAAATACCCGGAAAGCTACGACCACGCCGTGCCGCAGGAACTGGTGTACAGCGGCGCACTCCGCCTGACCGATGCCGTGGAGGGCAGTCCGCTGGATGCGGGCAAGTTGGTCCTCTCCCCCACCCGCACATACGCCCCGGTGGTGAAGAAGCTGCTCGACGCCCTGCGCCCGGAAATTCACGGCATGGTGCACTGCTCGGGCGGTGCGCAGACCAAGGTGCTGCACTTCGTAGGCGACAACTGCCGCGTCATCAAGGACAACCTCTTCCCCGTACCTCCGTTGTTCCGCACCATCAAGGAGCAGAGCGGCACGGAGTGGGACGAGATGTACAAGGTATTCAACATGGGCCACCGCCTGGAGGTCTATCTGTCGCCGGAGCACGCCGGGGAAGTCATCGCCATCAGCAAGTCGTTCAACATCGACGCGCAGGTCATCGGCCGCATCGAGGAGAGCGACCGGCGGGAGCTGATTATACGGAGCGAGTTCGGGGAGTTTAGGTATTAACCATCAATCTATAATAGGCCATGGAAACTTTCCGCTTCAAGCATTTCAGCCTCACCTTTGAGTGGTGGATGATACTGGTCTTGTTGTTCGGCGTGGTGCTTTCGGCAGATGCCATCGTCACCACGTGCGAAAACATTCAGACAGCCGCCCCGTGGTGGCATACGGCGTTCACGACGGTAGAAAGCGTTGTCTTCCCGGCGGCTTTGGTCTGCCTCATCCTTAAGGCATTGCAACCTGTCCGGCCTGAAAGAGAACGTTTCTACTTCGCCGTTGCGTTCGTGGCTTGTGCTCTCATCACCCTGCGAACTGCTTTCTCACAATACTGGCAGTTGTTTGTGGAAGACGATACGCATTGGCTGAAATGGATTAGCGGACCGTTGGCTGTCATCGGCTGGAGCTGCCTCACCTACTTTTTTGGGTACTGTTGCGCCAAAGCCAAGGGAGGAAAAGCAGAGAACCATAAAGAATGAATTATGAAAACGAAGAAGAGTGTCACCTTCGCCTTGATTGTCTTGGTGGGCATCGCAGCAAGCGTCGCCATCGGCATCTTGGGCCGGACGTTGGAATGTAGCTTTCTGGAAGATTTCAGCATCATCGGCCCGAGTGCATGGGCAGGATATGCCGTCAGCTGCCGATGCTACGGGCAAAAGCGGTACACCACCTTCAAAGAATGGGCGGCATTCCTTGCCGCCGCTTTGCTGGTGACTACCGTGTTTTGGGCATTAACGGAATACGTGTTTTAACAAGAGGAAAGACAACAAATATGGCAACACAACAAAGACACAACCTGAAAGAAGGACGCGACGAACGGCTTTGGGAGAAAGAACGGAATGCGGCCAGGAACTCGTTCGTCAAGAAGGAACAGGCTACGACCAAACGAGCCGTAAGCATCGGAATGACGGTACTCTACATCGTACTGGCCGCCGTCTTCGTGTTCGTCTTGTACCTCATCTACGACAGTGCCAACAAACTCATGGAAGTCCTGCGTGCCCCCGAAGACTCCCCGCTGAAAGGCGAGACGGCGTGGCGCATCGAGTTGCTGGTGTTCTGGGTGCTATGGGCCTGCTACCTGCTGTGGAAGTCGTGGCGGCTATTCAAGAAAAACAAAGAAAACTGAACGCAGTATGAAGAAAAGCAAGAAACGCAAATACATCATCACCGCTATCATCTGGTTCGTCACCATGATAGCGGCCAACTGCCTGAACGAATACCTCCAGACCCCTCCCTACGTCCGTGGGCTGACTGTGGGCTTCTGGACCATAGCGGCCTACCTGCTGTTCCGCGACCTGATGCAGCCACGCGGGTGGAGGAAAGACGATAAAGAAGATGAAGAAAAGTAAACAGAAAGGACAAAAGGCGACGGCCCGGACAATGCACATACGTACAGGCATCGTCCTCACGGCCATTTATCTGGCAGCGGAAGCAGCCTTACTGGCAGGACACCGCCACACGGGCAGCCATTACCTGTTCAACCTGCCATTTTCCTCACGCCTTTGGCTTGCGGCTACATTGGCAATACCTGCCTCGGCGAGACTGTACGATGGAGCGGGAAGCAATGGGCCTTGGCCGCAGCGATACTCCTGGCCATCGCCTTAGGATTAGGATGGATGATGGAGAACCTCTTAAAACAAAGCACATAAGAACCAATAAGCAATGCACACAACGCGACTGAGGACAGAATTATAACAACCAACAAGAAATATGGCAGAAACCAACACCCTACTTGACAAGCTCGACGGCCTCGTGGCCCGCTTCGAAGAAGTATCGACCCTGATAACCGACCCGGCTGTCATAGCCGACCAGCGACGCTACGTCAAACTAACTAAAGAATACAAGGAACTGAGCGACCTGATGAAAGCCCGCAAGGAATACATGCAGGCGCTCGGCGGCATCGAAGAGGCCAAGGACATCATAGCCAACGAGGCCGACCCCGAGATGCGCGACATGGCCCGCGAGGAACTGGACAAATGCGAAGCACGGCTCCCCCGGCTGGAGGAAGAAATCAAGCTGCTGCTCATCCCCGCCGACCCGCAGGACAGCCGCAACGCCATCCTCGAGATACGCGGCGGCACGGGCGGCGACGAGGCAGCCCTGTTTGCCGGAGACCTCTTCCGCATGTACTCCAAGTACTGCGAGCGCAAGGGCTGGCGGCTGGAAGTCTCCAGTGCCAACGAAGGTGCCGTGGGCGGCTTCAAGGAAATCATCTGCTCGGTGACGGGCGAGGGCGTGTACGGCACGCTGAAGTACGAGAGCGGCGTGCACCGCGTGCAGCGTGTCCCGGCCACCGAGACGCAAGGCCGCGTACACACCTCGGCAGCCTCCGTAGCCGTGCTGCCCGAGGCCGAACCCTTCGACGTGGAGATTAACGAGGGCGAAATCAAGTGGGACACCTTCCGCAGCGGCGGCGCGGGCGGACAGAACGTCAACAAGGTGGAGAGCGGCGTGCGCCTGCGCTACAACTGGAAGAACCCCAACACGGGCGTGGTAGAGGAAATCCTCATCGAGTGTACCGAAACGCGCGACCAGCCCAAGAACAAGGAGCGCGCCCTCAGCCGCCTGCGCACCTTCATCTACGACAAGGAGCACCAGAAGTACATCGACGACATCGCCTCCAAGCGCAAGACGATGGTCTCCACCGGCGACCGCTCGGCCAAAATCCGCACCTACAACTACCCGCAGGGCCGCGTCACCGACCACCGCATCAACTACACCATCTACAACCTCTCCGCCTTCATGGATGGCGACATACAGGACTGCATCGACCACCTCATCGTGGCCGAGAACGCCGAGCGGCTGAAGGAGAGCGAACTGTAAAGCCCTGACACATATTAATTATGTTCCCTCTGAACCGACTCTTCCGCACCGTGGGCACGGCCTTCCGACGCTGCGTCAGCCGCTTCCCCGTGACACTGGCCTTTGCCTTGGCACTGGCTGCCTACCAGATGTGGCTCATCGATTCCTCCGACCGGAAGATAGAAGACCGGCTCGCTGTCGTCCTCTTCTACTACCTATCCGTAGGCACGATGTTGTCGCTATCGCTACACCTGTGGGCGGAAGAGGTCCAAAGGCGGGAGACGAAAATCGGCGTGCAAACAGCGGCACAAATGCTGCTGGCCGCCGATGCATTCTTTCTCTACCACTACACCACGGGGCCGCAAGCATTGGACATCTGCATTGCCCACGCCGCCGCTCTCCTTGCCATCGGCCTGTCGCTATTCTTCCTCTCCTTCTTCCGCGAGCGGGACGACATCCCGGCGTGGAACTTCGCGCAGACAGCCGTCGGCACACTGGCACTGACGCTGATTGTGGGCGCCGTGATGAGCGGGGGACTGTGCCTGCTGGCCTTCTCGCTGCACCAGCTCTTCGGGGCGGAGGTCGGCTACAAATGCTACCTATACATGTTAGTAATATGCAGCGAGTTGCTGCCCCTGCTGATGTTCCTGGGTCTCTTGCCCGAAAGCGAAGCCAAGCACGACCGGCAACCACAGCCCACAGCCTTCCTGCAAGGCGCCATCCGCTACCTGTTCCTGCCTTTGGCGGGGCTTTATCTGGGAGTGCTCTACGTCTATGCCGCCACCATCATCGCCCGCTGGCAGTTGCCCGACGGATGGGTATCGTGGCTGGTCGTGGCATTGATGGCAGGCATCATCGCCATCGAACTGGGACTGTACCCCTCGCGCATCAAGGAAAGACGACCAACGGACGAACGCATCGCCCGTTGGCTTCCTCTGCTCACCTTACCCTTGCTGGTACTGATGAGCGTGGGCATCGGCCGACGCTTTCTGGACTACGGCATCACCATCAACCGTCTCTACCTCGCCACGCTCAACCTGTGGTTCTACTTCGTCTGCATCGGGCTCGTCATAGGGCGGGCACAGCGGCTGAGCTGGATACCCATCTCGTTCTCGCTGGTCTTTCTGCTTACCTCGGTGCTGCCTGTCAATTACGCCAGCATCACGCGGAGTGCCCTACGGGATGAAGTACGCGAGACCTTCGTGCGAAGCGGACAATCCATACCCCTCACAACGACGGCCTACGAAGCCTGTCTGTTCTCCCTGCCACAGAAAGAGGCCGCCCGCCTCAATGGCAAATGCCTCTATCTGCGCGACTGGTTTGGCACAGAAAGCGTGCAGGACTTAGTAGCCGAAGACACGCCGTTCCATTCCTACGCCCCGGAAGGGCCGACCGACACCGTGGTTGTGGAAGAGCCGGACTTCTACTACGATGCCGACAACTACACCCTGCCCGTGCCCCCCGGCTACCGCTACTGCACCCGCCTCAGCGGCAGCGGCCAAGAAGACGGCCTGTTCTACAGCATCCCGCTACACGGCGAACGCATCGCACCAGACACATTACATATCCCTACCGACACCCTGCGCAACCACGACCAGCGGCAAGCACCTGCCCCACCCGTGCTGCGCACGCAAGGCGGCAACCTCTTCGTGCTGACCTACTTCCACTCCACGCACCAGATAAGCGAGGCGAATGACGGTACGCCCGAAACACGCCCTTGCCTGAAGATAAAAGGCCTGCTCTTCCACAACACGGAACCTATCACCCGGCAACGCCCGGAATAGAGGCACGCAGCCTACATTGGACAAACCTATTTCATCAACATAAAACTCATAAATGAAGAAGACATGAACAAGCAACAACTCATCGACAACATCCGCCGCAAGCAGAGCTTCCTCTGCGTGGGTCTGGACACCGACATCAAGAAAATCCCAGATCATCTGCTGGACAGCCACGAACCCATCTTCGCCTTCAACCGCGCCATCATCGATGCCACCGCCGACCTCTGCGTGGCCTACAAGCCCAACCTGGCCTTCTACGAAAGCCTGGGCGTGAAGGGATGGCAGGCACTGGAGAAGACCGTGCGCTACATCCGCGAGCAGTACCCCGACCAGCTCGTCATCGCCGATGCCAAGCGCGGCGACATAGGCAACACCTCGGCCATGTACGCACACGCCCTCTTCGAGGACCTGCGGGCCGATGCCGTCACCGTGGCCCCCTACATGGGCGAAGACAGCGTGACGCCCTTCCTGGGCTACGAGGACAAGTGGGTGGTGCTGCTGGCACTGACCAGCAACAAAGGCTCGCACGACTTCCAGCTGACCGAGGACCGGGACGGCGAACGCCTCTTCGAGAAGGTGCTGCGCCGCAGCCAGCAGTGGGCGGGCGACGACCGCATGATGTACGTCGTCGGAGCCACGCAGGGACGCATGTTCGAGGACATACGCCGCATCGCTCCCAACCACTTCCTGCTCGTGCCCGGCGTGGGAGCGCAAGGCGGCTCGCTGGAAGAGGTGTGCCGATATGGCATGACGAAGGAGTGCGGACTCATCGTCAACTCCAGCCGTGCCATCATCTATGCCGCCCACGACCACGCCTTTGCCGACGCCGCACGCCAGGCCGCACGCCAGGTGCAGCAGCAGATGGCCGAACAGCTGAAAACCATCTTCTAACCCCTCACTCCACCCACGACCAAACGAACAAAGCACACAAAGATGGAACCACTGAAAGACATGCCTAAGGACTACGTGCTGTGCCCGGCCACCGACGCAGCCTGCCCCCGTGCCGCCACGTGCCTGCGCGCCCACGCCTGGCGCACGCTGGCCGCCGGGCGGGAAAAGGGGTGGACGTTCGTCCGCTCGCTCAGCCCTGCCCTGGCCATCAGCCCGCCCAGCCCATGCCCCCACTACCGCAACAGCACCCCCGTGCGCCTGGCCCGGGGCATGAGCCACCTGTTCGACGACGTACCCCGTCGGCTCGCCCTCAGTGTGCGCCGCCAAGTGGTGCTCTGCTTCAGCAGCGAGCGGTATTTCTACTACTGCCGGGGAGGGAAACGGCTCATCACTCCCGAAGAGCAGCAGGCCGTGGCCGCAGTATTCAAGCGGGCGGGCCTGAGCTTTCCACCGAAGTTTGACAGCTACGAGGAGGGATACAACTGGTAATCAGGAACATTGGACTGCACGGCTACTGCGCGGCCCTTGCAGCAGTGCTGCTAAAGCCACGCAGTAGTGCTGCAAAGGCAGTGCAGCGGAACTGCAAAGGCCGTGCAGCACTACTGCAAAGGCAATGCAGGTACCGTGCAGTCCATACACACTACAAATCAACAAGTTAGCAAGCACACACATGTCCATCGGCAACAAGATAATCAACGACCCCGTATTCGGGTTCATCAAGATACCGCGCGGGCTCATCTACGACCTGCTGTGCCACCCGCTGCTGCAACGTCTGACGCGCATCAAGCAGCTGGGCCTGTCGTCCGTGGTCTACCCCGGGGCGCAGCACACGCGCTTCCAGCACTCGCTGGGGGCGTTCCACCTCATGAGCGAGGCCATCCGCCAGCTACAGGAGAAGGGCAACTTCATCTTCGACAGCGAGGCCGAGGCCGTCGAGGCGGCCATCCTGCTGCACGACATCGGGCACGGCCCCTTCTCGCACGTGCTGGAGGACACGCTGGTGCGCGGAATGCCCCACGAGGACATCTCGCTGATGCTCATGGAGCGCATCAACCGCGAGCTGGGCGGACGGCTGTCGCTGGCCATACGCATCTTCAGGGACGAGTATCCCAAACGCTTCCTGCACCAGCTGGTGAGCGGGCAGCTCGACATGGACCGCCTGGACTACCTGCGGCGCGACAGCTTCTACACGGGCGTGACGGAGGGCAACATCGGCTCGGCCCGCATCATCAAGATGCTCGACGTGCTGGACGACCGGCTGGTGGTCGAGGCCAAGGGCATATACTCCATAGAGAACTTCCTGACGGCCCGCCGCCTGATGTACTGGCAGGTGTATCTGCACAAGACGTCGGTGGCCTACGAGCAGCTGCTCGTCAGCACCCTGCTGCGTGCCAAGGAGCTGGCCGCCGGGGGCGAACGGCTGTTTGCCCCGCCGTCGCTGCGCTTCTTCCTGGAGCACGACACTGATGCCGCCGCCTTCCGCTCCGACCCGCGCTGCCTGGAGCACTTCGTGCGGCTGGACGACAACGACGTATGGAGCAGCCTCAAGGTGTGGGCCGGACACCCGGACAAGGTACTCTCCACGCTGAGCGCGGGCATGGTGGACCGCCGCCTGCTGAAGGTCGAGATAGCCCCCGTCCCCTTTGGCGAAGAACGCAAGCAGGCCCTGCGGCAACACATAGCCTCGCAGCTGGGCATCGGCGAAAAAGAGGCCCGCTACTTTGTCTGCACCGCCGACACCGAGCGCGACATGTACAACCCCTCGGACGACAGCATCGACATTCTCTATGCAGACGGCACGACCAAGAACATCGCCGAAGCATCGGACATGCTGAACATCGCCCTGCTGTCCAAAAAGGTGAAGAAACACTACCTCTGCTACTGGCGCACAGAGCAATAAGTCAGCCCCAGGCCATGCACACGGGCAACAAAAAGCCCCCACAGTGTCAAAAAGACAAGCCAAAACAAGGATATATGGAAAAAAAATCCGTTCTTTGCGGATTGAAAAACCATCTAACAAAACAAGACATGGAATTTTCAGCCAAACAAATAGCTGCATTCACTGGCGGAGAAATCGTCGGCGACGAGAACGCCACCGTGCACACCTTTGCCAAGATAGAAGAAGGCACGCCGGGAGCACTCTCCTTTCTGGCCAATCCGAAATATACACCTTATATATATAATACACAATCGAGCATCGTGCTGGTGAACCGCGACTTCACCCCCGAGCAAGAAGTGAAGGCCACCCTCATCAAGGTGGACAACGCCTACGACAGCCTGGCCCGCCTGCTCAGCCTCTACGAGCAGAGCAAGCCCCGGCGGCAGGGCATCAGCCCCCTGGCCTCGGTGGCCGCCACGGCACAGATAGGCCGCGAGGCCTACATTGGCCCCTTCGCCGTAATCGACGAGGGAGCGCGCATAGGCGACCGCACGCAGGTCTATCCTCATTGCTACGTGGGCAGCCACGCCGTAGTGGGCGACGAGTGTGTGCTCTACTCGGGAGCCGCCATCTATCACGACTGCCGCGTGGGCAACCGCTGCACGCTGCACTCGGGCAGCGTCGTCGGAGCCGACGGCTTCGGCTTCGCCCCCACAGCCGATGGCTACGACAAGATACCGCAGATAGGCATCGCCATCCTGGAAGACGACGTGGAGGTGGGTGCCAATACGTGCATAGACCGCGCCACAATGGGGGCCACGGTGGTGCACCGGGGCGTGAAACTGGACAACCTCGTGCAGATAGCCCACAACGACGAGATAGGCTCGCACACCGTAATGGCCGCCCAGGTAGGCGTGGCCGGCTCGACCAAGGTGGGCGAATGGTGCATGTTTGGCGGGCAAGTGGGCATAGCGGGACACATACAGATAGGCGACCGCGTGTCGTTCGGCGCCCAGTCGGGCGTGCCAAGCAGCGTGAAGGGGGGGCAGCGACTCATAGGCACCCCGCCGATGGAGGAAAAGCCCTACTTCAAGTCGCAGGCCATCTTCCGCAAACTGCCCGACATGTACTTTGAACTGAACGCCCTGCGCAAGGAACTGAACGAACTGAAACAACAACTCACCCAAAAGCAAACAAACGACCCATGCTGAAACAAAAGACACTAAAGGACAGTTTCTCGCTAAGCGGCAAGGGGCTTCACACGGGACTGGAGCTGACCGTCACGTTCCGCCCAGCGCCGGACAACCACGGATACAAGATACAACGCACCGACCTGGAAGGCCGCCCCACGATAGATGCCGTGGCCGACAACGTGACGGAAACCACACGAGGCACCGTGCTGTCGAAGCAGGGCGTGAAGGTAAGCACCGTGGAGCACGGCATGGCCGCCCTCTATGCCCTGGGCATCGACAACTGCCTCATCGAAGTGGATGGACCGGAATTTCCCATATTGGACGGTAGCGCACTTCCCTACGTCAACGAGATAGAACGCGTAGGAACGGTGGAACAGAGTGCCGTAAAGGATTTCTACATCATCAAATCCAAAATCGAGGTGCGCGACGAGCAGTCAGGCTCGTCCATCATCGTCCTGCCCGACGAGAACTTCAGCCTCAATGTCCTCATCTCCTACGAGTCGAACATACTGCCCAACCAGTTTGCCACGCTGGAGAACATGGCCGACTTTAAAAACGAAATAGCCGCCAGCCGCACGTTTGTCTTCGTCCGCGAAATCGAACCGCTACTGCACGCCGGGCTTATCCGGGGCGGCGACCTGGACAATGCCATCGTCATCTACGAACGCCAGATGTCGCAAGAAAACTTCGACAAGCTGGCCGACGTGATGGGTGTCCCCCACATGGATGCCGCCCGTCTGGGCTACATCATGCACAAGCCACTTGTCTGGCCCAACGAATGTGCCCGCCACAAGCTGCTCGACATCATCGGCG
The DNA here is from genome assembly GCA_944321465.1 of uncultured Bacteroides sp. Taxonomy (GTDB): domain Bacteria; phylum Bacteroidota; class Bacteroidia; order Bacteroidales; family Bacteroidaceae; genus Bacteroides. The sequence goes on from CALULL010000013.1 coordinate 25,609, forward strand.
ACTTGGCCCTCATCGGGAAACCTATCAAGGGACGCATCATCGCTACCCGCCCGGGACACACCATCAACAATCGGTTTGCCCGTCAGATGCGCAAGGAAATCCGCCTGCACGAAGTACAAGCCCCCATATACGACTGCAACCGCCCGCCGCTGATGGATGTCAACCGCATCCGCGAACTCCTGCCCCACCGTTACCCCTTCCAGCTGGTCGACAAGGTGATTGAGATGGGCGCCAACTACATAGTAGGCGTGAAGAACGTCACCGGCAACGAACCGTTCTTCCAAGGCCACTTCCCGCAAGAGCCCGTCATGCCGGGGGTGTTGCAGGTAGAGGCTATGGCTCAGACGGGCGGACTGCTGGTACTCAACTCCGTGGACGAGCCCGAACGCTACTCCACCTACTTCCTGAAGATAGACGGCGTGAAATTCCGCCAGAAAGTAGTCCCGGGAGACACCCTCATCTTCCGGGTCGAGTTGATGGCTCCCATACGTCGTGGCATATCGACAATGAAAGGCTATGTGTTTGTAGGCGAAAAGGTGGTATGCGAAGCCGAATTCATGGCACAAATAGTAAAGAACAAGTAAATTATAATAATGACGAATGAAAAGTGAGGAACTGACGAGCAAGCGGGGGGACCGGAAAGACGACGCTTCTTCATTTTTCATTCCTAATTCTTCATTCAAATATGATTAGTCCCTTAGCATACATCCATCCCGAAGCCCGGATAGGCAACAACGTGGAGATTGGCCCCTTCGTGTTCATCGACAAGAACGTAGTGATTGGCGACAACAACAAGATTATGCCCAACGTCAACATCCTCTACGGCGCACGCATCGGCAGCGGCAACACCATCTTCCCGGGAGCCGTCATCGGTGCCGTCCCCCAGGACCTGAAGTTCAAAGGCGAAGAGACCACGGCCGAAGTAGGCGACAACAACCTCATACGCGAGAACGTAACCATCAACCGTGGCACGGCAGCCAAGGGCAGAACCCGCGTGGGGAACAACAACCTGCTGATGGAGAGCGTACACATTGCCCACGATGCCACCATAGGCAACGGTTGCATCATAGGCAACGGGACAAAGTTGGCCGGAGAAGTCGTGATAGACGACTGCTCCATCATCAGTGCCAACGTCCTGATGCACCAGTTCTGCCGGGTGGCCGGATACGGCATGGTGCAAGGCGGCTGCCGCTTCAGCAAGGACATCCCGCCCTACATCATCGCCGGACGCGACCCCATCTGCTACGCGGGCATCAACATCGTGGGGCTGCGCCGACGCAATTTCTCCAACGAAACCATCGAGCAGATACACAACGCCTACCGCCTCATCTACCAAAGCGGACTGAACACAACGGAGGCCTTGCAGAAGATTGAGACCGAGATGGAACAAACCAAGGAGATACAATACATCGTGAACTTCATAAAAGAGTCAGCCCGAGGCATCATCCCCGGGAAGTAACAACATAGAACGAAAAACAACGACAGACACACTATGATATACCGATTTACAATCATCTCGGACGAGGTGGACGACTTCGTACGGGAAATACAAATAGACCCCGAGGCTACATTCTACGACTTCCACGAAGCCATCCTGAAAGCAGCCGGATACAGCGACGACCAGATGACCTCCTTCTTCATCTGCGACGAGGACTGGGAGCGCGAGAAAGAAGTCACCCTTGAGGAAATGGACGACAATCCCGAAATGGACAACTGGGTGATGAAAGACACGCGTATCGACGAACTGGTAGAAGACGAGAAGCAGAAACTCGTCTACGTTTTCGACTACATGACCGAGCGTTGTTTCTTCATCGAACTTACCGAAATCATCACCGGCAAGCACATGAAGGGAGCAAAGTGCACAAAAAAGCAAGGAGAGGCGCCCAAACAGACGATGGACTTCAACGAGTTCGAGACAAAAGCCAACGCTTCTTCGCTCGACCTGGACGAGAACTTCTACGGAGACCAGGACTACAATTTGGACGACTTCGACCGCGACGGCTTTGAGGGCTTCGATACGGGCAGCGGTGGAAACCCCTACGACGAGGACCGCTATTAAGCCCAGCGAAGACCTCCTCAACACGCACATAACCAAGGAAGCCTGTGCTCCACACACAAAGAAGGGGGCACAGGCATTTCTATATCTGGCACGCCCCACAAAAGACTAAAGACAACGCACACCTACATCTCCATGCCCACACTCATCGTACTCGTAGGACCCACCGGAGTGGGAAAGACCGAACTGAGCCTAAGCCTGGCCGAGGAGCTGAATACCTGCATCATATCGGCAGACTCGCGCCAACTGTATGCCGACCTCAAGATTGGCACCGCCGCCCCTACCACCAGTCAGTTGTCCCGCGTAAAACACTATTTCGTAGGAACCCTGTCACTAACCGACTACTACAGTGCCGCCCAATACGAAGCAGAAGTCATGCAGTTGCTCGACTCTTTGTTTTCCTCCCACCACACCATCTTGCTCACAGGCGGTTCCATGATGTACATCGATGCTGTGTGCAGCGGCATCGACGACATCCCGACAGTCGATACCGAGACTCGCCAGCTCATGCGCCACCGATACGAGACCGAAGGGCTGGAACAACTGTGCAGCGAATTGCGCCTGCTCGACCCCGAGTACTACCGCATAGCCGACCTGAAGAACGCCAAACGGATTGTTCACGCCTTGGAAATCTGCTACATGACGGGGCGGACCTACACCTCCTTCCGAACACAGACCAAGAAGCAACGCCCCTTCGACATCGTCAAGATAGGACTGAAGCGCGACCGAGAGGAACTATACGAACGCATCAACCGCCGCGTGGACCAGATGATGACCGATGGCCTGCTGACAGAAGCCCAGCAGGTGTATCCCTATCGGCAAAGCAACTCGCTCAATACCGTAGGTTACAAAGAACTGTTCAAGTATCTTGACGGAGAGTGGACGCTGGACTTCGCCGTCGAAAAGATAAAGCAGAACAGCCGCATCTACTCGCGCAAGCAAATGACGTGGTTCAAGCGCGACCCCGACATTCGATGGTTCCACCCCGACGAAACGACTGCCATAAAACAATACCTGCACTCCGTACTATGAAAGCCCCGCCGCACAACTGTCCGTGTCGGGCTTTTACACTATCTTTGCACCTCCACACAAACGAAAGACCACAGAGATGAGCACCCCCATCCCACAACTCCTCATTGCTGCTCCCTCTTCGGGCAGCGGCAAGACCACCATTAGCCGTGGCTTGATGGCTCTCCTTCGGGAAAAGGGCTACAAGACACAGCCCTACAAATGCGGACCGGACTACATTGACACGATGTTCCACCACCAGATATGCGGCCAGCCCTCCGTCAACCTTGACACATTCCTGTCCGGAGACGACCACGTGCGACAACTCTACGCCCGACACGCACAAGGAAAAGATGCCTGCATAGCCGAAGGCATGATGGGACTGTTCGACGGATATTGGCGCGACCTTGGCTCCTCTGCCCACGTGGCACGGCTGCTGCACCTCCCGGTCGTCCTGGTCGTCAATGCCCGCTCGGCAGCCTACTCGACGGCAGCACTGCTGACCGGACTGGCCCGCTTCGACGAGCGACTGGACATAGCCGGAGTCATCTTCAACCAGACCGGACGCGGACGACACGAGCAGATGTTGCGCGATGCCTGCCGGGTGGCCGGACTCGAATGCCTGGGATGCCTCCCACGGCTGGATGCCTTGAAGCAGGAGTCACGCTACCTCGGACTGGACTTCAGCCAGATACACGCCACAGAAGGCCCGCAGCTGTTGGCCAGCCTTGTGGAACAGCACATAGACTGGCAACGCCTGCTGGACAGGACCCGGCGGCCACGCCCCCAAGCCCCCGCCAGGCAACAGCCAAAGCCGATGGAACGGCGACTGAACATCACTGTCTTCCGCGACGAAGAAGCCTTCTCCTTCCTCTATGCCGAGCGATTGGAGGAGCTGGAGCTCAAAGGGCGTGTCACCTACATCGACCCCCGGCAAGACCGTGAACTACCTGCCGACACCGACTACCTCTACCTGCCTGGAGGCTACCCCGAGAAACACATCGAGACACTGACCCGCGCCCAGCACACCCTCAGGTCCGTGCGCCAATACGTCGAAGACGGTGGCCAGACCCTTGCCGAGTGCGGTGGTATGATTTATCTCTCGCAAGGACTGCTGACAGCTCTCCCTGCCGACAGCAGTCCAAGGCTTTACCCCCTGGCCGGTGTCCTGCCGTTCACCATCTCCGACCAGCCCCAGCACCGCCGCCTGTCCATCGGATACCGCATAGCCTATCCGCGAAACGGCAGCGAAGTACGCGGACACGAATTCCACTACACGCAACTGGTCCCCGGAAGCCTCAGAAGCAACGATGCCCTGAAGTTCATCGAGATGCGCGACGTAAACGGCCATCCCGTTCCCTCACCCATCTACCAGTATCGGAACACTACGGCCAGCTACCTGCACTACTTACAAACCCCGCCCTTATAGTCCCCCGCCCCTAAGCCCGAGCACTTCCTACATCCTCCAAGCATAATTGCGGGCACCTCCGGTGAACGAATGTTAAACCCAAATCGGTCATTAGACCGCCTTGCCGTGTGCTTGACAGTCTTTCTTCAGACAGTCTTTCTACGGCTTTCCAAGCGATTTCGTTTTGGACTCTAATGACCGATTTGGGTTAAAAGAACTGTTTCTGTGCCTTCTCTATGTTCCGATGGGAGGGAGACTAACCACGAAAGCATTGAGGAACAATAGAATACGGGACAAAGGAGTGGTGAGTATGGCGCAGTTACACCGGGGGGGAAAAGGGGTACGCTTGCCGGAAATGCCATCCTTCCGAACCGAGGAGGGCTTGCGGGGAGGTTGCCTTATCTTGGCCTCCCGCCCCGCAACCAATACCGCTTATAATACGCCTCGCGCAGACTGCTAACCATGACACCACGACTGGAGGAAGCATGGATAAACTTGCCACCTTTCAGATAAACCCCGACGTGGGCGACCCGCCTGCCCGAGGAGGGACTTTTGAAGAAAACAAGGTCGCCCTCGCGCAACTTGTGCCGCCTGACCCGACGGCAAGCCTTCAGCTGCAAGGCCGTGTTGTGCGGCAGGGACAGACCGTAGACCGTGCGGTATAGCTGCATGGACAGTCCGGAACAGTCTGTTCCCCGCTTGCTAATGCCTCCCGCCCGGTAAGGCGTACCGAGCCACGAAGCCGCTTCGAGATAAAGGCGGTGGTTGTCGGAAGCTTCTATCTCGACCCCCAGACGCGACGAGGCACGCACCAAGGCCCTGTAGTCCAAGTTGGGAGCTGCCGAACGACACCCCGCCAGCAGCAACAGCGACAGCAGGAGAAGGCAGATGCCCTCGCCCGTCCGCCACGCCGCGCCGCAGCGGGAAAATGGCAGCGCGACGGCGTTCATGCCTGCCGCCCTCCTTCGTCGGCAGGGCCTGCGTCCGGTTCCGGGGCAGTAGCCTCGGGACTGTCGATGGCCTCAGCCTTCAGTTCAAAGTAGTCCTCCAGTTCTTCCTCTGCCGAGTTACCCCGATTGTCGATGTCGCGCAGGATGATGCCGTGCTCCAGCAAAGCGATGCGAGGGCAGATGTCTACCGTATGGTTCAGGTTATGACTCGAAATGAGGATGGTGGCATTGTGCTCTTCGCCATACGCCTTCAGCAGATGCTTGATAGCGGCCTGCGACGAGGGGTCGAGGAAATTGAACGGCTCATCCAGAATGAGCAACTGCGGATGGTGCAGCATGGCACTGATGATGCCGATCTTTTGTTTGTTGCCCATCGAGTAGTTTCGTATGAACTTCTTCTGCCCCAGTAATTCGCCGTTCATAAAACGCTCAAAGGGGCGCAAGCGCCCGTCTACCTCCTCCTTGGACAAACCGTACATGCGCCCGACGAAGTAAAAGAACTCCTCGGGCGTAAGATAATCTATGAGGAAGCCGTCGTCGAGGTAAGCACCCGTCATGTCCTTCCACTCTTCGCTACGGCTCACGTCGATGCCGCCGATGGTGACACGGCCTGCGTCTGCCTTCACCAGATCCAGGATGAGCCGGAAGAGCGTAGTCTTTCCCGCACCGTTGTTGCCTACCAGCCCAAGCATGTCGCCCGTGCCGATACTATAGTGCTCTATGTCGATGGCTTTGTTCGAGCCGTAGTACTTTTTTAACTGTTCGATTTCTATCATGAGTTGTACATTTACGTTTCGTTCTTACATTGTGTAGTATCATCGCTGACGGCTGTCCCTGAAGCCTTCCATATTCTTATACCGCCGCTGCATGAAACGCCGGTAGACGTTCCGTATCCACAGCTTCGATGTCAGGATAAAGCCCAGCCCCAACGCCACCAGCACCCACCGGGCCGCCGTGTCGCCCAGCCAGGCATACAAGGGCAGGTAGACGGCAAAGGGCAGGACAAAGACGGCCACCCCCATCAGGTTCTGCAAGGAAGTCCCCACGTCCTGCCGCCCTGTCATCTTGGCATTCAGCGGTATTGTCCTGTTGTTGTAGACAGCTATCTGGAAGAAGCAGAAGTACATAGGCCCCGCTGTGAACAGCAGCCACGACAGGCTCTGCAGCAACCCGATGTTCCCCCGTATCACGGCAGGCAACAACAGCAGGAAGGGCACGACCAGGGCCACGGCATAAAGGCGGTATTTGGCGCAGAGCAGCGAATAGATGGACTCGCGACGGCTCATCAGGCCGTCCATGTAGTTGCCCTCGTAGCTCATCAGGGTGTTGAGAAAGAGCAGGCCACAGATGCCATAGTTGTAGAGTATCCAAAAGTTGTTTCCGGCCTCCCCATAGATATCTGTGAAGGCTATGATGGCACTGAACATCACGACCACACAGGCAATGGAAAACAAAGCCTTACGGCACATCTTGTTGCGCAGCATCAGTTTCAGCTCCAGGCGCACATACTCCCCGACATCGCCGTAGCGGTCGAGGAACTTATATTCGGAGAGGGTCTTGACACGCACGGTCGAGTCCTCCGTCTTGTTCATCTCGTTATACATCAAATGCCAGATAACCCGCCTGTCAAGAAGCCACATCAGAGCAATGACCAGCAGCACACCGGCAAAAGCCAGGGGGCTACCCTTCATCAGTTCGTCGCCCAGACCAGCCGAAAGTTCAAACAGCGGACTGTCATCGGGCAAGAACAACGCGGCGGCGACTCCGCCATAAACCAGTACAGGAAGCAGCACCCACCAAATGCGCTCCCCCATGAGCGTACGGCACAAAAGGTACCAATAGTTGTTGACAAGCGTCAGCAGCCAGATACCGACGCAATAAGCCAACACCCCGCCAGCCCCATAGAACCGGGTCACCGTCAGGATGGCAAAGGGCACAAACAAAAAAAGCCACACGAAGTTGAAACCGCTCAGCCCCGAACGGACAAGCAGAAAGTCGATCAGCCGTTTGCGCCTGATAGGCAGCAGCAGGTAAGGCTTCATCTCCTGCGTGGGTGTCCGCTGGAAGCTAAAACGCAGGATAAAGTCCAGTGCAGAGATAAAGACAAGCCCCCCGTTCAGTATGTGATAAGGCTCACGCGAACCTCCGTCGAAGGCAAAGGCAAACATTATCCCGATGAATACCAAGTAACCTATCCAGAAGGCCGCTGCAAGGCCTATCCACATCTTAGCATAGCGACCCCGTTCGTACATCGGGTGGCGTTCCTTGGCCAGCTTGCCCAGACGGCGCAACTCCAGAAAAAGATTCATGTCTGCCACGTACAGATTGTTTAGTAAAAGCTGTTTATAAAAAAGATACGAAAAGCCCCCTTCCCGTCCATAGAAATGGAGGAGGAAGGGGACTTATAGAAACGATTATTTATTCTCTTGCGGAACAGTCATCACGACAGTAATCTTGTTGCCTTGCTTTATGAGGCTATTGACAAACTTCTGTACGTCCTTGGCTGTCAGTCCGTCGATAAGGGCTTCGTAGCCAGCCGTGTTGTCCACGCCTGTGTAGAAGTACTCGTCAAGACAGTTCATCCAATAGGAATTTTCCTTCAGGTTGTCCTTATGCTGCTTCTGCATGAACTCCTTTATCTTGCTCATCTGCTCCTCAGAGGGACCTTCCTTGGCCATCTTCTTCATTTCGCGGTCGATAACCGAGTTCAGGTGCTCAACCTTGGACGGGTCGGTCTGGTAGAAGATTTGCAGAGCAGCCTCTTCGCGCGGGTATTTATCCAGCTGGCCCATGCTCTGAACGCCATACGTTCCGCCTTCCTTCTCGCGTATTTCTTCCGTATAGACCATGTTGAGGGCCTGTGTCAGGAAACTCATCAGAAGGTTGTCTTTCAGCGAATACTTGCACTTGCCCGTGTAGAGCATGATAACCGTAGCCATAGGCGTCTGCTGCTCCTTGGCGTAAGTCTTGCTCAGAATGCCCTTGGCTATGTCCATGTGGTTGTTCTTGAAGGACTCCTTGCGTCCGGCAGCAGGCAGCGAGCCCAGATAGGCTTCAATCAGAGGCTTGGCCGTAGCCAGGTCGATGTTGCCCACGAAGTAGAACGTAAAGTCCGAAGCATCGCCGAAGCGGTCCTTATACATCTCAATGATGCGGTCATAGTCCAGCTGGTCTATCATGTCGGCCTTCAGGCTGAGGTAACGCGGATGATCGCCGTACATCATCTTGCCTATTGTGTCGCTGACAGACGACATCGGGTTAGCTTCTGCACTCTCCAACTGAGCCTTCATGCGAGACTTGTAGGACTCGAAAGCCTGTTCGTCCTTGCGCGGAGCCGTGAAGGACAGGTAAGTGAGTTGGAGCAGCGTCTCCAGGTCCTTAGGCGAGCAGCTACCGTTCACGTTCTCAGTCGTCGAACCAACGGCAGTAGACAGAGAAACCTTCTTTCCGGCAAGCATCTTGGTGAGCTCCACGTTGCTGAAGTCGCCTATACCGCCTTCGTTCATCACACCGTTCATCAGCGTGAATTGCAGTTTGTCTTCGTTCGGGAATACGCTCGTGCCACCCAGGCTGGTACCCTTCATGCGGATTTCGTCAGCCTTGAAATCGGTATGCTTGACGTACACCTTCACGCCATTGGACAGAACCAGCTCGGTTGTCCCATAGATGGCATCGGTCTTCTCCGAAACTATCTTGCCGCCCTTCGGAGCCTCCTTCATAAGAGGTTCGTCGGACACCTGGTCCACATAGGGCTGCACGTCGAGCTGCTTCATGCCCTTCAGCATGGCTGCCACTTCTTCTTTGGTAGGAATTACCTCGCCTTCCTTGTCGGGGGCTGCAATGAATACGGCCTGGTTCTCGTCCGTCACCAGTTCCTGCATTATCTGGTTGATAGCCTCCACGGGGATAGTAGGAGCTATCTGCGTCATGGCGGTATATTCGAACTCGATGCCCGGCATAGGTTCGTTCACCAGGAAATGCTCCACACACTCGTTCACATACTTCTCGTTGCGCGTCTTTTCCCGCTCCATGTAGGCCGACTCAAGGCTCTGCAGATAGTTGGCACGGGCACGCTCATACTCCGACGCAAGGAAACCGTAACGGCGGGCACGCTCCACCTCCGTCAGCAAGCACTGCATGGCCTCCACAATGCCGTTGGGCTTGGCTTGGGCCGTAATGGTAAATGCCGATTTCGTCTGGGACAGGAAGTAGTCGCCATAACCGCCTCCCGCACCTACAAAAGGAGGATTGGCCGACTGCTGCAACTCCATGAAGCGCGTATTGAGCATGGACGAAGCCATGTACACCAGATACTGTTGCAGGTAGTACGCCATGTTGCCCTTCTCCGAATCGGGCGTAGCGTCGTGCTTGAAGTAGACGCTCACCATAGGCGTAGAGATTTCCTTGTCCTTACCTATATATATAAGGGGTTCCTTGTTGTCGGTCACCGGATAGTAGACACGCTCGGCGGCATTGACGGGCTTGGGTATGTCGGCAAACACCCGCTTGATATCGGCCTCCATCTTGTCCACGTCGATGTCACCTACAATAACGATGCCCTGCAGGTCGGGACGATACCACTTGGCATAGTAGTCTCGCAGGTCCTGATAGGGGAAGTTGTTGATGATGTCAATGCTGCCTATCGGCATACAGTCAGTGTACTTCGTTCCTTCGTAAAGCGTGGGCAAAGCGTCGGTATAGAGACGCAATATGCCCGAGTTGCGGCTGCGCCATTCCTCGCGGATTACGCCACGCTCCTTGTCGATTTCCTTGTCGGCCAGCAGGATGGCACTGCTCCAGTCGTGCAGGATGAGTAGGCAGGAATCCACCACGTTCGGATCTGTGCTGGGGACGTTGCTGATGTTGTACACCGTGCGGTCCACCGAGGTATAGGCATTCAGGTTGTAACCGAATTTGATTCCTTTGGACTCGCACCACTCCACAATGCCAAGCCCAGTTTCGTCGCCAGGGAAGTTCTTGGTACCGTTGAAGGCCATGTGCTCCAAGAAGTGAGCCAGTCCCCTTTGCTGCGGTTCCTCAAGAATGGAACCTACCTTTTGAGCGATGTAGAACTCTACCTGGTGTTCGGGCTTCTCATTGTGACGGATGTAATAGGTCAGCCCGTTATCCAGCACCCCGATGCGGACATTCTGGTCTACCGGGATGGGAGGCAACTGTTGCATTTGGGCAACAGCAGACTGAAAGCCACAGAAAAGCACCAAGGCTCCCAGCCATAGACTACGAATTAAATGTTTCATACTGTGTTTTGATTTAGGATAATTTGCCATATCAGTCGGGGCTGACGGGCAAAAATCACACGTTTCCGCTTTTTTTTTCACCGGCCCACCCCATTTTCTTTTAGGGGCGCTCCTCCCCTCCCCCTGTGCCCTCCGGCCCATGCCGATGTCAGACAAGAAGTTTTTCCCGCTCCCGGTCCTTACGCCTCCTCCAGGCCTCCCCTCCACCGCCTCGCGAGGGAAGAACAATTCCCCTTTCCCTGCGGCATTGGGCGCAACCAGGCACAGGCGTGCCAGCCTGCGGGCACACCTGTGCTCCCTTCGTGGCACACCTGCCCCAGGCCGCAGGCAGACCTGTGCCCGCCTGTAACCTCTCCCCATGCGCCTACGCGCCATCGGGGAAACTCTTCTGCTAGGATCCGTCACGCACCTCGAATTCCACGCATAAGCAGGGCGGAGGAAAAGAAAATCTCGACTGCCGCCACTTAAATATGCCCATTCATCGAGTATATCCATAGTTTTTTAGTACCTTTGTCCCCAAATTCTCTGCAAAATGAAAATTAAGGAGATAACAGGTGCCCTTGAGCGGTTCGCGCCTCTGCCTTTGCAAGACGGATATGACAATGCCGGCCTGCAAGTGGGACTGACAGAAGCGGAAGCAACAGGGGCTTTATTGTGCATAGACGTTACCGAAGCCGTCGTTGACGAAGCCATAGCGTGCGGCTGCAACCTCATTGTGGCCCATCACCCGCTACTCTTCAAGGGTTGCAAATCCATCACGGGCAAAAACTACGTGGAACGCTGCATCTATAAGGCCATAAGACACGACATCGCCATCTATGCAGCGCATACCAATCTGGACAACGCACAGGGCGGTGTCAGTCATAAGATGGCAGAAAAACTCGGGTTGACCAACGTGCGCATATTGGACGAGAAGAAGGACATGCTGCTCAAGATGGCAACTTATGTCCCCGAGGAAAAGGCCGACGAAGTAAGGCAAGCCTTGTGGCAGGCCGGGTGCGGATGCATCGGGAACTACGACTGTTGCAGCTACAACCTCGAAGGGACAGGAACCTTCCGCGCCCAACCCGGCACGCACCCCTACTGCGGCAGCATCGGGCAGGTGCATTCGCAACGCGAGGTGCGCGTCGAGACTGTCCTGCCGCGCTACCGGCAGCCGCAGGCCCTTGCAGCCATAGCCAGGACGCACCCCTACGAGGAACCGGCCATCGACGTACATGCGCTGCAAAACACGTGGGCGCAAGCGGGCTGTGGCATCGTCGGCGAGCTGGACAGGCCGATGCCCCTCGACGACTTCCTCCGAAAGGTGAAGGAGACGTTTGCCGTAGGCTGCCTGCGCCACAACGCCCCTGCCTTGAAGGAGGTGAGACGGGTAGCCTTGTGCGGCGGTGCGGGAGCCTTCCTCCTGCCGCTGGCCATGCAGCAGGGGGCAGATGCCTTCATCACCGGCGAGATAAAGTATCACGACTTCTTCGGGTACGACAACATGCTGTTGGCCGAAACGGGACACTACGAAAGCGAACAGTACACCACGGAAATCTTCGCCCAAATCATCCGCCAAGCCTGCCCGGAACTTACAATAAGAAAAACGGAGATAAACACAAACCCCATTAAATACCTATAATTACAGAACATGGTAAAAGAAACTAAGAAAGACCCGCAGGAACTCACTGTGGAGCAAAAGCTGAAAACGTTGTACCAGCTGCAAACTATGTTGTCTAAGATAGACGAGATAAAGACGTTAAGAGGAGAACTGCCTTTGGAGGTGCAAGACCTGGAGGACGAAATAGCCGGACTGACCACCCGCATAGAAAGAATTAAGGGAGAAATTGCCGAACTGAAATCGGCCATAGCCACAAAGAAAGTGGAAATCGAAGCTGCACGCGCCTCGGTGGCCAAGTACAAAGACCAGCAAGAAAACGTGCGCAACAACCGCGAGTTTGACTTCCTGAGCAAGGAAATAGAGTACCAGACGCTGGAAATCGAGCTCTGCGAAAAGAAAATCAAGGAATTTGCAACCCAGGAGCAAGAGAAATCCGCCGAGATAGAAAAATGCAACAGCGACTTGGAGGAACGCACAAAAGACCTGGAGGTGAAGAAGAACGAACTGGAGGAAATCATCTCCGAGACCAAACAGGAGGAAGAAAAACTGCGCGACAAGGCCAAAGAGCTGGAGACGAAAATAGAGCCTCGCCTGCTGCAATCCTTTAAGCGCATCAGGAAGAATTCACGCAACGGCCTGGGCATCGTCTACGTCCAGCGCGATGCGTGCGGGGGCTGCTTCAACAAAATTCCGCCTCAGCGCCAGCTGGACATCCGCTCGCGCAAGAAAATCATCGTATGCGAATACTGCGGGCGCATTATGATTGACCCCGAACTGGCAGGAGTAAGTACCGAGGCCAAAGAACCGGAAGTAAAAGAAAGACCAAGAAGAAAAAGGACACTGAGCAGTGCCGACTAAAGGCCTGTTTAATTTTTCCTTTTAAAAATTCTTATCCAGTCGTTTTTCGAGACCCTTTCCGGTTCCTTTACCTGTTGTCTTTCGTCGCGTAGCCTGCTACGCTCCTCACGGCAACTGAAAAGAGCCCCGGAAACAGTCCTCAAAAGCAGACTGGGCAAAATCCAAACAGGTTCTATACACGCACAGGCTCTTTGCCTGCTACCAGCCCGTCTTTTTCCGGACAAACGGTAAAACCACAGCGTATGCCTACGAGGGAGCAATCCCCCACCCAAGGCATACGCTCTGTTTTTATCCCTAACCGCTTTGGCTCCTGATGACCGACTTGGACCCAAATCGGTCATTAGACCGCCCACAATAAGTATAGGCTTATCTTTGGGGGCTTTCCAAGCCCTTTCGCCTTGCTACCGGCATCTTGTCTGCCGCTTTGTCTCGACGTAGCCCGCTACGCCTTCGACAAAGGTGACAGCCAATCTGCACGGCAGCAGAACGAAATCTCTTTGGACTCTAATGACCGATTTGGGTTGAGCTAAATGGCAAACTGCGGACAAGGAAGGCAAATGCCCATGCCCTTTGTCTTTCGTCCCATTCCCCAGCCCCTAATGAAGAAGGAGGGCATGTCCCTCCGCAGGGCACGTCCTCCTTCAATCTCTATATCAATCCATCGGCCAAAGAGGCCCTGGACTACTCTATGGGAAACAATTTTACATCATTCCACCCATGCCACCCATGCCGTTCATGGGCATTTCGGGCTTCTCTTCCTTCTTCTCCACGATGACACATTCTGTCGTCAGGAACATGCCGGCGATGGAAGCAGCATTCTCAAGGGCTACGCGGGTTACCTTGGCAGGGTCGACCACGCCTGCGGCATGGAGGTTCTCATACGTATCGGTACGGGCGTTGTAACCGAAATCACCTTTGCCCTCGCGCACTTTCTGCACGACAACGGCACCTTCCTTACCTGCGTTGGCCACAATCTGACGCAGAGGCTCCTCAATGGCGCGCTTGATTATCTCAATACCCGTAGTTTCGTCGGCATTCTCGCCCTTCAAGCCTTCCAAGCTCTCCAAAGCACGGATGTAAGCCACGCCACCGCCCGGAACGATGCCTTCCTCTATAGCCGCACGAGTAGCACGCAGGGCATCGTCTACACGGTCTTTCTTTTCCTTCATCTCTACCTCGGAAGCGGCACCGACGTAGAGCACTGCCACGCCGCCCGAAAGTTTGGCAAGACGCTCCTGAAGCTTCTCGCGGTCGTAGTCGGACTTCGTAGAAGCAATCTGAGCCTTGATTTGCTCGCAACGCTCCTTGATGTTCTCTTTGTCGCCCGAGCCGTTCACGATTGTGGTATTGTCCTTCGTAATGGTGACTTTCTCGGCACTGCCCAGCATCTCGATGGTAGCCTGTTCCAGTTTCAAGCCCTTCTCTTCGCTGATGACAACACCGCCCGTCAGGACTGCAATGTCCTCCAGCATCTCCTTACGACGGTCACCGAAGCCCGGAGCCTTGACAGCGCAAATCTTCAACTGGCTACGCAGACGGTTGACAACCAAGGTCGTCAGAGCCTCGCTGTCTACATCCTCCGCAATAACCAGCAGGGGACGACCCGTCTGTACGGCCGGTTCCAGGATGGGCAAGAAGTCCTTCAGATTGGAGATTTTCTTGTCATAAATCAGAATGTACGGATTTTCCATCACGCACTCCATCTTCTCCGTGTTCGTCACGAAGTAGGCCGAGAGATAGCCACGGTCAAACTGCATACCTTCCACAACGCCGATGGTCGTGTCGGTACCCTTGGCTTCTTCAATCGTGATGACACCGTCCTTCGACACCTTGCGCATAGCGTCTGCGATGAGCTTGCCGATAACCGGGTCGTTGTTGGACGACACTGTGCCGACCTGCTCTATCTTGTCATAGTTGTCGCCCACCGTCTCGGACTGGGCCTTGATAGACTCTACCACCTTGGCAACGGCCTTGTCTATGCCGCGCTTGATGTCCATCGGGCTTGCACCGGCCGTAACGTTCTTCAAACCTTCAGCTACGATAGCCTGAGCCAGCACCGTTGCAGTCGTCGTACCGTCACCGGCATCGTCGCCCGTCTTGCTGGCAACTTCCTTCACCAGCTGGGCACCTACGTTCTGATAGGCGTCGGCCAGTTCCACTTCCTTGGCTACGGTTACACCGTCCTTCGTGATGTGAGGAGCACCGAACTTCTTTTCGATGATGACGTTGCGTCCCTTCGGACCCAGAGTTACCTTTACTGCGTTTGCCAACGTGTCAATGCCCTTCTTCAGCTGATCGCGGGCATCAATATTGAATAATATTTCTTTTGCTGCCATAATTGTTTTCTAAGTTAATCGGGTTACTAATCAAAAAGACTTCCTTTAGTCAAGTACTGCCAATACGTCACTCTGACGCATGATGAGGTATTTCGTGCCTTCCAGCTCAATCTCCGTTCCGGCGTATTTGCCGTACAGGACTGTATTTCCAGCCTTCAGAACCATTTCTTCGTCCTTCGTGCCATTGCCCACTGCTACGACTTCGCCTCTCAAGGGTTTCTCCTTAGCAGTGTCCGGTATGATGATACCGCCTATTGTCTTTTCTTCTGCGGGGGCAGGGAGTATCAGAACTCTGTCTGCCAATGGTCTAATGTTCATAGTTCTTTTTTATTTTAGTATTTATTACGTTTGTTGTTCACTCTCCGCCTGCCTTTGCAGGCAAGCGACATACTTCTTGCGAAAACCGTGCCAAACCCAAGCCTCCCACCTTTTGCCACCATGCCACTGCCACAATGACAGCCCGCATGACACGCCCCTGCGCCTACACCTTTTATATATAGAACGACAGACAGGCGAACGGACACCGTGCGACAGACTTCTGCCGATGCCACGAAGCATCCGTGCTCCACCCTGCCACCCGCACCGGGGAGCGGCAAAACAGGCAAAGGTCTGCCCGCCCGGGAGCGCACCTCTGCCAGCAAGCGGGCTCAGGCGTGCCACCGAGGGGGCACAGGATGGCTGGCCGGAAGCTCCTTGTCTGCCCCTCGGCAAACGGCTCATACACAGCACACCTACTGCCGTATGCGGCCAGCCTCCCGCACGCTTTCCTGCCTCCCCGACACACGCGCCGTGCAGAAGCCGGAACACGATTTCGCCAAAAACCGCTTCCGCCTTCCCTTGAAATAACAAAAAACGCCCTATCTTTGTAAGCCCGTTGACAACAGACCTCGAAGCGGCACCGGGAAGCCGCACGCCATGCACGTTGACGACAGCAAGAGGTCTGCGCATCCCTATTGGAAAAACAAACACACATGAAGAAAGGAAAGATAATTGTCGTCGGAATAGGCCCCGGCGAAGAACAGAACATCACACCCGCCGTGGCATCGGCCCTGCACGAGGCCGATGCTATCGTCGGGTACAAATACTACTTCCGATTCCTGGCTCCCTTCACGGGGGACGGCACGCAGTGCGTGGACACGGGCATGAGACAAGAACGCGAGCGGGCGCAGACGGCCTTCGACCTGGCCGGAGAAGGCAAGACCGTGTGCATCGTCAGCTCGGGCGATGCCAACATCTACGGCATGGCACCCCTCGTCTACGAAATGGCCTGCGAGAAGGACATCAAGGACATCGACATCGAGGTACTGCCCGGCATCAGTGCCTTCCAGCAGGCGGCGGCCCTGCTGGGAGCACCTACGGGCCACGACTTCTGCGTTGTGTCGCTAAGCGACCTCCTCACGCCGTGGGAGCGCATCGAGCGACGTATCCGCGCCGCCGCGCAAGCCGACTTCGTGACGGCGGTCTACAACCCCCGAAGCACCAACCGATACTGGCAGCTCCACCGGCTGAAGGAAATATTCCTTGCCGAGGGCAGAAGCGGCAACACCCCCGTAGGGCACGTGCGCAACGCCAGCCGCGAAGGACAGACGATAGCCCTAACCACCCTCGCGGACTTCGACCCGGACGAGGCCGACATGTTCTCGGTCATCATCATCGGCAACTCACAGTCCTACGTCTGGAACAACCGATTCGTCACCCCGCGAGGCTACTTCGGACAAGAGCAGGACCGCACCGCCGGAACAAAGGTGGGACAAGACATTATGATACGCAGCTTCCGCACCATTGCCAGCGAGCTGAAGAACCCGGACGTGCCGCTCGACCACAAATGGGCACTGTTGCACGCCATACACACGACGGCCGATTTTGAGATGGAGCAACTGCTGTACACCGACAAGGAGGCCGTGGCCCGCCTGTACCAGAGCATTGCCGAAGGCCGCGTGCATACCATTGTGACGGATGTCTCGATGGTCGTAAGCGGCATACGCAAGGGGGCACTCAAGCGGCTGGGCATCGACGCGAAGTGCTACCTGAACGACGAACGGGCCACCGCCCTTGCCACGTCCCAGGACATCACGCGGGCACAAGCAGGCATCCGCATCGCCGTGGAAGAGCATCCCGATGCCCTCTTTGCCTTCGGGAACGCCCCGACGGCCCTCATGGAGCTGTGCTCGCTCATACGCAAAGGGCAAGCCCGCCCCGCAGGCATCGTGGCCGCCCCGGTGGGCTTCGTGCACGTCACCGAGTCGAAGCACATGGTCAAGACCTTCGCCGACATTCCCAAAGTCATCATCGAAGGCCGCAAGGGCGGAAGCAATCTTGCCGCCACGCTGGTCAACGCCATACTGTGCTACGACGATGCACGCGAGCTGAAACCGGGACGGGACGTGTAACACCGCTGACGCGCCCATAACCACACACCAACAAGCATACTCAAAGGAACCTCTATGAGCCAATCGTTCATCGTCATAGGGCTGGACGACAGCCCGGCCCCGCAGTTCGCTCCCGAGGCCATGCGTGCCATCGGCAACGCCCGCGTGTTCTCGGGCGGAACGCGCCACCGGGCCATCGTTGCGCCCCTCCTGCCCCCCGGCAGCCGGTGGATAAACATAGGCGCACCCGTCGACCAGGCTTTTGCCAGCTATGCCGAAGTCGACGCACGACAGCCCATCGTGGTCTTCGCCTCGGGCGACCCGTTGTTCTACGGCTTTGCCTGTACCATACGCAAACGCCTGCCACAGGCCGACATCCGGCTCTACCCGGCCTTCAACTCCCTGCAACTACTTGCCCACAGGCTGCTGATGCCCTACGGTGACATGCGCATCGTGTCGCTCACGGGAAGGCCGTGGAAGGAGTTCGACCGTGCCCTCATCGAGGGTGCCTGCAAGATAGGCGTGCTGACCGACCTGCGCCATACTCCGGCCGCCATTGCCCGCCGGATGCTGGACTACGGATACAGCCACTACACGATGTACGTCGGGGAGCGGCTGGGCGACACGTCGGCCGAGCGCGTCAGCCGACTGACGTTGGACGAGGCCGCCCGCAGCGACTTCGACCGCCTGTGCTGCCTGCTGCTGCAAGCCGACGGACAGCCCGCGCAGCCTCCCTTCGGCATCCCCGACGAGCGGTTCGCCCACCTGCCCGGACGGCCCGGCATGATTACCAAGCGCCCCATCCGCCTGCTCGCGCTCTCGGCCCTGGAGCTGCCTTTCCGCCGGGTGCTGTGGGACATCGGGTTCTGCACCGGCTCCATATCCATCGAAGCCCGCTTGCAGTTCCCACACCTCGACATCGTAGCCTTCGAAGTGCGGCCCGAGTGCGAGGAACTGATGCGGCACAACGCCCAAGTCCTCGGCGCACCGGGCATTACCGTCAGGATGGGCGACTTTATGAAGACCGACCTGAACGAACTGCCCCGCCCCGACGCCGTCTTCATTGGCGGGCACGGGGGACAACTGCACGACATGGTGGCCCGACTGGCACGCCACCTGGAACCGGGCGGGTGCCTGGTGCTCAACGCCGTATCGGCCCAGAGTGCCGACTGCTTCGTACAAAGCGCACGGCAGGCAGGGCTGGCGGTCGCCCCCCCGATGCACGTGTCCATTGACCGCTACAACCCTATCGACGTGCTGAAAGCCTTACGGCCAGCCGCACGCATCTGACAATTCCAACCCATCAACGCACGACACATGACACCTACCATACTACTCATCTCGGCAAGCGGGCTATCCGTGGCACAAGCCATTGCCCGCGAGTTTCCCCACAGCGAAATCGTCTCCACCCAGCCCCAGCTGCCCGCCACGGAGGGCTACACCCGCATCGACAGCTACGACCGCTTCCTTGCCGGGCAGTTTCACCAGCGCGAGGCTTTTGTCTTCGTCGGTGCCTTGGGTATATGCGTCCGCTACATAGCCCCACACGTGGCAGACAAGCGGACCGACCCCGCCGTAGTCTGCGTAGACAGCACGGGTCGCTATGCCGTGTCCGTCCTCTCGGGACACGTGGGAGGGGCCAACCGACTGACCCGCGAAGTGGCCGCCTGCACGGGTGCCGAGCCGGTGATCACCACGCAAAGCGACCGCACCGACCTATGGGCACTCGATACCCTGGGCCAACGCTTCGGCTGGAGCGTCCGCACGGCATGGCCCGAGGCCGACCCTGCCCTCCAGACCGATGCCCACGCGGCCCTGAACCGCTGCATCAGCCTCTTCGTGGCAGGCCAGCCCACCCTGCTCTGCATCGAGGCCGACGTGCCGGGGGCCGACTACCTGGAACGCACCTGCCCGCCCCACGTCTGCCTGCGTCGTGGCAGCCCCCGTCCCGATGATGTCAACCGTTACCGGCTATTGTTGCTGCTCTCACCCCGCGCTCACGACGGACTGGGGCTGCCTTGCCTGCAATACGTCCCCCACATCCTGCACGTAGGCATCGGACTAGCCCGGCAGGCAGGCCCCACCGAAGAAGTGGTGCAGGCTCTGCGGGACAGTCTGCTGGCCCATTCGCTATTGCCCGAGGCCGTGGCACGCATCGCTACCATCGACCTGAAGCGCGACGAACCCGTCGTAAGGCAGCTGGCACAAACCCTGCCTGTAGACTTCTACGATGCCGCCACCCTGACACAAGTCGACGTGCCCCACCCCAGCCCCACCGTCGCTGGGCACGTAGGCACGCCCAGCGTGGCCGAGGCGGCCGCCCTGCTGTCGGCCGGGGAGGACGCGCAACTCATACTGCCCAAGCAGAAGGGCCGCAACTACACCCTCGCCGCCGCCGTCCCCGCCGGAACGATGCAGGCACACGGACACATCGAGATTGTAGGCGCAGGCCCCGGAGACCCCGAACTGATATCGGTCCGTGGCCATCACTTCTTGCAGAAGGCCGACCTCATTCTATACGCCGGAAGTCTCGTGCCGCGCGAACTGACGGCCTGCGCACGCCCCGGTGCCACCGTGCGCAGCTCGGCTACGATGACACTGGACGAACAGTTCCGGCTGATGAAGGACTTCTACGACCGAGGCAAGCTGGTGGTGCGCCTCCACACGGGCGACCCCTGCATCTACGGGGCCATACAGGAACAGATGAACTACTTCGACCGCTACGGCATGCACTACCACATCACCCCCGGCATCTCTTCCTTCCAGGCGGCAGCGGCGGCCCTGCGTTCGCAATTCACCATACCCGAGCGCGTGCAGACCATCGTCCTCACCCGGGGCGAGGGACGTACCCCCATGCCCCCGCTCGAACAGCTTCACTTGCTGGCACGCTCGCGCAGCACCATGTGCATCTTCCTCAGTGCAGGGGTGGTAGACAAGGTGCAAGCCGAACTGCTGCAAGAGTACCCCGCCGACACGCCCGTAGCCGCCTGCTACCACCTGACGTGGAAGGACGAGCGCATCTATCGCGGCCAGCTGAAAGACCTTGCCCGCCTGGTGCACGACAACGGCCTGACGCTGACCACCCTGCTCGTCGTGGGCGAGGCCATAGACAATCGCAGGGGACTGTCCCGACTCTATGACAAGAGCTTCACACACCTCTTCAGGCAGGGCGCACCCGAAGGTTCCACGCCGCCGCCCGCGCCCCATGACGAACCCCGCCGACACACGTACGATGCCCCCGCCGACACATCCGCAACGCCCCACGACTAAATACGACCACACGACATGATACTTGCATTCGGAGGAACCACCGAAGGACGCACCGCCATAGAGGTGCTCGAAGAGGCAGGCAAGCCCTACTACTACTCCACCCGCACCGACGGCCAGCGCGTGCCCCTGCACCACGGCATACGGCTGACGGGCACGATGGATGCCAACGAAATGGCCCGCTTCTGCCGCGAACGAGACATACGCCTGCTTGTTGATGCCGCCCACCCCTTTGCCATCGAGCTGCACCGCAACGTAGCTTCCACCGCCCAAGCCCTCGGCCTTCCGGCCATACGTCTGGAACGCCTCTATCCCGACACCCCGGCCACGCGCCTGGCCACCTGGTGCCAAGACTACACCGAAGTCGTGGCTCGCCTCGAAACCCTGCCCGTCCGGCGCATACTGGCACTGACGGGTGTGCAGACCATTGCCCCCCTGCGCCCCTTGTGGGACGACCCGCGACGCGAGGTCTACTTCCGCATCCTTGACCGCGCCGACTCGCACGCGCTGGCCCTTGCACAAGGCTTCCCCCCCGACCGTCTGTGCCACTACCACCCCGGCGAGGACGAGGCCCTGCTGATGCAACGCCTGCGCCCCGATGCCATCATTCTGAAGGAGAGCGGCCAAAGCGGAGGCTTCCTCGCCAAGACAGAGGCCGCCTGCGGACTGGGCATAGCGACCTTCATCGTGCGCCGCCCGCCCATGCCCCCGGGACTGGCCTGCGCCGACGGCCCCCACGGGCTACGCCGACTGGTGGAGAGCCTGCTGCCCGGCTTCTACGACCAGCGCAGCGGACTGACGACGGGCACCTGCGCCACAGCCTCGGCCGTAGCCTGCGTCCTGGCCCTGTTCTGCCCCGAGGGCGAGCCGCGCGGCACCGTGCCCGTCATCCTGCCCGACGGCGAAACTCTGCACGTGGCCATAGCCCACAGCCGCCGCACCTCAGCCACCTGCGCCGAAGCCAGTACACTGAAAGACGGCGGCGACGACCCCGATGTCACCAATGGCCTGCCCCTGTGCGCCACCCTGAGCCTGCTTCCGCCTCGCCCCGGAACGCCTCCCGGCGACTACGACATAGACCTGCGCGGAGGCCCCGGCATAGGCACCGTGACCCTGCCCGGACTGGGCATTGCCGTAGGCAGCCCGGCCATCAACGCCACCCCGCGCCGCATGATACTCGACAACATGGCACGCCAGCTACGACGGCTGGGGGTCTGCCCCGCACGCCACGCCTACCGCCTTGCCCTCAGCGCGCCCGGCGGCGAAGCGGCTGCGGCCCGCACACTCAACCCCCGCCTCGGCATCGAAGGAGGCATCTCCATCATCGGCACCTCGGGCATCGTCCGCCCCTTCTCCACAGCCGCCTACGTCGACTCCATAAGCAAGGCCATGCACGTGGCACGCGCCATGGACGTGGACCGCCTCGTGCTCAACTCCGGCGCCAAGAGCGAACGGCACGTGCGCGCCCTCTATCCCAGGCTGCCCGCACAAGCCTTCGTGCAGTATGGCAACTACATAGGCCAAGCCCTGCGGCTGGCCGACGCGACGGGCATCGCTCATGTCACCCTGGGGCTGATGATAGGCAAGGCCGTGAAGCTGGCCGAGGGGCATCAGGACACCCACAGCCGCAGCACGCGCTTCAGCCCCGAGTTCCTTGCACGCCTGGGCCGTGAATGCGGATTGCCGCCACAGAAACAGCAGGAAGCAGCCCGCGTCACCCTCGCCCGACAACTGTGGACATTGCTCTCGCCCGACGAGGCGCAAGCCTTCGCGCAGACACTCCTCGAACATTGCTACCGACACTGCGCACCCTTGCTTCCGCACGCATCGCTGACGATGGTCCTCATCGACGAGGAAGGCACCCCGCGAGGAGAGATACAAGGTACAAGGCATTAGAGACAAGGGGTTCCCCATGCCCGCAGGGACGGCCCACGCCCCGGACATGGGGCGGAAGCAAGCACCACCCTTACACAGCTCGGCGGGAGGGCATACGCCGGAGAGCCGGTGGGAAGGGAAAAGAGAATGTACCGGGTTTGTCATGGCCATGTAACAACTATTGCATACCTTTGCGCAAAACTCATGAATATGGACAAAACCATCAATAAGAAGACCTTGGCAGCCAACTACGTGGACCGAGACCTGAGCTGGATGTACTTCAACCGGCGCATACTGCAAGAGGCAACCAAAAATAACATCCCGTTGCTGGAACGACTTAGCTTCCTGGGCATCTACTCGAACAACCTGGACGAGTTCTTCCGCGTACGCATGGCGACGCTGAGCCGCATCGCCGAGCTTGAGGACAAGAGCGTACACTCGGAGAGCGAGCACGCGCGGCAGCTCATCAAGCAGATAAACAAGCTGAACAACCGCTACGCGGGCGAGTTCGAGGAAGCCGTGCACGAAGTGACCGCCCGCCTGCACGAGGAGAACATCTGCTTACTGAAAGAGGACGAACTGGACGAAGGGCAGCGGGAGTACGTCAGGCACTTCTTCCGCCAGCGGCTGAGCGGTTTCGTCAGCGCGGTATGGCTATCGGCCGTGAAGCAGCTCACCGACGAGGCCGACGAGGACATCTATCTGGCCATCAAGCTTCAGGCCGAGGGGAAGAAAACGTTCGACTATGCGCTCATCGAACTGCCGGTGGCCGTATGCGGGCGGTTCGTACAGTTACCCGACCGTGGGGAAAAGAAATGTCTGATGTACCTCGACGACGTGATACGCTTCTGCCTGCCGATGATATTCAGCGGCATGGGCTTCGTGCACTTCGAAGCATACGCCTTCAAGTTCACCAAGGATGCCGAGATGGAGATAGACAACGACCTGCGCAACGGCATGTTGCAGAAGATTTCCAAAGGCGTGAAGAGCCGTAAGAAAGGCAACGCGCTGCGCGTCATCTACGATGCCAACATGCCCAAGGACCTGCACAAGCGGGTGATGAACAAGCTGAACCTGGACAAACTGGATACACTGCTGGCCGGTGGACGTTATCATAACCACAAGGACCTGATGTCGTTTCCCGACTGCGGGCGACGCGACTTGAAGTACCCCGCCTGGGAACCGCTCATCAAGCCCGAGCTGGACAGCGGGGAGAGCCTGCTGAAGCTAATCCAGCAGGGCGACAGGTTCATCCACGTGCCCTATCACAGCTTCGACTACTACATACGGGTATTGCAGGAGGCGGCCATTCACAAAGAAGTAAAAAGCATCAAAACGACTCTGTATCGGTTGGCCAAAGACTCGAAGGTGGTGAAGGCACTCATCTGTGCGGCGCGCAACGGCAAGAAGGTGACGGTGGTCATCGAACTATTGGCCCGCTTCGACGAGGCCTCCAATATAGGGTGGTCGAAGAAGATGCAGGATGCGGGCATACACGTTATATTCGGGGTGGAGGGTCTGAAAGTACACTCGAAGATAACACACATAGGGATGAAGACCGGACCGGACGTGGCCTGCATCAGCACGGGCAACTTCCACGAAGGCAATGCCCGCACGTACACGGACTACATGCTGATGACGGCGGCACGAAGCATCGTGCACGATGTCGACTCGGTGTTCACATTTATCGAAAAGCCCTACTCGCCCGTACACTTCAAGGAACTGCTCGTATCGCCCAACGAGATGAAACGCAAGTTCGTCCGCCTCATCGACGACGAGATAAAGAACAAGCAGGCAGGCAAGCCGGCCTACATACGAATAAAGATAAACCACATCACGGACGAGACGATGGTGAAGAAGCTCTACGAGGCATCGGCCAACGGGGTCCCTGTGGACCTGGTGGTGCGCGGCAACTGCTCGCTAGTGACGGGCACGCCAGGAGTAAGCGACAACATCCACATTAATGCCATCATAGACCGCTATCTGGAGCATTCTCGCATCTTCATATTTGCCGCCGGAGGCGAAGGAAAGTACTTTATCGGCTCGGCCGACTGGATGCCACGCAACCTGGACAACCGCATCGAGGTGGTTACCCCTGTCTACTCGCCGGAAATAAAGGCCGATTTGTGGAACGTGGTGGACTACGGCCTGCGCGACACGCTGCAGGGACGCGTCGTGGACGGAAAAGGTGCAAACGAACCGTGGACACTGCCCGATGGCATCCCCTTCCGTTCGCAGGAGGAACTGTACAAGTACTACCGGCGTACGCTGGACAACGAATAACGACACAACGGCACACAGCCCGCATCGCTCTTCCGACCCTCTACCCAGGGCACGGACGGGGCGGTGCGGGCGTGTGCAGGGGCATCCGTGCAGCCCGCAGCCAGCCATCAAGGCATGACACGGGGGCGGATAATATATTAAGGTAAAAGATTACTAACACAGAGATTGACGCTTATGGCAGACAAATGCTACGCCGCTATCGACATCGGCTCGAACGCCGTGCGGCTATTAATCAAAAAGGTAGAGAAGAACGAACGATTGGTGAATAAACGATTGTCCAAGGCCATGATGCTACGCGTGCCGCTGCGACTCGGCTTCGACGTGTTCTCGCTCCAAGAAGTGTCGGACAGCAAGGTGATGAAGCTGCGCAGACTGATGAAAGCTTTCAGGCAACTGATGAAAATCTACGAGGTGACTGACTACCGTGCCTGCGCCACGTCAGCCATGCGCGATGCCCGAAACGGCAAGGACATCATCCGCAAAGTACTGAAGGATACGGGCATCAACATCGAAGTCATCTCAGGACAGGAGGAAGCACGCATGATCTACAACAACCACATCGAATGCTTGGAAGACCGGACGGGCAACTACATCTACGTCGACGTGGGAGGAGGCAGCACGGAAATCAACCTCCTGACCAACGGAGAACTGGTACAGTCGCTGTCGTACAACATCGGTACGGTGCGCATACTGAGCGGAGCCGTCAAGGAGTCCAACTGGGAACAGATGAAGGACGACCTGAAGAGGCTCACGTCGGGCTTCGAGAAAGTAAATATCATTGGGTCGGGCGGAAACATCAACAAACTCTATCGCCTGTCGGAGGACAAAGACAAGGAACAGCAACGTCTGCCGGTACATGCATTGCAGACCTTGTACGATGAGCTTAAACCATTGACACCGGAACAACGCATGAAACAATTCAACCTGAAACCCGACCGGGCCGATGTCATCGTGCCTGCCGCCGAGATATTCCTGACCATCGCGAGTATCGTGAAGGCCGACTACGTGCACGTCCCTGTAATAGGTTTAGCCGACGGAATCATCGACGGCCTCTACGCCAAGTCACTCGACAAGTAACCGACCGTCCCCATACAGGAACGACAGGCGGACAGCCCCCTCCGCCCGCGTGCCGTTCCTGTTCGCCTATGGTCTGATACCGCCCCCACGACCTAACACTTTGTCAACTGTAGCCTGGATACCTATTCCTTTGGCTCTCCCGTGGCTCTCCCGCACCCCATTTTTGAAAAATTAAACCCTAAGGCATTGTCATATCGAAGTATAGCCCTATATTTGCAAAATCTTTTAGAAACACAGGCAGATGAAAAAGAACCTACTCGTATTCTTGCTTATCGCTATTGCGTTCTCATCGTGCGGAGAATATAACAAAATACTCAAAAGTACCGACTACATCTATAAATATGAAGCGGCAAAGAACTATTTTGCAGAAGGCCAATACAGCCGTGCCGCTACATTACTCAACGAGCTTATCACGATTCTGAAAGGTACGGACAAGGCAGAAGAATCCCTCTATATGCTGGGCATGTGCTACTATAACCAAGAAGACTACCAGATGGCCTCGCAAACCTTCATGCAGTACTATAACGTCTACCCAAGGGGAACCTACACCGAACTGGCACGCTTCCATGCAGGAAAAGCCCTCTACCTTGACACCCCCGAGCCGCGCCTCGACCAGTCAGCAACCTACAATGCCATAGAGCAGCTGCAACTCTTCGTGGAATACTTCCCCCAAAGCCCCAAGAAGGAAGAAGCCCAACAGATGATATTCGAGTTGCAAGACAAACTCGTGATGAAGGAATACCTCTCGGCCAAGCTCTACTACAACTTGGGCAACTACTTGGGCAACAACTATCTGGCCTGTGTAGTTACCGCCCAAAACGCTCTAAGGGACTATCCTTATACCAACCTGCGTGAGGATCTTTCAATCCTCATCCTGCGCGCCAAGTACGAGATGGCTGTCTACAGCGTGATTGAACGAAAGGAAGAACGCCTGCGCGAGACCGTAGACGAATACTACGCCTTCAAGAACGAATTTCCAGACAGCAAATACGCCAAAGAAGCAGACAGGATATTTGCCGACACGAACAAGATGTTAGAGAACTAACGCATATTTCATAACAATACATTTTTAGATTTTCGGGAAATGGATTACAGAAAGACAAATGCACCGACCACGACGGTCACCCGCGATTTGATGGAGTTGTGCGAAGACACAGGAAACGTCTACGAAACAGTGGCCATCATTGCCAAACGTGCCAACCAAATCAGTGTAGAAATCAAAAACGAACTTTCCAAGAAACTGGCCGAGTTCGCTTCCTACAACGACAACCTTGAGGAAGTGTTCGAGAACCGCGAACAGATAGAAATATCCCGCTTCTACGAGAAGCTTCCCAAACCAACATTGATAGCGACCCAGGAATACATAGAAGGCAAAATCTACTATCGCAACCCGATCAAGGAGAAAGACAAGCTGCAATAACACCATTTACAAGGAAACGAGAACAACACAATGATACAACGCATCCAGTCCGTTTATCTGTTTGCTGTGGCTGTGCTCATGTGCATCGCCCCGTTCCTGCCCTTGGGAACGTTCATCAGCGCAGACCAACTCGCATTGCAAACCCTACAGCCCATCGGAGGAACAGAGGGCACCCTTGCGTGGATGTCAACATGGAACGTAGGCCTGGCCATCTTGCAGCTGCTCGTAGCAATATTGGCCATCGTCACGATTTTCTCATATCGGAAGCGTAAACGGCAAATGCACCTGACCGCAGGCTCCATGCTTCTGCTGACCGCATATTACGTTGCGGCCATCCTGCCTATATCGACGGCTTGTAACGAACTGAACGCATCGTTCCACATCAGCTGGTCCCTTTGCCTGCCCGCCATAGCCATCATCTTAGACTACTTGGCCTATAAAGCCATACGGCACGACGACCTACTGGTTAAGGCGGCGGACAGACTGCGGTAGGACAACCGCGACAAAACACATACATTTAGGACACTGCCCGGATGGTTAAAAGCCCCCGAAGGCAGTGTCCTAAATGTATGCATCCATCCCGAATAAGTTTGGGGAGACTTACGCCTTGAAGAACAATATAAGGGTCGGAACATACTCAGCATACTCAGCAAAGCGCAATTCTGCACATTATCGGCGGATATTCCGTAGATTTTCCCTAAGTTTGCCCCGCAATACATCAAAACTATTTATGCAAAGAAGAAAATGAAAAAGATTGTTTACTTATTTACCGCAGCTTCCCTGTTGACTGCCTGCAACAGCGGGAACTCAAGCTACACGATAACCGGAAGCGTGGAGGGTGCCTCAGACGGCGACTCCGTATATCTGCAACAGAAGGTTGGAAACCGGCAACTGGTGAGGCTCAACTCCGCAGCTATAAGCAATGGAAAATTTACCATCAAAGGCGAGCAAGACAGCACCATCAACTGTTACCTCACCTATAACGCCCCAGGAAAAGAGGCCCTAATGATGGATTTCTTCTTGGAGAACGGAAAGATAGACATCGAATTGACGCACAACAATGACGTTGCTACCGGAACCCCTAACAACGATGCTTATCAAGAGATACGCGCCCAACTCAACGACCTGAACCGGCAACTCACCGTTACGTTCAGTGCCCTCGGTGACACGGCACTCACTGCCGAACAACGGCAGCAACGCCAGAAAGAAATGGAGGAAATACAGGAAAAGATGATGAAGGTCACCATCGACGGCATCAAGAAAAACATAGCCAACGCCGTAGGCATACACCTCTTGAAGCAGAATTTCATCTACATGGATGTCGACGACCTGGAACCGCTGATGTCACAGATACCCGCCAACTATGCCAATGACGCAGGCATCGTGCGCCTGAAGGACAACGTTGCACGACTGAGGGCTACGGCCGTGGGACAGAAATTCACCGACTTCAACATGATTACCCCCGAGGGCCTTTCCGTCAAGCTCTCCGACTACGTAGGCAAGGGGCAGGTAGTGCTCGTGGACTTTTGGGCAAGCTGGTGCGGCCCGTGCCGACGCGAAATTCCTCACATTCTGGATCTGTACGAACGAAACAAGAAAGCAGGCTTCGTAGTAGTCGGCGTGTCACTCGACCACACCCTCGAAGACTGGCAGAAAGGCATCGAACGCCTCGGCATCACCTGGCCTCAAATGTCTGACCTCAAATTTTGGAACAGCGAAGGTGCACGCCTTTACGCCGTAAGCAGCATTCCCCACACGGTACTGATTGACGGCGAAGGAACAATCATCGCACGCGGCTTGGACGGCAAGGACTTGGACGAAGCCGTAGCGAAAGCCCTGAACAACAAATAGCCACGGGTGCCTTTACCCCTACCCCCTCTAAAAAAGGCCATGCTCCACGTGTTCGCGACACACCGGGCATGGCTCTTTTTCATACTTGTGAACAAAAATCTATAACAATAGGTGAGTTAAGTGGTCAATACTATTTTGGCCAAAAGGGACAATCCTGCTTGACCAAAAGGGGCAAAGTCGCGTGGCTTTTCCAGCGGTCATTAAACCCAAATCGGTCATTAGACCGCCGACTTGGGGCTTGGTTGTCTTTCTTCGGTTTTCCAAGCCCTTTCGTTCTGCTGTCGGCATCTTGTCTGCCGCTTTGTCTCGGCGTAGCCCGCTACGCCTTCGGCAAAGGTGGCGGCCAATCTGCACGGCAGCAGAACGAAATTGCTTTGGACTCTAATGACCGATTTGGGTTTAACAGGTAAACTGGTTTTCAGGCCGTTGGGAAGAAGCCTAGCAGGCAGATGAACACTTTTGCAGGAAAATGGCTAACTTTGCGCCTCGAAACAGAAGGAGATCTGAGAGACATGCACACGATGAGACGCACTTACATTGCCTGGCTTGCTGCCCTTTTGTCCGCCATCGTGCTGCCGGGAGCGCACGCGCAGCAGACGGACTCGCTCTACCTCACACTGGAGCAACTCTTTGAACTTGGTATGGAACACGACCTGCGGCTGGCGGCCGACAGGCTGGACGAACGCATCTGTGACGAACGTGCCCGCACAGCGCGGGCACGGCGGCTGCCCGACATCGACGTGGGCCTGAACGGCGGATACGTGGGGCAACCAGTGGTGTTTGAGCGGGGACTATCGGGGGCGACAAGGCCCGAGTCGCCCGACTGGTCGCAGAACTACACCCTGAACCTCAGCCAGCCGCTGTATCACGGAGGGCGCATACGCACTGCCATAGGGCAGGCCGACCTGGAACGGGAAGCAGCCCGACTAAGGACGGAAACGGACGCATCGGACATCAAACTCGCGCTACTGGACCAATACCTGCGACTGTTCAGCCTCTATAAACAGCGGGTAGTGCTGCGGCGGAACATAAGCGAATCGGAACGCCGCCTGAAGGACATCCGACAAATGAAGGAGGAGGGTCTAATCACGAACAACGACGTGCTGCGCAGCGAAATGCAGCTGACCAACGACCGCCTGTCGCTGCTGGAGACGGAGAACGACCTGCGCCTGGCCTCGCAGGAGCTGGACGTGCAGCTGGGGCTGGACGAGGGGCTGCTGCTGTGCCCGGACACGTCGCTGCTGGAGCGGGCCTTCGGACTGCTGACGTGCGACGAATACATCGCGCTGGCCTATGAAGGCGACCCGGACATGAGGCTACGTGCCAAGCGCACGGAGCTGGCACGCAAAGGTGCGGAGGCGGCACGGGCCGAGTTGCGCCCCAGCCTGTCGCTCTACGCGGCCAACACGCTGGCACGGCCCGTGTCGCGCACGCTGGCCGACATGTACAACAACGCCTGGAACGTGGGTCTGTCGGTCTCCTACCCGCTCTCGGCCCTCTACCGCGAACGCCACCGCGTAAACGAGGCTCGGCAGCATGTGCGCCTGGAGCAAAACGCCGAGGAGCAACACCGGCAGCAGCTGCGCAACAACGTGCGCAACGCCTACCTGAAGCACTACGAGGCACGCGAGCGGGTGAAAGCCCTGGAGCTGTCCGTCCGCCAAGCCGAGGAGAACTACCGCATCATGCGCAACCGCTACCTGGGACAGCTCGCCATACTGACCGACCTGCTCGACGCAGACAACCTGCGCCTTGATGCCGAACTGAGGCTGACGACGGCCCGCACGCAGGTGGTCTACACCTACTATCGGCTGCAACGCGCCATAGGGCGGCTGTGAGGCCGGACGACCAATCACAACGAACAACTAAGACAAAGAACGAAAGGAGAACTAAACGACATGACTTCATCACTAGAACTGAAGTACCGACGGCTGAAGCGGCGCAAACGGCGCAACATCGTGCTGAACAGCGTGTGCCTGCTCATTGCAAGCTCGGGACTGCTATGGACCGTCAACTACTTCTGGCGGTACATCAGCTACGAGATAACGAACGATGCATACGTGGACCAGTACGTCGTCCCAGTCAATGTCCGCGTAGCGGGCTACATAGAGGAGGTGCGCTTCCGCGAACACCAGTACGTGCACAAAGGCGATACGCTCGTGGTGCTGGACAACCGCGAGTACCTCATCCGGCAAAAGGAAGCCCGCGCCGCGCTGATGGACGCACAAGGCTCGCGAGGGGTGCTGCACTCCAACATACGCACCTCGGAGACACGCGTCGCCGAGCAAGAGGCCAGCCTGGGCGAGGCCAAGGCACGGCTGTGGAAAGCCGAACAGGACTTCCACCGCTACGAGCGGCTGTTGCAGGAGGAGTCGGTGCCACGGCAACAGTACGACCAGGCCAAGGCCGACTACGATGCCGCCCAAGCACACTACGACGCGCTGCTGAAACAACGCGAGGCCGCCCGCTCGCAGTACTCCGAGACTAGCCGGAGGCAGGTGAACATCGAAGCGGGCATCCTGAGGGCCGAGGCCGCACTCGACATGGCTGACCTGAACCTGTCGTACACCGTCGTCACGGCCCCCTACGACGGCTACATGGGGCGGCGCACGCTGGAGCCGGGACAGTACGTGTCGGCAGGCCAGACGCTGTCCTACCTGGTGCGCCAGGCCGACAAATGGATTACGGCCAACTACCGCGAGACGCAGATAAACAACATCTACCTGGGGCAGCCGGTACGCATCAAGGTGGACGGCGTGCCGGGACGCGTGTTCCACGGTCACGTGACGGCCATATCGGAAGCCACGGGGTCGAAGTATTCGCTTGTGCCGACGGACAACTCGGCGGGCAACTTCGTCAAGGTGCAGCAGCGCATCCCCGTGCGCATCGACCTGGACGACGTAACGACCGAGGACATGGCACTGCTGCGCGCCGGCATGATGGTGGAGACCGAAGCCCTAAGGAGGGACTGAGCGATGAAACTGACAGCACAACAACTCGACATCCCGGTGCGTCCGTGGGTGCCCGACTGGCTGGCAGTGGCCATCGTGTTCTTCATCATCCTGCCCGTCACGATGCTCAACGGTGCCTATACGGGCAGCATGGTCGAAGTAAGCAACACACTGGGTGCCTACACCGAAGACATTACCATAGGCTACTACGCCGCCTCGGCAGGCATGGCCATCGCCTACCCCATCGTGCCCAAGGTGCTCGACGCGCTCTCGGGCAAGACGCTGCTGCTGGTCGACCTGACGTTGCAATTCTTCCTCAGCTGGGTGTGCGCCCGCTCGGCCAGCGTGGACCTGATGATTTTCTTCAGCTTCGTCATCGGGTTCCTCAAGGGCTTCCTCATGCTGTGGCTCATCCGCCGCATCAAGTTCGTCTTCAGCCCGGGCGACGTGCGCAGCGAGTTCTACGCCTACTTCTATCCGCTGGTGTTCAGCGGCGGACAACTGTCGATGGTGGTCACCGCCCTGCTGGCCTACCACTACGACTGGAAGTACATGTACTACTTTATGATGATGCTGCTCATCGTGTCCATCCTGCTGGTCATCGTCTTCCTGCGCCACGACCGCCCCTCGCACGGCATTCCCCGCAAGGAACTGCATCCGCGCGAGATGCTCATCGTCTCCACCGGACTGCTGATGCTCATCTACGTCATCACCTACGGACGGATACTGGACTGGATGGCCTCGACCAAGATATGCGCCTACATCGTCATTGCCCCGCTGCTGATAGGGCTGTTCCTGTGGGAGCAACTGCGCTCGCCCCGGCCCTACGTCAGCCTGAAGCCGCTGTTCCAGTGGAAGGCCATCCTGGGCTATCTGTACATGATGCTGGTAATGTTCTTCTCTACCTCGACCACACTGCTGAGCAACTACATGACGGGCATCCTGCACGTGGACAACACCCATACTTACACCTTATATATATACCTGCTGCCGGGCTACGCGCTGGGGGCGTTCATCTGTTTTTGGTGGTTCAGATGGCAACGGTGGCGTTTCCGCTTCCTCGTGGCCGGGGGCATGGCCTGCTTCACGGTGTTCTTCGGGATGCTCTACTTCACCATCTCGCCCGACAGCACCTACGAGATGCTCTACCTCCCGCTCTTCTTCCGGGGACTGGGCATGATGGTGCTGCTGATAGCCTTCGGCCTGTTCGTGGTGGAGGACCTCAAGCCCCGGCTGCTCATCTACAACGCCTTCTTCCTCATCACCTTCCGCGCCGTGCTGGCCCCGGTGCTGGCCTCGGCCTTCTACAGCAACCTGCTCTACAGGCTGCAACAGCGTTACCTGGTGCAGCTCTCGGAGAACATCACCCTCGTAGACCCTTTGGCCGCCTCGCGCTACACCTCGACGCTTGACAGCAGCCTGGCGCAGGGGCACGGCATAGACGAGGCCATGCAGCTGGCCACGAACACCTTCTACAACGTCCTGCAACAGCAAAGCACGCTGCTCGCCCTGAAGCACATCCTGGGGTGGCTGCTCGTGGTGACACTGGTCATAGCCGTAGTGTCGCGCTTCGTGCCCTTCCACAAGACCATACGTGTGCCTGTAGTGAAGACGGGCGAAGACATGGTATAAACCCAAATCGGTCATTAGACCACCGACTTGGGGTTTGGTTGTCTTTCTTCGGTTTTCCAAGCCCTTTCGTCCCGCTGTCGGCATCTTGTCTGCCGCTTTGTCTCGGCGTAGCCCGCTACGCCTTCGGCAAAGGTGGCAGCCAATCTGCACGGCAGCAGAACGAAATTGCTTTGGACTCTAATGACCGATTTGGGATAAACCCCGTCCTCCACCCTACTCTCCACCGCCACAAACCTGCGGCGGGCGGCCACCAGCGCACCACCTGCGCCAGCGACCGCCCGCCCTGGTCTGCACGGCCCGGACAGACAATCACTGCCCGGACTTCTCCTCGCCCGCACCGTCCGCAGGCTTCTTGGTCGTGACAACCAGCACGCCCGAACGGATGCCCTTAGCCCCATAGGCCGTGGCCTGCTCGCCCTTCAGCACCGTTATGGAGGCAATGCGCTCAGGGGGCGTAGTCTCTTTGAACTGTTCCCACTCCACCGGCTTGCCGTCGACCACCACCACGGGACGCTCCTCGTCCGGCTTGGGGAACGACTCGCGTATGCCCGAATTGAACAGGACGGGCAACGTGAACCTGACGGCCACCGCCTTGCCATCCTGCGTGCCGGGCTTCCAGCGGGGCATGGAGCGCACCACGCGCAGGGCTTCCGCATCCAGCTCGGGAGAGACCGAGCGCACGACGGTGGCATCGGCCACCGTGCCGTCATGGTCCACAACGAACTGCACAATGACACGCCCGCCGTCCGTGTAGCCTTTGGGATAGCGCAGGTTGTCCTTCACGAACTTGCCAAGCGCATCCCAGCCACCGGGAAACTCGGGCATCGTCTCCGCCATGTTGTACACCTCACCCTCGGCGGCTGAGGGCAGGCCGCTGACGACGGCTGTGTCCTGCGGCGGAACTTCGCCCACCGACTGTTGCACGACTGCGGCCAAGCGGCCGACGCTGGCACTTGAAAACTCCCGGCTCACAGCCGAGACTTCGGGGCGGGCAAGGGCCGTCACTGCGACAGCCGCCAACGGAAGCACATAGAAGCACTTCGCCCGCGCCCACGGGTTCGATTTTCTTTTCTGCATCATAGCGATACGTTTTTTAAGTTTACTATGGTCGAAGCCGTCGGCCATCGAGTAGCGTCGTGCGCCGACGGCTTTTCTTATCAACAACAACTGATAGTCCCGGGCATCGGCCCCGGCACCCAGCACGGCCTCGTCGGCCTCATACTCGTGGAGCAGCCTCAGCTCCTGCTTGACGAGCCATGCTGCGGGATTGAACCACTGCACCGCCCGGAACACGTCGGCAAGCAGCAAGTCCCACGAGTGGCCGCCGCGTATGTGGGCCAGTTCGTGCAGCAGGACGCAGCGTCCGCCGTCCTCCAAATCCCTGCGCGAGACGACGATGCGCCCCATCCAGCTGAAAGGGGCAAGGTCGCGCTCGTGCACCAGCAGCCTCACCGGCGGTGCCCCGGGCACATAGCGGCCAATGTCCTCGCGCCGCATCCCGCGCAGCAACCGGCCCAGGCGGACAAGCGAACAGACGTAGCCCGCCACGACGACGAACACTCCCGCCCCGTAAAGCCCCAGCAACGCCAGCGGCCAAAGGGCCTGCGGCGACCCGCCTTCAGCGGCAACAGCCCCTGCGGGCGCGGCATCGGCCAGCCACTGCTCCAGCGACGACATGCCCTGCCCCAAGGCCAGGGGATGACGGACACCAAGCTCGACCAACGGCACCACAGCCGACAGCACCAGCACTCCCAGCAAGGCCGCGCGGTTGAAGCGGTGGAACGTCTCACGGCTGAGCAACAGCCTGTAGAACAAGTAGAAGACAGCCAGGCACAGAGCCGACTTGAGCACGTAGACAAAGAACGCTCCCATGACTACAGGCTTTTATCCGTCGTGCCGCCGGTCTGCGGCCTTCCCTCCGTCCCGGCTTCCACCTGCCGGATGAGCTGCTTCAGCTCCTCCAGCGAGATGTCCTCCTCGCGCACCAGCGACGAGACGGCTCCCAGATAGGAATTGTCGAAATACTTGCTGATGACACCGCGCAGGGTGCCACGGCAGAACTCATCGCGGCTCACCTCGGCGTGGTACTGATAGGTGTTCCCATACGCCTTGTGGCCCACAAAGCCCTTCTCCTCCAGCCCTCGGACAATGGTGGAGAGGGTGTTGAAGTGTGGCTTCGGGTCGTCGTAGCAGGCCAACAGCTCGCGGACGAACATCGGCCCCTTCGCCCAGAACAGTTCCATCACTTCTTCTTCTTTAGCAGTCAGTTTCTTCATATTCTCGAATGTTTTCCGCAAAGTAACTAAATAAATTAGTTATCAAACTAAAGATTATAGTTAAAGAAACACAAAGCCCGGAAAATTCCGCTCCTCCCCCACCCCTGCCCCCACCACTGCCACAGGTCGCCCTTGCCAAGCCGACCGGGCAGAGGAGAGCCAGCCTGCGGGCAAAGGTGCGCCTGCAAGGGGGCGAAGGTGTGGTTGCGGGCGGGCAGACCTATGTTCCCGAGGGACGAGTTGACAAGGGGACAAGTTGACGAGGGAACGAGGGACAAGGGGGCGGGTTGACAAGGAACAAGGGGCAAGGGGTGACAGGGGAGGTAACAGTTAAATATGCGTAAGGGAAGAAAGAAAGGGGGCGAAAGAAAAGAACGCGTACATTTGCGAAAGCACCGTCTTCGTGGCGGTGGACAAACCAGCAAAAACGCACTATTATGAAAAACAAGCAATTCGTACTTCTGGCACTTGGTGCCCTGTTGGTACACTTCCTCACGACTCCACTACGCCAATATTCATTCCTCTGGAGCACAGCGGTGGGGATGCCGGTTCTTTTTCTCTACGCCTATTGGGCCTTACACCGCTACGGAGACAGCCTCGGACGCACCCGCACGCTGCTGGCCTGCCTGCTGGGCGCAGGCGGCATCGAGCTTTGCGTGCATGTCTGCGTCTGGCCGGGAGGGCTGCTGGGGATGCCCGACAGCGTGCTGCGGCTGCTGGCCATCGTGCTGGCCTACGTAGCCTGCGTGTATCGGAAGACGGCGGCCACCGCGACCTGTGTAGGGGCAATGGCGGCACTCATCGTGCTGATGTGCACGCCTGTCATTGGCGGACTACCGGGCTGGATGTACTGGACGCAGTATCGCAACTTCGGGCACTTCGCGCAGTCAATACCGCCCAAGCCGTTGGAACGCAGCCTGTGGGCCGAAGCACGAGACACCACAGAAACCGACCTGTGCCAAGCCTCGCTGGGACGGATAACGGTGGTCGAGGTCTGGGCGAGAGGCTGCGGACTGTGCTGGCAGCAAATGCCCGCCTTGCAACAGCTGCACGAGAAGTACAAGGATGATGCCGAGGTGTATGTGTGCAGCGTGTTCGCCCCCGGTTCGCAGAAGGACCTTCCCCTCGGGACAGGCACGAGGCTGGCCCACGAGGAAGGCTATAGCTTCCCGGTGTACGAGGTGGAAAAACTATGGGAGGACAGCCGCCTGAGACAGGAGCTGAAGATGACGGGATTTCCCCGCATACTGGTGCTGGACACGGAGGGGAACATCGTCTACGAATCGACGTACTGCACGGGGGTAGAAAAGGCTATCGACGCTCACCTCCGCCGGAACTGACGGCCAGATGCAACCAACCGTACAGTCCAAGGACGATGACGAGCAACGTCTGCACGGCGTGGACTATGAGGGCAAAGACGCTGGAGTCGGTATCGCTGACACCGTAGAGCATCATCATGGTGATGACGGCAAAGTGCCACGGCCCGGCTCCGTTAGGCGTAGGCACCACGACGGCAAACGTCCCGCCGACGAACATCACCAGACCAGCCAACGCGCTGAGACCGCTGGTGAAGGAGAAGCAGAAGAACGTCAGGTAGAAGTGGAGGTAGTAGCAGAGCCACATCCCCACGGTATAGGCCAAGAACAAGGGGACGTTGCGCACGCGGCGCAACGACATCACGCCCTCCCACACGTTCTGGGCCACGCCCCGCACCCGCTCGAAGAACGACAAGGCACGCAACAGGTAGCAGAGCAGGACCACCACACCCGCCACGCTGAAAAGCGAGACGTAGAACCAGGGAGAGGACAGCAAATGGCCGAAGGAAGGTATCTTGGTGCCCGTCTGGCTGAAGAAGGTGAAGAAGACGGGCATCTGCGACACAAAGGCAATGCCGGCAATGAGCAGGGTGCAGAGGGTGTCGACAACCCGCTCGGTCACCACCGTACCCAGCGACTTGGAGAAGGAAACTCCGTCGTAGCGCGACAGCAGCCCGCAGCGCGACACCTCGCCTACGCGGGGCAGAACCAGACTGGCGGCATAGGAGACGAAGATGGAGTCTACACAGTGGGAATGCCGAGGCAGAGGCGTGCCCAAAGGCTCGAGCGCGAGCCGCCACCGCCAGCCGCGCAGCACATGGCTCAGCACCCCGAAGAAGAGCGAGAGCGACATCCACCGCCAGTCGATGCCTCCGCGCAGCACACGCAGGGCCTGCTCGAAGTCGAAGTCCCGATAGACCCAATAGAGCACAAAGCCCCCCAAAAGCAACGGCAACACCACACGCAACGCCCGCTTAGCCCATTTCTTTGGCCCGGCATCGCTATTTCTCCCTGTCTCCTGCTTCATTCTTCCGTTAAAAGAGTTACCTTTGTGAGCTGCAAAAGTAAGCAATAAGTTAATAAATGAGATTGGTAAGACCTAAAAAGTTTCTTGGCCAGCACTTCCTGACCGACCTGCACATCGCCCAGACCATAGCCGACACGGTGGATGCGTGCCCGGACATCCCCGTCCTGGAGGTAGGACCGGGCATGGGCGTGCTCACACAGTTTCTACTGAAGAAAGACCGACGGCTGAAGGTGGTGGAGCTGGACCGCGAGTCGGTGGCCTATCTGCACACGACCTTTCCCGCGCTGGACGTGCACGAAGAAGACTTCCTGCGCATGGACCTGGCAGCCCTCTTCGGCGGCGCGCCCTTTGTGCTGACGGGCAACTACCCCTACAACATATCGAGCCAGATATTCTTCAAGATGCTGGACAACAAAGAACTGATACCCTGCTGCACGGGCATGATACAGAAAGAAGTGGCCGAGCGCATAGCCGCCCGCCCGGGCAGCAAGACCTACGGCATACTGAGCGTGCTGATACAGGCGTGGTACGATGTGGAGTATCTGTTCACGGTGCACGAGCACGTCTTCAACCCGCCTCCCAAGGTGAAGAGTGCCGTCATACGCATGACGCGCAACAGCACCAGCCAACTGGGATGCGACGAACGCCTGTTCCGCCAAGTGGTGAAAACCACCTTCAACCAACGGCGCAAGACGCTGCGCAACTCCATAAAACCCCTGCTGCCCGCCGAGGGAAATGCCGGGCTGACAGCCGACCCGCTGTTTGGACGCAGGCCGGAACAGTTGTCGGTGGCGGAGTTTGTCGACCTCACCAACCGCCTGTCCGCCCTCAAGACCGACCGCTGAGACAAAGAACACGCCGGTACTTTCTACACCTTATTTATATAGTATGTCACACAACGCATAGCACTTCTTGGAAAATGGAAATAGACGAAGAATACCTCAACAGCATCAAAGAACTGATAGAACAGAAGAATGCCACCGAGGTGAAAACCAAACTGGCCGACCTGCACCCTGCGGACATAGCCGAGCTGTGCAACGACCTTGATGCCGAGGACGCACGCTTCGTCTACACCCAGCTCGACAACGAGACGGCAGCCGACGTGCTGGCCGAGATGGACGAGGACGTGCGCAAGGAGTTCCTCGACCTGCTCCCCTCGGAGACCATCGCCAAACGCTTCGTGGACTACATGGATACGGACGATGCCGTGGACCTGATGCGAGACCTCGACGAGGACAAGCAGGAGGAAGTGCTGTCGCACATCGAGGACATCGAACAGGCAGGCGACATCGTGGACTTGCTGAAGTACGACGAAGACACAGCCGGCGGTCTGATGGGCACGGAAATGGTAACCGTCAACGAAAACTGGAGTATGCCCGAATGCCTCAAGGAAATGAGACAGCAAGCCGAGCAGATGGACGAAATCTACTACGTCTACGTCATCGACGACGACGAGCGGCTGCAAGGTGTCTTCCCGCTGAAGAAAATGATTACCTCGCCTTCGGTATCGAAAGTGAAGCACGTCATGAAGAAAGACCCCATCTCGGTGCATGTGGACACGCCGCTCGACGAAGTGACACAGACAATCGAGAAGTACGACCTGGTGGCCCTTCCGGTAGTGGACAGCATAGGCCGGCTGGTAGGACAAATCACCGTGGACGACGTAATGGACACCGTGC
Source organism: uncultured Bacteroides sp. (assembly GCA_944321465.1). Classification (GTDB taxonomy): domain Bacteria; phylum Bacteroidota; class Bacteroidia; order Bacteroidales; family Bacteroidaceae; genus Bacteroides. Next base: position 66,109 of record CALULL010000013.1, read on the forward strand.
GCGAACAGTCGGAACGCGACTACCAACTGGCCTCCGGTCTGTCGCAGGACGTGGAAACCAACGACAACGTAGTCCTACAGACCCGTGCACGTCTGCCCTGGCTCATCATCGGAATGCTGGGCGGGATAGGCAACTCCATGATACTGGGCAACTTTGATGCCACTTTTGCCGCCCACCCGGAAATGGCTCTCTACATCCCCCTGATAGGAGGAACGGGAGGAAACGTGGGAACACAGTCGTCGGCCATCGTCGTACAGGGCTTGGCCAACAGTTCGCTCAACGCCAAAGATACCATTCGGCAAATAGCCAAGGAAGCCGTAGTGGCAGCTATCAACGCCACCATCATCTCGCTGCTGGTCTACATTTATAACTTCATCCGTTTCGGCTCTACGGCAACCGTCACTTACTCGGTTTCCATAAGTTTGTTCGCAGTCGTCATGTTTGCCTCGATATTCGGAACGTTGGTCCCCATGACCTTAGAAAAACTGAAGATAGACCCCGCCATTGCCACAGGCCCATTCATCTCTATCACGAACGACATCATCGGCATGATGCTCTACATGGGAATAACAGTCTTACTGGCCTGATGCAAGCAGCCTAAAAGGACAGAAGAAAAGCCTAAACGTCCAAGTAATCAGACCTCCGAGAAAAAAGAAAGAAAAAAAAACAGCAAAAGCTATTGTGAGTAAGAATATTATTTCATTAATTTGTGCCTTAATGTAACACGAGGCGGGAATACCGCCTCAATAAAACGAAAAACAGATACAATGACGGACACTCACGAAACTAATCTCCCCGAAAAGACGGTGGAATTAGAAGAAGGCAAAAACACCGTTGAGTCTACTGACAACCAAGCAAGTGCAGTGGTCTCTACGAACAATCAGACAACAGAAGAAAAACCGGTCGAACCGGCACAGAAACCAACCCAAGAGGAAATTCTCAACAGGCTCAAAAAAATAGCCGATGATGTGCCCAGTACACCCAAGAACGAAATTGACGGACTGAAGCAAGCCTTCTACCGCATCCACAATGCTCGCGTGGAAATGCAGAGAAAGCAGTTCATCGAGAACGGTGGAGCACCTGAAGCCTTTCACCCACAAACAGACCCGTGGGAAGAAGAGTTCAAGAAAATCATGTCCGTCATTAAAGAGCAAAGGAACACAGCCAACGCAGAACTCGAAAAGCAAAAGGAAATGAACCTGCAAATAAAGCTCTCCATCATAGAAGAGCTGAAAGAATTGGTGGAGTCTTCCGAGGATGCCAACAAGAACTACGCAGAGTTCAAGAAACTGCAACAGCAATGGAACGAGACTAAGCCCATCCCCCAAGCCCGTGCCAACGAGTTGTGGAAGAACTATCAACTGTACGTGGAAAAGTTCTACGACCTGCTCAAGCTGAACAACGAGTTCAGAGAGTACGACTTCAAAAAGAATCTTGAAATAAAGACGCACCTCTGCGAGGCTGCCGAAAAACTAATCGAGGAGCCTGACGTAATAACCGCTTTCAAGCAACTACAAAATCTGCACCAAGACTTCCGCGACACAGGACCTGTGCCCAAGGAACTGCGCGACAGCATCTGGACCCGCTTCAAAGCTGCCTCTACCATCATCAACCGTCGCCACCAGCAGTACTTCGAGACCCAAAAAGAGAACGAACAACAGAACTTGGATCAGAAGACCGTAATCTGTGAGATCATCGAAACGTTCGACTACGACAAGCTCACCAACTTCCAAGCCTGGGACGCCAAGACGCAGGAGGTCATCGCCTTACAAGCCAAATGGAAAACCATAGGCTACGCTTCACAGAAGATGAACCAGAAGATTTTTGAACGCTTCCGCAAGGCATGCGACAGCTTCTTTAGCCGCAAAGCTGAATTCTTCAAGACCATGAAAGAAAGCATGGCCGCCAACTTGGCCAAGAAGCGTGACCTATGCGAACAGGCAGAAGCCTTGAAAGACAGCACGGACTGGAAAGCGACTGCTGACAAACTGACGCAACTGCAAAAAGAGTGGAAAACAATAGGCCCCGTCCCCAAACGGCAAGCAGACAGCGTGTGGAAACGTTTCATCGGAGCCTGCGACTACTTCTTTGAGCAAAAGAACAAGGCAACCTCCAGCCAACGAAGCGCGGAGCAAGAAAATTTGGAAAAAAAGAAAGCCATCATCGAACAGCTTAAAGCCATAGAAGGCAACGAAGACCTGTCCGAAGAGGAAGCCCAACAGACCTTGCGCTCGCTTATGAAAGAGTGGAACAGCATAGGTTTTGTCCCCTTCAAGGAAAAGGACAAAATCTACCAACAATACCGCACGACGGTCGACGCTCTCTTTGACCGCCTGAACATGAGTGCCTCGACCCGCAAGCTGAACAACTTCAGAACCTCCATGAGCAACATGCAGGAGAACGGCAATTCGGCTGTGCAGCGCGAACGCGAGAAACTGACACGCACCTACGAGGCCATGTGCAGCGAATTGCATACCTACGAAAACAACTTGGGCTTCCTAACGGCTGCCTCCAAAAAGGGCAACAGCCTAGTGGCAGAAATCAACCGGAAAGTCGACAAGCTGAAAGCTGACATCGAGCTTGTGAAACAGAAAATACAAGTTATAGACAACAGCCTCAAGGCGGCAGAAGAAAAGTAACAGCCCTAAAGCGACAACGCGATATAGAACACGATGCAAGCAGCGGGAAGAAAACATGTAGAGAAAAGTTCTTCCCGCTGCTTTTCTATCTTATCTTATCACACCGCCCATGAACCGCCCGGGGCCGATAAGCCCCAAAGTTTACAACCTCCCGACAGCCCTTTTACGGTCCTTCATTATGGCATCTTTGTTCTCCAATGCCCATTCTATCAGTGCATTCACAAGAGGGAGCAGCGACTTTGCCCTCGCAGTCAGCGCGTACTCCACACGCGGAGGGACTTCTGGATACACCGTCCGTGTCACATAGCCATCTTCCTCCAGCGTTCGGAGCGTCACGGTCAGCATCTTCTGCGATATGTCCGGTATCGCACGCTGTAGCTCCTTGAACCGCACCGCCGCCTTCTCTTCCTTTTCAAGCGTGAAAATCACCAACAGCGACCACTTGTCGCTGATTCTTGCCAGAATATTTCGTATCGGACAATCCGGGAAAGCCATGTCTTCTATCATCACTCTATCCATAACACTTTGCTATTCAAATTGCTCTACAAAGGTAAGTAAAATTCAGACAAACACCAAGCAGCAACCCTGTTTCCAAATCTGAACTGCAGACAACCTGCCCGAACGCTGACGACAATCCCCCACCAAGGAAAAGCCACATCCACAGCCACGGGCACGCTCCTTCCTGCCCCGTAGCCACCACAGGTGTGCCCCCGGACAGGGAAAAGTGTGCTCCCGCGCAGAGAAAGGAGCACCCCCGAGGAAGCAAAAGTCCGCCCCCGAGCCGACAAAAGCGCAACGAAAACGCTTCGCCGAAACGTCACACCATCGCAGAAGCCATGCTACGCTGCAACAGTAACGATGTTGCGCAGCGACAGAAGCCGAATAACGGAAGTGACGCAGCACTTCAAGTCATTCTTTGCGCCTTTTCTTGCTCGATATAGCAAATAATGCCTACCTTTGCCACTGATTCCCGGCGGGGCTACCTCCCTTCGGTCCGTTTTACAGTAAACATTTACATCCGCAACCATGAACATCCTACTTCGCACCTTCTGCGCCGCACTGCTGTGCGGCAGTTGCCTGCTGAGTACAAAGGCGCAGGAAAACCAGTCGTACCTCCTGCACACCATTGAGAAAGGCCAAAGTCTCTACTCCATAGCCAGCATGTATGGGGTGAGCCAGGCCGACATCGTACGGCTCAACCCCGGCAGCGACGACAAGATATACGTGGGCAAGGCGTTGCGCATACCGCTCAAAGCCGCCAGCCGAGATGCAGAGACCTACCATACCATCGTCGCTGGTGAGACCCTATACAGCCTGTCGCAAGTCTATCGGGTATCGGCCAAGGAGCTGTGCGATGCCAACCCGGGACTCAGTGCCGACAACTTCAAGGTCGGACAGGTCATTCGCATCCCGCCCTCCACGCTTAAAGACAAGACAGCCTCCCGGCAACCCGATGGGCAAAAGGCCGACACCCAGCCGGAGGTGAAGCCCCGTTGCCGGGACATGCACAAGGTGAAACGGCGCGAGACTATCTTCAAGATAAGCCGCCAGTATGGCATCACCGAAGCCGAGCTGATAGCGGCCAACCCAGAGCTGAAGGGCGAGTCAAAGATTAAGCGGGGAACCTTCCTTTGCATCCCCTACCCGACCGAAGCCCGCAGCCAGGAACCGACAGCCGCACAACACCCGGCCACCGAGCCGACCAACGCCGAGCTCTTCAGCGAAAACGAAGAACAAGCACAACCGCAACAGTCGCTCAAGGCCGCCATCATTCTGCCGTTCCTCAGCGGGAAAAGCACTCCCCAAAGCGAATCGGGACGAATGATAGAATACTACGAAGGTTTCCTGCTTGCCGTAGACAGTCTGAAGCGTTCCGGTGTGTCCATAGAGCTATATGCCTATGACGCTGGCCACAGCACAGCGTCCTTGCAGAACATCCTGTCGAAGAGCGAACTGAAAGGCATGGACATCATCTTCGGCCCCCTTGCCCACGAGCAAATTCCCCCCTTGGCCGACTTTGCCCGGCAACACAAGATAAGGTTGGTAATACCCTTTACATCGAAGGACAACACCGTGTTCCGCAATCCGATGGTATATCAGATAAACACACCCCAGTCCTACCTGTACTCCGAAGTCTACGACCACTTTGTACGCCAATTTCCCAAAGCCAACGTCGTCTTCATAGAAGCGACACAAGGGCACGGGGAAAAGGCATCGTTCATCAAAGGCCTGAAAGAAGAACTGCAAAAGCATGGTACATACACACTGAAATCGCTCAAAGAGGATGCCCCCGTAGAGTCTTTGCAAGCCACCTTGGCCACCGACCGGGAAAACATCTTCGTCCCGACCTCGGGCAGCAACCTGACGCTCATCAAGTCGTTGCCGCAGCTCACCCTCCTGGTACGCAACAATCCCGAGGCACGCATCCACCTCTTCGGTTACCCCGAATGGCAGACCTACACGCAGGACCACCTGGAGACGTTCTTCGAACTTGACACGTATTTCTATTCCTCGTTCTACACCAACAATCTGCTGCCCGCCGCCGTCAGCTTTACGCAGGACTACCGCAAGTGGTACAGCAAGGACATGGACGAACGCTACCCCAAATACGGAATGCTGGGCTTCGACACGGGCTACTTCTTCCTGAAGGGCCTGTCCCTGTATGGGGGCGGACTGGAGAACAACCTGCAACGCCTCCGCCCCGTGCCGATACAGACAGGCTTTAAGTTCCAACGGGTAAACAACTGGGGCGGGTTCATCAATCGCAAAGTATTCTTCGTACACTTCACGCGGGAATACGAACTGCTGAAATTAGACTTCGACTAAATGAGAAAAGACAACAGAAAGCACCGCCCAGGCAACAAGCTGCGGCGACGGTTCGTGGCCTTGACCATCGGCTTGTGCCTGTGCCTGACGACCCGGGCACAAATGGGAGAGCAATACTACAATCTTGCCGTCGGCATCAACGGTGGCGTCAACGTGAACAACGTCAGCTTCTCACCCAGCGTCAGGCAAAAGAAGCTACTGGGGGCAAACTGCGGAGTCACCCTGCGCTACATCTCAGAGAAGTATTTCGCAGTAGCATGCGGAGCGCAAGTAGAAATCAACCTCTCACAGCACGGCTGGAGCGAATCCTACGAGGACTTTCCGCAGCTGCAATACACACGCAAGATGAACTACGTGGAGATACCCTTCCTGGCACATATCGCCTACGGACGCGACAAGGGCATGAGGATATTCCTCAACCTGGGACCACAAATAGGCTTCTTGGTGAACGACAAAAGAGCACAAAGCGGCAACTGGGAAGATGTCACCGAAGGCATCGTAGAACAGCACGAAAAGAGAATAGAAAACCGTTTTGAATACGGCATAACAGGCGGACTGGGCGCAGAACTGCGCACAAAAGCCGGAAACTTCATCGTGGAAGGACGGTACTACTACGGCCTGGCCGACTTTTACAACAGCACCAAGAAGGACTATTTTGCGCGTTCGGCCCACAACACCATAGTGGCAAAAGTCACCTATCTGTTCGACCTGACGCACTAAGGAGCTGCAAGACGAAGCACGGCAAGCCCCCTTCCACGACAACAACCCTAAACCCGACCGATGAACAACGGAAACAAACACCTGCACCCGCTGATGCTCGCAGGCACAGGCAGCGATGTCGGCAAAAGCATACTGGCAACGGCTTTCTGCCGCATCTTCAAACAAGACGGCTATCACCCAGCCCCCTTCAAGGCTCAGAACATGGCCCTCAACTCCTACGCCACCCCTGAAGGGCTGGAAATAGGACGCGCACAAGCCGTACAGGCCGAGGCCGCCGGGATAGACTGCCACACGGACATGAACCCAGTACTGCTGAAACCCCAGTCGGACCACACCTCGCAACTTGTGCTTGAAGGCCGCCCGGCAGGCAACTACGCCGCCAGCGAATATTTCCGGGGTGAACGGAAGAAGAGACTGTGGCCCCGCGTCACCGCCGCCTACGACCGCCTGGCGGCGCGCTACAATCCCATAGTCCTGGAGGGAGCCGGAAGCATCGCTGAAATCAACCTGCGCGACAACGATTTCGTCAATCTGCCAATGGCCCGGTATGCCAACGCCCGCGTGTTCCTCGTGGCCGACATAGACCGTGGCGGGGTGTTTGCCAGCCTGTACGGCACGCTCATGCTGCTACGCCCGGAAGAGCGCAAGCTCGTCAGAGGACTGATTGTAAACAAGTTCAGAGGAGACAGCGGCCTGTTCCGACCGGGCGTGAAGATGCTCGAAGACTTGTGCAAGGTACCCGTCATCGGAGTCATCCCCTACATGCCCGACGTTTACATCGAGGAGGAAGACAGCGTGTCGCTCCAGTCCAAGTCGCTGCAAGCCCAGGGGGGCAAGATAAACATCGCGGTGGTCCTCCTGCGCCACATCAGCAACTTCACCGACTTCGGCCTGCTGGAACACGACCCCCGCGTGCACCTCTACTACACGAACAACGTGAACGAACTGACGAAGGCCGACATCATCATCCTGCCCGGCTCGAAAAGCACCCTGTCCGACCTGTACGAACTGCGCCGAAACGGCGTAGCCGAAGCCGTCGTAAAGGCCCACCGAGACCGTCGAGCCACCGTACTGGGCATTTGCGGCGGTTACCAGCTGATGGGACAAGAGGTGGCAGACCCCACCCACGCCGAAGGCGACATAGAACGCTTGCCCGGCCTGGGCCTGCTGCCCGTCAGCACCACCATAGGACAGGAGAAAACAACGCGGCAAGTGCGCTTCAGCCTGTGCGCCGCCCACACGGCAGCCCCCCCCTCCCTCATGGAGGGCTACGAAATACACATGGGGGCCACCGAGCCTGCACAAGGCGCGCCCTCATCCCCGCTCAACCGCTTCGACGACGGACGCACCGAAGGCTACTATGTCAACAGCCGCTGCATGGGCACCTACATCCATGGCATTTTGGACAACCCCGGCTTCGTAGACTTTCTCCTTGCCCCTTGGCTCGAGCAGAAAGACCACGCACCAAGGCTGGACTACAAAGCCTTCAAAGAAGAACAGTACGACAAGCTGGCCGCCCACGTGCGCAGCTGCGTCGACATGCCACTAATCTACCAAATACTTACCTGCAATGATTGAAGGACACGGCGACGACCTGTACCGCAAGTATGCACGCACCATAACGGCAAACTTCAGCTCCAACATCTACAACGGAGCCCGGCACGAAGGGCTGACAGAGCACCTGTGCAAAGCCCTGAGGCGACAAGCCGGGCAAGAAGGCGGGCAAGACCTGCTCTCGGCCTACCCCGAACCCGAGCCCTACACGCTGGAACAACGCCTGGCCGGGATTCACAGACTGCAAGGACGGGAATGCGTCTGCGTGACCAACGGAGCCACCGAGGCCATCTACCTCATAGCACAGGCCCTTTCAGGCAGACGGACAAGCGTCCTGCAGCCCACCTTCAGCGAGTATGCCGATGCCTGCCGCATACACGGCCACCGGCTCTCCTCGCTCTATCAGCTGCCCGCCGAACGCGAGGGCTTCCGCTTCGCGCCCGAGGTACAATGCGTGTGGCTCTGCAACCCCAACAACCCCACCGGCACGGTAGTGCCCCGCCGGCAGCTGGAGAACCTCATACGGGAAAACCCGGACATTTGCTTCGTCATCGACCAGTCCTACGAAGCCTTCACCCAATGCCCCGTGCTGGACGCTGCCGAGGCCGCCGCATGGCCCAACGTGTTCCTGCTGCACTCCATGACCAAACGTTACGCCATCCCCGGCCTGCGCCTGGGCTACGTGACGGGCAACGGGCAGCTGCTGCAGCAGCTGCGACGGCTGCGTATGCCGTGGTCCGTCAACGCCCTGGCCATAGAGGCTGGACTGTACCTGACGGAGCATGCCGATGCCTTGCAGGCAGACCTGCCCCGGTGCCTGGCCGAAGCACGCCGCCTGCGGCAGCAGCTACAGTCGCTGGGCGTGATGGACGTTTGGGAGTCCGACACCCACTTCATGCTGATACGCCTGCGCTACGGCCAGGCATCCGAATTGAAGGCTTACCTGGCCAACCGACACGGCCTGCTCATCCGCGACGCATCCAACTTTGAAGGGCTGGACAAACGCTACTTCCGCATCGCCTCGCAAACTCCGGCCGAAAACGACCTCCTGATAAAAGCCATCGGACAATGGCTGGCCGAGGAGGCATAGGCCCACAAAAGCAACCCTCATGCCAATAAGTACAAACGACACCTTCCACCTCCTCCTGGCCGCCATCGCTGCCTGCGCCCCCCTGCTGACGGCTTGGCTGGCCGACCGTCTGTGGGGCGACCCGCCTGCCCTGCCCCATCTCATCGTAGGCTTCGGGAAAGCCATCGCCACTGGCGAACACCGCCTCAACAAGGGCAGCCTCCGCCTGCTGAAGGGGAGCTTGCTGGCCCTGTTCCTGGTGCTGGGCACGTATTGCCTGACAGCGGCTGCCCTGCATCTCGCATCCGTCCTGTCCCCGCTGGCAGGCTTCCTGCTACAGGTGCTGCTCATCTTCTACTGCCTGGCCGGGACGACCCTGAGGCGCGAAGTCCGCGCCGTGTTTGCCGCCTGCGAACGCTCGGTAGACGAAGGCCGCCGCCAAGTGGGACGCATCGTGGGGCGCGACACAAGCAGCCTGTCAGGACAGGAAGTGCGCACCGCAGCCCTCGAAACCCTGGCCGAGAACCTGAGCGACGGCGTTGTGGCTCCGCTCTTCTGGTACGCCCTGCTCGGGGTTCCGGGCATGGTGGCCTACAAAATGGTGAACACGCTCGACTCCATGATAGGATACCGAAACGAACGCTACCGCCTCTTCGGACGCTTCGCCGCCCGCCTGGACGATGTCGCCAACTTCCTGCCCGCCCGCCTGACAGCCCTGCTGATGCTGTTCGCCGCCCGGCGCGTAGGGTTGTGGAGCTTCGTGCGCCGCTACGGGCGGCAACACCTCAGCCCCAACTCCGGCTACCCCGAGGCCGCACTGGCCGGGATACTGGACTGCCGGTTCGGGGGGCCTCACAACTACTTCGGACAGGAGGTCTGGAAGCCTTTCATCGGGAGCAACGAACGCCCGCTGGACACGGACGACCTGACGCGCTCCGTCGTCATTGCCCGCCGCACCGAAGCCGCCATGCTCATCCTCTGCTGCCTCTGGACACTGCCCTGGCTGTGGTTCTGACAAGAGGTAGCCGCCCGGCTGCGGAACCGACAGACACGGGGCGACCGACCGGCCTTCTATCCCCTTCCAAGAAGCTGAACCGGGCACAGGTGTACCCGCCCGGCAGCAAAAGTGTGCCCGCCCGGAGGCAAAGATGCGCCCGCCAGCGGGCAAAGGACTCCCCGCCCCGCCGGAAAAGACACGCCGCCCGGGCGCCTTGCCGCCCTCAGCCGAAAGCCTCCAGATGCTCGCCCACCCGGCGGAAGAAGTCCGACAGATGCGCCCCGTCGACAAACGCGTGGTTCACGTAGACGGAAAGCGGCATGAGCAAGCGGCCCTCGCGTTCCACCGCACGGCCCGCCGTCATCAGGGGGTAATTGCATCCCCGCCCGGCCTGGGCCACGGTGTAGGTGATGGAAGTGAAATACATGTCGGGCACTGCACTGAGGTGCACCACGTCGTAATCGCCCTGAGCCATCAGCCTCTTTTCCGCACCGTAGGGGTCGCCATCGGCAGGGATGCGCGAGATTAGCTCCCGACCCTCGTCGTGGAAAAGCCCGAAGTCCTCGCGGTAGGGCAACCGCACCGTGAAGAACGTGCGCCCGGGAACGGCCACAGGCGTAATGATGTCCACCTGGTCGTGGAAGACCACCCGTCCCTCGTTGTCCGTCCGATAGCGCAGTGCGTCCACCTCGTTGGCAGCCCGCAGCACCGCATACAGATAGTGCAGGAAAAACGAACGCCCTCCGGCACAGGCAGCACGACGCGCGTTGGTGCAGTCCACCTCGGTAGTCACCGAATACCACGAATTGAGGAAATCCTCAAAGAACAGATAGTTGTCCCTCCTGTCCCAGAGAGACAAGTCAACAAGATGTTTCATGTCTGATGCCTTCTAAGAATACTACTTTCCTTTGCAAGGGTGCAAAGATAGCGCAAATCCGGCATACGGCACAACCTGCCCGCGACGCAGGCCGATGCCCCGGCGGCGAACCGGTCGGCAGGGCGGGACGAAAGCTACCAAAGGACCTCGCACCGGCAACATTCCGGCAAACTGCGGGAAGCCCTCGCCGGGCAACCAGCCAAGGCCGAAAAGGCTTGCCGCCCCCCCCCTTGCGGCGGCGCCATATGCCAAAATTCCGATTTTATTCTATTATCCCGGCGAGATTGCCTATCTTTGTCCGCGACAAAACATCACATATTAATCTTAAAAACGACACATCTTATGTTGAAAACCATTTTGGCGATAGCCGGGAAACCCGGATTGTACAGATTAGTCTCGCGAGGAAAGAACATGTTGATAGTAGAATCCGTAAGCGACAAAAAACGTTTTCCGGCCTACGGGAACGAGAAAATCATCTCCCTGGACGACATAGCCATGTACACCAACGAAGAGGATGTCCCCCTGCGCAAGGTGCTGGCCTCAATGAAAGAGAAAGAAAACGGAGCAACCGCAACCATAGACCTGAAGACGGCTTCGGCCCAGGACCTGTACGACTACCTGACCGCCGTACTGCCGGACTTTGACCGCGAACGGGTACACACCTCCGACATCAAGAAACTCATCGCGTGGTACAACCTGCTCATCAGCGCAGGAATGGCCGACTTCGAGGAGCCGCAAGAGCCGGAAGCCGACAAACAGGACTGAGGCAGAAGGCCCAACGTCGACACAACGAGAGCTTCCCGCCTCCACCGAAAGCACGAGAGTCCGCCAATAACCGACAGCCTCTCGTGCTTTCGCCAAGGGACACCCAAGTAGCACCCGGAACACTCCGACGACTTGCCTCCAAGACAGCCGGTACAGACGACCAGCCCGGAAAACCTGCGAAAAAGGAACCACCCACCGACACACACTTATCTGACAAAAAGAAATGCCAACACCCCCCATCAACGAAGACACCATCTGCGCCATAGCCACCGCCCAAGGCGGAGCCATCGGAACCATCCGCGTCTCCGGGCCGAAAGCCATTGCCGTCACCGACGACATTTTTACCCCGATAGCCCCTTCGGACACCCCCTTGGCCCAACGCCCCCCCTATACGCTCACCTTCGGACACATCAAGGACGAGGCCGGAACAATCGTCGACGAGGTGCTGATCGGCCTCTTCCGCGCCCCCCACTCCTACACGGGAGAGGACTCCACCGAAATATCCTGCCACGGCTCCCCCTACATCCTCAGCCGCGTCACCCAGCTCCTCATCAGACAAGGTTGCCGCATGGCCCGCCCGGGCGAATACACGCAGCGAGCGTTTCTCAACGGAAAAATGGATTTAAGCCAGGCCGAAGCCGTTGCCGACCTGATAGCCTCCACATCGGAAGCCCAGCATCGGCTGGCTATGAACCAGATGCGGGGCACATTCAGCCACGAGCTGATGCGCCTGCGCGACCAACTGCTCCACCTCACGACACTCATGGAGCTTGAACTGGACTTTAGCGACCACGAAGAACTGGAGTTTGCCGACCGCAGCGAACTGCAAACCCTCGCCTCGCGCATAGCAACCGTAATAGCACGGCTGGCCGATTCGTTCTACACAGGAAACGCCATCAAGGCAGGCATTCCAGTGGCCATCGTGGGAGAGACCAACTCCGGCAAGTCCACCCTGCTCAATGCCATCGTGGGAGAGGAACGTGCCATCGTAAGCGACATACAGGGAACCACCCGCGACCTTATCGAAGACACCATCAACATCCAAGAGTACACATTCCGCTTTGTCGACACCGCCGGTATCCGCCAGACCACCGATGCCATTGAGGCAATGGGCATCAAACGTAGCTACCAAGCCATACAACAGGCCCGAATAGTCCTCTGGGTAGTCGACTCAACTCAAGCTACAGCCCAAATAACCGCCCTCGCCCCAGACATCCTCCCCCGCTGTCACGACAAACACCTCATTATAATACTCAACAAAGCGGACCTCCTTTCATCCGCCCCATTGGTCGACAGCAAGAAATTGCCCGAAGGCACCCTCCTGCTCTCCCTCTCTGCCAAACAGGGTTCAGGACTCGAACGCCTTCTGAACTCCCTGGCAGAAGCAGCTCACCTGCCCCACCTCGGACCAACAGATGTCATCGTCACCAACCTGCGCCACTACGAGGCCCTCACGCACGCCCTCGACTCCATCCGCCGCGTACAAGCAGGACTCTCCACCAACCTTTCCGGCGACTTCATCTCACAAGATCTCCGCGAATGCCTGTTCCACCTTTCAGACATCGTAGGAGAAGTAACCACAGACGAGGTTCTTGGAAATATATTCAAGAGATTCTGCATCGGAAAGTAACTATCTGATTATCAATGAATTAAATTGATTATAATCGATTAATATGGCGCTCTTTACGGGCGCCTTTTTTGTTGCTCAAGTATCGTTGATAATCGTTGCTAAGCCTTTTTACGCCATTTTTTGTACCTCCTGTGTACCTCACCACGAAAATCT
>CALULL010000014.1 GCA_944321465.1 uncultured Bacteroides sp.
GCGGATGCGCTGAACGCGATACCCGAGGCCAGTCGGGCCCCGAAGGGGTCCAACCATGCTTAGCCGGGGTGTGAGCGTAGCGAACCCCCGGTTTCCTGGTTCCCCATGTCCCGGCCCCCCGGAGGGGTCGAATGTCACAAAGACTGGCGACATGCCTGTTCCGGGGTGCCTGTGTCCCCCCATTGATGGACACGCGGCGCACCCATATAACAAAAAAGTATGAGGAATGGAAGGAGGCGGACGCGCTGAACGCGAGACCCGAGGCCAGTCGGGCCCCGAAGGGGTCCAACCATGCTTAGCCGGGGTGTGAGCGCAGCGAACCCCCGGTTTCCTGGTCCCCCCATGTCCCGGCCCCCGTAGGGGGTCGAATGTCACAAGGACTGGCGACATGTCTGTTCCGGGGTTCCCTTGTGTAGCTTCTCGTTTAGGTCACGGCAAATAGGTGCAATGCTTGGCAGTTTCCGCCCCTACAGTCCGATCCGGGTGCTATTTGCCCCCTTCGGGGCCGGACGATGTGTGGTGTCCATTCTATCCCCGGGTTCGCTGCGTTTACCCGGGGCTAAGCATGGTTCGCCCCCTTCGGGGCCGTGCGTCCTGCGGGTGGTAGGGGCGAGGCATCCGACGCGGGTGGACAAGGCATTAGAGGTGAGGTGGGGTACGCCTGTCCTCGTATCTCGCGTTTCATCGCGTCCTCATCCCTTATTCCTTATTCCTCGTCCCTCATTCCTCGTCAACTAAAACCAGAAAACGTCCATATTCAGACAGGCGGAGGCTTACAGATGTGCGAATTTGTACGGTTTTTATGCTTAAAAACAGGTCTGCGGACCACTCCGGGCAGAAATTTTTGCTCTCCGATGAAAAAAAAATCCCCGAACGTTTGTTTTATATTCCTTTTTCGTACATTTGCTGGTGCAATTCTTAAATCTATCTATAAACTTAAAAAATTAGGTTATGGTCAAGAAGTACTTAACAGCTTGCGCCGCGCTGCTGATGCTGGCGACGGCGAGTGTTGATGCCCAGACCCTCTATGCGGGTATAGGCCGTATTTCCCCATCTTCTTGGGGTGAGACTAACGGGACCGAAGGACGTATCGTTTCGTTCGATCTCAGTGATCCTTCTACCTTTACAGGTGAGTTCTGCCGTGATGCCATTGGCGAAGGCGAGATGTTTACTGCCGGTGCTACGGCGGGCAACACCTATTATGGTATTCTGTTCAATGAGGATGAGTACATCCGTCGTTTCTGCGCGTTCAACTTTGAGACGAACGAGATGTCGGTAATCTCAGAGAGTGGCGCCAACCTCGTTTCTATGGCTTACGACGAGGCTTCGCAGACCCTCTATGGCTTGCGCGGCGGTGCGGCCATCGTGACGGTGGACATGGCTACGGGTGCCACCACCAACTTCATGTCGACGGGCGCTGCCTGGCTGGGTGCTATTGCTTCCGACGGCGAAGGCGGTCTGTGGGGCATTGCTGCCTACAGCACGTCCAATCCGCCCAGTACGCCTGTGCAGTTGTGGCATGTAGACCTCGCTGCCCAGACAATAGAGGAAGTGGGCGTTACTGAGGATGTCATTGTCGGTGCGGGCATCTCGGCTGCTACTATCCATTCGGCTGTCTACGAGGATGGCCTGATTTATATTGTGGGCGACCGTCAATTGGTAAGCCTCGATCCTGAGACACTTGCCTTGACGCAAATAGGCCAGCTCCCGCTGAACTCGCTGAAGGGCATCACCTTCGACATGTCCACGGCTCTGGATCCGGGCAGCGGCTCGGTTGACCCCGAACCCGAACCTTCCGATGGTACGACGGCTTATGCCGGTACGGGCTACATCACCAGCTCGTGGGCTGCCGAAAACGGCTACCAGGGTCGCATCGTGACGTTCGACGTGAACGACCCGAGCACCTTCACGGGCGAGCCGTTGGTAATCCCCACGGTCGATCAGGGTGACGATGTCTTAGAGAATTATCTCCTCAAGGCCGGTGCCACGGTTGGCAATACTTATTATGCTATCCTGGAAGGCAACTTCTTCTCTCCGGCAACTTTTGAGTCGCTGAACTTTGAGACGGGCGAAATGCAGTCCGTAGGCTCGGGCGATACGCAAGTGACCGACATGGCCTATCTGGCCTCCACCGGTACGCTCTATGGCGTGAAGGAGAACTACAGCACCTTGGTAACCATCAGCACCGAGGACGGTTCGGCTGCCGACTATTTCGAGTTCGACCATCCGGTTTCCGTAGTGGCTGCTTCTGCTGACATGTTGTACCTGGCCGGTATCAACGCAGGCCAGATGACGCTCTACAGCTTCAACCCCACTACACAGGAAGAAGTTACGCTTGGCGAGCTTGGCGCTGCTCCGAGCTATGGCTTGAGTGCGGGCACCATGTCCACTATGGCCTACAACGAGGCCGACGGTCTGCTCTACATGATTGTCGAGCGCAACTTCTATCGCATCAACCCCGTCAATGCAGCCGTAGAACAGTTGGGTACGCTCCCGCTGCGTGTGCTGGAAGGCTTGACCTTCACCGCTTCTACCGAACTGGCCGGTGGCAACGACAATCCCGACCCCGAACCCGAACCCGACAACGGCATGCACACGTCGATTGTCTACACCTACGGCGATGCCATGGGTACCATCTCTCCCGACCAAGTGGGCCAAAAGCGCGTTTATTACTACGATGCTGAGAACAAGCTGGTTCGCGAAGGTGTTTATGGTGGTACATACAGCATGTCGGGTTCAGTGACTGGCTTTGCGCTGATGAGCTACGTCACTTACCTTTACAACGAGCAAGGCCAGCTGGTAAGCGAGAGCAGCGAGCAGGTCGGCATGTACGATGGCATCTACAACATCCTTGAGGCACGCAACGACACCGTGCGCTATGAGTACGACGACCAAGGCCGTCTGTCGAAAGAGATTGATGTTTCTGGCAACTTCTATACGGAGTACCAATACGACGACGAAGGCCAGCTGATTTACAAGGCACGCATGTTCCCTAATCCAGACGGTACCTACTACGTGATGGAAAGCCACGAGTACAGCGACTTCGTAGGCTTCGACAAGCCTCAGTTGGATCTGGGCGACGGACGTTACGAAAGCTACAAGACGACAGCCCGCATCTCCTACGACGAGAACGGCAACAAGGTGCGCACAGAGACGTGGAACGCCGACGAGACCACACTGCAGACCATCGAGACGTGGACCTACGATGCCGAGACGGGCATGATGACCGAGTACATCAAGCACGGAGCACAGCAGGACGAGAACGGCGAGTGGGTAGAGAAACCCAGCATGACGAAGAGTGCCCGCACGACGTACGCCATCGAGAACGAGGATCCGAACCGCATACGCCAGCGCAACTACGAGTGGTACACGGCAACAAGCGACTGGGTGGAGAAAGGCATCAATACCCTGACCGTGACGAGCTACTTCGACGCGATGTACTCGCCCGAGCTGACGGTAGAACCTATCGACGGCGAGATTAACTCTTACCGCTTGACGTTCAACTTGCCCAATGTTCCGGCTATAGGCGGTGGCATGGCATTCGACATCATCCGCGACGGTGAAATCATCAAGCGCATAGAGACGACCGATCCTGAAGTCGATTTGGAGACCGGTACCGTGACTTACGACGACATGTACGTGATGAACGGTGAGTACGACTACATGGTACAGAGCATACTCTACAGTGAGTTGATGGAATATGAGACTCCCTACAACGTATCCAATGTCGTAGTGGAAAGTCCTTATGTAGAACTGCCCGCAGTGACCAATGTCGGTACTGTAGAGTGGGACGATGTTGCCCGCGTGCTCTCGCTCATCTGGGATGCTCCCGCAGACCTCGACGAGGCTTTGCAGTTCCAGTCTTACGAGGTTTGGGATGTCGCCCACTACTCGATTCCTGACAACGTGACGGGAGACAGCAATGGAATGGGGCTTGATACGCTCACCAATACGACTTACGACATGACGGTGATGAGCGGTTACGAGTCAGTCGACATCACGGTTCGCAGCTGCTACACGTTTGGCAGAGTATTCAGCGATACGCTCCATGTAGATTTGGTGAACTTCGTGCCGACGCGTCCGAATGGTATAGCCGATGCTCAGGAACAGGCTGCTGCCAAGGTACAGGTTGATGGCGACGAGCTGGTAGTGCTTGGCGATGCTGCCAAGAGCGTAGCTGTCTACAGCGTGAACGGCGTGCTCGAGTTGCGTGCCGAGAACGCAGAGCGCGTAAGCATTGCCGGTCTGCAAGAAGGCATACACCTTGCAGTAGTGACGGTTGCCAACGACAAGATTGTCGTTGTGAAGTTCGTGAAGGAATAAGAGAGACCTTTGATTGTGAAGACTCCAATCTTTCTTCCTTAACTTCCTCATAAGGTCCTTTTGTTTGAATTTTGAATGAGAGGGATGCGCCCGGAGGCGCATCCCTCTTTCTATGTTCGTGCAGGGGAAGGAACTGATGAGGGGGGAGGCACGGGTTGGCGAGAGATTAGGGAGAAACTGAAGAGAAATTAGGAGGGAATTGACGAGAGGTTGGATGTCAAGGTGTTAGGGGAGAGGCGACAGAGGCTGTGAGAGGCGGTGGCACGAGGAACTGCGGCCCCGAAGCAGTCGACCGTCTTCGGCCCCAAGTCGGCCATTAGTGCCCAAAGCGATTTGGGTTTAACCCAAATCGGTCATTAGACCACCGACTTGGGGTTTGGTTGTCTTTCTTCGGTTTTCCAAGCCCTTTCGTCCTGCTGTCGGCATCTTGTCTGCCGCTTTGTCTCGGCGTAGCCCGCTACGCCTTCGGCAAAGGTGGCAGCCAATCTGCACGGCAGCAGAACGAAATTGCTTTGGACTCTAATGACCGATTTGGGTTAAATGCAAAAGTTAGGGAGGCTCTTGATGTCCCAGTCCTTGCCAACTCGCATCTGATGTCTTGTGCCTAACCTCTACAGGACATGTGGCCCCGGATGGGTCGGATGGCATCCGGACTGGCCTCGTCCCTCGTCAACTCTTCTTACTCCTTCCCTTCACCTCCGTAAACTCATCCATAATCACGATAATGTACATAAAAAGCCCTTTCTGCTATTGCAAAAGTGCGCTTGCTCCTTTATATTTGCGAAACAAACGGAGATGTTTTGCAACCATCAGAAGCAACTCTTCTTCAACAATACTAATACTATTAACTTAATCTACTACAGTTATGGTCAGAAAACATTACTTATGTTTGGCAGCCGCTTTGTGTATGATGTCGGCTGCGAGTGTGCAAGGCCAGACCGCCTATGCAGGTCTTGCTTATTCGGATTGGGCATCGGAAAACGGGGTTAATAATCGCATCATCTCGTTTGATGTGAACGACCCCTCGACAGTCCTCAACACCTACTGCTCGTTTGCCGCCACCGATTATGAAACCGTGACGGCTGGTGCCTCCTTGGGCGATACGTACTATGGCTTCGTCCGCACTTCGATGTTCTTGTACGACTTTTGCTCGTTCAACTTCGAGGGCAGCGCAATCTCCACGCTGGGTTCAGGCTACTCTACCACCCCGTTGGACATGACCTACGACCCCGCCACCGATGCCATCTATGCCACGACCAACAACGGCAGAGACATCCTGACGGTGGACAGAACGACGGGCGAAATGTCTACCTACCTGACGCTGGAGGACGTGTCGGGCATCGTTGGCATTGCTGCTGACGGTAACGGCGTCCTGTGGCTGGCCGGAAGCTCGCGCGGTTCGGCAGAAAACCAGACAATTGTCGAACTCTATTCGCTCAACCTCCTTGCCGGCAACCGCATCTCGCCTGCCCGCGAAGTGGGTACCATCACGACGGTCTTCAGCCAGGCAACGCTCTACACTATGGCCTACGAGCCTGAGAGCGGCCACCTCTTCCTGACAGCCGACCGCTACGTGTGCGACATCGACCCGGCTGCAGGCACGATGGAGGTGCTGGAGAACCGCCTGCCCGACTACGTTCGCGGCCTGACGTTCACCATGTCCAACACTTTGGCCGAGGGTGGTAACACCGGTGGTGGTGACGACGACGACACCGACGACGGTGTGCGCACGATAGAGTATCAGACATGGGGCGACGCACTGGGTGCTTCGACCGATGTGATGACGAAGAAAACCATCTACTACTACGACGGCAACAACAACGTCATCCGCGACCTGACGTACGACTGCGTGGCCGAAATGCCGATGGAGTTTACTACCTATACGTATAACGAAGAAGGCCAGCTTATCGAGAGCAGCAGCGAGCAGTACGGACAGTTCGACGATGCCGACTGGGTGTTCCAGGCTACTTCCGACACCGTTCGCTACGAGTACGACGAGCAGGGCCGTCTGATACGCACCTACGACGTATATCAGGATTCTTACACCGAGTATCAGTACGACGATCAAGGCCAACTGGTGTACGAAGGCCGTATACTCAACGACTGGGGCAACGAGTTTGGCGGCGGTTACTACACGGTGGAGAGCAAGACCTATTCCGACTTCATCGCTTTCAACAAGCCGCAGCACATCGAGGGCGATGGTGCTTATGAGAGCTATGTCTGGGACATGAACGTATATTACGACGAGAACCAGAACAAGATCCGTACGGAGAAGTGGAGCAGCGACGGAGAGACGCTGCGGGACGTAGAACGCTATACCTACGACGATAGCGGAATGCTGATACTCTACGAGCAGGTATCTGCCGCCTACAACGAGGCCACTGGAGAGTGGGAAGACGCGCTGAAGGCTGGCGACAAGCGCACAGAGTACGAGCTGGTGGACGGCGATATTTACCGCGTGCGCGAGATTGCCAGTGCCTATGACCCCGACTATGGCTGGGTGGCCAATACCTACAATAAGGTAACCGTGTCCGCACAGCTCGACCCGGCTACGGCAGCCGAGCTGACGGCCGTAGAACCCGTTGAGGATGCCGTAAGTGCTTACCGGCTGTCAATCAGGGTGCCCGATGTGGCTGTGGCCGGTGGCAGCATGGCGTTTGACGTTTACCGCCACGGCATACTTATGGGTCGTGTTTCCGCAGCCGATGCCGACGAAACGGGCATCGTGTCCTACGTGGACAACATCGTGCCCAATGGTAGCTACGAGTACTTTGTCCAGACGGTGATTGAGCCGGATGTGGCCATCGACGACGAGACACTCTGCAACGTGTCCAACGTGATGGGCATAACCGCACACGTCGACCTGCCCGCCCCGCAGAACGTGCAATTCATCTCCCACGAGAACGACGGCACGAACGACCTCGTGACAATCGGTTGGGACCAGGCTGCCGACCTCGACCCCGACTTGCTCTTCAAGTCCTTTAACGTCTTCCAGGTAGGTTCGCGTGTTCCCGACAACCGTGACGACGCCACAGGCATCATTGAAGAACTGACCGACACGGAGTACACCATGAACTTCCTCTACCGCGTGCGCGATGTGTATGTTCAGAATGTCTTTGCATATGGTAAGGCAAACTCCGACACCATCACCATCGACCTCGACAACATCGGTATAGCCGAGGGCCAGAACGCCGCCGAGAACCGGATTGTCGTAGAAGGCGACCAGGTGGTAGCAACGGGCGGCGTGGCAGCTTCCATTGCCGTGTATGGCGCCAACGGAACGCTGGCCGTTCGCGGCGAGAACACCGATCGCGTGAGCATTGCCAACCTGCCCCAGGGCGTGTATGTGGCAGTGGTACTCCGCGACGGCAAGGGCTTGGCTACGAAGTTTGTGAAGAAATAGACGCCTAATTTCTTATATTGGTTTTATAGATTGATTTTGTGACAGATCTTTGAACGGAAGGTTTGAAAGAAGGAAGAGGACGGCGTGCAGTGCCGTCCTCTTTTTTTTGTGTGCGGCAATCCTGTAGGGGCGGCCCTTGCGGTCGCCCGAATGAACAGGGCACGGCAAACAGGGCAGGGCGGGGCTTGCCCCGCCCTGCTACGAGACCGGGACGGGTGCTATTCGACACCTGCGTAGCCGGGTAGTGTATGGGGCTTTTCCTCTTCCACATTCCCCGATACCTTATGTCCGAATCGGCCATTAGAGTCCAAAGCGATTTCGTTTTGCCGCCGTGCATCTTGGCAGGACGAAAGGGCTTGGAAAGCCAGAGAAAGATAGCCCTGTACCCATCGGGCGGTCTAATGTCCGATTTGGGTTATATCTACTGCTTCAGCCTTCGTCAGTTCACGCCCAATTCCTTGTCAACTAGTCTTTTGGACAAGAAACGGGGCAGACCTGTGCGCCCGCAGGAGGCTTCCTGTGCCCGCCGGGAGGCGCGGGTGTGCCCTATGGCGGGCACAGGTCTGCCGGTTTCGGGGGATGCGAGGGGTTAGGGACTGTCCCTCGCCGTCTTCCTCTTCCCTTGTCGCTCCGTCCCCGGCCTCCTTGTCAATTTGGCAATTTGTCAACTCCTCACCGGCCTTTCTCCCTCTCGCCTCTCTGCCGGAGGCGCAGAAAAATGTTCTACAACATAAGGAAAGGACATTTCGTCTATTTTTATGATTTTTTTTTGCGCAGCACTTTTGAAGTCAGAAGAAAAACAATATCTTTGCCGAGTTTCATGCTGAATATAAGGCAGAAGGGAACGCCGAAGTGTCCGGTTGGAACGGGATTTGATATAATTAAGGTAAACAATAAAAAGAATGTGGAATGGGAAATAACTACAAGGCAGTTTTGTTTTCTGTAGCAATGGGCATGGCCCTGAACACCTACGCACAGGATGGCGGGGTGTACTTGCAGACGGATTTCGACAGCGGAATACCTTCTGATTTCAGACTGACGGATTGGGACGAGAACCTGGTCTCCGAACCTCACTACAATAAGGCGACGATAAGCGGCTCGTGGGCAGCCAACGAGATAGACGAGGCGGGCAACATGGCCGCCTTCAGTTTCTCGCGTGGCGTTTACGATTATGCTGTGGACAACTGGATGATTACCCCGCAGCTGCACATCGGCAGCGAGAATGCCTACGTGCGCTGGGATGCACGGTCGGTGCACCACGAGTTCCGCGAGAGCTACAAGGTGCTGGTGTCGACCCGCACGAACGATATGGACGACTTTGAGGAACTGCTCACCGTCGACGCGGAAGACTACTTCTGGAAGACCCGTGTGCTCTCCTTGGCCGACTATGTGGGACAGGATGTCTACATCGCTTTCGAGTGTACGAGCGAGGACAAGTTCATCCTGGCCATCGACAACTTGCTGGTGGGCGAGCTGTCCGACGTGCGCATTGCGACCGACGATACCTCGCGCCGTTTCGTGGGCAACGAGAGCGACGTGGCCCCGGTGAGAGGCGTGATGACAAACCTGGGGCACGACCTCGACGTAACATCGGTGGACTGCGTGACGGAGGACGGCACCTACACCATGCCGGTGGACAACCTCTGGCGGACGGGCGAAGAGCTGGAGTACGAATTTGAGATACCTGTGGCTCTGGATGCCGTCTCGCGCTACGAGCTGCGGGCCAACGTGGCCGGTGGCGACCCCGTGTCCATCTATTCCGACAGCCTGATGTGCTCTTACTATCCCCGCCTGTTTGTGGCCGAGGAGGGGACGGGCACGTGGTGCAACAACTGCCCTGCGGGTACGCTCATGGCACAGGAAATCGCGCATCGCCTGAAGGATGACGTGGCAGTGGTGGCTTCTCATGCCTCCGACCTGCTGGCCTGCTCCGAGTACCATGCCGGCCTGAACCGCTGGGTGTCCAATCTGCCCGGCTTCATCTTCAACCGCGTGTCGTCCTCGCTGAGCGGCCCGACGACCGGCTGGGGCAACTTCAACGATGCCTTGCTGACGCAGACCACCGCCTACATCGAGATGGAAGCCGTGCGCACCGAGGAAGAACCCGGGAGGGTGAGCCTGAGCACGCGTACCTCCTTTGCCGTGCCCTACGACAACAGCCGAGGCTACTACGGCATCGGCTTCGCGTTGGTCGAAGACGCTGTGGCCAGCACCGACAGCACCGTGCAGGCCAACAGCAGTACGCTCCTTTCAAGTCAGGAGTACTACTATCTGCCAGTATACATTTTGTCCGACGAGCATGTGTTCCGCCACGTGGCCAGAGAGTCCTACGATGCTTTCGACGGGGTGGAGAACAGCCTTCCCGAGTCGATAGAGGGCGGTGAGACCTACGACTTCGACTACGAGATTGAGATACCCGAGTACCTCCTGTGGGAGGACGACCTCTCTTTGATGGCTTTCGTCGTCAACAGCCGCTCGGGTGTCATCCTCAACGCAGCCCGTGTGGAACTGCCTGCCTTCTCCGACCCCAATGGTATTGCTTCGGACAAACAGGAGAAGATGGACAGCGACATCGTGGCCCAGCTGGTGGGCGATGCCTTCGAGGTGACTTTCCCCCGTGCATACGAGCCTTATACGGTGTCGGTCTACAGCATGGACGGAACGTTGCTGAAGACGCTTCAAGGCAATGGTGGCACGGGCAAGGTCTCTGTGGGCTGCCCGGCAGAACGCGGCTGCTATATCCTGCGTGCCGCTCAAGGAAATGACATTTATACCCAAAAGTTTTATTATTAATCCAATTAGAAAACCTTTATGAAAAAGTTCTATCTATTGTTGGCTCTGTTGCTGACCTGCTTCATGGGCGGCCAAGCGCAGACAGGTGGCAAGACTGTGCTTTTGTATGGTCTGCGGGACTATTCCGTTTTTGCACTTTCGCCGAACGGCCAATGGGCTACCGGTGCTTTTACTAATGGCCTGGGGTCTTATTATGCTTTCTCGTGGAACCTCGTGACGGGTGACTGTGTGCTTCTTTCGGGAGGCAACAACCAGTCCGTCGGCTATGGCGTATCCAATGATGGTACGGTTGTTGGTACTTATAGCAGTTCGGAGGTTTCAGAAAATGGCGCTGTTGTTGAGTGCGCTGCATATTGTACGCCAGACGGTACGTGGCATATATTGGGTGGTGCCGACGGCGGTTATGCTGTCGGCGGACAGGCCCTGTGTGTTAGCGGGAATGGCGAGTACATAGGTGGTGCGATGACTATCAGTGGCCGGTGGTCTCCTGTCGTGTGGAAAAATGGCGAGTTCCATAAGAATCTCTGCATAATGGAAGGCGGCTCGCTTCAGCAGGGTGCTGTGTTTAGCATATCCGGTGACGGTAGCGTTGCAGGTGGTTGGACTTATACTTCGACCTCGGGCGGCGAACGCGAATCTGTTTATTGGGATGTGGAGAATTGGAATGAAGAAACTGCCGATGCCTACACAATGCTGACATTCGACGGTAATCCTTTCTATACTGTAAGAGGCGTTTCTCCCGATGGCAATTACCTTGTTTATATGAGTGCAGGTGGAGTGACCTATGTGCGTAATATAGAGACAGGTGAAGATACAAGGGTTCCCGGCTTGGAAGGCGTTGAGATGTGGGAACTTAACTACAATGCCATCAACGACCAGCGTATGGCTGTAGGTAGTGAAAGCATCGGCAATGGCGGCTCTTATATTCGTGCCGTGGTTACCTATGTTGACGAAAATGGCGATATGGTAACGCGTCCTATCGATGACTATGTGCGTGAACAAGATCCCGAAGTGGATTTTGCAAGTGTCGGAATTGCTGAAAATCCGGGAATCAAAGGTGCCTATCAGCTGTTGGAAGGCCGTGGTGTCTCCAATGATGGTAATGTATTTGCTGTCGTAACAGCCGATACGGGTTCTAGCGAACGTCCTTTGGTTATTCTGATGAATCGTGGCGGCGTACAGGCTCCTGTGGCTGTGGAAGCAGAGCAGCTCGACGGGCTTTATGCTACGAAATTGACGTGGTATGCTCCTCTGGGGAGTGAGGACGAGATTACGGGCTACAACATCTACCGCAATGGCGAGAAGGTGAATGCAGCAGTTGTTACGGAACTGTCTTACATAGATGCTAATCTGTCCGAAGGCTCTTATAACTACTCGGTAACTGCACTCTATGGCGATACGGAGTCTGAGGCATCTTCGGAGGTTGCTATCGCGCTTACCCCGAAACCGGTTTCCGTTCCTAACGCCGTTTATTTGCGTCAGAAAGGTCTGAATAGCGCTGCCCTTTCGTGGACTACACCTTCAACCAACCGTGTAGAAAAGAACTACTTGGATCCGAATGTCGCTATTGATGCTTTCGGAGGTGGTAATCGTTCGTTCGAGGGCGGTATCAAGTTTGACCATAATGAAATTGCAGTTTACGAAGGTTATACGTTGACAGCGGTGGCTTTCTATCCCATGAGTGAGCAACAGCGGTGGACGTTGAATATTTATGATGGTACGGAGCTGGTTTATACTCAGCCGATAGAACAGTCCTTGACTTACGGTGAGGAGAATATTGTTACGCTTAACGAGCCTTTCGACCTCTCGACTCTGGAGAACGACATTATCTGTGCCATTAGCGTTACAGTTCCTACTGGCGTGGAGACGTATAATGTGCTGGGTGTCAACTTGGACAAGCAGGTTATTCCTGGGTATAGTGACTTGATGCGTAGCAGCACAGAGGCTGCTGAGGGTACCTTCCTTTACTCTATGTACGACTATTCGGTTGGAAACGGTACTTCTACGCGTGTGTCTTGGGGCATCAGCATGATTTTCTCTGCACCCGATGAGGCCGCAGACATTGATGAGTTGAGCCAGTATAACATCTTTATGAACGGCGAGCAGGTTGGTCAGACAGAGAACCTGACTTACGTTGAGAGCGGTCTGGAGGATGGTACTTACACCTTCGGCGTTCAGGCACAGTACGCCGATGGCCGCACTTCTGAAATCGTTTCTTCTGACATCGCCATCGAAGAGAACACCGATGCCTACAAGCCTATCTCTTCCTTCAGCACGGAGGTTGGCGCTGACAACGTTGTCAACTTCTCTTGGCCCGCTCCGCTGGACGATGATGCTCAACTCCTGACCTATGGTGACGGTAACTTCGCTCAGACTGTTGCCGGTACCGAGGACAATGGCTATGGCTACTGGGTACGTGTTCGCCTCTCCGGCGACAAACTGAAGGGCCTGAACGAGTACCTCATCAACTCCTTCAGCTTCTTCCCGACTGCCGACTGTGAGTTCACGTTTATGCTCCGTGTCAACGACCGTGAAGTAATCAACGAGTATATCGAGAGCTATACGCTGAACACGTGGAACACTGTCAAGGTTCACACGCCTGTCTACATCAATGAGAACTACACCTACGATGTCATCATTGACTGCTTCGACAACGCTCAGCCCACAGTCGGTCCTATGGGCTTGGATGACCAGCCTTGCTTGAACGAAATCTCCAACGCTTACTCTACCGACGAGGGTGTAACGTGGGGTACTATCCAAGGCAACGGCACTGGTAACTGGATGCTTGGTATCAATGTTGCCGACCCGAACGGTGAAATCCTGCCTGTCGATGGCTACGAAGTACGTATCGATAGCGAGCAAGCCAACGAGTCTACTCTCACCGAGCCTGAGTTCTCTTACGACTTTGGTGCTGATGCAGACAGAACTAAACAGCACAGACTGAACATCGATGCACGCTACACTGGTTTTGGTCGTGTAGCCGGTGATACGCAGTTCTTCACCATCAACAGTGCGGTAGGTATCGACGAGGGCAAGGTAATCGACATCAATGTTAATCCTAATCCTGCTTCCAGTTATGTTCGTGTAGAGGGTGGCAATGTCGAGGAAATCGCAGCCTACAGCACCAACGGTATGCTCATGGGCAAAACGCGCGAGAACCTCTTGGATGTGTCCTCTTATGCAGCCGGTCTCTACATCTTGCAAATCAAGGTGGACGGACAGGTGAAGACCGTCAAACTGAATGTAATTAAGTAAACGGAAGGTCTTGTGGCCTGATTTAGATTGTGACAAGCCCGAGTTTACATTATGCAATGTAACCTTGGGCTTGTCTGTTTTAACCGAAACGATACTTTTAATTAAACTAAACGCAATTATGAAAAAACTTTTTGCAGCCTTGTGCCTCGCGCTCTCTGTCGTAGGGGCATCGGCACAGAACTATTTCGGCTACACGAACACCGACTACGAAAGAAACGGCGGTGTACGTTTTGGCACATCTACCACACAGGGACAGGCTATCCGTCTATCCGGGGAAAAACTGGACATGATGCGCGGCAAGCAGATTACCGGTATACATACCGCGTTCGGTACGCGCAACCTGGATGCCCTGACTTTCTTTGTTACTACCGACCTGAACGGAACGCCCGCTGTGTCCGAGGACATGACGGGAGCCTCTACTAGCTGGCGCGACTTCAGTTTCTCCACGCCCTATACTATTGGCGACGAGAGCGAACTTTATATAGGCTACACCCTGAGTTGCTCGACGAGCTACAATCCCTTGCAGTTCGACAAGGGGCAGGGTCTTCCCGGTACTTCTTACCGCTACAACGGCACGGCTTGGACCGATGCCTACAACGACGGTTACGGCAATGCCTCCATGCAGGTTATCGTTGCCGACGTGGAGCCTTTCACCGATGTCATTGCAAAGCCCATCTCGGCCAACGGCTATTTCCTGGCCGAACAGCCCTATGTGTATAGTGGCCAGGTGTTTAACTTCGGCACGGAGACCATCAATAGCTTCGATATCACTTTCCGCATGGGCGATGGCGAGGAGCAAGTCTATTCTTACAGCGACCTCAACCTGGCCAGCAACCAGGCGTTCGATTTCTCTCTGCCCGAGTACACTTCCACAGTGAGCGGCAACCTGGCTATCACTGTCGGCGTGCGCAACATCAACGGTGCTGAAGATAGCGAGACATCGGACAACTCGGCCACGAGCTACCTCTACATCTATCCGGCTGACATGGAGCGCAACCTCCTGCTCGAAGGTTTCACCGGACAGTCTTGTCCCAACTGCCCCAACGGCCACGTTTCTATCAATAGCGCCTTGGCAGCCTTCGATGCCGCACCGGTGGTAGAATGCTTCCACCACTCGGGTTATGCGCTGGACGAGTTTTCCATGACCGAGGATGTCACTTATCTGAACTTCTTCCCCAACCCCGAAAGCACCAGTGCGCCCAACTTCATGGTGAACCGCCTGCAGAATGGTTTGTCGCCTGTCGGTGGTGGTAGTGGTTTCACTACGGGTGAAGTGCTCACTATGCTTGAGACTGCCGCTGCCATCCAGCCCTACGTTTCGGTGGGCATTGAGTCGCACTACGACGAGGCTACCCGTAAGCTGACGGGCACGATGAAAGTCTATACCCACGTAATGCCTGATGCCGAGCTGACCACGTTCAGCATCTTCCTTGTACAGGACTCTGTTATCGGTTACCAAATTGGTGCCTCCAATGCTGCTGCCTATGCCCACAGGTATGCTTTCCGTGGTTCTCTGACGGGCGCATTGGGAGGTGTGTACCGACTGGAAGAAGGGCAGACGGTAGAGTATGACTTTGAGTACGACTTGCCCGAGATTATCACTTCGGAATATGCCATAGATATGGGCGGAGACGGCGTTGTAGGTATTGTTCCCGAAATCGACAAGATGTATTTGCTGGCCTTCGTGTCCAAGTATCAGGATGTAGACCAGTTTGCTGACCTTGACTTCAATGACTTGCCCGTCTACAACGCCACGATGGCCAAGTTCGGCGAGAACACGCAGGTAGTCAACATCGAGGAGGACTTCGTCGAGAACAATTCGGCTGTGCTCCGCGTCGATGGCAATAACGTCCGTGTGAACGGCGACTTCGACCGCATCGAGGTCTACGACATGTCGGGCCGTCTGGTCGAGACGCTTGGTGCTCCGGCCTACACCTTCACGCTCAGCAATGGCTTCTACGTGGCACGCATCGTTTCGGGCAACCACGTCAAGACCCAGAAGCTGGCCGTGTATTGACGGTACGGGCTGTGTGGCGTGGGCACTGCCCCGTCCCTCTGAGGGGCTGAGGAAGGCAGCACACGCCGCCACAGCACAGCAAGCGAGAACATGAAAAGCCGGGAAACTAAGCAGCCAAGAGTGTCGAGACGCGTAGGGCTTGGTTTCCCGGCTTCTTCTTTTTCCCCGCAGCCTGCGCCCTGCTTCGGGCAGGCTCAGCGAGAAGAGACAACACCTATACAAACAACCTTATAATTTCATTCTATGAACAGATTATTCGTATTACTATTCCTTTTGTGCGGCAGCGTGGGTGCCTTCGGGCAGTCCAAGCTCTCGCCCTATGCACGCAAGCTGCTGTCCCAGCGCGAGGCCGGGACAGTAGCCACGCGTGTCGAGAGTGGCAATCTGGTGTCGGCCTACATCCATCTGCGCCCGGGGGCCGGTACCGCCGTGTTGGCGCAGTATGGTGTCGAGGTCAATCAGCATGTGGGCGACATCCTGACGGCCCGCATCCCCGTCGACAGTCTTGAGGCCGTCTCGGCCTTGGACGAGGTGGCCTATGTGCAGACCGCCGTTCCCGTGCGCGGCATGATGGACAAGGTACGTGCCGCTACGGGCGTCGACCTCGTTCACCAAGGCTCCGAGCTGCCCCAAGCCTACTATGGCGACGGCGTGGTGGTGGGCATCATCGACTCGGGCTTCGAGTACACGCACCCCAACTTCTACGACACCGACCGCACGACACTGCGCATCAAACGCGTCTGGGAGCAGGGTACAACGATAGGAACACCTCCCGATGGCTTCTCCTACGGCACCGAGTTTGACACGCAGGAGGAGATACTGACGGCTGCGGGCGATGTCACCACCAACTCGCACGGCAGCCACGTGGCCGGAATTGCAGCCGGTGCCGACCACGAGGATTGCGACTACTACGGTGTGGCCTGCAATGCCGACATTGTGCTGGTGAGCATGGGAGGCGACAACACGGAGAACAACGTCAACCTCTCCGACGCTATCGCCTACATCTACGACTACGCCGAGTCGGTGGGCAAGCCCTGTGTCATCAACATGAGCCTGGGCAACCACGCCGGGCCCCACGACGGCACCTCCACCTTCGATGTCCTGGCCGACGAGCTGCAAGGCGAGGGCCGCCTGCTGGTAGGTTCGGTAGGCAACTTCGGTGGCAACAAGTTCCACATCGCGAAGACCTTCACCTCGGCAGCCCGGGACTCCGTGCGGACGTTCGTTGACTTCCGTCAGGGACTTTCGGCCTCTACGGCGGGCGGCGATGTGGAAATCTGGGGAGACCCGGGCATGGAGTTCACCGTTAACATCTACACCTATCACACCACCAACCAGGAAATCAACAGTATGCTTTCCATAAAGGTGCCTGCCGCCGAGGGCGAGGACCAAGTGGAGGGCGAGTTGTCGGGAGCCAGTGGCTCCGTTTCGCTCTTCAGCGAGGTGAGCCCCCTCAACGACAAGCCCCACGTCCTGGTCTCCTCTGCCATCCGGGGACTGCGTGCCGGCATGGAGGTGGCCATATCGGTCGTATCCCAGTCGGACGGCGTGATAAACCTCTGGGGCGATAACACTTACATAGGCTTTACTTCGGGCGACTTGGAGGGCTGGACCGACGGCGACGACGAGATGTCGCTGGCCGAGATTGGCGGCACGGGCCACAACATCATCTCGGTGGGTGCCTACGTGTCGCGCGACAGTTTCACCCCCGAGGGTTATACCTCGCCCGTCAGCACGGGTGAAGTGCTGGGCCACATCGCTACCTTCTCCAGCAAAGGCCCCTCGGCCGATGGCCGCATGAAGCCGGACATCACCGCACCGGGCTGCTACATCGTCTCCTCCGTCTCGGCCTACGACGCTTCGCTTACGTCCTATTACCTGGCCAAGACCGGCGAGTGGAACGGCAACAACTACTACTATGCCTACATGCAGGGCACCTCGATGGCTGCGCCCCTGGTGGCTGGCGTGGTGGCTACGTGGTTGCAGGCCAACCCCGCGCTGACCCCCGAGGCCGTGCGCAACATCCTGCGCGTCACGGCTGACACTGATGAGTTCACCGGCGACCTTGCGGGCGGCAGCAACGTGTGGGGCTACGGCAAGATTGACGCATGGGAAGGCATCAAGCGAGCCATCGACTACGAGAACGGCATCGGCGAGTCGGCCACACGTCCCGCAGGCAACGTGCTCGTGGGTCGCGACGGCGGCAAGCACTTCCGCGTGTGCGCCCTTGTGCCGGCTGACGGCCTGCGCGTGTCTGTCTACCAAGCCAACGGCACCGAGGTGCTGAGCCGCCAGTTGCCTGCCATGCGGGCGGGCGACGACGCTGCGCTCGACCTCTCCGCGCTTGCCGAGGGCATCTACCTGCTGAGGGTGAGTGCCGACGGTTGGAGCGAGACCGAGAAGATAGCGGTAGGCGACTGACAGGGGGCTGTTCCCTGTGCCGCTGAGCAGGATTTGGAACAAGCACTGAGCATCCGTTTCTTTTTCTGATTTATATTTTCGTCCCGGTACGGTACGGCCTCAGGCCGAAGCGTTCCGGGACTTTTTTTGTTGCCGCTCCTCGTCTCTCTTTGCCCCGCCTGCGTGCCGCACGCCTGTGTAGGGGCGGCCCTTGCGTTCGCACTCAATATTCGTGTCGTGGGGGTAGCCCCGTCCCTACGCGGTCGTTCTTTGTGCTGTTCGACCCCTTCGGGGCCGTGTGTAGTGTGGTGCCTCTTTATCCGGGGGTTCGCTTCGTTCACCCCCGGCTAAGCATGGTTGGACCTCTTCGGGGCCCGCCTGTCCTCGGAGGGGTATGCCGGATGGGTGGCGGGGAGGGGAGCCTGTGTAGGGGCGGCTCTTGCGGTCGCCCGCATCCTGCGCGTGGCATGTGTGTGACCTATGTCATTGGGCGGTGGCCAGCCCCACTCTTACGATGGCCGGGTATCTGGCAGGTGTCCTATACCGCAGGGGAGGAACCTCGCAGGACGTGCGGCCCCGAAGGGGTCCAACCATGCTTAGCCGGGGGTGAGCGAAGCGAACCCCCGGATAGGTCGGACACCACACACCACGCGGCCCCGAAGGGGTCGAATAGCGTAAGGAAACGTCACTGCCATGCCTTTCCTATTCGTTTGCTGTAGGTATCTGTGGTTAGGTCTGCGGTGGTGTCTGCAATGGCCAGGGCGGGGTAAGCCCGCTGCTAAGGGAATGGATTAGCTTGCGTGGTCGTTTCTTGTGTGCAGTTCGACCCCTTCGGGGCCGTGTGCAGTGTGGTGTCTCTTTATCCGGGGGTTCGCTTCGCTCACACCCCGGCTAAGCATGGTTGGACCCCTTCGGGGCCCGCCTGTCCTCGGAGGGGTATGCCGGATGGGTGGCGGGGAGGGGAACCTGTGTAGGGGCGGTGCTTGCAGTCGCCCGCATCCTGCGCGTGGCATGTGTGTGGCCTATCTCATTGGGCGGTGGCCAGCCCCACTCTTACGATGGCCGGGTATCTGGCAGGTGTTCTATATCGCAGGGGAGGGACCTCGCAGGACGTGCGGCCCCGAAGGGGTCGAATTATGCTTAGCCGGGGTGTGAGCGAAGCGAACCCCCGGATAGGTCGGACACCACACTGCACGCGGCCCCGAAGGGGTCGAATGCATAAGGAAACGTCACTGCCATGCCTTTCCTATTCGTTTGCTGTAGGTATCTGTGGTTAGGTCTGCGGTGGTGTCTGCAATGGGCAGGGCGGGGGTAAGCCCGCTGCTAAGGGGATGGATTAGCTTGCGTGGTCGCTTCTTGTGTGCTGTTCGATCCCTCTGGGGCTGCGTGTCCTTTCGTCCTGTTCTCACTCTGCTGGGGCTTTGTTGAGGTGCCCGGGGGCAGACCTGTGCCTATGCGCGGGCAGACCTGTGGCAGCGGGCGGGCATAGGTCTGCCTCCGCGCTGGCACAGGTCTGCTCTGCGGGTATGTGGGGGATGTGTGTGGCGGTTAGTGCCGTTGCCGACGTACCGAGGCTTTGGGTGCTGCCGAGCTGCGGCGCGAGGAGCGCGACGAGGAGGCTTTGCTCGATGTGCTCTTGCTCTTCTTGCGGCGTTCGGCCTTGGTGGCCTTCTGCTCCTGAGCCGGCTCCTCGGCTTCGGTGGCCTCTTCCTGCGTGTCGTCTTGTGTCGGCTCGTTGTTTTGGGCGGCCTCGGTGTCGTCCTTCTGGCGTTTGCGGCGTGAGGTGCGCTTCTCCTCGGCCTGCTCGTCGGCAGCGGTGTCTACGTCGGTAGTGTCGTTCTCGTCCACGTAGTCCGAGCCGTAGAGCACGCGTTCGAAGTCGGTCAGTTGCTTCTCGATGCGCTGCTGCTCGGCTGTCATGGCACTGTCGGTGGGGCAGTACTGGGCCAGGGTGCGGTTTTG
The DNA here is from genome assembly GCA_944321465.1 of uncultured Bacteroides sp. GTDB lineage: Bacteria > Bacteroidota > Bacteroidia > Bacteroidales > Bacteroidaceae > Bacteroides. Next base: position 20,154 of record CALULL010000014.1, read on the forward strand.
CAGGTTGGTCACCTTGTAGATGTCGCCTTCGTAGAGGCGCGAGGCGAAGAAGTTGTCCCAGGTGTTGTTGGCGGCGTTGTTGTAGTCGCTCATCATCACGGGTTTCTCGGCCAGGTAGGGAGCGAGGTCCTTGTAGTCAATCCAGAACATTGGCATCGTGACGGGTTCGGAGCTGAATACTTCCGTGCGGTGCATCACCGGGCAGAGGGCCGTCACGACGGTGCCGTAGGTGGAGGTGCGCTGGTCGAAGTACCACACTTCCTTGATGAAGTAGCTTTGTACGTCGGCCGAGGGGATGTCGCTGTTGTGTATGGAGATGACGCTGTCGCGGCGGTTGGCCACCTTTTTCAGCTCGTAGTATATCTGGAAGCGGTCGAGTACGTCGCGGAAGGTCGTTTTGTAGCTTTCCTGGAAGTGCTCGGTGCCGTCGAGCTGGTACTCGTAGGCGGGTATTTTGTTCTGTGCCAGCAGCCGGAAGATGGTGGTGAAGAGGTTCATGCGGTCGCCCTGCGGCTCGGTGGGGAAGTAGAGCGCGCCATTGGCATCCTTGGTGAGGTCGAGGGTGCGGTAGACTTCGCGCATCCACACGAGGTCGGCGGGCAGCGGCTCCGACGAGGGGTAGGGGCGTTTGGCCTGTGGTTGTTGTTGCGCCTGTGCGGCGGTGGCGGCCAGCAGGAGGAGGGCCAGTGCGAGTATAGGTTTGTGAAGCAGTTTCATGTTCTCTCTGTGTTTATGTGGTGTGTGTTCTTATCAGTTGACGATGACTTCGAGGGTGGTGGGCAGGAGGCGTTCCACGCCGTCGGGTCCTATGGCTCTTACGCGGGAGATGTAGAAGCGTTTGCCGCGCGAAAGGCGGCGGAACATGTCCTTCTGTCGTTGGGAGAAGGAGGCTCCGGCCGATACTTCGGGCACGGCGTTGCCCATGTTGTCGTAGAACACGGTCTCGAAGCTGAGTACGCGGAAGTCGATGTTGAGCAGCCCGTCGTCGATGGCGGCCACAATGCCGGGCGTGTTCATCAGCACGGCTTTTGGCAGCCCGGTTCCTCCCCGGTAGCGCTTGGGTGTGCCCTGGTCGGTGTACTCGATGAAGGGCGAGGGGTCGGGCAGTGCCCGCACGCGGTAGGCGTAGTCGCCCATCGATTGCGTGCGCCCGTTGACGGTGGCCGTGACGTGTATCACTGCGTCCTGGCCGATGACTTCGGGCCGTGCCACGTATCCGGCCCCGCTCCGCGTCAGGGTGCCGTTGGACATGGTGGCCTGCACCTGGCCGGGCGGTACGCCGGGCACCGAGACGCTGATGGGGTTGTCGTATCCGGCGTAGAGGACGTTCATCAGCGTGGCCGAGACGGTGGCCGACGGCTCTACGACGGTGTACTTCTGGGAGAACTCGCGGCGCAGTATGTTGCCGTCGCCTTGTGTCAGTTCCAGGTAGCCGTCGAGGGTGAAGTCGCCCGTCGCGTTGCTTGGTATCTCGAACCAGCCGTCCTTTTCCTCGGGCAGCTGCTTGCCGCCGATGTAGATGGCGGGGCGTTGGGTGGAGTCGACGGCGGCCAGTATGATGCGTCCGCTGTAGGCTCCGCCGCGCACGACGTTCTGCGAGGTGGGTATGACGTAGGCATCGAGCTGGTTGACGCGCACGTCTTGCATGTCGGTGTTCTGTGTCAGCAAGTGCAGCACCTCGCCCTCGGCATAGCGTATGTCGCTCTGCAGCTTGGTGAGGAGTGTTATGGCGGCGGCCACGGGGGTGTTCTCGAAGAGGTATTCCTGCCAGTTGCGCTTGCCTTCGGACAGGGGGTTGCGCGGCACGGTGGTGCTGAGGTTTTCGGAGATGGTCTCGCGCTGCACCGAGTCGGTGACAAAGGACAGCATCTCGTCTCGGAAGTAGTTGATGCGCTCATAGAGCCGCTGGCCTTCGCCCCGTCGCGGTGCCAGCATGACGAAGGAGGCGGCTTCGAGGTCTTCCCGGTTGACGATGTTGTCCACGTCGGCATCTCTGCCGTCGGCCTGGCGGGCTATGCGTAGCTTCAGGTCGTCCACGTACTCGTAGAGCGAGTCGGCCATCTGCTTGACGTGGGTAGCCTTTTCGAGCCAAGGGCCAATCTTCTCCGGGTTGAGTTCGTTCGCTCCGCTCAGGTCGCTGTAGAGGGCGCGGTTTTGTATGGTGGAGTTGGCCGTCGTGCGCGAGAGGCTTTCTTCGACGATGGAGAAGCCGTTCAGCACGTCCGATGAGACGTTGAGTGCCAGCAACGCCATAAGGACGATATACATCAGGTTTATCATCTTCTGGCGCGGGGAGTCCGGGTTCACATTCATGGAAATATCTGCTTACTGGTTGTTTTCTTTATAGTGTTGTTGCGTTCCGGGGCATTGCTGTCCGGGCGGGTTTCCGGCTCCGGGCCGGGCGGCCGCTGCTGCGTGCGCGGGCTACTTGGTGCGTGCGGCATCGAGCATACGCGTGTAGATGGCGTTCAGCTCCTCTATCTGCCGCGCCAGCTTGCGTGTCTCCTCGTGCACCTGGTCTATGGTGCCCATCTGGGCGCTGGCACTGCGCAGCTGTACCTCGTAGATGGCGTTGATGCTTGTCAGGTTGCGCTGTAGCAGGGCCATCTGGTCGGCATCTTTCGACAGGACATCGGCTTGCGAGGTGAAGCGGGAGAGCATCTCGGTCATCTCTTTGAGTTGTGCAACGTAGGCTTGGGTCGTCTCCTCCATTTCGGTGGTGAAGACGGGCGACAGGGCCGGAACTTCGGGCGCGGGTTGCTGGGCTGCCGGTGGCGGCGGCGTGGGCGATGTCATCACCACGCCCTCGGGCTGCAGGTCGACGGGGACGAACTGCGGCCCGGCGGGTTGCTGCTGTTGCGGTCCGGCGGCGGTTGTTGCCATGCCCGGGGCGGCGGGACCTCCGGTGGCGGCTACTTGTATGCCTCCGCCGTTGCCAAACACGATTGGCTCGCCTGCAAAGGCTTGTCCCTCGGCAGGCTCTTCGCCTGTGGCACTGGCGGCAGCGGCTGCGTCGTCGGCAGGGGCGTTGCCTCCGCCTCCCACTACCAGCACGCCTCCGGTGGCTGCGGGGATAGCCTTAGGCTCTTTCTTGGGCAGGTCGAAGCCCGAGATGATGAACACCAGCACCTCGGTGCCCATACCCAGCCACAGCATGAGGTTGGCTCCCGGCAGGTGGGTCAGTTTGAAGAGCGTGCCTGCTATGACTACGGCTGCGCCCCAGCTGTAGGCGTAGTTCATGTACACTTTGCCGCGATAGCTCGACATGAACTCTTGCATACGCCGGCCAATGGTTTTCTTCCGTTCTACCTTGTTGTTGCTATCTTTGTTGTCTGCCATATTCTTTGTTGCTCTTTAGGTGTTTTTCCTTGTTTCCTTTTATTTCTTCTTGCCTGGGCCTACCACCGTGCGCACGCAGCGGAAGCCGATGTAGGAGTGTTGCTCGTTTTGGTAATCCCACGTGCGGGCATCGGAGCGGATGAAGGCGTTCACGTCCTTCCACGAGCCGCCCCTTACCACCTTTTTCTTCAGTCCGTAGGGGTCTTCTCTGGTGGCTTTGTAGAGCACCTCGGGGTTGAGGTCGTTGCCCAGCGTCACTCCTCCTTCGGTGTAGGCATCAGAGGTCCATTCGGCCACGTTGCCCGCCATGTCGTAGAGGCCGTTGGAGTTTGGCGAGTAGCTGCCCACGCGGTTGGTGATGAGCGTCCCGTCCAGCGTGTAGTTGCCTTTGCCGGGCTTGTAGTTGGCACTGTAGCAGCCGTTCTCGTCCTTGGTGTCCTCGCTTTTCCAGGGGAAGTAGTTGTCCTCCAGGCCGCGTGCGGCAAACTCCCATTCGGCCTCGGTGGGCAGGCGGTAGCGTTGTATGTAGCGTGCCTGTCCGCGCAGACCGGCCAGCAGGTAGTTGGTGCGCCACACGCAGAAGGCGTTGGCCTGCTCCCAGCTTACGCCCACTATGGGGTAGTCGTTGTAGGCCGGGTGGCTGAAGTACATCTGCATGTATTGTTCGTTGTTGGCTCTTGGGAAGTCGTTCACCCAGCACGTAGTGTCGGGGTAGATGTTGATGATGTAGCTGTTCAGGAAGTCCCATTCGCTGCTCAGGGGGCGGGTGATGGTCTCGTTGACGATGTTGCCTTCGTCGTCGATGTAGGCGGTGTCCTTGGTTATCATCACCACTTCCTCGTCGTCGGGGTTGATGTCGGTGTTCTTGTTGCGTTCGGCAGGGTTGAGGCGGTTGCGGCGTTTGGCGGCTTCCACGTAGTCGTACACTTCGTAGTAGTAGTTCATCTGCGAGGCATCGAGCATCAGCGTCCCATCCACCGGGTGTCGGCGGTAGACGCTCTGTATGGCCAGTTGCTCGTCCTCGGTGGCGCGTTTCCAAGGGATAGGGCGCGCCCAGTTGAGGTAGGGCTTGATGGGGTTTCCTTCGCGGTCTTCCTCTATCTTGTAGAGTTCGTTGCCGCCGTAGGCCGGGTCGGCCAGGCGTTCGCGGATGATGGAGTCGCGCACCCAGTAGACAAACTGCCGGTACTCGGCTACGGTGACTTCGGTCTCGTCCATCCAGAAGGACTCGATGGAGATGTCGCGCGTAGGCACCGACGTGCCCCACAGTGAGTCTTGCTCCTCGGGCCCCATCTTGAGCGAGCCGCGCTGCACCAGCACCATGCCGTAGGGGGTGGGTTCGTTCCATATCATCGAGCTGCCCACGCCGGTCAGTTCGCCTCCGTTGCTCATAGAGCCTTGTGTCCCCATGCACGAGGACAGCACGCAGGCGGCCAGCAGGGCTGCTCCGCCCCAGGCGTGACGCTTTTTCATTCCTCTTTCCTTACTCATATATGTCGTTTATGCGGTTGCTTTGTCCATAAGTTGCTGCGCCTTGGCGCACACGCAGGCTCTCCGCCTGTGCCCTTGCGTGGCGGACGGCCTACAAGATGCGGATGCTCTTGTGCAGGTTGCGGCTCTTCTTGAACTTGCTCAGGTCCAGCGAGTAGCCAACCATCAGCTCGTGGGTGCCGCTCTCGGCCCCGATGGCCGAGGTGTACATCTCGTAGGCATAGCCGAAGTTGAGGCTGCCCACCTTCAGTCCGATGCTGGCACCCACCGACGTGCCCGGCGAGTAGGTCAGTGCGCCGCTCAGCACACGCGAGCGAAAGGTGTAGAGCACCCGTCCCGTCAGGTCCACCCGGTAAGAGGTGAGGTCGGTCTGCACGTGGCACAGTGGCTGTATGGAAAGTAACGGGTTGCGTGTCTTAATATTGTATCCGCCCGTGAAATAAAGTGCGGGTTTAACGTTCAGGTAGCTTTCGTCGCCCAGCATGAGCTGGGGCGATGTCAGGTGGTGGCCCGACAGGGCGACGAAGAACTTGGGGTGCGAGTAGTACAGTCCTGCGCCCAGGTCCAGCCCCATGCCGCTTTCTGCGGTGGCGGGGAAGGCTTCGTCGTTGTCCTCTTCGGGCAGCTCCAGGTCGGTGGGGTCGAACCCCGAGTTGAGCATCCCCACTTGTACGCCTATGCCCAGATGCCCTTTGCCCAGCTTGAGCTGATAGGCGTATTGCAGCCAGAAACGCTGGTTGGAGAACAGGCCGATGCTCTCGTTGAAGAAGCCCGCCCCCGCCCCGTGCTTCTGCCCGAAGAGGGTGAAGGGCACGTCGGCACCGGCGTACATGGAGCCGGGCGCGTGGGTGAACCCCGTCAGTTGCAGGCTGTAGGCTCCTTGTATGCGCAGTTCGTTCGTCTTGCCTGCCCATGCCGGGTGATAGTAGCCCTCCACGCCCCAGTACTGGTTGAAGCGTGCGTCGAACTGTGCCCTTGCCGCGCCCACGCAGGCGAGCAGGACTGCAAGCAGCACGACGGTGCGTATGGCTAAGACTTGTCTCATCGCTAATAAAAACTAAGGAAAAGGGAAAAAATTGTGCTGTGCCCGGGCAAAAAAAACAGGGGAACTGTGTGGCGCGTAACGGAAAAAGCATTACTTTTGCGCCGTCAAACCGAGGAAAGATGCCGGAGTGGTCGATCGGGCCGCACTCGAAATGCGGTGAACGGGCAACTGTTCCCAGGGTTCGAATCCCTGTCTTTCCGCGAAGCGCAAGAGGCGTGCCTGGACGAAGCAAGTCGTCCGGGTGCGCCTCTTGCCTTTTGTCGCCGCCCCGCAGCCCAAGGCTGCGGGGCGGGTGGGGGTGGCATTCTCTTGCCGGTGGGCTTGTCGGGGGCTTTGGAGACGCACCTTTGTCCGCCGGGGAGTGCAGGTCTGCTGCCGGACGGGCAGACCTGTGCGGGCGCGGGAGCGGACCTGTGCCCCGCCGGAGGCATTCCGGGGCATCAAAGGTGGCGGCGGGGATGGTTTTTCCGGGTAATTTGAACTATCTTTGCTGCGGTAGTTTTATCTCATTAAAAGAATGTTCGTATGAAGATACTGGTTACTTACGCCGTTCAAGGCGAGTTTACGGAGTTGAGGTTTCCCGGCAAGCGCGGGGACGAGGAGGTGCAGGTGGGCTACCTGCGCACAGGCATAGGCAAGGTGAAGTCGGCCTACTATCTGGCCGAGGCCATACGGAGCACGCAGCCCGACTTGGTGGTGAACATCGGCACGGCGGGTACGCTGACTCACCGCGTGGGCGAGGTGCTGGTGTGCCGACGCTTTGTCGACCGCGACATGGAGCGGGTGAAGAACCTCGGGGTGGAGTGCGAGCTGAGCATGGCCGAGATGCTGGCCCAGCATGGCTACTGCACGGAGTGGCCGGGCGACGCGGTGTGCAACACGGGCGACTCGTTCCTGACTGCCGCCGAGGAGGTGCGCGGCGACGTGGTGGACATGGAAGCCTACGCGCAGGCTTTCGTGTGCCGTGCCCGCAAGGTGCCTTTTGTTTCCGTGAAGTGTGTCACTGACGTGCTCGGGCAGAACTCCGTGGCTCATTGGGAGGCCAAGCTGGCCGAGGCCCGGACGAGGCTGGGCCGCTTCTTTGCAGGCCGTGAAGTCTGAACCGGCTGTGCCTGCCGCCCGTCCCGGGGGCGGAGGGCGGCGGCGCGAGGGGGCTGTCTACTTCTTCGACGACACGTTCGACGGGCTGCTGACAGCGGTGTTCGATGCCTATGCCCGGCGTTCCTTTCCCGGCACGCTGCTGGCCGAAGGCGCGCCCGGGCCGCTGTTTGCCGACGACATGCACCACGTGGTGACCGATGCCGCAAAGGCCGGTCGCGTGTGGCGTGCGCTGGGGCGCAAGCTGTCGGCCTTTGCCCACCGCTGCGTGGCCCAATGCTGGCTGGCCGACGAGGAGGATACGCCGATGGTGCTTTTCCGCTACATCTGCCGGGTGGTGGATGCGCCGGGGCGGGTGGAGACCAACTTTGCCGACCCGGCGGTGCTGGACTTTGTGCGCATGTGGAAGCGGGTGGACTGGGAACGGACGCGGCTGATGCAGTTCGTGCGTTTCCAGAAGGCGGCTGACGGCACTTACTTTGCCCCCGTCGAGCCGCAAAAGGATGCTCTGCCGCTGGTGGTGCCTCATTTCCGCGACCGCTTTGCCGACCAACGCTGGCTGCTCTACGACGTGGGCCGCCAGTATGGCTTCTGCTACGACCTGCGGCAAGTACACCGTGTCAGCTTTGCTGAGGGTGTGCCCGCCGGGCTGCATGGCGGCAGGCTGGACGACAGCTTGCTGGCCGAGGACGAGCTGCTGTTCCAGCGGTTGTGGCAGACGTATTTCCGGGCCATTTGCATCCGCGAGCGGCTCAACCCGCGCAAGCATCGGCAGGACATGCCTGTGCGCTATTGGAAGTATCTCACCGAGAAGCAAGGGCCGGGCTGAGGCTGGGGGCGTCCGTGGCGTGCCTGTACTGCATTGCGCGTCGGCCCGGCTGTGGAAAGAAGGGGTGCGGAAACGGGCACCGGAGGCCGGGCGTGCTCCGATGGGGGCTGTCCGGTCTCCGGTGTCGGGCGTATCGTGTGCAGACTGGTGAGAAGTCTTTCGGTCGCCCCCGGGGGCAAGGGGTGTGCCGGGTCAGAAGCGCACCATCAGTTCGAGCACTACCTTGTCCTGTTCCGACTCCTTGGCAATGCTGCCTTCCGGGTAGAAGTACTTTTCGTAGTTGAGGCGCAGGTCGGCGCGGAAAGCCTTGCTCAGGCTCAGGGTGATGCCGCCCGTCACGCGGTGGCGGCGGTAGTCGGTGATGAGAAGCGCACCGGTGCCCTCGTCGCGCGTCTCGGCATCGCTGTGGTCGGTCATCATGTCGTAGCGCACGAGGAACGACATCTTGGTGAATACCTTGCGCAGGGGCAGGTCGTAGTTGGCAAAAGCATCGACCGAATGTACGTCCTTGAAGGCGTTGTCCGAATACTGCTTGTATAGGTACTCGCCCTCTATGTGGAAGCCTTTGCGCTCGAAGTAGGCGCCTATGTCGTAGGAGTGCATCCATATTTCTTCGGGCTGTATGCCTTGCACGCTGAGGGTGAGGTTCAGGCCGTCGGTGGGGAATATCTGCGCCTTGGCCGAATAGTTCACTTCTTTGTGCCACACCTTTTGGTTGGTCAGGCCCGTACCGTTGTACAGTCCGCCTTCCAGAATGACGGGCAGCGAGGTGGGCAACGTGTAGCCGAGGGTCAAGCCCACGTCGCGCACGTTACCCACTTGCTTGGCAATGAAAGAACGGTTTGCAAAATATTGTTGGTGGGGCGAACGGTGCGCGTCGATAGTAAAGGGCACACGCATCTGTCCGGCCGTTATGGTAAACCCCTTCAGGGGGAAAAGTCGTGCGTAAGCGTCGAGCATCTTGATGCTTCCCTCGTCGGAGAAGTCGATTTCGGCCTTGTAGGCCACCTTGGGCAGAAGGTTTCCGGTGATGCTGACGCGGGCGTTGCGCACCTCGAAGCGGCCCGCGTTCATGGTTGTCTGGTATTCGTATTTGGAGCGGATGGTTCCGTGTATCTCGGGCAGGTAGTCCTTGCTTTCCATCTTCTCGGTGTTCAGTTGCTTCCCGTCCTCGTTCGGAGCGTCTTGGGCCTGCATCGCGGTCAGCGGCAGCAGGGCGACGAGCAACAGGGTCGCGATGCGTCGTTTCGTAGTGAGGTGTGCCATTATGGGGGGGTGTTCTATCGTTCTATCTGTCTGTGTCTTTGCGGTGGCAAAGGTCGCCCTTCGTTGTTATGTTGGTGTGTCATACTTGTTTCATTTGTGTTACAAGCGGACGCGGGGAGGGTGTGCCTGTCTGTCTGTAAGGAGCTTTTGCCCGCTTACTTGGACTTTTGCCTCAAATCGGCCATTAGACCGCCCGATGGGTATTTGGCTGTCTTTCCTTGCGGTCACGGACAGAAAGAATGCAGCCGGGCGGCAGCAGTCGGCGGTGGTGTGTCGGCTGCTGTCGCCCGGAGTGTGAAAAGAGGGTCGGAGGGGCGTGGCGGATTGCCCGGTGGCGGGATGTCAGGGTGCTGCGTGGAGATATGCGGCTGCGGCCTCGGCACATCGCTCGCCGTCGACACCAGCCGAAACGATGCCACCGGCGTATCCGGCTCCTTCGCCGCAGGGGAAAAGCCCTTGCAGACGAACGTGTTGCAGGGTGTCACGGTCGCGCACAATGCGGACAGGGGCCGAGGTGCGCGTCTCCACGCCTATCATCGCGGCTTCATTTGTCAGGAAGCCTCGGGCGTTGCGGCCAAAGACACGGAAGCCCTGCTCCAGCCTGCGCGAAATGAAGGGCGGCAGCCAGAAGTGCAGCGGCGAGGCCACCAGCCCGGGGGCGTAGGACGAGGGAGGCAGGTCGGCACTCAGGCGGTGGTTCACGAAGTCGGCCATGCGCTGTGCGGGTGCCGTCTGCCGTTGTCCGCCTTGCAGCCAGCACAGGCGTTCGAGCTGTTCCTGGAAAGCCAGCATGGCCAGGGGCGACTGTGTGTCTGTCCCCTGTAGCTGGAGGTCGTGGCGCGACAGGTCCTCCGGCCTCAGTTCTACCACCATGCCGCTGTTGCTCCAGCGCGAGCCTCGGTTGCTGGGGCTCATGCCGTTGACGACGACTTGCTCGGGTCCGCTGGCGGCGGGTACCACGAAGCCGCCGGGGCACATGCAGAAGCTGTAGACTCCCCGCCCTTCTGCTTGAGTGACGAAGCTGTATTCGGCAGCGGGCAGGTAGCTTCCCCGTCCCTCGCGGTTGTGGTACTGTATCTGGTCTATCCTGTGTGCAGGGTGTTCCAGGCGCACGCCTACGGCTATGCCTTTGGCCTCCAGTTCCACGCCGTTGGCAGCCAGCCAGCGGTAAACGTCGCGTGCCGAGTGTCCGGTGGCCAGAATGACGGGGCCGTGCAGCTCTTCCCCTTGGTTGGTCAGGATGCCTGCCACCTTGTCGCCTTGGATGAGAAGCGCGTCCATGCGGGTTTCGAAGTGCACCTCTCCGCCGCATTCCTCTATGGTGTGGCGCATGTTCTCTATGACGCGCGGCAGCTTGTCGGTTCCGATGTGCGGGTGAGCATCCACCAGGATGCTGGTCGACGCGCCGTGCTGGCAGAATACGTGTAGTATTTTGTCCGCGTTTCCCCGTTTCTTGCTGCGGGTGTAGAGTTTCCCGTCCGAGTAGGCACCTGCCCCGCCTTCTCCGAAGCTATAGTTCGACTCGGGGTCTACGGTCTGTGTGCGGGTTATCTGAGCCAGGTCGCGTTTGCGCTGGCGCACGTCTTTTCCTCGTTCCACTATGATGGGCCGCAGGCCCAGTTCGATGAGCCGCAGGGCGGCAAACAGTCCGCCCGGCCCGGCACCTACTATGATGACTTGGGGGCGGTTCTCCACGTTCGGGTACTGGGTCTTGTGGTAGTCGGCTTCCGTTTCATCGGGCTGCTCGTCGATGTAGACCCGTACGTAGAGGTTGACGAAGATGGTGCGTTGGCGTGCATCGATGCTCCGTTTCAGTACCTTGATGGCGTTGATGCGGGTTCCCTCCAGCCCTTTCTCCTGGGCAAGGTGTTCCCGCAACTGTTGCTCCTCGGCTGCTGTGCGGGGTGTTACCCGCAATTGATATTCCTGTGTCATGCGCTTTTGCCTTCTTTGGATGTTTTCAGAGTTTGCAGTCTTTTGCCTCCGTTCCGCAGGTAGGGGCGGCGGTCCGTTTCATGCCTTTAGGGGTGCATTCTTGTCCTGTGGAACGAAAAAAGAGGATAAGATGCTTCTCGTAAGCAAATTATCCTCTTGCTGGTTGCGGAGGCCTGACTCGAACAGACGACCTTTGGGTTATGAGCCCAACGAGCTACCAACTGCTCCACTCCGCGATGTTTCTTGTTTTCGGCTGCAAAGGTACGGCTTTTTTGCGGATATGCAAGCGTTTTGGAGAATATTTTAGCAAAATCTTGCCGGATAAGGGGAAAAGCCGTACTTTTGCTTTTGTATTTGACTTGTTATTTCCATATTTCTATGGCCGTATCAAAGACGCGAACCAAACTGGTGGATGTCGCCCGGCAGTTGTTTGCCAAGATGGGAGTGGAGAATACCACGATGAACGACATCGCTCTTGCCTCGAAGAAGGGAAGGAGAACCCTTTATACCTACTTTAAGAACAAGGAAGAACTTTATATGGCCGTGGTGGAGTCGGAACTGGAGATACTGCTCGACACCATGAAGCGGGTAATGGAGAAGGACGTTTTGCCTGATGTGAAAATCATAGAGATGATTTACACCCGCTTGGATGCCGTGAAGGAGCTGGTCTACCGCAACGGAACGCTGCGAGCCAACTTCTTCAGGGACATCTGGCGCGTAGAGAAGGCCCGCAAAGGCTTCGATGCTGAGGAAATCGAGTTGTACAAGGAGGTGTTGCGCGAAGGAGTGGAAAAGGGCGTGTTTCACATTGACGACGTGGATATGACGGCCGAACTGATACACTACAGCGTGAAGGGCATTGAGGTGCCTTATATCCGTGGGCATGTGGGGGCCAACCTTACAGACGAACAGCGCAACAGGTACGTGGTGAACATCGTCTTTGGTGCCTTGCACCGCACGAAGCCCGCTCCCTGCACTGCTGTGCCTCCCGGAACGGAGGGGGAAAATCACTCCGCTCCCTTGTGACAGCGTTGTTGCGAAACCAATCATAACTATACTGTATAACTAAAAACAAAACACTATGGGATTATTAGACGGAAAAACAGCCATTGTGACCGGAGCCGCACGCGGCATTGGCAAGGCTATCGCATTGAAGTTCGCCTCTGAAGGCGCCAACATCGCCTTTACCGACCTGACGATTGACGAGAATGCCGAGAATACGGTTAAGGAAATCGAGGCCAAGGGTGTCAAGGCAAAGGCTTATGCCTCCAATGCAGCCAACTTCGAGGACACGGCCAAGGTGGTGGAGGAAATCCACAAGGACTTCGGGCGCATAGATGTGCTGGTGAACAACGCCGGCATTACTCGCGACGGACTGATGATGCGCATGAGCGAGCAGCAATGGGACATGGTGATCAACGTCAACTTGAAGTCGGCATTCAACTTCATCCACGCCTGCACGCCCGTTATGATGCGCCAACGTTCGGGCAGCATCATCAACATGGCATCGGTCGTGGGCGTGCATGGCAATGCCGGACAGGCCAACTACGCCGCTTCCAAAGCCGGCATGATAGCCTTGGCCAAGAGCATTGCCCAAGAGCTTGGCTCGCGCGGCATCCGTGCCAACGCCATTGCTCCGGGCTTCATTATCACGGCCATGACAGACGCTCTGTCGGACGACATCAAGGCCGAGTGGTGCAAGAAAATTCCTCTGCGCCGTGGCGGAACGCCCGAGGATGTGGCCGATGTGGCTACCTTCCTGGCTTCGGACCTGTCGTCTTACGTTTCGGGCCAAGTCATTCAGGTGGATGGCGGCATGAATATGTAAACCATCGGTCTGTCTAAGCGCATGAACGTTCTTTACGAAGACAACCACGTCATCGTTGTAAACAAAGCCGCTTCCGAGATTGTTCAGGGGGACAAGACGGGGGATACCCCGCTGTCGGAGACAGTGAAACTGTATCTGAAGGAGAAGTATCACAAGCCCGGCAATGTCTTTCTTGGTGTTGTTCACCGCCTGGACCGTCCCGTGAGCGGTCTTGTCGTGTTTGCCCGCACGGGCAAGGCTCTTGCTCGTCTGAACGAAATGTTCCGTGCAGGCGAGGTGCACAAGGTCTATTGGGCGGTGGTGAAGAACCCGCCTCCTGCTCCCGAGGGCGAGCTGACGCATTACCTGCTGCGCAACGAGCGGCAGAACAAAAGTTATGCCTACGACTCCGAGCGTCCGGGCAGCAAGCTGGCTCGTCTGTGCTACAGAGTGGTCGGTCGTTCGCGCGACTATTATTTGCTGGAAGTGACACTGCTTACCGGCCGCCATCACCAGATACGTTGCCAGCTGGCCCGCATGGGTTGTCCCATAAAGGGCGACCTGAAGTACGGTTTCCCGCGCTCCAACCCCGACGGCAGCATTTGCCTGCATGCGCGGAAGGTTTCGTTCGTGCATCCCGTTTCGCACAAGCTTGTCGAGGTGGAGGCTCCTGTGCCCGTCGGCAATCCGTGGCAGAGCTTCGAGATGTTCGGCTCTCCTGTGCCTTCTGCCGGGTAGGGGCAGAGGTGGGGCCAGTCGGTGCATGGCGCGGACGGATGCTTCCGTGGCGCGCCAAGATGCAACAAAGCCGTTTCCCGGAATAGACAAAAAAGGGGAAACGGCTTTGTTGGTTCATGTGCCTACTGTCCTTCGGCTGTTGTCGGGTTTATTGGGTACGTCCGTCGGCACCTCGCAGGGAGATGTCCGGCCGGACGTACCGCCACAAACAAACATAAACAGGGCTACTACTAATGCTTCTTTTCTTACGTCTTTAACTGTTTCTAAAGGTTCCAGACTGCTTTTTTCTTAAGGCTTCGGCGGGCTTTACCTCTGCCCGGAACCGCTTGCACACGTGTCCGGCATCGGAGCTTCCCTCCGCTTTTGTATAGGTCAAATGGCGTGCCAATCTTTTCGCTTCTTCCGTAAGGGGCTGACGGACAGCGACGGACGTGGCTATTGCCTTTCGGGAGGTGGTGTGGAAGCCTGTGGAGGCCTGTGGACGAAGTGTGGAATAACTCTACACTTTTCTTTTGTCGGCCTTTGCGCGGGCTTCGTCCCTTCAGCCTTCCATGCCGTATTGTTTCAGCTTGTTGTACAAGGTCTTCCGATCGATGCCCAGTAGCTGGGCCGCACGGCTCTTGTTGTTGCCCGTTTGCCGCAGGGCTTCGGCGATGCGCATTTTCTCGTCGGCTTCGTTGCGCAGGGTCGTGGGACGGGGCGTATGGTCTTGCAGGGTTCCCAGGTCGCTGGCGGTGATGTATTTGCCTGTGGCCAGCAGCGTGGCGCGGCGCACGGCGTTCTTCATCTGTCGCAGGTTGCCCGGCCAGGTGTAGTCCAGCAACGCGCGCGAAGCCTTGTCGTCGAAGCCCACGACTTGTTTGCCCATCTCGCGGTTGGCCTGGTCGAGAAACAGGTTGGCAAAGAGCAGGATGTCCTCGCGGCGTTCTTTCAGCAGCGGGATGTGCAGGGTGAATTCGTTGAGCCGGTGGTAGAGGTCTTCGCGGAACGTGCCCCGGGCGATGGCCTGACCCAGGTCCTCGTTGGTGGCCGAGATGAGGCGCACGTCGACGGGCACCTCGCGGTCGGCACCCACGGGGCGCACTTTGTGTTCTTGCAGCGCGCGCAGCAGCTGCACTTGCACTTCGTAGCTCAGGTTGCCTATCTCGTCGAGGAAAATGGTACCGCCCGTGGCCGAGACGAAGGCTCCCGTCTTGTCGGACAGGGCACCGGTGAAGGCTCCTTTGACATGGCCGAAGAACTCCGAGGCGGCCAGCTCCTTGGGCACGGCTCCGCAGTCGATGGCCACAAAGGGCTGCCCGGCGCGTCGGCTCAGCTGGTGTATGCGGTGCGCCACGTATTCCTTGCCCGTCCCGCTGGCACCGTTGATGAGCACCGACATGTTGGTAGGCGCCACCAGCCGCACGTAGTTGAACAGTTGTTTGGCCGCGTCGCTTTCCCCCTCCAGGAAGTCGGTGTCGGTCGTCTCGTGGGCGGTGTCCTTATGCCGGGGCGTGTCGGCGGCCGGCGAGTTTGCCGACAGGGCTTCGCCTATCTTGCGCAGCAGTTCGTCGGGGTTGACGGGCTTGGCCACGTAGTCCGACGCTCCCAGCTTCATGGCCTGCACCGCTGTCTGTATGTCGGCATAGCCCGTCATGATGATGAGGGGCACGTCGTAATCCTTGTCGGCCAGCCAGCGCAGCAGGTCGGTGCCGTCGTGGTCGGGCAAGCGCAGGTCGGACAGCACCAGGTCGACTTTTTCCGTTTCCAGGTGCTTGCGGGCACGTGCCACGTTGCTGGCCGTGCTTGCCTTGAAGCCTTTCTTGCCAAGCCATGTCTTCAGCATGAGGCTGTAGGTGATGTCGTCTTCTACTATCAGAATAGATTTCATAGCTTGATGGTGTGTCTTGCGCTTGGTTGTCATTTACAAAGGTAGTGCTTTTTGCCGTATTATGCAGACTAAGGCGCGGAAATAGCGCATTTTTTTTGCCTTTCGGGCGACTCGTGCGGGTCTTCGGGGCTTGCCGTCGGTCTTCTTCGGGGCGCAGGTGTGCCCCGAAGAGGGCGTTCCTTTGCCCGCTCGGGGGTGCACCTTTGCCCGCAGGGCAGCACAGGTGTGCCCCGGCGGGTGGAGGCCGGCACCCGCCCGGACGGAGCTTTTCTGCCGTGTGCGGGGCGAGGGCTGTGTGGTCGCCGGG
Organism: uncultured Bacteroides sp.; assembly: GCA_944321465.1. Taxonomy (GTDB): domain Bacteria; phylum Bacteroidota; class Bacteroidia; order Bacteroidales; family Bacteroidaceae; genus Bacteroides. Next base: position 35,879 of record CALULL010000014.1, read on the forward strand.
CAAGAGCCAAATACGTCGGGAGAGGGAAGATTTAGTAGTTTTCTGACTTTTTGCTATTAAATTAGAGATATGTTGCTATCTTTGCGACTCAATTAAGAAAGTTAACCGCGTATGAAGCCCAAAAATACTTCCGTTTTGCTAATTTATACGGGCGGCACCATCGGCATGGTTCCCAATTCCGAGACCGGGGCGCTGCAAAACTTTAGCCTGGAGCAGCTGCAACGCCATATCCCCGAGTTGCAAAAGCTGAACTTCAGGATAGACACCTATCAGTTCGACCCGCCAATGGACTCTTCCGACATGAACCCCGGGGCGTGGCAGCACCTGGTGCGCGTCATCAGCGAGCGGTACGCGGAGTACAACGGCTTTGTGGTGCTGCACGGCACGGATACGATGGCCTTTACCGCCTCGGCCCTGAGCTTCATGCTCGAGGGGCTGGACAAGCCTGTCATCCTCACCGGCTCGCAGCTGCCCATCGGCGTGCTGCGTACCGACGGCAAGGAGAACCTGCTGACGAGCCTGGAAATAGCTTCGGCAACCCACTCCGACGGCTCGCCGCTGGTGCCCGAGGTGTGCATTTACTTCGAGAACCACCTGCTGCGCGGCAACCGCACGACGAAGATGAGTGCCGAGAACTTCAACGCCTTCCGTTCCTTCAATTATCCGCCGCTGGCCACGGCAGGCATTCACATCAAGTATGACTACATGCTCATACGCCGTCCCATGCCCGGGCGGCTGCGGCCCCACCTGAGGCTCGACGACAATGTGGCCGTGCTGAAGCTATTCCCCGGCATAAGGCGCGAGGTGGTGGAGTCGCTCTTCGGGACACCGGGGCTGCGTGCGGTGGTGCTGGAGACCTACGGTTCGGGCAACGCCCCGCGCGAGGACTGGCTGCTCGACAGCCTGCGCTCCGCCGCCGGGCGGGGCATTGTGGTGGTGAACATCACGCAGTGCTGTGCCGGGACGGTCGAGATGGGCCGCTACGAGACGGGTTACCGGCTGAAGCAGGCGGGGGTCGTGTGCGGTTACGACAGCACGACCGAGTCGGCCGTCACCAAGCTGATGTTTCTGCTGGGCGAGGACTGCACGCCCGGCGAGATACGCGAGCGTATGCAGCAGTCGTTGGCTGGTGAGATAACGGTCTGAGTCCGCAAGGCTTATGCCACGACCGTCGCCAGTTCGCCGGTAACAGAGTCTATGATGTACCCGCTTACGTGCACGTCTTTGGGCAGCAGGGGGTGCTGGCGCAGCGACTGCACGGTCTGTTTTACCGAACACTCCGTGTCGCCGAAGCCTTGTAGCCACTTGGCGAAGTCCACTCCGCAGTAGCGCATCAGGTCGATGGTGCGTTGCTCCACGCCTCTTTCCTTCATCCGTTCGAGCATTTCGGTGGCATTCATTTGCCGTGCCCCGCAGTCGGTGTGGGCAATCACCATTACTTCCGTCACGCCAAGCTCGTAGATGGCCACCAACAGGCTGCGCACCACGTTGCCGCAGGGGGAGTCGAGCACGGCTCCGGCGTTCTTGATGGTCTTCACCTCTCCGTTGCGCAGGCCCAGGGCGGCGGGCAGCAGGGTGGTGAGCCGTGTGTCCATGCACGTCAGTATGGCTATTTTGCGGTCGGGGTACTTGCTGGTGCGGTAAGGTTCGTAGGCTTTGCCGTTTACGAACCGCCTGTTGTGTTCCAGAATTTCGTCTATTGTCATAATGCTTGTGTTTAAGAGCTTGTTTGAATTTTGCATTTAAGTAATGTAGTCAGGCCTCTTTTGAGCCCCTTTCCGTTCTCTTTTCCCGATTACGTTCGTCAGATAGCCCGCTATCCTCCTCACGGAATCGGGAAAACATCCTCGCAAAGGACTCTCAAAGCAAACCCGAGTAAAGATTTAGACAGGCTCTAAATGGCCTGTTTGTGAGGCAAAAGTAAAAAAAATTGGTCTACGATGTGCTCTCCGGGGCAGAAAGCCGTATCTTTGCCCTTGGGCAGGAATGTCGTCGGCCTGTGGCAGGAGCGGCGGCAAGAGGCTTTCAGCTCTTGTTTATGTTTTGACTATGGCAAAAGAAAAGACCGTCTACGTTTGTAGCAACTGCGGACAGGAGTCGCCCAAGTGGCAGGGCAAGTGCCCGGCTTGCGGACAGTGGAACACGTTTGTCGAGGAAGTGGTGCGTGCAGCTCCGGTGTCGGCCCGGCGCGTGGCGGCGGGAGTAGAGCGTGTAAAGGCGCGTCCCGTCACCATCGGCGAGATACAGGCCGATGAGGAACCCCGCATCGATTTGCGCGACCAGGAACTGAACCGTGTCCTCGGCGGTGGCCTGGTGCGCGGCTCGCTGGTGCTCATTGGCGGCGAGCCGGGCATAGGCAAGTCCACGCTGGTGTTGCAGACGGTGCTGAGGCTGTCAGGCCACCGCGTGCTCTACGTCTCGGGTGAGGAAAGTGCCCGGCAGCTGAAGTTGCGTGCCGACCGTCTGGGGCCTCCGGCGGGGAGCGATTGCCTCGTCGTGTGCGAGACGGCGTTGGAGCAGATTTACACGCACGTGAAGAACGTCCGGCCCGACATTGTGGTGGTCGACTCCATACAGACCATTTCGACCGACACGCTGGAGTCCTCGCCTGGAAGCATCGCCCAGGTGCGCGAGTGCGCGGCCAGCATCCTGCGCTTCGCCAAGGAGACCCACACGGCCGTCATCCTGATAGGCCACATCAACAAAGAGGGCAGCATCGCCGGGCCCAAAGTGCTGGAGCACATCGTCGACACCGTGCTTCAGTTCGAGGGCGACCAGCACTACATGTACCGCATACTGCGCAGCATCAAGAACCGTTTCGGCAGCACCGCCGAGCTGGGCATCTACGAGATGCGGCAGGACGGCCTGCGCCAGGTGAGCAACCCTTCCGAGCTGCTCCTCTCGCAGGACCACGAGGGCATGAGCGGCGTGGCCATAGCCTCGGCCATCGAGGGCGTGCGCCCGCTGCTCATCGAGACCCAGGCTCTGGTAAGTTCGGCGGTCTACGGCAACCCTCAGCGTTCGGCGACGGGGTTCGACATCCGCCGCATGAACATGCTTCTGGCTGTGCTTGAGAAGCGTGTAGGCTTCAAGTTGGCGCAGAAGGACGTGTTCCTGAACATAGCTGGAGGGCTGCGGGTGAACGACCCTGCCATCGACCTCTCGGTCATCAGTGCTATCTTGAGCAGCAACATGGACGTGGCCATTGAGCCGGAAGTGTGCATGGCGGGCGAGGTGGGACTTTCGGGCGAGATACGTCCCGTCAACCGCATAGAGCAACGCATCGGCGAGGCCGGGAAGTTGGGTTTCCGCCGTTTCCTGTTGCCGCGCCAGAACATGCAGGGCCTTGCCCTCGGTCGGCTGGAGATGGAGCTGGTGCCCGTGCGCAAGGTCGAAGAGGCTTTCAGGGTGCTGTTTGGCTGATGCTGCCGCTGTCGTCCGTCCCGGGAATGCGGGGTGTGCTTCGGCGTGGCGATAGGCATGTATACAAAAAGGGGAGCTACTGATTGGCAGTTGCTCCCCTTTTTGCAGTGTCGGAATGAGGCGACTAACCGCATTGCTTTTTCTTCCTCTAAATGATTATTATATAAGTTTATATTCGCGTGTATTGCTTTTGTTCCGTCCCGATTTCGTCCCGATACCTATTGCATAAGAAGCTGGATGATTGAGGTTAATATAGAGGTACGACGTGTTCTATTTCGCCAAACCGTATGATTTTGCATCGGCAGAGTCGGCAACCATCCCGATGTGGGCATACTCTTTTTTCATTTCAGTGATTTGGCGTTCCCTGTCGCCCAACTGTCGGTTGAGCTGTTCTATCTTCTCCATTAGTTCCTTGTTTTGTTCTTTTAACAACTGAATCGCCACTGAATTTGACTGTGAAGGTTCTACTTCGAGCATTTCACCCTCACCTGTCAGTAGCCAACGAGCATTCAGGTCTTTATATGTAGATAGTATTTTCTCAATATTCCGGCTGCTAATTCCCTTTCCATTCTTCCGGGCATTTCCTATTGCACCGATAGATAGCCTACACTGTACGGTTACCTTATGGTCATTTAGTCCATTAGCACGCATATATTCGTCCAGCCTTTTAATAATCTCATTATCCATATAGAGAAAAATCTATGAAAAACTTGCAGATATAGAGAATGCTCAATATATTTGCAGCGAAAATTAAAACTTCTATGGAACAAATGTACGGCAATTTGCAAAAAAAGACAATAGCGAAAACACGCTATAAGTTTCGGAAAGGCTACCTACAGGTAAGCCTCAGGGAGAAAAACGAAGTGCGCGGGGAGCTGATGCAGGTGTTTGGAACAGCAGACAAGGCTTATTTCTCCCAGCTGCTGAACAAAGGTATCGTGAACATCCGACTGCCTCATTACGAGGCCATCAACCACATCTTCGCCCGCCGTGGCATCACCGACGTATGGACAACCGAGGAAGTATAACCGTCCTGACCGGGCGCGAAAGCCAGGTGGCCGAGCGCATAGCCTGGGGAGCCTCGCAGAAGGAGGTGGCCGACGACCTGGGCATTTCCCGCTACACGGTGGACAACACGCTGCGGAAGATATACCAGAAGCTGCACATTGGCAAGATGAACGAGCTGTCGGCCTGGTGGTTCTGCACGACGTTCGGCATCAGCTTCGCCCTCTCGCCGCTGAAGCGTGCCCTCGGGGCGGTGTGCCTGGCGGGCATCTTCATCGTGGGGGAGATAAACCACGATTTCCAGTTCTGTCGGTACCGGGAAGGACGGGTGAGAATAGAAAGGATTATCAGATTGAAAGAATAAGACGATTCACCAACCTAAAAAAAAACAGACTACAATGGAACAGACAAAGACCATCGTGAGAGTGAACAACGTGGACATCATCGCCACCAGTGACGAGCAACAGTTAGTGCCTATCCGCCCTATATGCGAGGCGTTGGGGATAGACTATTCCAGACAATTAAAGAAGATAAAAGACGATCCGGACCTGGGTTCAGTTGTGGGCTTCAAGCCCACAACTGGAGCTGACGGGAAAACGTATGAGATGTGCTGCCTCCCCTTGGAATACATCTTCGGATGGCTCTTCACCATCAGCCCGTCCAACGTGCACGAGGATGCGCAAGAAATCGTCCGGAAGTACCGCATGGAGTGCTACCATGCCCTGTTCCAGCATTTCACCGCCCGAGCCCGCTTTGTGGAAGAAAAGCAGAAGGAGATAGACCGCCAGCTTACCGTGGTGGACGAAGCCAAAGAGAACTTCCGCAACGCCAAGAACGTGCTGTCCGATGCCGAAGCCAAGTTCAAGAAGCTGCGCTCGCTCACCATGGACGACTACGACATGGAGCGCCGCCAACTGAAGTTCAACTTCTAAACAGAGGAACGACTTATGCAAACAACAACCGAGAGACAATCGCGCGGCTTCGCCACCATCTCCACCCCGGACGGGCGGCACCGCATCTGGCTGCCACGGCCCACGGAGGCCGGGCGCATCTTCGCCTCGTGCAGCTTCGCGCTGGCCGGGCACATGGACTTCGTGGACGGCATCGACCGCCTGGGCTACGTCCGGGTGGAACGGGCCGAGACATCCGACGACAACTACAGCCGCCTCGACCTGTCCTGCCAGGACGGCCCCGCGCTCTGCCTGGAGCGGCTCATGGAGGACCTGCCCGGCCTGATGGAGGAGCACCTGGCCACCAAGAGGCGCGAGCTGGCCATGAGCAGCCGCCTGTTGGATGCCTTGGCCGCCGAGGTGGAGCGGGAGCATCTGCCCGTAAGCATCCGCCGGGGCACCCCATACACGGACGAGAACGGGACGGAGACGGTGGATGCCGTCGTGGAGCTTCGCGGCGCGGACTCCGACTTCAACGCGGTGCTGAGCCGGGTAGTCAACCGTTATATTCAACAGAAATGAATCGCGATGACATATTGACATTGTTCCGTATTAGCGACCTGATGGACTTACCTGTTGCCGTAATGAAAGTGCTGGAGGGCGGTATAGCACATCGTAATGCTATTTATCAAGCACTCATCGACATGAACGGGCGCGACATGGGGCGTGATTGGTTCCAAGGGCTATATGAGGAGGAACTTTCACAACGGAAGAAAAACAAACAGGATTTCACCCCGCCGGAGGTTTGCCTAATCGTTTCCAGATTGAGCGGACAGCGTGGTACTCTTCACGAACCCACAGCGGGAACAGGCGGACTGATTATCGCCGACTGGTGGGAACGATGCCGCAAGCATCTGCCTTGGGAACACCGCCCATCGGAACACATGGTGACGTGTTGGGAACTGTCCGACCGCGCCATTCCTCTGTTGCTACTCAACCTCTCTATCCGCGGCATCATGGGCTACGTGTACCACGGCGATGTGCTGGAAAAAACCGTTAAACAGAAATACATTCTACTGAACCGAACGGACGACACGCTGGCCTTCAGCGACGTGGTGCGGGTGGGAACCAACGGCCGAATAACGAAGGAGTATATAATATGACACTCAAAGAAGCATATAATTCATGGTACCCGGCAAAACGCAAGCAGGTGAAAGAATCGACAATGGCGGCTTACATGTTGATTGCTGAGAATCACCTGCTGCCTTTCATCGGGGATAGCCAGGCGGATAAGATCAGTCGAAAAATGGTACAAATGTTTGTAGACAAGAAACTGGATGCGGGACTAAGCAAGAAAACCGTGCAAGACCAGTTGATAGTACTGAAGATGATTGTCCGCTTCGTCTCGGATGAATATGAAATTCCCGTGCTTGACAACTGGAAGGTTGTATGGCCAAGCAAGAACACATCCGAAACGCACAAGACTGAGCGGTACACACCTGAAGAGTTCCGCAAGATTGCAGATACAGTCGCGGCCAATCCGTCGCCCCGAAACCTGGCTATCCTGATAGCCCTCACCACCGGGATGCGCATCGGCGAGCTGTGTGCCCTGCAATTCTTCAACATTGATTTGGAAAGAAAGGTGATACAGGTACAGAGAACCATTGAACGCATCTATCTGTTGGGAAAGAACGGAAACCGGAACGGAACGAAAGTCATCATCGGGGAGCCCAAGACTCTTTCGTCACGCCGGGAGATACCCATCATGAAAGACATCTATCCGATGGTGAAGAAGTTCGCCTCCATTGCACGAGCCGACTACTACGTGGTTTCCATGTCGGAAAAATTCTGCGAGCCGCGAACATTCCGCAACTACTACCGCAGGTTTATCCTCGAAAAAGTGGGATTAAACCACTGCATCAAGTTCCACGGCCTGCGCCACACATTCGCCTCGACGCTCATCGAGAACAAGGTGGACGTGAAGACCGTATCCGCCCTGCTCGGCCACAGCGACATCTCCACAACCTTGAATGTGTATGTCCACCCGTCGGAGGACACGAAACGGGCGGCTATCAATACAGCATTGAAACGAGTATTTAAATAAGCATTGATAACCTGAAAGAACCATGAGATATTTCATCGAAGACGTAAAAATATACAAGAACGTCAATAAGAAGGGGGAAGAACTTCAGAAGTTTGTCACCCCGCTGAGACATTACCTGGTGGCGGACAAACATTCGCTGGACGAGCTAAAGGCAAACATTATGAACCATATCGAACAACTGAATCTGCTCTATCCACGCCAGAAACCTTTGACGTTGGATGTCAGTCGGCACTTGCAAGGCAGGACATGGACAATATGGGTACAGGGCAACAGTGACAAGATTGCCGCCATGATACACATCGCGGAAGTGAGCGGTGATATTCATTATTCCTTACATCCCGAGAAAACCGCCGCCAATGTGCCGGAAAGGCACGCACAAAGTGCCTCAAAGGCGATGCCAAAGTCCGCACTTGACGCGGCCAAAGCACGCACTTGCCCCGCGCAAGGCGACCACTATTGATTATCAACCATTTACAAAAACAAGACAAAACGATGAAAAAGACTGACAAACGACACACCGGAAACGAGAACATGAACAGAAGCCGACAACAACAACACCGGCCCGGCGGCGGGCAGCGCGTCCGCGTGCTGGCCACGGGCGAGCTGGGCACGGTGACCGACCGCGTGCTGATGCCGGGACGCGACGGCCGCGCGCGGCCCTACGTGCAGGTGAGGCTCGACAGCCGGCCGGGGCTGGACCGCTGGTTCTGGGCCGGCCAGCTGGGCGGCACGACCGAACGCTGCCGCGCCACCTTCGAGGCCGAGGACGGGCAGGCGCTGACGCTGGAGGTGACGATGGACCACGACAAAGACAAAGGGAACCTGGCACTGAAAATCACCGGGCGGCCCGAGAACATAAAGGAGCACCGGGGGCTGCACGCGGTGCTGGCGGCCAAGCTGGTGGAAGCCGTCGTCGCCCGGCACGGCCAAGGGGAGGCTTAGTCCTTTCCGACGGAGAAGGAAGCCGCGAACTTTGCCGACATGGCAGGCCCTGCCCGGCACACGCGTGCCACGGCAATAAGATTTTAAAGGAAGGACCCACGGAATTATGATAGACGAAAGGATTATAGAACAGATCATCGACCGCGCCGACCCGGTGGAAATCATCGGCCGGCACGTCGAACTCAAGAAGAAGGGCGCGCTCTACTGGGCGTGCTGCCCGCTGCACAAGGAGAAGACACCCTCGTTCTGCGTCAACCCCGCCCGGGGCACGTGGCACTGCTTCGGCTGCGGGCAGGGAGGGAGCGTCATCTCCTTCCTCATGGCCCACGAGGCGATGTCCTTCCCCGAGGCCGTGCGCACGCTGGCGGGCCACTATGGCATCGCCGTGGAGGACGTGCGGCTGACCCCCGAGCAGGAGCGGGCGCGGATGAAACGCGAGAGCATGTTCGTCATCAACGAGCGCTGCGCCGAACACTTCCGCCAGAACCTGCTGAAGCCCGAGCACAAGGGGGCGCGCGACTATATCGAAGGCCGCTGGGGGCGGGGGTACGTGGAGGAGACCGGCATAGGCTACGCCCCGGAGGCGTGGGACGACCTGCTGCGCTTCGCCCGCCAGGCGGGGCTCTCCACCGAGCTGATGGAGGAGATGGGGCTGCTGAAGCGGAACGGGAACGGTGGCCTGTACGACGGCTACCGGGGCCGCGCCGTCATCCCCATCCGCGACCGCTTCCGGCGCATCGTGGGCTTCACCGCCCGCGACATGACCGGGGCGGAGGGCGTGGCCAAGTACATGAACCCGCCCGAGAACGACATCTACCACAAGCGCAGCTCCGTCTTCGGCATCGACGTGGCCGCCCGGCAGGCCGCCCGCGAGGGGAAGTTCTACCTGGTGGAGGGCGCGCCGGACGTCATGCAGCTGCAGCGCATTCGGGTGAACAACGCCGTGGCCCCGCTGGGCGGCGCATGGACGCGCGAGCAGCTGGAGCAGCTGAAGCGCTACGCCCAGAAGGTGTGCTTCCTGCCCGATGCCGACCCGCCCAAGCCGGAGGAGAGGCTGGGGGCCGGCACGCGGGGCGTGCTGAAGAACGGCGAACTGGCCATGCAGTGCGGGCTGGCCGTCAGCGTCAGGGAGATCCCGCCGGGCGAGGCGGCCTCGAAACAGGACCCGGACAGCTACTGCACCAGCCGGCAGAAGTTCGACGCGCTGCAGGAAGAGGACTTCATCGCGTGGTTCGCCCGCTACGTGTTCCTCGAAGTCCGCACCACCGAGGAGCGCGGCGAGGCCGTCAACCGCGTCTGCGCCCTGCTGGCCCTGGTGCACGACGACATGAAGGAAGGCATGTACATCAAGGAGCTTTCCGCCAAGGGATATGCCGACCGGGCCGCGTGGTCGGCAGCCCTGAAACGCGCCAAGAAGCTGGGCGAGGCCGAGAAGGCACGGCAGGCACGCCGCGAGCTGGACGTGGACATGCTGGGCGCATACGGCTTCATGGAGATGAACGGCGGATACTACGCACAGGGCGAGAAGTCGTGGACGCAGTGGAGCAACTTCACCATGAAGCCCATGTTCCACATCAGGGACTCGCTGCTGCCCAAGCGCCTGTACCGCATCGTCAACGACAAGAAGAAGGAGGAAATCATCGAGATGAAGCAGGAAGACCTGGTGTCGCTGCAGAAGTTCAAGATCAAGGTCGAGGGGCTGGGCAACTACATCTGGTATGCCACCGAGAAGGAACTGACCCGCCTGAAGTCCTACCTCTACGAGCAGACCGAGACCGCGCTGGAGGTGACACAGCTGGGGTGGCAGCGGCAGGGGTTCTTCGCCTTCGGCAACGGATGCTTCGACGGCGAGTGGCACCCGGCGGACGAGTACGGCATCGTGCGGATGGCGGCGGGCAACTTCTACCTGCCCGGCTGCAGCGTCATCTACCGCGACGACGCCAAGCTCTTCCAGTTCGAGCGGCGGTTCGTATATACCAATTATAACAACATATCGCTGCGTGCCTTCGCCGAAAAACTCATAGCCGTCTTCGGCGACAACGCCAAGGTGGGGCTGTGCTTCCTGCTGGCCGCCCTGTTCCGCGACATCATCGCCGGGCAGACCAAGAGCTTCCCCATCCTGAACCTCTTCGGCCCCAAGGGCAGCGGCAAGAGCGAGCTGGGCCACTCGCTGATGTCGTTCTTCATCATCAAGAACACCCCGCCCAACATCCAGAACGCCACCATAGCCGCCCTGGGCGACGTGGTGGCACAGTGCGCCAACGCCCTGGTGCACATCGACGAGTACAAGAACAGCATCGACCTGGACAAGCGCGAGTTCCTCAAGGGGCTGTGGGACGGCACCGGGCGCAGCCGCATGAACATGGACCGCGACAAGAAGCGGGAGATCACCTCGGTGGACTGCGGGGTCATCCTCTCCGGCCAGGAGATGCCCACCGTGGACATCGCCCTGTTCAGCCGCCTGATATACCTCACGTTCGCCAAGACCGAATTTTCAACGGCAGAAAAGCGCGCGTTCGACGAGCTGAAGGCCGTGCGCGACATGGGGCTGTCGCACCTCACGCTGCAGCTGCTGCGACACCGGCCCAGGATGGAAGCCGACTTCGGCGCCCACTACCGGCAGTGCATGGACGACCTGAACGACCGGCTGCGCGGAGAGACGGTGGAGGACCGCATCCAGCGCAACTGGGTCATACCTCTGGCCGCGTTCAGGACGCTGGAGGCGGTGGCCGACCTGCCATTCTCATACACCGACATGCTGGACATCAGCACGAACGGCATCCTGCGGCAGAACCGTGAATGCAAGTCGAACAACGAGCTGGCCAACTTCTGGAACGTCGTCAGCTACCTGCAACAGGACGGAGAGATCTTCCTCGACTCCGACTTCCGCATCGACCACCTCGACCGGCTGAAGACGAACAAGAGCCGCGAGATACAATTCAAGACACCGCGCCCCATCCTCCGGATGCGCACCGACCGCATTTTTCCCTTATATAAGAAATACAGCAAGCAGGTGGGAGACACCGCCCTGCCCACCGAGTCGCTCAACTTCTACCTGTCCAACAGCCACGAATACCTCGGCATCCAGAACAGCGTCCGCTTCAAGCTCATACAGAAAGGCGTGGAGGTAACCAAGGCGGTGGACACCGGCATCGGAAAGCACTACTACAAGCAGAGCACGACCAAGCAAGCCCTCTGCTTCGACTACGCCGCGCTGATGGAGACGTACAACATCAACCTGAACATCGACACGGAATTAGAAGAGTAAAGAAGAGTAAACAGCGGAGACAACTCCGTGAATGGAAAGAAAACCCGGGACCAACCCGGTAACATGGGATATACATCCCGCCATCAGTCTATCATAGAAGATCGGGAAGCCCTGGCCTGTGAAGGTCGGGGCTTTTTTTTGCCCAATTACGCCTCTCAGAATGGGAGGAAAAAGGCTTCTACAACTTCTACAACTTCTACAATGCAGATATACAATGAATTAAGTACGTTTTTTCTCTTCTACACGTTTCTACAAATTTCTACAAAATGCCGTTTTTCGGGCTTTCGTCTACAAACCTTCTACAATGCAGACGGATTTTTGTCAGTATTTCGGAATTTGAGAATGTGCAAGGCGTTGTTTTACAGGTGTATAGCGTTTTGTAGAAGTTGTAGAAGTTGTAGAAGCGGAAATGTGCCTGCTCCACACGCTGCATTTTTCCTTTCTCCCTCTGTCCGCGTTCTGAATTATTTCACTATATTTGCATATAAATCAAACCGTTAAATGATGAAACCGCAAGTGACAATCGAACTGGCTCCCCATCTGCACGATTACCTCTACCATGAGTTTGGCACGCCGCGCGGAGAAGAAGGTGTCCAGGTGAAGGGGAGCAATGACCTGGGTAAGCTCATTCAGTCGCTGATCTCCGTCAGCGACCGCCCGCCCAAGCAAGACATCAAGGAGCATCCCATCACCCTGTTGTTGCCCATACAGGAGTGGAACCACTTCATCTTCCGCGACAACTTCATCTATGTGCCGGAGTGGAAGCAGCGGATGTTGCAGGACTACATCGAGGCTTCGTTCCGCATCCGGGTGAGGGAGTACTTCGTGGCGGGCTACGAGAAGGGCTACAAGCAGGACCGCATCATCCGCGCCTTTCTTTTCGCCTATAATATAAAGAACAACGCGGTGAACTACGATGCGGTGAAGAAGTACGATTATCGGAACCGCCAGCGGATGATCCACGAAGTCGACCGTGAAATACAAATGGCCCTTTTCCCGTAACATAAATTAACGCGGTTAATTGTTAAGCAAAAACGCGAATTAGGGCAATTTTTCGCTTACAAGTTAAGTAAAAATGAGCAGAAACGACAATCGAGCGGCGGTGTGCGGGGTGGAGTTCCTCCCCGTGTCCCGGGCAACCGTCGGCAACATGCCGGGCAATCCGGTCATCCGGGTAGGGGGTACGTTCGTCCGGCTTCCCATCGCTTCCGCCGAGTTCCGGGAAAGCGAGACCAACGGGACACCCGTTGAGCAGGAACTGGAAGCAGTGATAACAAGTACAGGTGCCGACAACCTGTCAGGGTACCGTGACCTGTTGGCCGATTATGGCCTGTTGCGTCTGACCTTCACCAACGGCGATGTCCGGGTGGTGGGTACCGACGAGTTCCCGGTGCTGGTGAGCACCGAGTTGAGCGGTACTCACCGGTCTTTAACCCTCTCGTTCAAACGGGACAGCCCCGAACCTTCCAAGATATATTCGTCCTTTTGACTACATACGCCCATTGTACCTTTGCATACGTATTCGTATTCAAGGTAACGCATGGCTCTTTCTACATTATATAATGCGATCTGCCGCGGCAAGTGGTTCATCTCCTTCCGGGAGGTGGATGCCAACTTGCTGCTGGTGGACCGCCTGCTTTCGCACGAGGCTTCCCTGCAAGGGGGCGGAAAACTGTCGGACGACGAACCCATCCCGGTGATGCTGGAGCATGAAGGCCGGCTTATGAAAAAGAACGGCTCCTTCGACGGCGCGCCGCAGGGCAGCACGGCCATCATTCCGTTGCACGGCACGATGCTGAAGTATGGCACGATGTGCGCTTACGGCACGACTGAAATCGCCGCCCTCATCCGGGAGGCAGCCGATGCCAAGAATATTTCTTCCATAGTAATAGATATAGATTCGGGCGGTGGCAGCGTGGATGCCATTGCCCCGCTGGTGGATGCCATCCATACGGCGCAGCGGCAGTACAAGGCGGTAGTCGCCAGCTGCAGCCTGTGCGCGTCGGCGGCCTATTATGTGGCGACTTATTGCAATGAGATTATGGCAGACAACAGCATTGATGCCGAGTTCGGAAGCATCGGCGTGATGATGAGCTTCATGGACTATGCGAAGTATTACGAGAAGGAAGGCATCAAAGTGCACACCATCTACAGCAACCTGTCGGACTACAAGAACAAACCGTTCGAGGAAGCCAAGAAAGAGAACTACGCCGCCATCCGCGACGAAGAACTGGACCCTCTGGCCCGCGACTTCCAGGAGAACGTGAAGCAGAACCGGGGCGCCCGCCTGCTGCTCGACACCGAAGGACTGCTGCGCGGACGGATGTTCTATGCCCGGGAAGCCGTCCGGGTGGGACTGGCCGACACCATCGGAACGCTGGAGACGGCGGCAGCCCGCAGCAGGGAGCTGTCGGCACAGATGTATATCGACGATTATATTCATTCTAAATCTTAATATTCTATGTTTGCAAAAGTAATGAGCGTGGTACTGTCCTTCCTGGGCATCTCGGCCTTCGCCAAGGACAAGGAGGGCAAATCCTTCCTCTTGCCGGAGCAGGAGAAGATGCTGAAGGACAAGTACGGTGACAAGTTCCTGGAGTCGTTCAAAAAGGACTTGGCCGACTTCGAACGTGACGGCGCGGCTGCCGAAACGGCCGTGACCGAAGAAGTGACGGCGAAGTTGCAGGCCGAGCAGGCAGACAATGCCAAGCTGCTGGCCCGCATCAAGGCGCTGGAAGAAGCCGAACGGCAGTTCAAGGCCGACATCGAGGCAAAGGAAAAGGAAATTGAAAAACTCTCCAAGGAGCCGGGCAACGGCGCCGGGGAGGTGAAAACGGAAGAAACCGGACAAGAACAGATGGCACACCGATTCAAGACGGACATGAGCCTGGCACACAACCAGTGGCTGGATGCCGCCTTCAAGGGCGCGGCCTACAGCGGCAACACCACCATCGACACCACCGAACTGCAGAAGGAGTTCGGCAAGTACGTCAGCAGCGAACGCCTGCAGATCCTGAAAGACCTGATGGGCACCACGGAATCCATCCGCTACATGTCTACCATCGTGACGGACAAGACCGAGGTGCGCGCCATGCAGTCTGCCATCGACAGCGTGCTGCAGCAGTTCGTGCCCTACTGGACGCCCAAGTCGAAGAGCACGTTCACGCCGCTCACCATCAAGAACTTCAAGTGCAAAATCAACGTGCAGATCAAGCCCTCCGACATCATGGAGGACATCTTGGGCTACCTGTACGACGAGAACCTCGACCCGAAGGACATGCCCATCGTCCGCTACATCCTCTACCAGCTCATCTTCCCGAAGCTGGCCGAAGAGCGCGAGCAGGCATTGGCCGTCGGCGTGTACAAGGAGAACTCGGTCAGCCAGGACGGCGGCACGGCCAGCGCGGCCCTGGACTGCATGGACGGTTATGTAACGCAGTTGAAGGCGTTGAAGACGGCTGAGAACGACAAGGTGACCTGGCTGCTGGACGGCACGGCGCTGAGCACGGATGGCGAAACGCTGCTGTCGCAGATAGACCAGGCGGTGGACCAGGTGAAACCCCTGTACCGCAACAAGACGATGTTCGTCCACGCCGACCCGGACCTGGTCATCAAGTACAGCCGCGCCTACCGCGAGAAGTACCCCTGGCTGAAGAACCAGGACGGCGAAAAAGTGAAAATCGACTTCACCAACTTCACCTTCGCCCCGCTGGAAGGCATGCGTGGTACCGGCGTGTTCTTCATTACCCCGAAGGAGAACTTCAAACACCTCATGTCCAAAGACCCGCAACGCACCAGCATCCGCATGGAGACCAACCACTACAACGTGGACATCATGGCCGAGTGGTGGGAAGCCTGCGGTTTCTGGCTGGCCGAAGCCATCTTCGCCTACATCCCGCCCGAGGAGGAAAGGGAATCCCAACAGTCTTCGCAGGGCGGCGGAGTCTGAAAAAGCGTGCCTTTGCCAAGGTAGCCACTACCCACGCAGTAGGTAGCCACTATCTCGAAGATAGGTAGCCACTTGGCAAAGGCACCCCAATTAACCATTTATCATTCACCATTAACCATTAAAAATCATGGCTGGAGAATATGCATTCATATCCGTACCCCGCAAGAGCAACAACTCCGGGCGGGCAACGGGCAAAAAGAACTACATCATCCTTTTCCGCTGGGACGACGTGGCCACCTTCACCAAGGACGAAAAAGGCGTGCGCGTCACGGCCTTTGCCCTTCAGGCCAGCAAGAAACCTATCGGTGTCTATGCCACGCAGAGCACCATCAACGTCTACGAGACCGCCGAGGGCGACGACGACGCACGCGGCTTCATCCAACACGTGGACTTCGAACATCCGGGCAGCGAGGTAGAATTCAAGGAGTTCCTGAACAACAACGTCAACGAGAACCTGGGCGCCATCGTCATCAACTGTGCGGGCGACGACTGCAAGATTGCCGGCACGCCCTGCACCCCGCTGAAGATGTCCACCGCCGAAGGGCAGGACAACAACGAGGCCAACAAGACGACCATCAACCTGGCCAGTTCGTTGCGCGGCGACACACTGGGCGTCATCGCCAAGTCGCTCATCCCGCTGACGGACGACGATACGGTTAACAGCGTACTGGGCCTGACTGGTGCCGAAAGCTCGCAAGGAGGTGGAGTATGACCGTAAAAGAGAAAACCCAGAAGGAGCCTGCACCGGTGGCATCAGAGCCTGTGCAGGCTATTGACGATAGGATGACTGCCGGGAGCGATGCGTGCATCTCGGTGGTCATCCCTTATTGCAAGGAGTATGCCCAGGGCAACGAACTGCTCTTCGCCATCCGCTCCTGGTACAAAAACGCCCGCTTCCCCTTCCACATCTTCGTCATCGGCGACTATGAAGATTGGATGGACGGCGAGAACGTGACGTGGATAGACTGCCCCCGCGTGTCGGACATCCCTTCGGTGGACACGCTGCACAAGCTGCACGAGATTCTGACCTACACCGCCGTGACCGAACACTTCATCTGGACGAACGACGACATCTACCTGATGAATCCAGTCTCCGTGCCGCATATCGTTCTGCCCAAGGTGCTGGGTCCGCTTAATCCCAAGGGTTACAACGGCCACTACCGCGCCGCGATGGAGCGCACCATCGAGATGCTGACCGAGGCCGGGCTTCCCCTGCTGAACTACGGCACGCATACCCCGGTGATGTTCAAGAAGTCGAACCTAAAGGCGTTGCTCCCCGACGACGATGTGAACGCCAAGACGGGCGTGCTCTTCACTTCGCTCTACTTCAACAGCGTCAACACGGCGCACCCGGCACGGCTGGACTGGCGCACCGACCCCTTCCTGCTGCCTGTGGTGAGCAAGGCGCCGGATGAGAAGCTGGTGAACGAACTGCTGCGCAACAAGGTGTTCATGAACAACGCCCGCAGCGGCTACTCGCCCTGGTTGGAATCGTTCCTTTCACGCCGCTTCCCGGACAAATGCCCCTGCGAGCTATGAAGGTCAGCATCCTCTTCCGGCTCATCCGGTCGTGGCTTCAGGGACGAATTTCCTTTCTTAGACAAACCCGGATGCCCGATGGAACTCGAAGCCTTGGCCAGCCGCAAGTTCGCGAAGTACCATGCCTATGTGCGGTTACACAGCCTGCTCCGCGACTGCACCGACCTCGACGGGTGCGCCAAGGTGGCGGGAGAATTGGTAGACAACTACATCGACAACCGCCTTATCTGGCAAGAACTCAACTGGTACAAGGAGCACGGAAGCATCCTGGGCAAGCATCCCGCCTTCGCCGAGTTCCGCCGCCGCAAAAAGGTGATGCGGATGCCGGTGAAGGAACTGATGAAGCGGCTCCGGCAGGTGGAGATGAACATCTGGCGCGTCAAGTCGGAGTTGACCAAGGGCGACAAACCCCACCTAGACGCCACGCGCCAAGAACGGTTGGCGGGCTATGAGAAGGAACGCGCCGACATCCTGAGATTGCTTGAATAAAGACATAAGGAAAAAGTGAAGCCCCGGAACGCGCTCGAACGTCCGGGGCTTCGGTGTCAAAAAATAAAAGTAATCCACCAACATTAAGCAATGGAAAACGAGCGAATGCGGTCGGCAATTTTTTTCTTATATCCCCTCGTTTTCCCGAAAACTATTCCTACCTTTGCAGCGTCTAACATAAATATCTTCTGGATGCAGGACGCGAGCCTGCAAGGTTGCAGGCATTTTTTATGTCCGCATATTACGTATTACCAATTAAGATATTGGCATCCGTGTACCCCCGTGTGGAGCATTAATGTGCCCACAGCATTCGGAAGATTGTGTTAGACAGCGGGACAGGCACGGATGCCTTTTTGTTTATTATGATACAACAATCTTCCATTTCCGCCGCTGACATGTCTATCAGCCTCGGGACGTCCGCCCACGAAACGGGCAACCTCTCATTGACCGACCTCTACGCCGACTTCGCCCGCCGGGGCATGACGCTGCACGGCTGCCGGATCCGCATCCTCTCGCATCCCAACAAGAACGGTGCCACCATCACCGGCGTGTTCAACATCAGCGGCACGGGCTACACCATGGGCGCACGGTCCCTGCCGGAACTCATTGACCGCGTCCATGCCAAGTGGCTGGAGAAGCAGGCTTACTACCGTGCGTGCCGCCACGAGAAGACACAACTGCGCCGTGCCCGGAAAGCGGCACGCACGGCCACGGGCAGATAGGCTTGTGCGCCTTGTCCTTTCGGGGGGTAAGCGTACAGGCTACCTTTGCCTCCCGAAAGGAGACAGACGGACATGATGAATTCAGAAGTCAGCGCATACGACCAATGGCATAACGACCCGGACTGGATGCCCCGCATCGACATCGACGAATACGAGCGGCTGGCGGGCATCGGCTACCGGCCGGAACAGATTGCCATGTACTACAAGATTCCCACGCGGGACTTCCTGTGGTACTTCCACCTCGTGGGCAGCCCGCTGAAGTACCATTACGACCGCGGCCAGCTCGTCCAGCAGGCCAAGGAAGGCCTATCGATGTCCGCTGCCGCCATGACGGGCGAGAACGTCACCCAGGCCCAGCGGTTCGACAAGTTCCGCAAGGCCATGGGCTACAAGAACTCTATCCACAAAATCTTCTTCGACGATGTTTGAACACTCCCACTACGACACCCTGCAAGACTACCTCGCCTCCGGCTGCACGCTGGAGCTGACGGACGAGGAACTGGACTACTACAACGCCCTGTACGCCCTGGTGGGCATCGACCGCAAGTATGGCAAGGACAACGCCATCGCCTTCCTGATGCACCCGCCCTTCAACGTGGAGCGCAGCCGGGCCCGGCGGATGTATGCCGAGGCGCTCAACCTGTTCTACCTGAACGACACGGTGGAGAACGACGCCTACCGCGCCATCCTCTTCGACAACCTGCGCAAAGCCGCGCTGGCCGTGCTGCAGAACGCCACCACCTCCAAGGACATGGAGGTCTATGGCAACCTGCTGACACAGGCCTGGAAGGTGAAGATGCTGGACAAGCCCGACCCCGTGAAGCCGAAAGAAATCAAAGAAAAACCCATCATCCACTTTGACCTCGACTCGCTGTCGGTGGGACTGCCGTCGGCCAACCGCAACATCCTGGCCAAGCAGATTGACGGCCTGGACCTGCCCGAACGGGAGAAAACGCGCCTGAAACGCGATGCCAACGTCGTGGATGTGGACATAGAAGAAATGCTCGATGACCAGGAAGAAAAAACTAAAGACATCGGATGAAGACGTGGAGGTGCGCTATTCCAACTGGGCAGCGCAGCTTATCTGCCTGATGCAGCCGTGGTCGCTCGTCTGGATTGCCGGACGTGCTTCGGCCAAGACGGTGCAGGTGCTGTCCGTGCGTCTGGCGGAAGCCGTGCAGGACTGCCCCGGTGCTCCTTTCGCCTGGGTGGCCAGCACCTACAGCGACCTGCACAAGAACGTCATACCTTCGCTGCTGGACGGCCTCGCCCTGATGGGCTGGTACCCCGGCACGCACTTTGTCATCAACCAAGAGCCGCCCCGCGAGTGGCGGCAGCGCATGTACAACGTCTGCACCGACTGGAAAAACACGATGACGTTCTACACCGGATTCAACCTCACCTTCATCTCGCTGGACCGGCCCAGCATCGGCGCGGGACGCTCATACGTCGGGGTGTTCGGCGACGAGGTGAAGTATTTCCCGGAGGATAAGTTCACCAACCTGCTGAAGGCCGTCCGAGGCTTCCGCGTCAAGTACGGCGACAGCGTCTGGTACCGCAGCCGTACCCTCACCACCGACATGCCCAACCCCAACCACCTGGGCGAGTACGACTGGGTGCTGAAGTACGCCAAGATGAACGACCGCGCACGCCTCCGGCTCCTGATGCAGACATCCTTTGTCTACAACGACACCAAGCGCGAGTACATCGCCCAGCTGCAGGAGTACAAGCAACTGGCCGCCTCCGTCCGGCAAGATGCCTCCCTGCGCCCCCGGCTGGCCGAAGCCGAAAGGCAGATGCTGCTCACCCGGCGCACCATGGAACGCTGGTGCCAGCGGTGGGAAAAGGTGCGCCGCGGCACCACCTTCTTCTTCATATCCTCCAGCTACGTCAACGCCGACATCCTGGGCGAAGACTGGTTCCACGACGAGTTCGCCGAAGGGCTGGAGGGCGCGGCGTGCAACATCCTCTCCGTCATCCCCCGGCTGGATGCCTCGCAGCTGTTCTACTGCAACCTCTCGATGAAGAACTTCTACGCCGACGGCTACCTGAACGACATCATCGACCGCCACCCCTTCGGATGGGAGCAGGACTGCAGCGTCCTGCGCTACCTCGACCCCGCACGCCCCCTGGAAGCCGGGATGGATGCGGGCAACATGCTCTCCATGGTCTTCGCCCAGCAGGCCGACCGCACCCTGCGCATCCTGAAGGAGCTCTACACCCTGCCCCCGCAGAACGTGCGCGACCTGGCCGACAAGTTCCTGAAGTATTTCAAGCCCCACCGCCGCAAGCTCCTCAAGCTCTACTACGACCGCTCCATGAACAACTACCGCCGCACCGGCACTGACATGGCCACGCAGATAAAGAAGGCTATCGAGACCGATGCCGACGGACGGCGCACGGGCTGGCGCGTGCAGCTCATGTCGGTGGGACAGGGCAACATCGGCAGCAACCTGGAGTACCGCTTCTTCCAGGAACTGCTGGCCGGCAACCTCGACCGCGACTTCTTCCGCCTGCTCATCGACCAGCACAACTGTCCCTGCCTGAAGAGCGAGATGGAGGTGACCCGCACCAAGGTGAAGACCAACGACCGCGACAACACCACGCAGATAGTCAAGGAGAAGACCGGCGACAAACTGCCCATCGCCCGCCTGCCCCGCGAGTCGACCAACCTGACCGACGCGCTGAAGTACCTGGTGCTGCGCCCCGAAGTGGTCCGCGCCTGGCAAAGCCGGGGCCAGCGCAGCGGGGCGGCCTACGTGTGAACCTGAATATCTTTTTTTTCATTCTCATTCTTTTTTAGTCTTTGTTTGTGCAGCCCCGCCGCCTGCGAAGGTCGCGGGGCTTTTCCGTGTATGCGCCGCGCAGGGTGGAAACGTGGGCGGAAAGTCATATCTCCGAGCCGCGCGGCCGCCTGCAATCGCAAAAGGCCGTCGGCGCGGCTCGGGCAGTGCTGGGGCTTCTCCGTTTCCAAAGGGAAACGGGGAGGGGTTTCCGTCCTGGCTCTCAGAGACATGACGGGAGGAATTTTGCTTGCAGGGGCGAATTTCGCCCCGTTTTTAGCGGAAAACGCCCGGATTTTTCGCGCAACAAGGTAGGAAGAATGCTTCTTCCTGCCGTGCGGGGGCATCCGATGCAGGGGTGACCGATGGCCGGGCATCCGTCACCGGAGTAGGCACCCCGCTTGCTCTCCTGTGTCCGGGCGATGCCCGGTATGGCCGAGAAGCCGGGCAGATAGGTAAGTATTCTACTTGGGTCTCACAGGCTTTCCCTGTTCCTGGTTGTCGCCTCTCCTTTTGTCTCCTGTCACCGCGCAGTTTCGCTTTTTCCTGCTGCAAAGGTATATGTTGACGTCTCTGGCTCAAGTTCGGGCGTCTGTTTCAAAAAAAATCTCCACCCTGCGGGTCGTATTCAGGCCCTGTTTTTTGAAAAACTTGCTCCTGTTCCTTTCAACACCTTTGTGGGCAGCGTAAAAAGGCGAAACATACCGCGTGGCGACTGGCGACGCAAAAAAAAAGCTCCAACCAGGGGAAAGCCGATAAAAGGCTCACACCCGTTGGCTCGAAGCTCAACATAAAATTCGGCAAGACTTATGAAAACATTCTCTTACAAACAGGCTCTGGACGTATTGGAAACTTATTTCTGCGGGTATAAAATCATCAATAAATGGGACACGCTGCGTGAGCTGTGCATCGTTTTCGCGGACGCGGCGGGCAAACAATGGGTGTTGTTCAGCAGCGGGGATGCGTACTTTCAGAACGTGGAGGACTTCATCATATATGAGGCATGACAATTTATTCACACTTTAATTATATTTCGATTATGGAGAATTTGATTTTGGCGCAAGAGGGCGCGACTTTTGATTTTGAACAAAACACGGTGGAAACCATGACCTTGGAGACCTTGAAGAGGACGCATAAGGGAAATGACATCTACGGAAACCCTGTGCGTGGCATTTACCATTACCAGGTGATTGAACGGCTGGCGGAACTGTGCCGGAACCACAACCTGAATTATGAAGTGGAGGAGATTTTCGCGGCGCAGAACCGGAACAAGAACCAGCCGGGGGTCGTGCTGCTGCCGCAGGTGGAAGAGCAGTTCGGGCAAAAGGCGGTAGAGGCACATGTGCTGCGCCGCGTGTTCACGACCATATGTATAAGGGACTGGGAGACGGACGAACTTACTACGACCTTGGCGGTGGCGTATCACCAGGACGGCATACAGTGCGCCATAGGGCCTTGCGTGAAGAAAGTGACTCAACTGTTGATAACCTTAAAAATGGCACTAAAGATGAAACCATCCAATATATTGAAAATTTGTACAATAAGGGAAAGTCTATAATCTTTGACTACAAATTTCTCTCTGAAAGTGATATTCTTGATTATTGCAAGGAAAGATGCGAACGCTGCGGAGATGATGTTACGATGGAATTATACGAGAAATATATGGAATCTGCATTAAAAAATATGGAGATAGATAAAACTCAAACGATCAGTAAATATCAGAAAAAACTATTGCAAGCATAATGGGAAAATCGTTCTGAAGATGGAAGATGGCAGAACTTGGTGTCCAAGCAGACAATTCCGAGGTGATGTCTATCGTATAGATGAGAAAGAAAAAACAGATAAGTCAGAAGATTAATTCTATTTTAATTTGCCATCCCAAATATTATGCCCATATTTGCAGTGCCAAACATATTGTTGTATCCAACACCGCCGAGCACCCGGATAGATGCTCAATACGAAATTGGGCTTTTTTTGTGTCCATAGTTTTGCTCACCTTATTTATGAGGTGACCAAATCATATACGAAACTTACGGCTGTCTTTTCCCACGTTTTTTGCTCGGAAGGGTGAATACGATGATATGTTTGGCGACTATCGGGAAACAGACAGCCGTTCTTGTATCCGCAAGAGAACTTGCCTGTATCAGCCAAACATATCATCGTATTATGAAAAAAGAACTTACCCTGGGCACGCCTTCCGTGCCTGTGCTGCGCGTTGACGCGGCGAAATTCCGTGAACTGCTGAACCGTGTGCTCCCCGCGGAGTGCCAGGTGAAGACCGCCGCCGACGGCTGGTGGCTGGCCGCCATGGCCTCCTTGTGCCTGTCTTTCGTGTTCCCGCCCACCGTGGCCTTGCTGCTGCTGTGCGTGCGCCGCGCCAAGAAGGCGGAGAAAGGAGGCGGGCGATGAACAGGACCGATATCAATCTGACACCCGAAGTGGTGGAAACCATCTACAGTTTCCAGAAGCGAGGATACGCTGAAGGCTGTGTGGAGGTGCTGCAGAAAGTATTGGAAGGCATCATCCGCGACGACATGGGCGACGACGGGGAACGGCTCCGGCTGGCCGGCGAAGTGCTGTCCCTGCAGGACGAACTGCGCACCTTTATTCTTCCGGAAGGAGGCGACGCATGAACACCGCCGCCCTGCACTACCGGCTGGAGCACATCGACAACCTGCGCTACCTGCTCTGCCTGGCCCGCGAGTTCTTCACCGAGACGGGGATGCTGCCCGCCGAGATAGAGTACCACGGCCAGCGGCTGAGGTACGACCCCGTGGCGGCGAACGCCGTCATCAAGGGCGCGCTGGACGAGGCGGCCTACATCGGGCGCAACCGCCTGGAGTGAACCTTAACGAACATTTCTTTATACATTTTTATCCGGCCCCCGGCCTCTCCGTGATGGATGGCCGGGGATTTTTCGTTAGGATATAAAATAATATTCTTTCTCCTTGTAGGATATAAAAATATATGCTATCTTTGTGCCGTAATCAGAAAACATTACGATATGCCCACCGTATTAGACTTATTCGGATTGAAATTCATCATCTTTACGGCAGACCACCAGCCACCGCACTGCCATGTAAAGAGCAGCAACGGAGCGGCCAAGTTCATCATCAAAGACCAAGTGGAGTGCGTGGAAAGTACGCTGAAGCCCAAGGAACAGAAATTGGCCGAGTATGTGCTGGAAGAGAACCTGGAGAATATCCGGGAGGCTTGGAGAAAAATCCACGGGGAGTTTTGAGTGACTCCCCTTTTACCCAATATCAGAGCGAAAGGAGGACGCTATGAATGAAATGAAAATTAAGAAACTGTGGTTCGCAGACGGTCGCATCTATGTGACCACAGACAAGGGAGAAACCCTGTTCCAGTCGCTGAAGTTCTATCCGCGCCTGCTCATGGCGACGGACGAGCAGCGGCAGGCTTATGAATTGTGGGAATATGGCATCCGGTGGGATGCCATCGACGAAGACATGAGCTATGAGAGCTTCTACTACGACGAGACAAAACAGGTGCAACCCGGCATCCAGGATGTTTTCCTGTCGCATCCGGAACTGAACATCTCCGCCGTGGCGCGCCGCATGGGCATCCAGCAGAGCCTGCTGGCCAGTTACATCAAGGGCAGCAAAAAGCCTTCGCCCGAACGGCGTAAATTGATACAAGACACGCTGCACCAGATAGGTCGCGAACTGGAGGCGGTGGAATTATAGAGTTTGGTTCCCTTTCCATCTAAGGATTGTTTTTATTGACACTTCCTGCATCCGGAACCGATGCAGGGCCGGAGGCTTCCCGTGGAGCGGGAGGCCTCTTTTTTTATGTCCTTTTCCCTGCCGCCATCTGCCGGTACCTTTGTGTCAAGCAAATTGCAGAGATATGGGAGCACATGCAGAACGAATGGCCGGGTACGGCAAGCGGAACCGCCGAAACAGGGGCGAGGGTTATCCCATCGAGGTATATATCGAGGGAGACACCGGGATTACCCAGCAATGGGAACGACAACAAGACAAGAAGGCGGTGGCCGCCTTCAACCGGCAGGTGCGTGCCTGGGGCAGGACGGTGAACACCGCACTGAATGCCAGTATCGAGTCGATGATAATAAAGGATAACAACCTGAGCAAATCCTTGAAGCAAAACTACCGCCACTGGGGCAAGGCGCCGCAGGCCGGGCAGGAAATCACCAGCATAGGCTTCGGCTTCGAGGAAGCGGGGCTGTATGTCCACCTCGGCGTGGGCCGCGGCTACAACCGCGAGGGCGGCACCGTGGTGGTGACCAAGAAGCACAACCGGGAGCTGATGCGCAAGCCCAAGCCGTGGTTCGACCCGGTCATCGAGGAGCACATCCCCGCGCTGCAGAAAATCGTGGCGGATTATTGCGGCGACCTGTTCATCAACACCTCACACATATTAATCAACCTATAAATGAAAAAAATAGGAAAATTCAGCTTCGTGGACACCGCCGCCGGGCAGTATGCCATCCGCATGGACTGGAGCAGCTCCATGTCGCAGTTCTTCGACCTGAGCGGGCGGAACTGGGACGACGACCCGGTCAGCGTGGCGGGCGAACGGGTGGTGCCCTGGGGCAAGGACAACAACCTGCCGCGCGCCATCCGCGACCTGCTGGAGCGGAACAATCTGGGCCCGGGCATTCTGGACCGAAAGACGGGCCTGCTCTACGGCCAGGGCCCGGCCTTGTACCGCACGGTCATCGAAGGCAACGAGCGGGTGCAGCAGTGGGTGGAGGACGAGGAGATACAGCAGTGGCTGGACACGTGGGACTACCGGGGCTTTGTCCGCGCCGCGCTGGTGGAGTACACCCACCTCGGCGGCGTGTTCGTCAAGTACCGCATGGGACGGGGCGTGCGCGTCGGCCGGCCCTGGGTGGCCAGTCTGGAGTGCTTGCCTTCCGCGGACTGCCGCCTGGTGTGGCCGGCGAACGACAGTCGGCGGCTGGACGACGTGACGCACATCCTGACGGGCAACTTCGACACGTTCCGCAGCCGGACGTATGAGAAATATCCGGTGTTCGACAAGTGGAACCCCACCCGCAGCGAGGCCGCCGTCCGCTACCATTCCATGCGCTCGTTCGGGCGGAACATGTATGCCATCTCCTGCTTCTTCGGCTCGGTGCCCTGGCTGGAGAATGCCAACGACCTGCCCCGGATAATCCACCATCTGAACGAGAACATGATTGCGGCGGCCTATGTGGTGCACACGCCGCAATACTACTGGGACCAGAAGAAGGCATTGCTGGAGGAGCTTCACCCGGACTACACCGAGGAGCAGCTGCAGAAGGAGATGGACAAGCTGAAGGACAGCCTGACACAGACCATTGCCGACGTGATGGCGGGCAAGAACAACGCAGGCAAGTTCTTCAGTTGCGTGGACTTCATCGACGACCAGGGCAAGGCGCAGTCGTGGAAGATTGAACCCATCGAGATGAACATCGACAAGTACATCGACGCGCAGGCCAAGATTTCGCGCATCGCGGACAGCTCGACCACCAGCGGCTTCGGTCTCAGCCCCGCCCTGGCCAACATCATCATCGACGGCAAGAGCGACAGCGGCAGCCAGATGCTCTACGCGCTGAAGATATTCTACGGGGCGGACACGCAGATTGCCGAAGACATCGCGCTGGAGGCGGTGAACGATGCCATCCGCATCAACTTCCCGGAGAAAAAAGGCATCTTCCTGGGGCTGTACCGCAAGGTGATCAACAAGGAGGACAATGTGACGGCGGCAGACAGGCCGACGAACCAAGTCTGAACAATGTCCGACATTGACCGCGTCAAAGTCCGACATTGACCGCATCAAAGTCCGACATTGAACGCGTCAAAGTCCGACATTGCCTGAATCTGTTTTTCAGTTTTCAATTTTCAATTCTCAATTTATGAAGGATATCGATTTCCCCGACTGTTGGGAGGAGCTTCAGCCCGCCGAATGGACATACCTGCTGAAACTGCGGCAGGAACTGATGACGCGGCGCGGCGTGTCGCTCCTCGATGTGAAGCGCGCCTGGTGCGCCTTCGTGCTGAAACGCCGCGGATACCGCTTCCGGCGGCGCAGCGGCACGGAAGACATGCTGCTGGTCGACCGCCTGGCCGGGACGCTGGGCTGGATGTGGCTGGTGGATGACGAAGAGGGGTGCATCGCCCTGCACTTCGACACCACGCAGAACCTGTTGCCGACGTGGAAAGACCTGCGCGGCCCGGCGAGCCACGGCGCAGACCTGACGTTCGGCGAGTTCCGCGCCGCCACCGCCGCCATGAACCTCTACACGCAGGACCACCTGCCCGGCGACCTGCTGGCCTTGGCGGCCGTGCTCTACCGCCGACCGGATGCGACAGGCAAACGCCTCCCCTTCGACGCGGACGAACTGCCCCGCTACATGAAGGCGGCCCAGGCGATGCCCGGCTGGATGCAGTGGGGTGTCTACGCCTGGTTCGCCCGGTTCTGCGAATACCTGCTGACGGGCGAGTTCCTCATTGACGGACAGACCCTCACCTTTGCCCCGGTCTTCGGACGGCGCGACAAGGACGGGCCCCGCCCCTCCGGGCAGGACTTGGGGCTGAACAGCATCCTCTACACCGTGGCCGAGAGCGGCGTGTTCGGCACCGCCGCCGACACCGACCGCGCCCCGCTGCTGCGCGTGCTGCTGAAGCTGCTGGACGACAAGCAGCGGGCGGACGAGATGATGAAACGGTACAAGAAATAATCATTAATCATTCATTGATATGCTGATAGAATCATCCGAACAACTCCGCTCCCTGACGGGCAACTACTACGCCAACAACGACTTCGCCAAAGTGCAGGGCGACATCGAGCAGGCCACCGACGAACTGGCCGGCCTGGTGGGCCGGGCCGTTATCGAGAAGGCTGAACAGGCCACGGAGGGCGACCGCCTGCGGCTGCTGGTGCAGCGGCCCGTCGCCCTGCTGGCCACCCTGCGCCTGTACCAGAAGAACGACCTGAGCCACGAGGACGACGGGCGCAAGTTCAAGGTCTCCACCGACGGGGGCGACAAGCTGCCCTGGGAGTGGCAACTGGACCGGGACGATGCCCTGCAGATGGAGGCGTACTTCCGCGCCGTGGATGCCCTGATCCGACACCTGGACGACACCGGACTGGAGGAATGGACGAAGACCGACACCTGCCGGAGCTTGCAGCAGCTCATCGTGCGCAATGCCCGGCAGATGCAGCAATACTTCCCCATCAACCGCAGCGAACGCACCTTCCTGCTGCTGGCACCCTTCGTCCGCGAGGCGCAGCTGCTGACCGTGGCACCGGCCTATGGCGATGCCTGGCCCGCTCTGCTGGCCGAAGACGCGGACGGGGCAGAGAGCCGCGCCCACTATGCCGCCGCGATGGCCACGTGCCTGCTGGCTGTCAGCACCGCCCTGGGCCGCCTGCCCCTGCACCTGCTGCCGGGCGGCGTGGTGCGCGGCTACCTGGCCGAAAGCGGCATGCGCCAGAGCCAGCCCGCCACATTGGACGACGTGCGCCGCGCTGCCGACTGGATGCGGGCCGATGCCGCCCGCTGGCTCGACCAGATGAAGCGGGCCCGCGACGGCAGTCAGCCGGACTACGACCTGCTGCCGAGAAATCATCCCAAGAACAAATATTGTCGTTTGTAATACCCGTTGAGTATGAATGTCATCCAACGCCCCCGCCCCCGCGAGTTCTGCGCCACGATGCAGGACTACATCATAGACACCGATGCCACCACCACCTTTGCCGTGGAATACGGCGGCAAACGGATATTGGAAGAAGAATACGTGCCCGACGCGCAGAACCAGGTGCGTGTGCGCCGACTGGGCCGTTTCTGCGCCCTGGCCCTGTGGGGCACATGGTGCAACGAAGAAGTGCACTGGCAGCTCTCGGCAGCCGGCACCTTCACGTTCTACATCAACGGGGTGAAGGATGCGGACTGTTTCGTGACGTATAGCACCTTGCAGACTCGTAAGAATGCCGACACGCCCGGCGTGCTGAGCGAGGTGACGCAGAAGGTGACGCGCCCCGGCGTGCCGGAATATGCCAGCGGGTTCCTCACCGGCACCGGCTACACCCTGAGCGGCACCGGGACGGACGGCGTGGAGAAATCCGTAGAGGTCTCCGTGGCCAGCCAGGGCGATGCCCCCTTTACCGTCGATGCTTCCTACAGCCGCGCCTGCCAGCAGCTGGGGGTGACTTCCTTGCAGCACTACACGGTAGGGTTCGACGGCGGCTCCATCGAGTTCCTGGTGGATGCGTCACGCTATGCCGACCTGCGCGTGTTCCGCTTCAAGAACGTCTACGACATGCCCGAGACGCTGTGCTGCACGGGCGGCCTGTCCGTCAAAGGGGCGAGCGAGGACACCACGGGCTTCCTCTACGGCGTGGAGCGCAAGTTCGCCCTGAAGGTGACGGACGAATATACGGCCGTGTCGGGACCCGTCTACCTGCGGCAGGAGTACAAATTGTGGCACCAGCTGCTGAACGCCCGCGAGGCACAGATAAGGGCGGACAATCAGTGGCTGGACATCGTGATTACCCAACAAAAGTTAGAGCGGGACTTCCGGCGCAGCGCGCTGGCCACGGTGGAGTTCTCCTTCTGGCTGGCAGACCCGGCACAGAACGGGCTGATCGATTGATCCATCATTCTTCATTAAAAAGATTCTAAAATGATAAACATTAAAAGATACCGGGAATGGCTGCTGGAGCTAAAGGAGAAGCTCAATCGGGGCAGCGAGGATGTGAAAGTGGACGGCGTGGTACTGGCCGTGCACGAAGGGCATATCATCCGCAAGCTGCGCGACCGGCGGGGCATCTGGCTCTGCGCGAAGTATCCGGACGCACAGGTCAACGGCGGGGCGGACACCTTCAGCACCGACAACCAGGTGTTGCTGTTCCTGCTGGAGAAGGTGCCCAGCGGACAGCACAGCGACGAGGAGGAACTGGCACACTATGCCTCCCTGCAAACCCTGATGGACAGCCTGAAGGCCGAGCTGCTGGACGGCCGGCTGATGTGCGACGACTCCGTCCGCCTGACTTCCAGTCTTACCATCGAGTGGGAGTATGACATCTTCGGCGGCTGGAACGGCCTGTCCGTATCATTCAAGCTGGAGGACTTCGGGTAATATTCATTCATCTTTCTTCTTCACACCAATGACCGAACTTTACATTGACGGCACAGCCGCAGTTCTGCCCCGGGACTTCAGCATCCAGGTGAAGCGCGAGAACCCGCTGTTCACCAAAAACGGAGAATATACCTACGACATCACTTTGCAACTCTCCAACCCTACCAACGCCGCGCTATACAGTCACCTGAACCGGCTGAACACCACCGGGTGGCCCACGGAGAAGCGAAAAGCCATCCTGATTGCAGACAACCGCGTCTATTGCAACGGCACGGAGGTCATCACGGCATGGACGGACGACTCGGTGTCCATACAGGTGGCATCGGGAAACTCCGAGCTGAACTACATCGCCGGGGGCGGCACCACGCTGGGCGAGCTGGACATGATACAGACCACGCCGACGGCGGACACGTGGCAGGAACACGTGGAGAAGACCTTCCCCGAGGTGGAGTGGTGCCTGCCCGTCGTCGTCGACGAAGAAGGCGGCGAGGTGTGCAACGCCGTGTACGTCGACTTCTACCCCGTCTTTCCCGTGACCGTCACCCGTCCGGTCGAAGGCGCCACGCTCCGTCCGCAGCCCTTCCTCTGCGCCTTCATCCGCAGCCTGTTCACGGCCTTGGGCTACCGGCTGGCACACAACAGCCTTGAAGATACGGAGTTCAGGCTGCTCTACATGCTGAACACGAAGAGCGACGACTGGGCCGAGATGTTCGCCGGATGGAAGGTGGTGGACTTCCTCGACGCGGTGGAGAAGCTCTTCAACGGCACGTTCGTCATCGACAACAAGCTCAAGGAGGCCCGCTTCCTGTTCAACACGGCCTACTATGCCGGCACGGAGACGATACACGTCGCGGCGGTGTCCGATGTCTACGAGGCCGAGGTGGAGGACGAAAGCGACGCGCTGGACTATGCCCGGGCGAGGGTGTCGTACCCCGGCGGCGGCAGCTACTGGAAAATGCAGTGCCTCGACGACGGCTACCTGGAGCAGGCCCGCCTGATAGACATTCCCGCCGACTTTGCTCCGGAGGAAATCGTCTCCAACGTGCCCTCCGAGCTGTTGCGGGCCAGGAACTTTTACGAGCAGTACGACGGGCAGCTGACGGGACGCGAACTGTTCCGCGACGTTCGGACGGGCCGCTGCTACCTTTTCGCGCAGCCCGGCGAGGACGATGCCCTGACGACGGTCAAGGTGGCCGTGCTGGACTCGTTCGCGCCCCTCAACCGGGAGTCCGAGGAACAGGAGGAACTGGACATGGCCCCGGCGCAGACGGAACTGGTGGGCCTGCAGGTGAAGGTGTCCGAACAGCCCGGACTGAACCCCACGATGTACTTCCAGGCCGCCGTGGCCGACGGGGCGGAGGACGGCACGGCAGCAGAGCAGCCGCAGGACGAGCTGGAAGTCATCAAGGAATGGACCGACGACACCCCGTCGGCAGAGACCATCCGGCTGGCCTTCTATAACGGAATGGCCGAGGAAAGCATTGCCTACAGCCATGACAACGCCACCTACACCATCAGGTGCCGCTATCCACAGTCGGCCACCGACACTATGACGCTGCCCGGGCAGATGCATCACTACAACAGGCTCCGCGCCACCGGGCTGTCGGCCTCGCTCCGCCTGTCCTTCCTGCAAGAGCAGTTCTACCGGCGGGGGTACGAGATAGACTACACCAAGGCGGTCAAGGTCTCCAGCCACGACCCCAACCTGTATCCCGCCAACCGGATTTTCGAAATCCGCAACCGTCGCTACGTGTGCCGCGAAATGGAGTTCACCCTTTCCCCCGAGGGACGGGAAGGCGAATGGACGGGCATCTTCTATCCCATACGCATCAGCGACACCGAGGCCGACGCACGCTGGATACTGGCCGACGGCAAGTGGCGCGACGGCGGCGTGTGGCTGGACAACGGGCGGTGGCTGGACGAGTGACATGCGTGACAATACATCTTTCATCATTATTCATTCTTAATCGATATGGCAATAAGCATCAAGGATTTCCGAATGGCCATCCGAATAGACAACTCGGAAGCCAAGGCGAAGTTTGAAGAGACCAGGCTGCAGCTGGAAGGAGTGACGGCTTCCCTGAAGAAACTGGAGGAGGAAGGGAAGAAAAATTCCAAGGAGTACAAGGAACTGAAGGCGCAGCAGGACTCGCTGAACGCTTCGCTGTACAGCCTGCGCCTGGAGGCAGGACGCTCGGCCCTGACCTACAACGAGCTTCGCAAGGGAGCCGCGCAGTTGCGCCGGGCCATGAACAACGTGAAGCCGGGCACGGCCGAATGGGAACGATACCGTGCGGAACTGATACTGACCGTGCAGCGCATGAAGGAACTGAAGGGCACGGCCACCGAAACCGGTTTGTCTCTTTCCAAGTTGGCCGACGGCTTCAACCGCTACGCTGCCATTGGAGCCGGTGCCCTGGCCACCCTGACCGGCATGACGCTGACCATGCGCAAGTGTGTCGACGAGTACGCCGCGATGGAGGAAGCGGAGAGCCAGGTCGTCAAGTACACCGGCATGACCCGGGAGGAAACCAAGGAACTGAACGAGGAGTTCAAGCGGATGGACACCCGCACACCCCGCGAGGAACTGAACCGGCTGGCGGGCGAGGCGGGCAAGCTGGGCATCACAGGCAGACAGAATGTGCTGGAGTTCGTCGAAGCGGCAAACCAAATCAACGTCGCCCTGGGCGAAGACCTGGGCGAGGAAGCCGTCAACCAGATAGGCAAGCTCTCGCAGATGTTCGGCGACGAGTCGCGCAGCCTGAAGGACAACATGCTGGCCATCGGCTCGGCAGTGAACCAGGTAGCCCAGAGCACCAGTGCCAGCGAGCCTTATCTGGTAGAGTTCACGGCCCGCATGGGCGGTGTGGGCAAGCAGGCCAGGATGTCCGTCACCGACATCATGGGCTTCGCGTCCGCCCTCGACCAGAACATGCTGCGCTCCGAGATGGCCAGCACGGCCCTGTCCGGCCTGATTATGCGCATCTTCCAGGAACCGGCGAAGTATGCAAAATTGGCAGGCATGGATGTGGAGGAGTTCACCAACCTGGTCAAGACCGACGTGAACGAGGCAGTGATTACTTTCCTGTCGGCGCTCAACAAGATGGGCGGCATGGCTCAGATGGCACCCGTGCTGAAGGAAATGCAGCTCAGCGGGGCAGAAGCGGCGAGCGTCATCAGCACCCTGGCGGGCAACGTAGACTTGGTTCGCAAGGAGCAGGAGAATGCCAACCGCGCTTTCACCGAAGGTACCAGCATCACCAACGAATATGCCGTGCAGAACAACACGGTGCAAGCCGAGTTGGACAAGGCCCGAAAGGGTTTCCAGGAAGTGCGCATCGAGCTGGGCGAACGGCTGGAGCCGGTGATGAAGAACATGGTGAGTTTGGGAAGTCTGTCAGTGAAAGGGTTCTTGGTGCTCATCAAGACACTGGACGAATATCATGGTGTTCTTATAGGGGCTGCTGCGGGATTGGCAGGTTATACGGTGGCGACGAAGGCTTCCATCGTGGCGGACAAGGCCAAAGTATTATGGACGGGGCGAATCACCACGGGAATGAGGAGACTGTTTATTTTGTTAAAGGCTAATCCCTGGGGTATCTCCATCACGGCGGTTACGGCTTTGGTGGGATTGCTTGCCGACCTCAAGCGCAGACAGGATGAAGTCACGTTGTCGGTGCGCTCCATGCAGGAGGTAGAAGACCGGGCGGGCGAAAGCTACGGCAGGCAAGCGTCAAGGGTGCGCTTGCTGACCGCCGTGCTCCACAACGAGAACCTGGCGCAGTCTGCCCGCCTGAAGGCATTGAAGGAACTGAAAGAAATCATACCCGGATACAACGCCCAGCTTTCCGACGAAGGCAGGCTCATACGCGATAACACCGATGCCATAGAGGAATATCTGGTGCAGCTGAACCGGCAAATCAAGACCCAGGATCTGAAAGACAAACTGACGGAACTGTATTCGAGGCGATACGACACGAACCTCCGTCTGAAGGAAGAGACCGCCGCGATGGACAAGGCCAAGAAAAGCCTTTCGACCGCAGAGACCGCCGCAGCCATGCGTTCCATGCAGGCCGCGACCCCCGGCAGCCGTGCCTTGATGCGTGGCCTGGACCAGGGCGTGCAGACCATGCGGGCCGAGTTCAAGGAAGCCTCCAAGGCCGTCGAGAAAACGAGGGCCGAGTTGGATGGTATCGGCAAAGCCATTGCGGACATCAACGCCGAGATAAAGAAAACAGAAGAAACGGCGGTACCGCAGGAACTGGAAAAAGAGTCCGAGGGTGCCGGAACGTTGCTTATAGGTG
This sequence comes from uncultured Bacteroides sp., assembly GCA_944321465.1. Lineage (GTDB taxonomy): Bacteria > Bacteroidota > Bacteroidia > Bacteroidales > Bacteroidaceae > Bacteroides. The sequence continues at coordinate 70,407 of CALULL010000014.1, forward strand.
GCACCCAGACCGAGAACGACGCGGCACTCAAAAAGGAAGAAGAACGCATCAGCCAGCGCCTCTCGCAGGCCAAGGCCGAAGCTAAGGCCCTGCTGCACCAGAGCATCGAGTCGGGCAAGGAGCGGGCAGCGGCGCAGGATGAATACGACAAGGCCCTCTACAAGGCCGAGATGGCGGCCCTCTTCGAACGCCGGGACTTGCTCGCGGAGAACAAGAAGGACACCTCCGAGTTGCAGGCCCAGATATACGACAGGATGATTGCCGAGGCGGACAGGCTGAACGAACGGCGGAAAAAGCAGCAGCAGGACAGCCTGGACAGTCTGGAGGCGCAGAAGATAGCCGAGGAGGACGTGCAGAAAAAGGCCTATGCCGATGGCGAGATGGGCGAACGGGAATACCGGGAAAAACTGCTGGAGATAGAACGGGCCTACCTGGAGAAACGCCGGGAAATGTTGGCCGGGTTCGGCCTTGACACGGCAGAGACCGACCGGAAACTGCTGGACATGGACGTGGAGGAAAGCGAAGAAGCGCGCAAGAAGGGGAAGGAGCAGGGCTTACGTGCCGTGTTTGAGCTGTCAGACCCGGACATGCAGCTCGAAATGCTCAAGGCGATGTACGACGAAGACATCCTGTCGTTCGAGGAGTACCAGCGGCTCAAAGACCAAATCCTCGGCGAACACGAGGAAAACCGGAAAAAGATACAGCAATCGGCATCCGACTCCGTCCAGAGCATCCTTTCATCCGCCAGCCAATACATGCAGATCATGCAGGACCGGGAGCTGAACAAGGTGGAGAACAAGTACGACCGGGAGATAAAAGCCGCTCAGAAGGCCGGCAAGGACACCACCGAGCTGGAAGAGGAAAAGGAGGAAGCCATGCAGGCCATCAGGAAAAAGTATGCCGACAAGCAGTTTGCCCTGTCCGTCCTGCAAGTGACGGCCAGCACCGCCGTGGCTGCCATGGAGGCCTACAAGGCAATGGCCGGCATCCCCCTCGTGGGACCCGCCTTGGGAGCACTGGCAGCCGCAGCCGCCCTGGCGACAGGTGCCGTGCAGATTGCCGCCGCCAAGCAACAGCAGGAAGAAGCCAAGGGACTGAAGTCCGGCGGATTTTCGTCCGAATATGTGGAAGGATACACGCGGAAGGGCAACCCGGACGACACCGCCGGAGTCATCCCCGTGCACAAGAACGAGTTCGTGGCCAACCACGAGGCGGTGGCCAACCCCGCCGTCCGCCAGTTCCTCGACGTGTTCGACCTGGCACAGAAGCGCGGCACCATCCGTATGCTCAACACCACGCAGATCCTGGAGCAGGTGAGGACACGGGGCGGGAAGTACGAGGGGGGCTACTCTGGCAAGGGCGCCGCCGCCACGCCAGCGGCTTCCCTGCAACCGGGCGAGCTGACAGCCGACCAACGCTCGCAAATCGTCATGCTGCTGGTCGAGAACAACCGGCTGCTTGCCATCCTGTGCCGCAAGGAGCTGGTCGTCGACCCCCGGAAGATACGGGATGCCCTCCGCAGGCTGGAACGGCTGGAGGATAACGTGTCGCGCTGAACAGCTCCTCCGCATGTCCTTTTTCTCCGTCCCGATGGCGTGTACCTTCGCGGCATGATGAACGTATATCAGGCAATCGAGGAAATGCGCAGGCTGTCGGCGCGTGGCGGGTCCTTCTCGTTCTCCCACATGTCCTACAGCATCGCCAGGCGCAGCAGCCGGGGCATCGTCGCTGTCCGGCGTGCCCGCTTGTGCCGGCGGACAACCAAGTCGCGCAACCGCTATTCCGAGTACATGCTTGACTATATCGACCTCGACACCGGCGAGCGGGCTACATTCTGGCAACCGCTCTTGCTGACGTTTAACGACAATGAGCTTGCCCTGACATGAACACAGATTTCGAACAAATTGTACCTTGGAACGGGGCGCAAGACACGGGACGCGACGTGCGGCTGAAGTGGCAGCGCAACTTCGACAAGGTCGCTGCCGGACTTACCGAACTGGCCGGGAAGGACAGTGAGCTGTACGAGTGGATCGAGCAGATCATTGCCGAACTCGCCAAGTTCCTCCGCCGCGACCGCCCCGACCAGACCTCCTACCTCCTGAAGCTCCTCGGCGGTGCCCACGTGGGCGAGGCCGTGGACAGCTTTCTTGCGGGCAAGGGCACCGTCCTCGACCCCGCCGGGCGCGTGCAGACCGACCGCCTGGAGGTGCGCGGCTCCTTGCTCGTCATGGAGCTGCTCATCAACGAGCTGCACGCCATGGCGGGCGACTACTCCTTCAGCGACGCGGGCCACATAGAGCGGGTGGAGGATCTGGGAGAGGACACGTACAGGCTATATATAAGGAAGGACACGGACGCGGACGTTACCTCGCTCGACGTGGACGACGTGCTCTACTCCATCGTCAACAACTTGCGCGCCGGGGGCACGGACTACTACACCTCGTGGATGCGGGTCGTGGCGAAGAACGCCGGCGAGAACACCCTCACCGTCGTGCTCTATCCCGGAGCGGAGGTGCCCGGCGGGACGAACTACCCGCCCGCCGCCGGGTACAACCTGACGCGCCGGGGCAACGCCGTCGTCCCCGCCGAGGGCGAGGCGGCCAACGAGAGGGCGCAGTCGTGGCTGCTCTCCAGCCGCGAGGGGCGCATCATGTTCCTGCAAAACGTCTACAAACCGATATTGGAGGACTACAACTACGCCCTCACCGTGGGCCGCCTGCCCGCCATCGCCGCGCTGGAGAAGCTGCCCGTATCCGCCGACGACGTGGGCATCGTGGCCCAGACCATCGTGGCCGAGCGGTTCTGGCAGTTCGACTACAACGGCGACGTGGTGACCCGCCGCGTGCCGCGCGGGGCGTGGTCGCTGGCCACGGCCACCGGGCCCAGCCCCTACCGCAACTGGACGAAGGCCGCCGCCGCCCCATCCGGGACCACCTACACCCTGCTGGAGCAGCACACCGTGGAGCACTACGGATGCACCTGGGGCTGCCTGGTGGACAAGACCGCCGACGAGCCCGCGTGGAACTCCCCCGGCTGGGCGATGCTGGAGGGCGACCCCAACTACCACATCACCTTCTCGCTGCCGCAGGACTATTCCGCCCGCCCGGGGCGCGTCAACCTCGTGCTGTCGGCCTACGTGTCCCACTCGGGCCGCGACATCACCGACGCGCTCATGGCCGCCACCGGCACCGAGGTGGAGTGGCTCAGGGACACGGGCAACGCCGCGGCGGACAGCACCTGGACACCGCAGCACGTGGACGGACGGAAGAACGTGGTGCTGATAGACGGCAGCGACGCGCACGGTGTGGGCACGGGCTTCGGCTACACGTACCGCGGCGTGTCGTTCACCTGCCGCGTGTTCGTCCCCGTGGGAGAGGGCACGCAGCTGCTGGCCGAAAGGCAGTTCATGATTAATTAATGTACAATATATAAGGTATATAATTATAAGGTATGATAAGAACACAACCCCAAGGAATAACCACGCAGGTGGACGGCCACAGCGGCATGGGCGGCCTGAAGGTCCTCTCGGGCAACCCCGTGCAGACCTACAACAAGGACGCGGGCGAGTACGAGCCGGACCGCACCCTCGTGCCCCTGCTGCTCATGCCCTGGTACAACGCCGCCGACCCCGACGGACTGATGACGGGCGAGCAGGCCGTCACCGGGGCCGAGTGGTACGAGGGCGCGCCCAAGGAGGCAGGGGCGAACCGCATCACGGCGGAGACCCCCGGGTACGAGATTTCCGCCGACGGCACGCCCCAATGGAGCCTCACGGTGAAGAAGAACGTGCCCGCGGACAGCCCCGTGGAGCTGTACTGCATCTACACCCTGACCAACAAGAAGACCGGTGCCGAGGAACGCCACGAGGCCAGCGCCGTGCTGCGCACCTCCGTGTTCGACTCGGCCAACTTCGCCCTGCGCCTCACCACGCCCCCGGCCCGCGTGCTGAACCCCCTCGACGTGGAGCCCGCCGCCGACGGCTCCTGGGCGGTGGCCTACGCCGCGCAGCTCTACAACGGCACCGAGGCCGTTCCCGACGCGAACGCCGTCTACTGGTGGCAGAAGAAGGACAAGGACACGGGCCAGTGGCGCGACTTCACCGAAGAAGAGACGGAGCTGTACGCCGCCGCCGACGGCAAGACGCTCACCATCGATGCCCGGCTGACCGAAGGCGTGGAAGCCTACCGCTGCCGCGCCGCCTACCACGCCGACGGCACCCCCGCACCGTCCGCCCCGCCCACTTCGGCCTGGCAGGCCGGCGCGTCGCTGAGGGTGCAGATGCCCGCCACGCTGAGGGCGATGCAGGCGCAGACGGCGGGCATGAAGATGAACGCCGCCCTGTCCACCCCCGTGCGCTTCGAGGCGCGGCTGTACTACAACCGCGGCGAGATAGGCACCGGCAAGGACCACCTGTTCCTCATCACCTGGAAGGCCCGCAGCGGGGCCCCCGGCTCGCAGGAGGTGACGCTCGGCACGGGACGCTCCGTCGCCTTCACCCCCTCGGCCAAGGGCTTCAACAAGGCCTACGCCGTGTCCGTGTGGTGCGAGGTGCGGACCTACGCCCGCCACGCCGTGCTGGTGGACTCCGCCGGCAGCACGGGCGCGGTGCTGACCGACTCCGCCGGTGCCGCCCTGATACAACCCGTATACGAATGACATTAACACACAGATTAAGCCCATATGAGATACCTGCTTATCAACCCCGAAGAGATAGCCGCCCAGACGGATGTCACCTACAAGACGCGCACCCCCGACGGCCGCGTCGTCCTCACCGAGGGCGAGGCCAAGGCCCTCGACAACTTCTCCGCGCAGTTCGTCACCGCCGCCGCCCTGCGAGAGCTCCTGGCCGGGCAGCCGGGACAACCGCCCGCCGCCCCAGAGCCGGAACCCGAACCCGGACAGCCGGAGGAGGGCACCGAAGAAGACACCCCCGAAGAAGACACACCCGAAGCAACCAACACCCTAAACTGACAGCAACATGGCAAGCAACACACTATCCGCAACCTTCAAGCTATTCGCCACCTCGGACGGCAGCACCATCAGCGGCTCGCTGCGCGTGGACGGCTACCCCCTGGTGCAACGCTACACGGCGGGCACGGAGAAGTACGTCCCCGACTTCGCCGCGCTGCCCGAGGCCGACCGACCCACCATCTACCCCGTCCTGCGCGACCAGAGCACCGCCGCCGTGCTCACGCCCAACACCTACGAGTGGCGGTACAACGACGTGCTGCTGACCTTCGGGGCCGACGGCCTCTCCACCAACAGCGGCATGGCCGGGCTCTTCAAGCGCATAGACAACTACCAGGCCAGCATCGGAGGCCAGACCTTCCAGCTGCAGGCCCTGCGCGTGATGGGCAACCTCGCCAGCGCGACCAACCACGACAACGACCGCATCACCCTGGGCGGGACCGTCGAGGCGGCAGGCTCATCCGTGGCCTTCGCCGACCTGGCCAAGGACGTGGTGATACAGGAGAGCACCGGCAACCAGTACTCCGCGGCCATCGTCAACGACGCGGGCTCCGCCCTCACCGACGAGGTTACCACCCTCACCGAGAGCCTGCAGATATACAAGGACGGCGTGCTGCTCACCGACACGACCGGGGTCGCCTACCAGTGGTACGTCCTCCTGCCCTCGGGCAAGCAGAACCTCGGCACCGCCGCCACGCAGGCCGTGGGGCTGGACGACGTGGACGGCTCGTCCGTCGTCGGCTGCGACATCTCCGTGGCAGGCTCGGTGGTGGCATCGGCCTACGACCTGGTGACCGACTACACCGACCCCTACCTCGTGCAGTTCGCCGTCACCGGCATGACCGGCGACCGCTGCCGCCCCGGCGAGACACCCACCGTCACCCCCGCCGTCTACCGCCGCAGCGACCCCGGCACGCCCGTCTCCGGGCTGGTCTCCACGTGGAGCTGGGCCGTCTACGACAACACCGGCGCGCCCTTCACCCTCAGCGGCAAGCAGGGGGCCACCTTCCAGGCCGCCAGCGTCACCACCAGCTACAACGAGCTGCGCAGCGCCTCCGGCGCCCTGGGCTTCATCGTGTCCGCCGAGTACGAACTGTAACAGAAGAAGAAGGAGGAACAACCACCATGATACTCTCCGCCACAACCCGCCTCGCCGCCGCCGACGAGCCCCAGCAGCCCGCCCCCGTCTACCGCCTCGACACCAGCGGCACCGTGCCCCTCACCGCCGACGGCGTGCAGAAGGACGGCTACACCTGGGCCCGGCTCTACCGCGACGGCCAGCCAGCCACCGCCGCGTGGCACCTCGCCTACCAGAGCGTCACGCCCGACGGCACGGCCACCGACGTGTGGGAGGTCGTCGGAGCCGTGGGCACGCAGGCCGCCTACGCCATGTCCCAGCAGCCCATGTACGACACCGTCACCCGCCTCGTCGTCACCGCCTACGAGAGCTTCGACCCCGACACCTACCAGTACGCCGGCCTGCTGGCCGCCGCCACCCTGCCCGTCGTGGCCGACCCCGCCGTGCCCCTGGCCCGCAGCGACGAGTGGGCCGCGGGGAACACCTACCGCAACGGCGAAATCATCATCCACCAAGGCAAGGTCTACCAGTGGACGGGCCGCTGCCCCGGCAACAGCACCCTCGACCCCCAGGCCGACACGGCCCAGAACCCCGCGACGACCCGCTGGCGCGCCTACGAGCTGTGGCCCCTGCTGGCCACCTCCGTGCTCTTCGCCCCCTTCGCCCTGCTCGGCTCGTTCGTCGTCAGCGGCGACACCTTCATGAGCCAGACGGGCACCGACGCGCAGGGCCTGGAGACGCAGGACTACCGCCAGTTCGCCTCCGGCGGCTTCACCCCCTACCTCCTGTTGAATGCCGCCACAGGCTACCTGGAGAGCCTGAAGGCCCGCGTGCGCGGCACCATCGAGGCCGACGCGGGCTACTTCGCCGGGGAGCTGCGCGCCGCCCGGGGCACCTTCGCGGGGCTGGTGCGCCGCACGCCGCTGGCCGTCAACGCCTCCAACATCGACCAGTACGCCCCGCCCTACACCGTGGGCCAGGTCATCGTGGGCCGCCGCTTCGACTTCGACAAGACCGGCGGCTACGTCCGCTTCAACCTCAACGCCCTGACGGGCGGCAACGTCTACATCTACATGCCCGGCATCCTGGCGGGCAGCCCCGTGGCCGCCGACAGCCGCGACGACGTGCTCGCCCTGGCGGGCGTGGAGGTGATCGTCGAGGTGGCCCAGCGCGCCACCCCCGGCGCGCCCCTGCTGGGCATCAGCGGCGCGGTGCGCACCTCCCCGGACGAGACCGCCAACAAGAGCATCTCCGTCCCCGCCGAGGGCGGCCTGTGGCGGCTGACGTGCACCGTGCGCCGCGACTCCCGGGGCCTGACCGAGGCCTTTTGGCTGGCCGAGGACCTGGGAGGAGGCGGAGGGACGTAAAGGGGGAAACAAAAAGAAGAAAAAAAACAGATTATTAACCCGCCCCGCGGCGAGCCGCAGGCAAAGTCCGGGATTGATGCAGGCAAAGTCCGGGATTGGCCCGGGCAAAGTCCGGGCTTGCCACGGGGCACAAAAACCAACCAAAAACATCATGGCATTTTACAAAAAGCAATTCAACGAAGAACACGGCGTGTGGTACCCGCAGGCCGTAGTGGTGGGCAAGCCCGTCGAAACCAAGCAAGTGGCCGACCGCCTGGCCAAAATCTCCACCGTCAGCCGCGCCGACGTGCTGGCCGTCCTGGCCGAGCTGCCCGGCGTACTGGCCGACTACATGGCCCAGGGCAAGAGCGTCCGCCTCGACGGCCTGGGCACCTTCCGCTACACGCTCGACACCGAGGGCGTGGAGCAGGAGCAGGACTTCGACGTGCAGGCGCAGGTGAAGGCCATCCGCGTCAGCTTCACCCCACAGCGCGAGGGCGGCACCACGCGCGGCTCCTCGGCCACCCGCGCCCTCGTCCCCTCGGGCATCGAGTGGCTGCCCTACGACGGGCCCGCGGCCGCCGAGGACGGCACCGGCGAGGACGGCGGCGGCGGCACAGGCTCCATGGGCTGACGCGGACGAAAAGCCCCGCCCGGGCTTCACAGCGGGGGCGGGGCATCGATATCTAGAATTTAAAAAAGTATTATGACCGCCTTTCCACGGGCGGCCGCCGCAAAGGTAGCAACCCCGAGCGGTAAAAACAAGAGACAAACAACAAAATGTAGAACCACGGGCGGGAATTGGTAAAATAAACGCCCGATAAAAGTAACACATACTATATGGAAAAGAAAGTAATAACGGATGCCGCCGTGGTGGAAGCCATA
>CALULL010000015.1 GCA_944321465.1 uncultured Bacteroides sp.
GCGGACGGGACTCGAACCCGCGACCCCATGCGTGACAGGCATGTATTCTAACCAGGCTGAACTACCGCACCTTTTTGTCTTTTTATCGTCGCTATCTCTCTCGATTGCGGTGCAAAGGTAGGCATTATTTTGATACCTGCAATAGCTTTTGGGATTTTTTTTTGTGCTTTTTTCCGATGAAAAGAAGTGGAATCTTTGTAATATGTTAATCTACAATGGATTATATGGATCTTTGCCTTGTTTTTTTTCTTCAAAAAAAATCATGGAGAAGGGGATAAAGGCTCTATTTGCCCTGTTCGCGCTTTCGTGTACTGCCTTTGTGTTTCTTTGGTTATTACCGATTGCTTTGGCTTGAATCCCAATCGGGCATTAGAGGCCAAAGCTATTCCGTCCTGTTGCCGTGCAGACTGACAGTCGTCTTTGCCGAAGGCGTAGCGGGCTACGTCGAGACAAAGCGGCAGACAAGATGCCGACAGCAGAACGAAGGGCTTGGAAAGCCAGGGAAAGATAGCCGAATGCCTGTCGGGCGGTCTGATGACTGATTGGGGCTAAATCTGCATCGCCACGCCGCGCAACTCACGAAAGCGGGAGTGCAATCATAGGGACAAGCCGCGTAAACAACAGCAAGCTGGCTCCATAGACAGATGCTACGGCACGATGTTAATAAACGACAAATCGACCCGCAGCCATTCAACCTTTCTCAGCCAAAAGACTCTAAAAGGACAAGGGAGCAAACCGAACGGCCTACGGACGGCCGCCGCATCCGTCGGCAAGCACTCTCGAAGTAACAATAACCATCAATTAAAAAACGAAAATCATGAAAGGAAAAATCATCATTGCCACACTGGCATTTCTGGCCGCTGGCCTGACACCGACACTTGCACAAAACGAACCGATGCCCTGTGTGATGCCTGCCCGGGGCGGACAGGCACAACGCCCGCAGTTACAACGGGGCATAAACGAAAACTGCTGCATCGCGCCCGAGCAGCGGATTGAACAGAAAGCCCAACGAATGGCCAATGCCCTGATGCTCGATGACAAAGTGACTGCTCAGTTCATACCTCTTTATAAGAAATATCTGGAGGAACTGAACAATTGCTGTCGGCCGCAGAATAGCAAACAGCCTGCAGCCTGTCCAGCTGCTGGCGGATGCTGCGCCATCGACGAACTGACCGACGAGCAGATAGAACAGTGCATGGAGCAGTGCTTTGAGCGCAGGCAGCAACGCTTGGACATACAGAAGAAGTATTATGCCGAGCTTAGTAAGATGCTCACCCCGAAACAGTTGATGAGGGTGTTCGGCGGCAAGAGACACTGCGGATTTGGCGACAGACTAGGCTTCCGCCACCACCCGCAACGCGGCTGTGCGCCGGCCATGCGGCTTAGAAACGGCCAAGGCTGGCAAACATGCAACGGAGCTTGTCCGCTGAACAACGCGGAAAGCACAACCGGCCAGCAGTAACAACTGCCGCCGGGCAGGGGTTGTGTGGAGCTTCCATGCTTGACCAATGCCCCCGTAGCGGGCACAGGTGCACTGCCACAGTGGCGCACCTGTGCCCGGGCGGGGGCTTTCCTATGCCCGGACGGAAGCAAACCTTTGTCCGCAGAGGCACCGCAGGACATGGCCGGACGCACCTTTAGCCTAAATCGGTCGTTAGAGTCCAAAGCGATTTCCTTCTGCTGCCGTGCAGATTGGCTGTCGCCTTTGCCGGCGGCGTAGCCCGCTACGTCGGGACAAAGCGGCAGACAAGATGCGACAGGAGGGCGAAAGGGCTTGGAAACTCAAAGAAAGACAACCCTATGCTCATCGGGCGGTCTAATGCCGATTGGGGGAGGAGGGCTGGACAGCCGCTTTCCTTTTCATTCACCGCAGCACAATGTCCCTTGGTGCACTTCCGGCATGAGCAAAGGGCCGATGCGGCAGAAACGTTCCGAACAGCACGGGGAGGACAGTTTCTGCACAGGAAACTCAGAGCGGTCGTCCCGTGTATCCACTGCCGACAGACAAAAATCCCCCGCCGCCCAAGAGGGGAAGGGCAACGGGGGACACCATGAAAAACAAAACAGTACCGTCAGAGCAGATTGCTGGCCAGCTCGCTAAGCTGGCTGCGCTCGCCCTTTACAAGGTTGATATGCGCAAAGAGGTTTTGCTCGCGCATGCGGTCTATCATGTAGACCAATCCGTTGGACTGGCTGTCCAGGTAAGGCTGATCTATCTGCTGGATGTCGCCTGTGAACACCATTTTTGTGCCTTCGCCCGCACGTGTGATTATGGTCTTTATTTCGCTGGGTGTGAGGTTCTGCGCTTCGTCGATGATGCAGTAGGTCTCGCTCAGGCTGCGGCCACGGATGAAGGCCAGAGCTTCGATGACGAGTTGTTCGTTCTTCAGCATGTCGTCGATGCGCTTGACTTCGGCCGATCCGGCAGAGAATTGATGCTTGATGACGTTAAGGTTGTCGAAGAGCGGTTGCATGTAGGGAGCTACCTTTTCCTTGGCATCGCCGGGCAGGAAGCCCAGGTCCTTGTTGGACAGAGCCACAACGGGACGTGCCAATAGTATCTGCTTGTAGTCCGTCAGTTTGCCCAACGCCGCCGCCAGCGCAAGCAGGGTCTTACCCGTACCGGCCTTGCCGGTGAGAGCCACGAGCTTGATGTCGGGGTCGTTGAGCACCTCGAAGGCAAAGCTTTGCTCGGCGTTGCGTGGCTCTATGCCATAGTTGCGTCCCTTGCGCACACGGCAGACGGTATGGGTAAAGGGATTGTAGCGTGCCAGCACGCTGCTGCGGTCGCTCTTCATCACAAAACATTCGTTGGGATGAATTACCCCTTTGAAGTCAAACTCGCTTACGTCCACTCCTTCGGCTGTGGAGTAAACGCGGTCGATAAGTTCGGGAGCAATCCCCTCGAACACTTCGTTGGACTTCTCGAAGATGTCGGCATTCACCACCTTGTCGGTTATGTAGTCCTCGCACAACAGACCGATGGAACGGGCCTTCATGCGCAGGTTGACATCTTTGGTGACAAGGATGCATTTCGTGTCGGGTTCTTTCCGTGCGAGCCAGTCGGTGACGGCCAGTATCTGATGGTCGGGTTTGCGTTCGGGAAACGAAGCATAGACATGCGGCGAAGCCGTCTCGCCCGTCACGACGAAAAGGCGTCCCATGCCCGGTCCCAGGGAGGCTCCTCGGGTGAAGAGGTCGTCGTCAGTTATCTGGTCGAGTTCGCGCACAAACTCACGTGCATTGTAGTTTATCTGCTCATTGCCCTTCTTGAACTTGTCCAGTTCTTCAAGCACTACGATGGGAAGGTAGATGTCGTTCTCCTGAAAGTTCTTCAAGCAACCTGAATCGTGAAGGATGACGTTCGTGTCAATCACAAAGTTCTTTTTTGCTCCCATATTCGATTAGATTTAAAATAGTTAATACCTTTGTCGCTCCTAAAGTACGGAATTTAATCGGGAATAAACCTTTCCCACCCAGTTAAATATTACAAAACATGAACTATCAAGACACTTTAGACTATCTTTTCAATAGTGTTCCCATGTTTCAGCAAGTAGGAGGCAGTGCTTATAAGGCCGGGCTGGACACCACTCGCTTGCTGGACGAGCACCTGGGGCATCCGCATCGGAAGTATCGTACCCTGCACGTGGCCGGAACCAACGGTAAAGGCTCGTGTTCGCACACCTTGGCCGCCACGCTGCAAGCTGCGGGCTATAAGACAGGACTGTACACCTCGCCCCATCTGGTAGACTTCCGCGAGCGCATACGGGTAAACGGCAAGCCCGTTCCGCAGGAGTACGTGACGCGCTTCGTCGAGGAAGAACGGGCCTTCTTCGAGCCGTTGCATCCTTCGTTCTTCGAACTGACCACGGCAATGGCCTTCCAGTATTTTGCCGACGAGGCGGTCGACGTGGCCGTCATCGAGGTCGGGCTGGGCGGGCGGCTGGACTGTACCAACATCATCCGCCCCGACCTGTGCATCATCACCAACATCAGTTTGGATCACACCCAGTTCTTAGGGCACACGCTGGCCGCCATAGCACACGAAAAGGCCGGTATCATAAAGCCGGGCATCCCCGTAGTGATAGGCGAGACTACCCCTGAAACCCGACCTGTGTTCCTGGCCAAAGCACAAGAAGAAGGTGCGCCCATACGCTTTGCCGAAGAATATGACTACGACGGCCGCTACGGAGAGCCGGACTTCGAACTGAAAGGGCTGTACCAGAAAAAAAACCAACGCACGCTGCTGGCAGCCCTGCCTTGGCTGGAGGATGCAGGATACGGGATAGACGCACGGGCTGTGCACGAGGGCTTTGCCCACGTGGTAGAACTGACCGGGCTGGCCGGCCGATGGCAGAAGCTGCAAGAGAAGCCCACCGTGATATGTGACACCGGGCACAACGTGGGCGGCATAAGCTACGTGGCCGAACAACTGGCAAAAACACCCTGCCGCCAGCTGCACATCGTAATGGGGATGGTGAACGACAAGGACATAGACGGTGTGCTGGCCCTGATGCCGCGCCAAGCCGACTATTACTTCACCAAGGCAAGCGTGAAACGGGCACTGGACGAGACGGCACTGGCCCGCAAAGCCCGCCTGGCCGGGCTGCACGGCGACTGCTATCCCGACGTGCCCGCAGCCGTAAGGGCGGCAAAAGAAAAAGCCTCCCCCGAAGACCTTATCTTCGTGGGAGGCAGTAGTTTCATCGTGGCCGACTTGTTAGCGAACCGCGATGCACTCAATCTCCACTAAAGCACCCTTAGGCAAGGCTTTCACGGCGACAGCCGAACGGGCAGGGAAATCCCCTTCAAAGTAAGTGGCATAGACACCGTTCATGTCGGCAAAGAGCGACATGTCGGCCAGGAACACGGTTGTCTTCACGATGTTGGCCATCGTCAGACCGGCTTCTTCAAGGATGTGCTTCACGTTCGCAAGCGACTGGCGCGTCTGGGCTTCGGCACCCTCGGCCATCTGGCCGGTAGCTGCATCGATGGGAAGCTGACCGGAAACAAACACAATGCCATTGGCCTCGATGGCCTGGCTGTAGGGGCCGATGGCACCCGGAGCCTTGGGGCTGCAAATTACTTTCTTCATACTCTTTTTTTACTTTTAATTGTTCTTGAATGTTATTTTCATGCCCTGCCGTCACACGAAGTCCGACGGCAGGGCTGTTTCTTTCTGTTGTTTAGAACAAAAGGGCTTACTGTTGACAATACTTGTCTATGAGGTCGTCCACGAACTGATCGCCCAAGTTCTTGGCCTTGTGAAATGCATCGCAGGCGGCTGCATTGTCCTTCAGCTGGATGTAGGCATTGCCCAGTAACCGGTAGCCCTCGGCATAGGAAGGATTGGCGGCAAGGGCTTCCTTGAGCACACGCACGGCCTCGTCGCTACGCCCTACGCGCATGTTGAGCACAGCCAGCTCGGCACGGTAGGTCATGTTGTCTGGTGCCAGGCTAATGGCTTTTGCCAAATCGTCCAGCGCACGCTGATATTGCCGGGCCACCACAGCAGCCTGCTGACGCAGGTAGTAGAAGACATCGTTCACCTCTCCTTTTACGGCATCGAAATAGGCATCGTAGTCGAGCAAAGCCCCACGTCCCAACCCGGCCTGCACCCTCAGTTGGGCACGCTCAAGCAGGTAGGGCGCGGCATCGATTTCATAAGGCTGGTGAAAACGCACGACGCAACTGTCCAGCAAGGCCAACACCTCCTCCGCAGGCGCGCCGGCCAACTGCTTGGTGCGTGCTGCACTATAGAAGGTGGCCGGCGAAGCCAACGCAGATGCATTCACCCTCTCGTAGCACAACAAAGCGTTGGGGTAGTCTTGCTTGGCAAAGAGAATGTCGCCTTCAAGTTGCTCATAGACAGGGAGGGAACGCAAGGCAATGGCCTGGCGTATCTCGTCGAGAGCACGGTCGTAGCTCCAACCGGCGTAAAGCGTATCGGGGCGTTCGAGCATGTAGTTGTAAATCAGTTTGGCACGATTGAAGTAAGCCTCGTCCTTTTGTTCCGACAGTTCGAGAGCCTTGTCCAAGTCTTCTTCTACCTGCTGCATGTCTTGTTGGGTCGGAGCCAGTTCCAGCCTGTTGGCAGCACGTCGCAAATAGCCCTCGGTATTATCGGGGTAAAGGCGGATAAAATCGTCCAAAATGGCCGAATAGGCTTCTGGCGAACTCTGTGTAGAAACCATCATGACGAAAGCCTCGGCTTGCTCTTCGGTGTCGGGCAGAGCTTTTTGTATCCCTATAGAACGCAAGGCGTTGTCGTTGAACGACAGAGCCGTGATGGACCGCGCCATCGCATAGGAGGCATCAACGGCGTAGCAAACCGTAGCCGTATCGGCTCCCGATGACAACTGTGCCAGTCCAAATACTTCGCCTGCGGCATTCATTATCGGGCAACTTACCTGCGATGCTTTTAGTGGCATGTTCAAGGTGTAATAAGAATAGTTCCCCCCGACTTTGTCAACTGCCTTCACCGTCCCGGCTACATAGGTGCGTTCTTTCTTTGAAGAATAAGGCAAGAGGTAGATTTCGGTTCCTACAGCCGGAGCGGAGGAAGATAAAGGAAGGGCTACATTCTTCTTCCGGCTGGAGATGTCTACGCGGAATTTGGCTACGTCGTACATATCATCGGCCCCCATAATGCGGTCAACTGGCATCTGACGACCTTCGCTGTCGATGGCTACAGCGCGTTCTGCTCCACGGAACAACGTATAATCAGATACGGCTACCCCGTCTTCGCTTACAAAGAAACCATTGCCAGAGTGGAGGATGTTGCCGTCCGCATCGTAGGTCACGATAGAAAGCACGGCTTGCTTGGCCTTCGACAGCCATTTGGGGGACTGAGCCGCTCCTATTTGTGCCCAACAGCAAAGGGCCAGCAACAAAAGTATTTTATGTTTCATTTTATTCATCTGTTTCGAATTCTATGATTATTGGTCTCCTTTTCACACATCTGCGGCAGCAAGGGCATATAGCTTAATGGACAGAAGAAGCTCCTTCCAACGCACCCGGACGCTGGCGAACAGCCTCGTAAACAAGGATGCCGGCAGCTACGGAAACGTTGAGCGACTCGATGGAACCAAACATGGGGATGCGGACCCACTCGTCGCACAACGCCAAATTGTCGTAACTGATGCCCTTGTCCTCAGCACCCATGACAATGCAAACCGGTGCCTCATAGTTGGCTTGCGTATAATCGTAATCGCCCTTCTCGGTAGCGGCAATGAGGTGAAAACCACTATTCTTGAGATAGCGTAAGGTCGCCGTAAGGCTCTGTTCGCGACAGACGGGGAGGCGAAGCAGTGCACCGGCAGAGGTCTTGACCGCATCTGCCGTGGCCGAAGCCCCTCCACGGGCAGGAATGACGACGGCATCGACACCGGCGCATTCGCACGTACGGGCTATGGCACCGAAGTTGCGCACGTCGGTCACGCCATCGAGTAAAACCAAAAAAGGATTTTTCCCTTGCTCGAAGAGGAAAGGCACGAGTTCCTCCACACGCTGATAGGCCACAGGAGAGATGAATGCCACGACTCCTTGATGGTTCTTGCGAGTGATGCGGTTGATGCGTTCGACGGGAACACGTTGCACGGGAATAAACGAACCTTTGAGAGCCGCGAACAACTCGTGCGAAAGGTCGCCTTGCATGTCGCGCTTTACCAAGACCTTATCTATCTCCTTACCGGCCTGTATGGCTTCTATCACGGCACGAACGCCGAATATCATTTCGCTTTTGGTTTCAATCATATTGTCTTGTGAGTATTTAAGGGTTTATTATCAGAAGAACCCGTGCTTAGCAAGGCTCGGGCGTTGTTGAGGGCGGCATCGGTCAGGACGGCACCACTGAGCATGTGGGCCAGCTCTTCTACGCGCTCTTCCGAAGAAAGGCGGCGGATAAAGCTGCGTGTCTCTGTATCGTTGTCTTCTTTGTAGACTTTGTAGTGCGCACGACCACGCGCGGCAATCTGCGGAAGGTGAGTAATACTGATGACTTGTCGTCCCTCGTTGCCCATCTCTTGCATGATGTCTGCCATCCGATCGGCTATCTCGCCGGAAACTCCGGTGTCTATCTCATCGAAGACAATGGTGGGCAACTTGACAGCACCGGCAATAACAGCCTTGACCGAAAGCATTACACGGGCTATTTCTCCACCGGAAGCAACCGAGGAAATGTCGCGCAACATCCCATTCTTGTTGGCCGAGAAAAGAAACCGCACAGTATCCATACCGTGAAGTCCTGGCTCTTTTCTGGCACCGGACTCAACGACAAAACGGGCATTGGGCATTCCCAACAGGCTCAGGCGCACAGCCATCTGTTTTTCCAAGCGGCGGGCAGCTTGCAAACGGCACTTTGTCAGTTCGGCTGCCAGTTCCATTATTTTTGTGTGGTAAGCATCGCGTTTGGCTTGAAGTTCCACGATGCGGTCGTCTGAAGAAGTTATGGCAGCAAGACGGGCCGAATAATCTTCGGCCAAAGCCAACAAAGCCTCCACGGTGTCGACATGATGCTTTTGTTCTAAGGAATAAATCAGATTCAGGCGATTGTTAACTTCGTCTAACCGCTCAGGGCTAAATTCAGTTTCTTCTTCCCGGTCAGTCACTTCCTGGGCCACGTCCTTTAGTTCTATATAGGTGCTCTCAATTCGGCTTGCCAACTCGGAAGCCGGGGGATAGACACGTTCTAAGCCATTGAGCACGCCTTGGCAATCTTTCAGTGTCGAAAGCAGGCCACCCTCATCCGAAGTCAGCATCTGCTCTGTGCGATATAAGGCGGCCTTTATCTCTTCAGCATGGCTCAAAACAGATGATTCTTGTTCCAGCTCGTCTTGTTCATCGGCCCGTAAAGCGGCCTCATTCAGTTGTTGCAATTGGAAACGGACGTAATCCTCATCGGCCTTGTCCCGTTCGACTTGAGCCAATACATCGTCCAAGCAACGGCAAATTTGTTTCCAGTCATTGTAAGAAGTCTGGTAAGTGGATAGAAGGGGCTCGTTTTGTGCCAGAATATCCAATACATTTAACTGAAACCCCTCGGTATTGAGCAACAAGTTCTGATGCTGCGAATGGATATCTATCAACTGTTCGCCCAATTCCTTCATTTGGGCCAAAGAGACAGGACTGTCGTTTATGAAAGCGCGGCTTTTACCCGAAACTGCGACTTCCCTCCGCAGGATGCACTCAGAATCATAGTCTATTTCGTTTTGGGAGAAGTAACTTTGCATGCCACAAGCCGAAACATCAAAACGCGCCTCAATAATGCATTTTGCTGTTCCTCTGCGTATGGACTTCACGTCGGCACGTTGCCCCAGCAAAAGTCCGATCGCACCCAATATGATGGACTTTCCGGCTCCGGTCTCACCTGTTATGACCGAAAAGCCATTCTCGAAGTCTATGTCCAACCGCTCTATCAGAGCGTAATTCTGTATATAAAGCGAACGCAACATAACAAAGGGTTATAAAAATAACTATATGTGACTAACAGGATGCTGTCAGTTGTTCGATTTTATTTTGTCCCACTCCGTTGTCATGGAAGGGTTGATAGCTGACAGCATGTCGCATATCTGTTCCTTCTCGTTGGCAGCGGCTTTGGTGTAAATGTTTATCAGTTCATCCTTCTTTATTTCAGTAAATAAACTTGGCCATACCGACATAGGCTTATTCTCGTGAGACTGTTTCAAGCCATCCAATGCAGTCGTAATATTCGCACGGGCACGCGTAGCATTGGTAGACATTTCGTCCATTCCCACCCGGTGATAATTATACATCAACTGACGGAGCGGTTCCATGCCAGGATCCAAATAATCCGTAATAAGGGCATGGCGGTTACTGCTGCTGTCAAAAGCTGACCACCCTTCCTCACCGATGGATTGGGCTAACATTACGATATTTTCAGCCTTTCGCAACATCTCCGTCCCTCCCATGGGTGCCATAGAATCCATGTCCAGCCCAATTAAAAGGTAAACATAGTAAGCAATGACCGCAGTCAGATTATTGTCCACAGTGTTCTCTCGTATCTCTAGAGGGTCGAATTCCCGATAGTCAAAAGAAACTTCCGTATCCTTGAAACTAAACAGTACCGATTGATAGTTGGACTGCCAAACTGGGCGGGTGGACTGAACAACAAGTTCACATGCCCAATGGCCCTCACCTTCGTTATACTCCTTAACAGTCAAAGCCATAGAACAGCGTATCCGCTCATTAATCTCGTATTGGGCTTGTGTCCAATGGCGCGTATTGATAAACTCGTTCAAAGCACTTTCCAATGTCTGAAAGACTTGTGTGTTGGTTCCTTGAATTTGAGCATAGTTAATCGATACGTCGCAATTCAACTCTTGAGCCTTTGCGTCTTCTCCATTCCACAGACAAAGCAGAAGGATGAATGACAACGTAAGGAGCACATGGTTACTCTTTCTCATACGCTTGTTTCCTTTTGCATTCCCTATCTATCGGTCTTTAGCAGTTCTGCCATCCGATCAACAATATCAGAAGCAACCTCAGACTTTGGCTTTAGCGGGTAGGAAGCGATCTTCCCTTGTCTGTCTATAATGCATATTTTATTAGTATCACACTGGAAACCGGCTCCACGGTCTCTCAAAGAGTTTAACACGATAAAATCCAAGTTTTTTCGTTCGAGTTTCTCTTGGGCGTGATGGTGCTCGTCGTCAGTCTCCAAGGCAAATCCTACCAGAACCTTACGCTTGGAAGCCGCCTTGTTCATTTGCCCTACAGTAGCTGCAATATCCTTCGTCGGGTTAAGTTGCAGCGATATATTTCCCGTCTTCTCTCGCTTTATCTTCTGCACGGCAGTACAAGCCGGAGCATAATCAGCCACAGCCGCAGCCATAATCACGGCATCAGCCTCGTCAAAATGAGAAACAACGGCCTCATACATTTCTTCAGCAGCCTCGACTTGACAACGGCAATACACCTGATAGCGGGTGTCTACCGTCATAGGACCGCTCACTAAAATGACATTCGCTCCACGACTCGTACATTCGTCAGCCAATGCAACCCCCATTTTCCCAGAAGAATAATTCCCTACAAACCGTACCGGATCTATCTTCTCCCTCGTTGGGCCTGCGGTTATCAGTACTTTTTTACCTTTTAGATCCCCATCTTTGGCTGCAAAAAACTCCTCTAAATGGCGGATTATCACGTCGGGTTCTTCCATACGCCCTTTTCCTACCAAGTGGCTTGCCAATTCGCCCGAAGCTGGTTCAATGATGTGGTTTCCATAGCTTCGCAACATCTCCAAGTTCCTTTGTGTAGAAGGATGCGCATACATATCCAAGTCCATAGCCGGAGCGACAAATACAGGTGCCTTAGCTGACAGATATGTCGTAACCAACATATTATCAGCCACTCCGTTGGCCATCTTTCCAATAGTAGAAGCCGTTGCTGGAGCCACTAGCATAGCATCAGCCCACAGTCCTAAATCTACATGACTATGCCACGTTCCATCACGCTGTGAGAAGAAGTCACTAATAACAGGCTTACTTGTCAGAGCGGACAAGGTTATCGGGGTAATAAATTCTTTGCCTGCTGGAGTAATTACAACCTGAACCTCTGCACCACGCTTCACGAGCCCCCGGATAATCAGGCAAGCCTTATAGGCAGCGATACTACCCGTAATGCCCAAAATGATTTTCTTTCCCTTCAGTACATTTGCCATAAGATTCCTCTGTTACATTACTTTTGAGTCAATGCCCGTAGCCGTATTTTTGTGAGCATGGCTTTAGTATTCAGTGTGAAATCACTGTTCTGTATCCAACTGTAATACCCCGGATCACGCGCCAGGACCTCGGACACCGGTACCCCTTTGTATTTTCCGAAGTTGAACACCTCTACTCCATTTGCATCATAGACCATACGGCCTGCAAAATCGACATTACGGGTAAAACAAGAGAAATCGGACAGAAAGGCCATATCATTCTTCAGCTCAGGATAACGGTCGAGTTGTGCCATTAATACTTCATAAGTAGCCCGCGTATCTCCTTCTGCCGAATGCGCATCCTCCAGATTCTTCCCACAATAGAACTTATACGCTGCCGATAAGGTGCGTTGCTCCATTTTGTGAAAGATAACCTGAACGTCAATAAATTTGCGGCGGCTCAAGTCTATATCAACCCCCGCACGCAAAAATTCTTCAGCCAACACTGGAATGTCAAAACGGTTGGAATTAAAACCGGCCAAGTCGCATCCCTCTATATCCCGAGCTATCGACTTCGCAACCTCTTTGAATTTCGGGCAGGCGGCCACATCGGCATCGTATATGCCATGCACCGCAGAGGCTTCTTCCGGTATATGCATTTCAGGGTTAATACGCATTGTTTTCGCCTCTTCATTTCCGTTGGGGTGCACTTTTAAATAGCAGATTTCTACTATGCGGTCTGTATTTATGTTTGTACCCGTTGTTTCCAAGTCAAAAAACACCAACGGGTTTTTCAAGTTCAGTTTCATCCTTTACAATCTTGCTAACATGTAAATAAAAATCTTTCTGGCGGAACTTTTTCTCATCGTTTACCGTTTCTTCAATCCAAGGCAATGGGTAAAAGCAGCGTCAGCAAGTCTTCATCTTCTTCCTGTTCGGCTGGCACAACAACCCCTACACGTGACGGATCTGCCAATTCCAACACCACCTCGGTCGAAGGAATGGCGTTTAGCATATCTATCAGGAATAACGAGTTAAATCCGATGCTCATAGGCTTGTCTGTATACTGGCATGGCAAGGTCTCTTCTGCTGAGGTCGAATAGTCCATGTCCTGAGCCGAAATCCTCAGTTTCCCATTTGACAGGCTCAGTCCTACAAGATTAATAGCTTTAGGAGAGAATACCGACACGCGTTTCAACGCACCCAGCAACGACATGCGGTCTACCGTAGCCTTATAAGGATTATCTGTCGGAATGACAGAGTTGTATTTAGGATAAAGTTCTTCAATGAGACGGCACACCATACGATAGCTGGACAGCGTGAACACGGCATTGCGCTCATCGAATTCTATCTTTACCAAACCCTGTTCACGCGATAACAAGCTTTTGAGCAATAGTACCGGTTTCTTGGGGAAGATAAAAGAAGACTTCGTGTTGCCTTTACAAGACAGTATCTTATAACGCACCAACTTAAAGCCGTCTGTAGCTACCATAGTAATGTCATCGGGTGTAATATCGAAAAAGATGCCGTTCATCACCTGGCGAATATCATCGTCACCCATTGAAAATGCCGTACGATTAATACCGTTAAGCAAAACCATTGCATCCATTTCCACCTGCACTGCTTTATTGCTCAATATTGCTGAGGTTGGATATTCATCGGCATCCTGTCCCATCAGACTGCATTTGCCGTTCTGATAGAGAATTGTTATTTCAAGCGAACTGGGGTTGGCATCAAATGTCAGCGGTTGTTCCGGGATCTCTTTCAAAGCGTCCAATAGCATTTTCGACAGCACTGCTATGCGCCCATTACCGTCGCTCTCGGCCACTTCCACCGAAGTCACCAAGGTGGTTTCACTGTCTGAAGCCGTGACAGACAGTACTCCGTCCTTCAATTCAAATAGAAAGCAATCTAAAATAGGTAAGGTGTTCTTTGAATTAACTACACGGCTCACAGCCTGCAAATGGCTCGAAAGCAAGGTGCTTGAAATGATAAATTTCATATTTCCGTTTCTTTTTGGTTTCTTATCCTTATAACGTTCAATAGGAAAGGGCCTTTCCCACGGACAAAGGTAGGAAAAGAATTCCCGCTGGCAAAGAGTTTGGAAAGAAAAACAACCAACCATTCACTGCATATTAGCAAAAAATCGTACCTTCGCCGCATCATTTAACACGAACGACAATGGATTTTGCAGGAAGAATTATAGCTATACTCCCGCCAAGAGGTGGTGTTTCCAAAACAACAGGAAACGAGTGGAAAGTACAAGAATATGTCATTGAAGATCATGGGCAGTACCCTCGAAAGATGTGTTTCGAGGTATTCGGAGCTGACAAAATACAGCAGTTCAACATACAGATGGGAGAAGAGTTGACCGTCTCTTTCGATATCGATGCTCGTCAATGGCAGGATCGCTGGTTCAATTCCATACGAGCTTGGAAAGTAGAACGGACCGGGAATGCAGCCCCTGCTGCCGCTCCAGCTGGTGCTCCAGTTCCTCCTTCGGCACCAAGTCCTGCTCCTGATTTCTTGGCCGGTGACACTACCGACGACCTTCCCTTCTGAGTCTTGTTACGTCATAGCAGCAAGAAGCGAAAGCGACAGGCCGGAGAAGCATACGCAACTCCGCTTTTCGGCCTGTCGCATTTTTCGCGATGTTAGCCAACGATTCCCGTATTTTCTCTATGCGTTTTCATTTTATTGTTTTTTGTCAAGGCTTTCCAGCCGTATGCCAATATCGCTAAGTCCCGGCAGAAGCGAGTCAGGCAAAGCGTAGGACAACCGCAGAGTGTAACGTCCTGAATAAGGCACGCATATTGGCTTTGCCTCCTTGGCTGAACAATAAAGCCCTCCCCAGCCCTTGCCCCTCCAAGAACCCTGTCCATCGGCTAATAACAGTTGTATGCTGTCGCAGGCAAGTAATGTGCCAACAGAATCGACAAAAGCAATAGACAGCGGCAAGTTGAGGTAAGGGTACTCTGCACGGTTGCGCATTTCGACCGTCAGGGCATAGCAAACAGCAGAGTCCCTTATACACAGTTCAAAATCCAGCGTGTCTTGGTTCTGCCACCCCTCTGGTGCAATGGAGCAATAGGTATGAAAAGATAGGCCTTCCTGCTGACCGCAGCCAGAGAGTAAACAAAGGGCAACCGCAGCCGAAACATAGCAAATAGCCACAGCCTTATCCTTGAACAACCGTAGGCTTAGTTTCATCATTGCTTGTGACTGTAGATTTAGGAGCAGCAGTGCCCTTTTGTGGGCGGTTCTCACCACCCGCAGGTTTAGATGGTGCAGTTTGTACCGCAGGATTGTCCTCCCGGTTGCGCTTAGACTGTTGTCCTTCTTTTCGAGATGCTTCTCCCTTGCCTGGTCGACTGTTTCCCTGTTGCCGGGGTTGCTTAGGCTTGTCCGGTTGTCGGGAAGCAGATTGTTGTCCGGAGGCTCGCTGGGGAGCGTTAGGCTGCCCGTTTCCTCCTTGCTGGGCTTTCGGGCTTTCCTTGGTTGGCTGGACCGGTTGACCCTCTTTTGTTGGTTGAGCCGACTGAGTTACGGGAACGGCAATGTTTTTTTTCTTCTTTTTCTTTTTGCGTGCTGTTGCAGTACTGTTGCCATCAGACCCGCTCTTTGTTTTCCGGTTGCGATCGAAGCGTGTCAGGCTTTCCTGCTCCAGCAGGTCTACCGGATGACGATCGGTCTCTTCAAGTGTCTCCTGTAGCGTGTCGGGCTTAACGCCTTTTTTATTCATCCCAATAACCTCAAAGGCGCGGCGTGCCGTAATGGTGACGGCATTTACTGCTGCATTTTTCTCCGTGGAATAAGTGACAAGATTGGCCAATATGTCGGCTTTGAAGAAATAGTAGATAGTATCCGTCGTCTCTAACGTCACTTCGCGCGAAGGCAAACGTTTCTGTGCTTCCACATAGCAATCCACTTCGTAATTGAGGCAACACTTCAACTTAGCACACTGTCCGGCCAGTTTCTGCGGGTTGAGGGAAATGTCCTGATAACGTGCCGCGCTGGTTGAGACCGATACGAACGAAGTCATCCACGTGGCGCAACATAGTTCGCGGCCACACGGTCCAATACCCCCTATGCGTCCTGCCTCTTGTCGGGCACCAATCTGTTTCATCTCGATGCGCACCCGAAAGGCTTCGGCTAATACCTTGATAAGTTGGCGGAAATCTACCCGTTCGTCCGCTATGTAGTAGAAGATGGCCTTATTGCCGTCTCCCTGATACTCCACATCGCCTATCTTCATGTCCAGGTTAAGGCTTTTGGCTATCTGGCGCGAGCGTATCATGGTGTCGTGCTCTCGTGCCTTGGCCTCGCGATACTTGTCCATATCCACGGGCTTTGCTTTACGGTAAATGCGCTTGATGTCGGCTTCCGATTTTAGATTGGCCTTGCGCAGTTGCAAAGGCACCAGCCGTCCTGTCAGCGTAACGACTCCAATATCGTGTCCTGGAGTAGCCTCTACCGCCACAATGTCGCCTTTCTCCAACGGTATTCGGTTGCTGTTGTGATAATACCCCTTTCGCGTATTCTTGAACTGTACTTCCACTAAGTCGGTCTCCTCGGCATTGCCAGGAACATCGGCCAGCCAGTCGTAGGTGTTGAGCTGCTTGTCTTGTCGTCCGCAGCTCTTGCAGCACAATCCTCCTCCGCCGTTATGTAGTCTGTATTCTTCCATGTTCTGTTTTTATCTTATATATAAATGTATCTTTTTGTTTTGTTGTTTTGCCTTTGCTAGTTCAACGCCTCAACAGCACCGTGACTTTCAGTGCCAGGTCAAAGAACACCATGCGCGGGTTGACATTCTGTCCCACATGCGCCTGCGCCTCGGACAGTTCTTCCATAAGCGCAGCCACATTGCGTTCGTTCACAAAGGGCGCAAAGCGGCTTGCAAAGCCTTCCTCCTGCCGTGTCATGTAGTTCAGTTCCCGGCAGTGCAGATTGCAGATAAAGCTTTCGCGTACCATGTGCTGACAATATTCCAAAAAGCCCTTCTGAGGCTCTCTGCCCAAGGCTGCCACTTGTTCGCTCCATTGTTTCAGGTCGCGTACCTTGCGCTGATAGGCTAAGCGCATCAGGTTCACAAACAGTTTAAAATTGCGCTCACTCTCTTTGTCTGTACGCAAGGTATCCACGGCCTTCAGCAGGCTCCCATTTGCCAGATGAGCTATGCTGAAACTATCCTCTTGAGACAAGCCGTAACGCATGTACAAGGCATCGGACAAGGTTTTTTCTTCTATACGAGGCACATTGAACCGTTGCGTCCGGCTCACAATCGTGGGCAACACTTGGTCCGAAGCTTCCGTCACAAGCAGGAATGTGGTCTGCTGCGGAGGTTCTTCCAGCAACTTCAGCAGTTTGTTGGCACAAGCCTCGTGCAATTTCTCAGGAAGCCACAGGATGACGACCTTATAGCTACCTTCACTTGACTTTAGGTCAAGTTTACGGGTTATTTCATCACTTTCGCGGGCATAGATGATGGGTTGGCCATTCTCTGCATCCATCTCTTCCGTCCATTGTTGCAGGTCGAAGTAGGGCGATGTAGACAGCATGTGCCGCCATTCGGGCAAATAGTCGTCACACGATTCCTTTTTACGCTTGGCATTCTTCACTACCGGAAACATGAAATGCACATCAGGGTGTACCAGTTTATCCCACTTTACACATGAAGGACATGCGCCACAGGCATCCGTCGTCGTGCGATGGGAGCAGCACAAATAGCGTCCGTAGGCCAATGCCAGTGCCAGTTTACCGACTCCTTGGGGGCCGCACAGCATCAGCGCGTGGGGCACGCGCCCCTCGGACACCTCCTGCACCAACCTGTCCTTAGCCTGCTGCTGTCCTATGACATCACTGAACTTAAACATACACTGTCCCTCCGCTTTTCATTGCTCTTTCTGTCCGCTCCTTTACACTCAGTACACCTGCCGGGCTACATCCCTGAGGCTCAGAGATGCCCCCACCGAATAAAAGTGGATGCTGGGAGCACCGTGAGCCATCAATTCGCGGCATTGCTGCACGCACCATTCCACTCCCACTTGGCGCACTTCCTCGTCGTTTTTGCATTTCAGCACCTCGTGAACCAGTGGTTCGGGCAAATCAACCTTGAAAGTCTTGGGTAGCATCGAAAGTTGCGATAATTTGGAGAAGGGTTTGATGCCCGGAATAATGGGCACACGTATGCCAGCCTGACGCGCCTTTTCCACAAAACGGAAAAACTTGGCATTGTCATAGAACAGCTGTGTGACGGCATACTCTGCGCCTGCCTCCACTTTCCGCTTCAGCCAATAAAGATCTGATTCCAGATTGGGCGACTCCTCGTGCTTTTCTGGATAGCAAGCCACTCCGTAGGAGAAAGGCGTACGGGTAATCTTCATCTCCGAACCATCTACAAAAATTCCCTTGTTGAAGTTGTTGATTTGTTCCTCCAGTTCAATGGCATGAGTGTAACCGCCAGGTTCGGGCGTAAACGCCGATTCGTGTTTTGCCTTGTCTCCGCGTAGCACCAGCAAGTCGGTAATGCAGAGGAACTGCAAATCGAGCAGAATAAGTTCTGTGTCTTCGCGTGTGAAACCGCTGCACAGTACGTGAGGCACAGTTGTGATGCCATACTTGTTCTGTATGGCGGCAGCTACGGCTACTGTGCCCGGACGGCGGTGGAATTTCTTGCGTTCAAACAAGCCGTTGCCCAGTTCTCTGTACACATACTCGCTGCGGTGTGTCGTGATATTTATGTACTTAGGGTCGAACTCACGCAACAAATCTATCGTTTCATACACTTTCTCTATGCCCGTTCCTTTCAGTGGCGGCAATATCTCGAAAGAAAAGGCCGTCTTTTCCGTGCTATTTATCAGGTCGATAACGTTCATCTCGATTTTTCAAACAAGTTCCCTTACATGCCTGAGGCATACAATGTGGGACAAAAGTACGAAAAAGAAATGGGAAAATCCTTATACCTACTTTTATAAAAGGAATGAAAACGTCGAAGGCTGCTACGAGCCAGGTTTTCCATAGGCTTCCAAAATGGTTTCCACGAAGAGACACAGGGGTTCCCGTCTACCGCATTCCCGTTCGCGCTGCAATGAATGCCGAGGCCTGGAGAAGTATGTAAATCCCAATAGGTCGTTAGGCCGTCAGGCCTGTGTCTTGTTGCTTTAGGGGCTTTCCGACTTCCTCTTGCTCTTGTCGGCATATTGGCTGCTGCTTTGCCTCGATGTAGCCCGTTACGTCTTCAACAAAGATAGCAGCCTGTCTGCATGGCAGTAGGCGAAAATCGCTTTGGGGTTTGATGACTAATTTGGGATGAAGGCTTTTCCGAGTTTTTGTTTGCGTATGTGTTGGTAGCTTGAAAAAATGTGTCGGTGCTACATAAAAAGAATTTGTTTGTTTGGAGCACTGGTAGGGACGATGTGTCTGGGAAGGGGCCCATTTTGGCGGTGTGGTGAGATGTCTTTGGGGTGAATAAAAAAGAGGAGGATACCGACCGTTGTTGTGCACGGCGGCATCCTCCTCGATGTGTTTAGCTGTTTTGGCTTCGGGGTGTCCCGAGGCCTTGGCTTTATTTCTTCTTGTGGCTTGCGTATCGATTCATGAACTTGTCCACGCGACCGGCAGTGTCTACCAACTTGGACTTTCCTGTGTAGAAGGGGTGGGAAGAACTGGATATTTCCAACTTGATAAGCGGATAGGTCTCGCCTTCAAATTCGATTGTCTCCTTCGTGCTGCAGGTGGAGCGGGAGAGAAACATGTCACCGTTGGACATGTCTTTGAATACTACCGGACGGTAGCTTTCGGGATGAATACCTTTTTTCATTTCTGTATGTTTTAGTTTGTTGTTCGTTTTTGTTTTGGTAATCTGTACGGTGGAGTGTAACGTTGTAATGGCTGTTTTCAGGCCGCGAAGATAATGCTTTTCTGTCAGATAGCGAAAAAGTTGCTTGGAAAAATAGGTTTATCGCGTTTTATTTCGGACTTTTGCAGGCATGTTTCAACGGACTTTAATCTTATGAGAAGACTATTTCTGCTATTGGCCCTCTCTCTCGGGGCGGCTTTGGCTCAGGCTCGCAATGAAGGCGGTCGGGAGTATTGCGTGGCGTTCTATAATTTGGAGAACTTGTTTGATACGGTTCATGATGTGGGGAAGAATGACTTGGAGTTTTTGCCCACTGGGAGTTATCGATGGACGGCGCAGAAGTATGAGGCTAAGTTGAGGAATATGGCTAAGGTGTTGTCGTCGTTGGGCCGTGAAAGGGTAGAGCAGGGACCCGCTTTCATCGGTGTGGCTGAGGTGGAGAATGCACGTGTGCTGACCGACCTGCTGGCACAACCAGCGTTGCGAGGACAGTATGAATCGGTGCATTACGAGGGACCGGACAAGCGGGGCATAGATTGTGCTCTGCTGTTCGACCCGAAGCAGTTTGAGGTGGAAACGTCTCAGTTGGTGCTGTCGCGGCCTTATGAGGGTGATACGTTGCATCCGACGCGTGGGTTCCTGATTGTGACGGGCCGGATGGCGGGGCGGCGTGTAGCGGTGGTCGTGAATCATTGGCCGTCGCGTGGTGCCGGGTCGCCGGTCAGGGTCCATGCTGCCCGGCAGGTGCGAGCATTGACTGACTCGTTGATGCGGGCCGATCGTCGGTTGCGCCTTGTCGTGATGGGGGATCTTAATGACGACCCGATGGACGAAAGCCTGCAAGTGTTGGGCGCATGTAAATACGAGGAAGAAGTGTGCGGAGGCAAGTTCTACAACCCTTGGTGGGCAGTGCTTGAAGATGAGGGACGTGGGACGTTGCTGTACCGGGGCAAGTGGAATTTATTCGACCAGATAGTCTTGTCAAAAGGATGGTTGCGCAAGCGCAGAGGATTGCGTTACGCGGGTTGTCAGATTTTTGCACCAGACTATCTATTCCAGCATGAGGGTAAGTACGCTGGTTCGCCTTTGCGTACGCACGGGGGGCGCACGTGGTTGAATGGTTATAGTGACCATTTGCCTACTGTCGTTTACTTGAAACGTTAGCGTTCCCCGGGTCCGTGTTGTTTCAATTTCTTAAGTGTCTTATTTAGGGTTTAATCAGTAGTATCTATTATGTATTATGGATTTTCTTTCACAACTCGACAGTAGCCTGCTGCTTGCCATTAATGGGTGGCATTCGGCTTGGGCGGACCAATTCATGTATGCCTATAGCAGCAAGTGGGTCTGGATACCTATGTATGTATCGTTGGTCTATTTTATTTTTCGTAATCTGCATTGGCGCACGGCGTTGGGCTGTGCGGTAGCTGTTGCGCTTACTATTGTGTTTGCCGATCAAGTTTGTTCGCATCTCATCCGTCCGGCGGCGGAGCGTTTACGCCCGTCCTGTCTTGATAATCCGATTTCGGAGTACGTCCACATTGTCAATGGTTATCGTAGCGGTCGTTATGGTTTTCCCTCGGCCCATGCGGCCAATACCTTTGGGCTCGCCTGCTTGCTGACCTGGGTATTCCGTAATAGGGCGCTTTCGACTTTTATGGTCCTCTGGGCCTTGGTTACGTGCTATTCCCGAGCTTACTTGGGGGTACACTATCCGGGCGATTTGGTCGTGGGAGCTTTTGTGGGCTGCGTCGGGGCAACATTATGCTATTGGCTTTTTGTGTGGATATTCCGTGTTACTCCCCCCCCCCATACACACGGCAGTTCTTTTACACGCAAGAGGTTGCGCCATGTGTGGATACCCATTGGGGTAGGTGTGGCGACAATGATTGTCATGGCTCTGCCTGTGTGGTAGAGCGGCTATGGCGGAAGGCTGAAAGAGACAGGCGCGAGATCCGGGGTAAGTGTGGGGATAACCCTGTTAAGTTGTCTTTTTGGGGAGCGTGCCTGTTGTGTTCGGACGGCTTGTGGATTCCTGTCCTTTAGCCCAAATCGGACATTAGAGTTCCAAGCGATTTCGTCCTGCTGTCGGCGACAAGATGCCGACAGCAGGACGAAATCGCTTGGAAAGCCTAAGAAAATAACCCTATACTCATCGGGCGGTCTAATGCCCGATTGGGGGTTAGTGGGTTTTGACTACCTGTGTGGGAGCTTGCTCGACGTTGCGCTTGTCTACTTGGCGGACTAGCGCGGCGGCCAGTTGTAGGAATGCGCGTCCGGTGAGGCTGTCTTCTTCAAGTGCTACCGGCGTTCCGGCATCTCCGCTTTCACATATACTTTGTACGATGGGGACTTGTCCTAACAAGGGTACGTTCATTTCTTCAGCCAGCCGCTTGCAGCCTTCACGTCCAAATATGTAGTAGCGGTTCTCGGGGAGTTCGGCGGGAGTGAACCATGCCATGTTCTCTACCAGTCCGAGGATCGGAACGTTTACTTTGTCGTTGGTGAACATGTTGATGCCTTTCCGTGCATCAGCCAATGCTACGGCCTGCGGCGTGCTGACGACGACGACCCCCGTCAGTGCAAGTGTCTGCACAACCGTCAGGTGTATGTCGCTGGTGCCGGGAGGCAGGTCGATGAGAAAGTAGTCCAATTGTCCCCAGTCGGCATCTCCTATGAGCTGCTTCAGAGCATTGCTGGCCATGCCCCCACGCCATAGTGTAGGCTGGTCGGGATCGACGAAGAAGCCGATGGAGAGTAGCTTGATGCCATACTTCTCAATGGGGATGATGAGGTCCCGGCCATTGATGCGTTCGGCATAAGGGCGCGCATCTTCCACTTGGAACATCTTGGGCATAGAAGGGCCGAAGATGTCGGCATCGAGCAGTCCCACACGATAGCCTAAACGGGCTAAGCCGACTGCCAGGTTGGCGGCTACGGTGCTTTTGCCAACACCGCCTTTCCCGCTGGAGATGCCAATGATGTTCTTTACCTGTGGTAGCATTTTACCTGGTTCGGGGCGGGCTGCTTGTCGGCTTTCGGTGGATATGGAGACTTCGACCTCGGGTGATACATAGGTGTGTATGGCTGTTTCGGCAGCCCGTAACATGGACTTCATAAAAGGGTCGGTAGGTTTCTCGAAGATAAGAGAAAAGGACACCTTCATGCCATCGATGCGAAGGTTGTCGGCCACCATTTCTGCCTCAATGAGGTTCTTTCCGTTGCCGGGATAGCGCACGGTTGCCAGTGCGTCGTGGATAAGTTTGGGATAGAGTGTCATTATGTCTTGTGTTTGTTATGTATTGCAAAAGTCCACTTTCCTGAGTTTAGACCCAAGAACTTTTTTGTCGTTATTTTGCTGCTTCCAGTTCGCTGCGCTTGTTGCGCCCGTAGCTGCGGTAGTTGTCCAGGGGGATTTCTACATCGGGTTCGATTAGCGTCCCTTTCGCAGGTAACCTGAAGCAGATGTATTTGATGCTGATACCCCGTTCCAGCCACTGTTGCTCGTAGTAGGTACGTATGCTCAGTATTTCGTCAACCAGACCAGAACTGTAGAGGTCGTCTGTCTGATCTACGGGTGTCAATTGGTTAGCTTTGAGTAGCAGGCTGGTGTAGGTGTATAGGAAATTGCTGTCGGTTTTGATGTGTATCAGCCCTCCTTCCACCAGAAACTTCCGGTAGCGCTCCAGAAAGAAAGTCGATGTCAGACGTTTGGTGGGCTTTTTCATTTGCGGGTCGCTGAACGTAAGCCATAGTTCGCTGACTTCTCCTGGCCCGAACAGCCGGTCTATTATTTCTATATTGGTGCGCAGGAAGGCTACATTGGACAGGCCTTCGCGTAGGCTTTCGGTGGCTCCTGTCCACATACGAGCCCCCTTAATGTCTACGCCTATGAAGTTTTTGTCGGGGCAGCGGCGTGCCAGCCCTACGGTATATTCGCCGCGTCCGCATCCCAATTCAAGGACAATGGGGTTTGAGTTCTTGAAAAAATCTTTTCCCCACCGTTCCCGCAAGGTGAAGGGCACGTCTTCCGTCGCCCGGTAAGGATGCTGGAAGACGTGCGGGTATTGCTCCATATCGGCAAACTTCTGTAACTTGCCTTTGCTCATGTGCTCAGAGTGTTTCGGTTGCTTGGTCTTGTTGCGTCTCTTGTGTCTGTCCCAGTTCTCCTGCTTCTGCTTTCAGGTCTTCGTAGAAAGCTGCGTAAGAGGTGTATATGTACGGATAGAGGAGTAGCAGACCAATTCCCAGCGTGAGGCAGCAGAGCAAGTACCATCCGATGAAGCTAAGAGTAAGGAGGAAGAACTTCATCTTGTGCCCTTCCATCATGGCCATGCTCTTTTCTATGGCGTCATTGTAAGCAATGGAAGGGTCGTCGCGCAAGATGAACGGTGTCATGGCGTAGGAAATCGCCTTGATGATGCCCGGCACGATGAGCAGCAGTGTCCACAGTAAGGTGTAAAGCCCTGCGAGTAGCTGCGTTCCCAGCACACGGCTGTAGCTCTTAAAGCCTTCAAAGAGGGTGGAGAGTTGTACGCCCCTGCGGTGATAGACATCGTAGAAGATGATGTACAAGCCCCAGCTGATGGGTACGCCTATGAGCAGTGTGAGAATAATACCTCCGTAGGGGATGGAACTTAAACCGAACGCGATGATCATGTAAATGAGAGTGGCCACGGCGGCCATGCCCCAGTTGCCTTCGAGGGCTTTCCGGGCTTCTTGACGGAGAACCTTGTTTTCTTTCAGCATAACAGTGATTGTTTAAGTGGTGGATTAGGATGATTTTTAGAGTCTGTTTTAAATTTTGCTCGGTTTTATTTTGAGAGTCCTTTACGAGGATGTTTTTCCGATTCCGTGAGGAGGATAGCGGGCTATCTGCCGAACGCAATCGGAAAAAGAGACCGAAAAGGGATTCAAAAGAGACCTGACTAAATTACTTAAATGCAAAATTAAAACAGGCTCTTACAATATCAGCCACGAGCTTCGCAAAGCTGCCCGCGGCTGATACTTGTTGTTTCGGATTGCGAAGTCCTTAGTCTACGATTGTAACCCAGTTGTGCACGTCGGGCTCGTCGCCATATTGTATGGCACGGAGCTTATGGTAAAGTTTCGTGCATACGGGACCGGGCTTCCCGTCCTTGGCAATGACGTAGGAACGGTTGTTTTCGGGGTCGTCAATGCGTTGGATGGGGCTGATGACGGCAGCAGTTCCGCAAGCTCCGGCTTCTTCAAACGTAGCAAGTTCTTCTTCGGGAATAGGACGGCGTTCTACCTTCATGCCCATGTCCTCGGCCAGTTGGATGAGGCTCTTGTTTGTGATAGAAGGCAGGATGGAGCTGGACAGCGGCGTGACATAAGTATTGTTCTTTATGCCGAAGAAGTTGGCAGCACCGCACTCGTCCATGTATTTCTTCTCCTTGGCATCAAGGTAGAACTCTGCCGAATAGCCTCCGTCGTGTGCCTCTTTGCTGGCTCTCAGGCTGGCAGCGTAGTTGCCTCCCACCTTGAACGTACCGGTACCCAATGGGGCGGCGCGGTCATACTTGCGGGTGATGACGTAAGGCGTTGCGGCGAAGCCGGTCTTGAAGTACGGGCCTACGGGTGTGGCAAAGATGACGAAGAGGTATTCGGTTGCCGGACGTACGCCCACCTGTGCGCCTGTGCCGATGAGCAACGGGCGCAGGTAAAGGGAGGCACCGCTTTCGTAGGGTGGAATGAAGCGTTCGTTAAGTTTCACTACCTTCAGGGCTGCTTCGCGGAAGCGTTCGGTGCTAAGCTCGGGCATCAGAATGCCTCGGCAGGTGGACTGCAGGCGTGCGGCGTTTTCTTCCAGACGGAAGATGCGCACTTTGCCGTCTTTGCCCCGGAATGCCTTCAGCCCTTCAAAAGCCTCCTGTCCATAGTGGAGGCAGGTTGCGGCCATGTGGATGGGGATGTACTCGTCGCTCGACACTTCCAATTCTCCCCATTGGCCGTTGCGGTAGTAGATTCTTACGTTGTAATCTGTCTTCATGTACCCGAAAGGCAGATTAGCCCAATCAATTTCTTTCATACACATTTCTAGTATTAGAGTTTATAGCTTTGTTTTGGTAATAGCTGCACAAAAATAGGGTTTATTCTTCAGATAACCGCTCTTCGTTCAGTATTTTTTCTACTTCTTGGTCGGCTGTCGTCAGTTTCTGCTTGCAGAATGCTATTATGGCGTTGGCTTCTTTGATTTTCTCGGCGAGTTGGTCTATGTCCAGTCCGTCCCCGTCTATTTGCGCCACAATGGTTTCCAGGCGTTGCATGGCTTGTGTGTACGTTTCGGCCTTTTTCCTAGTTGGCATAGCTTGTCTGTCTATAGGCTGTTGATAACTTCGATTGAGAGTTGTGTGCACTGAGCTATCGTTTCTACGGGCAACCCCATCTTTTTCATCTTTTGGGCAATCGCTTTGGCGTTTTCCGCTTTGCCTTGCTCGATGCCTTCGGCTCTTCCTTGCTCGATGCCTTCGGCTCTTCCTTCAGCTCTTCCTTCAGCTCTTCCTTCAGCTCTTCCTTCGGCTCTTCCTTCGGCAAGCCCGTCTGCCCGCCCTTCATACCATCCGGTTTTGATGACACTCCTTTGGTAGCGCAAGGCTTCCATGTCGCGGTAGTACGCCCGTTTCTCCGGTTCGGGGAGAGAGTCTATGCGCAGCCGTTCGCGGGCCTCTGGTAGTCCCTTGGCGGTGGCCGAGCTGTCTATTTCTCCGGTTTTCAGGAATTTTATCCACTCGTCGAGCGGGGTTTTGGCAACCTTGTCGAAATCGTTTACCCGCAGTACGTAGTATTCCGGGAAGATGTCGCCTGCGTCCTTCCCAATGAACATTTCCCGTTGCCGTACAGACAGTTTCAGAATGTCGTTAGGGTCGTGCAGTCCGCGGAAGACGGTTTTCCCGTGATAGATGTAGTCTTTGCCTTGCCCCAGGTCAAAGTACACGATGTTTATGGAGTACACCTTGCGCACTTTTTCATAGTCGTCGCCCAGGTTTATGTACTCCGAGATGGTTTTTGATACGCCGTAGAGCATACGGTGAAAGTAGTCCAGTTCCCGGTTGTTCTGCACCTCGATGATGAGCAGTTTGCCTTTGCTGTCCTCCACGAGCATGTCTGCCCGGTTGAATTTGTCGTTCGCCTCTGTCTGGTTCGCTTCGCTTTCGAGGAAACGGCAGATGTGTAGGTCTTCCCCCAAGAGGGTGGACAGAAACCCTTCGAGCACAACGTGGTTGCTTTTGTCCCGAAGCAACCGCTTCATGGCCCAGTCGAAACGTATCAAATTGTCTTTCATTGCTTCTCAGTGTCTTGGTAGAGTTGGTGCAAGCCCGTTGGGGTTGCTGGGTACAAATATAAGGTAAATCTTCCTGTCGGCCAAACGTCGGGGAGGCTTCTTTGCCTTGCTGTTGTTCGGGGTGGTTCGGATTGGCGGTTTCGGGGATATGGAGGTCGTGGCTTTCGCGTGGCCGGGGTGTGGCCGGGAGTCTCTTCGTCTTGTCTGTCCTGCCACACCTGTGCCCGCTTGGTGGCATTCCTTTGCTCCCTTGCTGGTAGACCTTGGCCAGCGTGCGGGCGCAGGTCTGCTCCTTTTGTACGTGTGGAGTGGTGCAACGGCTGTTGGACTGTGTGGATGGTCGGTGTGTATTTTCGAGCAGAGTGAAAGAAGGGGCGGAGATACTGGTGTGGTGCTGTCACTCTGTTGCTTCTGTTGTGTTTACCGTAGACTGCACCAAGCCGTGCTGCAGGCGTGTTTCCAGCCGGTCGCCCGGGTTGAGCTCGGATGCGTCTCTCACGGCACGTCCGTCTTTCAGCGTGATGCTGTACCCTTTTGCCAGCAGTTTTTGAGGAGAAGCATCGGCGATGTGCTGTTGCAATAGCTCCAGGCGGTGACGTTGTGTCGCCAGTAGCGTAGCGGCAGCTCGGTTTACGCCGTTTCGTGCTGTCTGAAGTCTCAGGTGGGCAGCCGAGAGGTGTCTCATTGCCGCTGTCGGAATGCGGTGTTGGAGGGCCGTGAGCCGGTTGCGCTCCTTCTGCAAGCGGCTGTTTGCGCTTTGTGCCAGGCGTTCGGAGAGTTCTTGCAGGTGGTTGGCGGCCTGGTCCATGCAGTTGATGAGGTATTGTGCGGCTGCTGTAGGTGTTTTGACACGGGTGTGCGCCACGCTGTCCAGCACGGTGTCATCGCGCTCGTGGCCTATGCCGGTGATGATGGGCAGCGGGAACTGGGCGCAGGCGGCTGCCAGCAGGTAGGTGTCGAAACCCGAGAGGTCGGATGTGGCTCCTCCGCCACGGATGATGACGACAACGTCAAACGCTTCCCTCTGCCTGTTGATGTTGTCCAGGGCGTTCAGCACGGATGCTTCTACTTGCTCGCCTTGCATCAGGGCCGGAAACAGCCTGAGGCTGAAGGCGTAGCCGCATCCGTTGTGCTTCAGCTGGTGGCAGAAGTCGCCGTAGCCCGCTGCCGTGGGCGACGATACTATGGCCACGCGTTGTGGCAGAGGTGGCATGGGCAGCTCTTTGTTCAGCGTCAGCACGCCTTCGGCCTCCAGCTGTTGCAGGATTTCGCGTCGTCGGCGGGCCATGTCTCCCAGCGTGTACGTGGGGTCTATGTCGTGCACCGTCAGGCTGTATCCGTACAGTTCGTGGAACGATACCGATACTTCGACCAACACCTTGATGCCTGCGGCGAACGCTTGTCCTGTGGCGTTCTCGAAGTAGGGGCGGAGCAGGCAGAACACATTGGCCCAGATGATGCCCCGCGCCTTGGCCAGCAGGGCGTTGCCTCCCTGGTCTTTTTGGACAAACTCCACGTAGCAGTGGCCGCTGTTGCTGTTGATGTGTACGTCGCTCAGTTCGGCCTGTATCCAATACTGGTCCGGCAGGCCGTCTTCTATGGTTTGCCGGACCAGACAGTTGAGTTCGTAAAGCGTGAGGGAGGGCTGCATGTGTCGTTCCCGCGTTATTGGTTGCCTTTGGCTTCTTGGTAGGCTTTCCACAGGTCGGGCACGCCGTAGCCGTAGACGTTATCGGGGCAGTCTGCCCGGTCGCCCGAGCGGCGCACAAGCTCTATGATTTGCTTTGCCGTGAGGTGGGGGAGGGCTTGCCACAGGCAGGCCACCATGCCGCACATGGTGGGGGAGGCAAACGAGGTGCCGTTGGCATGGTGCAGGTTGCCGTCGGTATTCATCACCGTGCTCTGATGCCCCACGGCCACCACGTCCGGCTTTATGCGTCCGTCGGCGGTGTTGCCCAGCGAGGAGAAGAGGGCCAGCGTGCCGTTCTTGTCGATGGCTCCCACGGTGAGCACGTTGTCGGCATCGGCCGGCGGGGTAATCTTTTTCCAGGTGCCGTCGCCCTCGTTACCGGCGGCGCAGACCAGGACGATGCCCTTGTCGGCTGCCCGGGCTGCCTGGCGGGTCATCAGCGAGGTGCGCCCGTCCAGCTGGCAGTATTTGTAGCTTTTGCTCTTGTCGTCGTAGACGAAGTAGCCCAGCGAGGTGTTTATGAGGTCCACGCCCACGCTGTCGGCATATTCTACAGCTGCGGCCCAGTAGTCTTCTTCCACTGGTTGTTCCGAGGCTCCGTCCTCGCTGCGCAACAGCCAGTAGGATGCTTCGGGGGCCGTGCCCACCATGTAGCGCGGCTTGTTCATGGCCATGCACGAGAGTACCATCATGCCGTGGCTGTGCTCGGCGTAGATGTCGCCGTCGGGGGCGACGAAGTCTTTCGTTCCCAGCACGCGTATGTTCTGCATGGAGCTTATGCGGTCGGCATTGTGGTAACCGGCATCGATGACACCTATTGTCATGCCCTCGCCCTTGAAGCCAGCCTGGTGCAGACGGTCTCCGTGGCTCATTTGTATCTGTGCCGTGGCCTTTCCGTACAGGCTGTCGGCACCGCAGAGGGTGATGTGCTCCTTCAGGGTGTCGCGTTTGGCTTCCGTCGGTTTCTTGTGCGGCATCACCCACACTTCCTCCACCTTGCCGACGAACGGAAGCTTCTCGATGCGGGCAAGGACCTGCGGGTCGCTTAGCGACACGGTTACGAAGTTCTCCCACTTGCCTGTCAGCACGATGTGTGCTCCGGTCTGGCGTAGCTCGTCGACGTACTTCTTGCATACGGGCAGGTCGGTCGAGTCGATGGGCAATCCCTGCCGCTGTCGGCGGGCGATGGATTTGGCCGACAGGAACTCTTCGGGCTTGTCTATCGAGTAGGTGGTAGCCGCCTTGTCGGTCAGGCTGATGCGGTATTTCAGGGTGTCTTGGGGTTGCTGTGCCGTGGCCGTCAGCCCTGCAAGGGCCAAGCCGAGCCACATTGTCAATCTTTTCTTTCTCATGGTTGTTGTTATCTTTATTTTTTTTGGGGGGGGAAGGGGCGGTTGCGGCTTCCTTGCCGTTCCCGGCTTCCCTTTTTGTTAATGTTCAGAATTGGTGCTTATGGGGGTGTCGTTCGTGCCGATTAATTGCCCTATGCCGCGTTGCGAAGCGATGAGTGCGCCTCCCACTACGCGCTGGCCGATGTAGAACACAGCCGACTGCCCGGGGGCAATGGCCGAGGCCGTGTGGGCGAAGTGCACCAGCAGGCGGCCATCCTCCAGCCTGGACAGAGTACAAGGAATCGGGCGGCTGCGGTAGCGGATGCGCACTGTCAGGTCGGGCGAAGCAAAGGCTTCTGCCTCGTTGGGAAACCGCTCGTGCTCTGCCAGCATGTAGCTCGTTTCCAGTAGTTCGGCATCGCCCAGCATCACGGTGTTCTTCTGCGGGTTTATCTTTAGCACATAGGCCGGTTTGCCCAGTGCTATCTCCAGCCCCTTGCGTTGCCCGATGGTGTAGTAGGGATAGCCCTTGTGCCGACCTAGCTTTACCCCCTCGGGAGTGACGAAGTAGCCCGGCCCTATCTCTTCGTCGATGCCCGGCGAATGTTCCTTCAGGAAGTCGCGGTAGTCGCCTTTGACGAAGCACACCTCCATGCTTTCGCCCTCGTCGGCCTTCAGGGTGTAGCCCCGGGTGCGTAGGTACTCGCGCACCTGTAGTTTGTTGCTGTCTCCCAAGGGGAAGAGGCAGCGGCGCAGTACGTCCTCTCCCAGCTGCCACAGGAAGTAGGACTGGTCCTTGCGCTCGTCCTGCCCGATGCAGATGTAGTGCAGTCCGTCGCGTTTCTCCAGGCGGGTGTAGTGCCCGGTGGCGATGTAGGTGCAGCCTAAACGGTCTGCCCATTCGCACAAGAGGCGGAACTTGAAGCGGGGATTGCACATCACGCACGGGTTGGGGGTGCGTCCGGCGCGGTATTCGTCGATGAAGTACTGCACGATGTCGGCCCGGAAAGCCTCCCGTTCGTCGGCTACGTGGTGTTCCACGCCTATGCGCTGTGCCAGCTCGCGGGCCTCGGTCGGTTCTTCTCCCCACACCCACATGGTGAGTCCCACGACCCTGTAGCCCTGTTCCTGCAACATCAGGCAAGTGGCGGTGCTGTCGATGCCCCCGCTCATGCCCACTAATACGCTCTTTTCCGGGTTGTCCATAGGTACGTTTGTCTTGCTGGGGCGTAAAAGTACATACTTTAATCGGAGAGGGGGCAGGAACAGGTGAAAAATTAACAGTTGTTGGGGGTATCTCCTCGGGCGGGTACGCCGCGCACGTCCGTCCGGTGGGTGTGGGACGTTTCGGGGGCTTGGCTGTCAGGGGGGATGCCGAGGCAGGTCCTGGATTGCCGCAAGGTGCCCTGCCGATTGGCATTTCCGCCATCTGGCGCGATTGTCCAGCGGCTGCTGTCTTACGGACGGGGGCCGAACAGACTGTCAAACTCCTGCATCGCCTGCCGGAACTCCTGCGGCAGCCGTCGGAGCACGAAGGACACGATGTCCTGCGGCATTGTGCCGTAGCAGGCCGCAGCCACTCCGCCCGCCATGCAGGCTATGGTGTCGCTGTCGCCACCCAGCGAGATGGCCAGGCGGATGCACTGCTCGTAGTCCGTGCTGTCCAGAAAGGCGATGAGGGCTTGCGGCACGCTGCCTTGGCAACTCACGTCGAACTGGTAGCCGGGGCGCAGCTCGTCGCACGTGTGGTGCAGGTCGTAGCCAAAGGTGCTTTCTACATATTGGCGGATGTCCTTCTTGGAGCTGCCCGTGCGTGCCAAGAAGATGGCTGCTGCCGTGGCTTGTGCCCCTTTGATGCCTTCGGGGTGGTTGTGGGTGACGGCTGCACTGGTTTCGGCTGTCAGCAAGGCTTCTTCCAGCGTCGCAGCCGCTGCCCCTGCGCCGCTCACACGCATGGCCGACCCGTTGCCCCAGCTGTTGTAGGGCAGGGAGCGGCTGTCGTGCAGCCAGCGGAAGAAGCGTGCCCCATAGCCACGGTCGAAGTAGCGGCGGCCGAGGTCTTTCATGGTGGCTGTCAGCGTGTGGGGGTGCCGGGTGGGGTCGCTCGTCAGCCATCGGGCTACGGCTATGGTCATCACGGTGTCGTCGGTAAAGTCGCAACGGGGGTCGAACAGGTTGATGTCGGTGCGCTTCGTGTTGTGCCATTCGTAGACCGAGCCGAGCACGTCGCCCGCAATGGCTCCCAGCAGGATGGTCGATGGTGTGGTGGACATGGTGCAGTGTAGTTTGTCTGATGCCGGTGTCCTATACTTATGTTGCATAGGACACGCGGGCAAATGTACAAAATACTTTTGACGTGGCGTTGCTGTTGGCCCGCACAAAAAGTCCGGCGGACACAGCCTTGGCCGCAGTGCCGTTGCCCGCCCGTTGCCTGCGGGGGCAGCTCAGGCTTCCACAACCTCCTTGCCGAAGGGCGACAGGGCCAGCCCCGCCAGCTTGAAGTGCTGGCGGCCAAAGGGTATCCCGACGATGGTGATGCACAGCAGCAGACCCAGCAGCAGGTGGGTGGCACAGATGGCAAGGCCGCCCAGAACGAGCCACAGCACGTTCATCAGCACTTGCAGGCAACCGGTGGTCGGCCCGGTGGCACGCACCTCCTTGCCGAAGGGCCACAAGGCCAGCGCGGCCAGTTTCAGCGTCTGCATGCCGAAGGGTATGCCTACGATGGTCATCATCAGCAGCAGGCTGGATGCCGCGTACTCTATTGCCACGGCGATGCCGCCCAGCAGAAGCCATAACAAGTTCAGAAAGCATCCCATGAGTGTGTCTTTTTAGTAGTTGGTCCGGCACGTTCCCGATGCCTGGCGGGGAGTGCGGGTTGTTGGCGCAAATATACGCATAAGTCCCCGATTGCGCTCCCCCCCAGCCCGTTGTTTTTGTTTCCCTGTCCGTCGGACGGCCTTGCGGCAGGGGGCAGCGGGCGCAGGTGTGCTGCCTCGGTGGCACACCTGCGCCCGTTTGCTGGGACAGGTCTGCTCCTGTCCGGGCACACCTGTGCCCGCTGTGGGAGGGGCTGTCCGTGCCCGTCGGCATGGGGCTGTCGGTTGCCGGGCCGGG
The DNA here is from genome assembly GCA_944321465.1 of uncultured Bacteroides sp. Lineage (GTDB taxonomy): Bacteria > Bacteroidota > Bacteroidia > Bacteroidales > Bacteroidaceae > Bacteroides. The sequence goes on from CALULL010000015.1 coordinate 32,962, forward strand.
AAGGGGTGTTGCGGGGGCGGCTGTCACGGTTTGGCAACGCATTTCGTTAAAAGAGCTGAAAAGAAGGGCCGAACGGGTGCGTTTTTATGTTATACAACATATTTTTAAGGGAAAAGCCCTATCTTTGCACTGAAAACATAGAAAAATAGAAAATAGAAACGGTCCCCGAAAGGCGGGGACATCAGCAAAGAAGGAGGAAAAAAGATGAGAACAAACACAAGCGAGACTGCCCTGTTGCAATACCGCATCCGTCGCTACCGTGCTATGGGCAACGGAGCGATGTGTCAGGCGTTGCTTGGCAGGTTGCAGAAGTTGCGTGCCTCGACGGCGGCAACGGAGTGAGCCTGTCTGCCTCCCTTAGGGGGCTGGGATGCAGGACTGGAGTGCTTGGCACTCCTCTTTTCAGAAGCAAACAACACCTTTATATAAAATGAATGTAGAAGGGCGGAAAGCGCATAGTGGCTTTCCGCCCTTTTCGTCTTATGTCCGGCAGGCTCTTGGCCGCAGGGTGCCCCCTGTCGGCCTCATGGTTGGCTGGCAGGGGGCGGTCAGGTTATCGGACAAGTAGCTTGTAGGTTTCTGGTTTGCCGTCGCGCAGCAGTTCGGCCACGTAGAGGCCATTGGCCCATCCGGCTGTCGAGATGTTGCAACTGCCCGTCACGGGGCCATGCTCGGCTGTCAGGATGCCGTTTGCGCTGTAGATGCGCACGTAGCTTATGCCGTCGCCTGCAATCCGTATCGTGCCGTCCTCGGCCACTACGGAGCATTCCGTCTGCTGTTGGTCTATGCCCGTGTTGTTGGACACCTCCACTTCGATGCTCGCCGTCAGCAGTCCCACGAGCGTGGTGGCCTGAATGGTGGCTGTGCCGTCGCGCAGGCCGCGCACGTTGCCGTCCACGTCTACGCTGGCAACGTCCTCGTTCAGCGATTGCCAGTGCACTTCCTTGTTCGTCGTGTTCTCGGGCAGTACGTTGGCTTGCAGCGCAAGGGTCTCGTTGCGCTTGATGGTCACCTTTTCTTGTCCCAGGCTTACGCTCTCAGGCATCACGTAGTCGTTCAGGTCGAGATACTCTATCTTCGACGTGTTCCAAGAGTCGTATTCGGTTGCTCCCCACGAACTTGCCATGTTGTTGTAGTACACGGTTATGTAGTCCTTAGCCTGCTTTTTGAGGGTCTTCACGGAGGTACAGTTGTTGTTCTCGTCGTAGGTGTAGTCGAAGGCCGTCAGGTTCGTGAAGAAGTCCTCGGGCGTGGAGCCGTTGGGGTTGCGTTGTTGGTAACGGTATTGTGTCCGGTTGCCGTTCGCGTCGTAGGTCTGAGTCTCGCGCACGGTGGTTTCCCACATGCCGTTGTTGACGTTCAGCGTGTCGCTGGCCCAGTTGGTCTGCTGCTCCCTGTCGTTGAAGTTCCTCGTTTCGCGGTCGCGTTGCACCCAGGTCTCGTCCTCGGCATCCCATACGGAGAGTATGAACTGGTAGCCGTGGCTTTGCTCGTTGCTGAAATACATGTAGTCTTTCTTCTGGTAGGGTGCCCACTCGGTTTCGGTTGCGGGAAGACTGTCGGCAGGGGTGTAGGTGGTCTCTACTGCAATTTGCCCATCCTCGTCGTATTCCGAAAGGATTTGTATTACTGCATACCAGCTTTCTTTGTTGGCGTTCCATTTCTCCTGCGTGTTGGAGAAGCAGTTCCCGTTCGCGTCGTAAGTGTAGGTAAGGCGAGCGGAGTTGACACCGTATGACTGGGTCGTTTCGCTCAGCAGGTTGCCGTTGTCGTCGTAGGTGCGGTCTGTCCTCGAAGAGGATTGCCCGTTGGCGGATATGTATTCGTGGTAAATTTCGTTTCCGGCTTCGTCGTAGGCCCACTTGATGAGCAAGCCTTTGCTCCATTCGTTGTTGGCGTAGTTTTCGTACTGTTGCTCTATCAGCCGTCCGGCGTTGTCGTAAGTGTTTGTCCAGCGCAAATTGTCTTCATACTCCAGTCCGTTCCAGGTTCCCTGGCTTGAGCTGAGCATGTTGTGCTGGTCGTCGTAGGTCATGACGACCCGGTACTGGTTGCGCCATACATCTTCCTGACCACGGTCGGTGTAGACTATCACCATGTTGTCGTTCTCGTCGTAGATGGCTTTGAGGCGCATGACGTTGGCCCACTGGCCTGCTTGTGCATCCCAGCTCTGCTGTACGCGCACGCAGCCGTAGTCATACGGGTTCCGGTAGGTTCCTGTCTCGTCGTAGTTGTCCACATATCGCCACACCGGTTCTCCCTGTTCGTTGGTCGTTTCTATTATGGACGGCCGGAAGGGGGTGGCCAGATAGTCTTCGTCGGCATCGGTTTTTGTCTGTGCGGTGTGGGAAACGATGCCCAGCATTTGTTTCAATACTTGGTCTTGTTGGGCAAGTTCGGGAGCTTCTTGTGCAGAAGCCGGAACATACAGGCAGACGCTTGCTGCCAAAAGGGCTGTAGTGAATGTTCGTTTCATAGGACGTTATGTATTAAGAGTGAATATGTTTGAAATTGTGTTGGTAGCGGGCGGGGCGGACGGGCCGGGGAGTGTCCCCTTGTTCCGTCCCGCCTTTGCTTGTACGGGAGTCTGCTTACCGTTTCAGGAACTTGGCGGTGTGCGTGCGTCCGTCGTCGGTATTGAGCACGAGGATGTAGAGTCCTGCGGGCAGATGGGCAACGGTGAGCGTGTGCGTTTCGGCTCCTGCGTCAATGGGCTGCGACAGGACTTGTCGTCCGTAGCTGTCAAAGACGGAGCAGGCTGTGGCTCCTGCGGGAGCGTTGAAGCGCAGGATGTCCGTTGCCGGTTGTTCCAGCACTTCGAGCTTGGCGGTTCCTTGTCCCTCGTCAATGCCCGAAGCCTCGGTTACCTCGAAATAGGCCACCTTGTCGCTCATCTGCATCCATTGCCCATTGGTGTATTGGCACACCAGAACCACGTAGCGGCCCAGCCCGTACTGGGGAACCAGTTCCGACATCGGGACATTCAACTCCAAGTGGGGGTGGGTTCGTTGAACTCCACGATTCCACCTGTCATTGGGAGCGAAGACGCAGTTTCCGGCCCTATGGCGAAGGCTAGGCTTCCTGTGTAGTAGTCGCCTCCTGACAGCGAGAAGTTGGCAAACACCTTCTGTGTCTCATTAGCGGCCAATGTCTCGCGTTCCACTCCTACTTCGTCCAGCTGTATGTCGGCCAATGGTTGTATTTCTATGGGAGTACCCTTGCCGGGTTCGCCGAGTGTCAGAGTGTAGTCACCCCACGTCAATCCGGGTAGCACTTCGTAGCTACCGGCTGGTATAGGAGCATACGAGCTGCTGTTGAAGTTCATCACCAGGTCCCCTTCGGCTATTATTTCTTGTACTTCTCCCGGTGCGAGTTGTACCATGTTGGTGCCTACTCCTCCTATTATGTTTCCATCCTGGTAGACGAGGGCGAACACTTGTCCTCTGAATTCTACGTTGCCTTGGTTGGCAAACGTCATCTTGAACTGTGCTGGCAGCCCCGAGTAGAATTTCTCGCTTATGGGCGTGACGGGCAATGCCCCGATGGTGGTGTATTGCACGAAGTATTCTTCGCTTGGAGTCACTGTGCAGTTGTTGCCTTCCACGGTGAGCGTCAGCTTGCTTGTGTGTCCTGTCGCGCTTCGTATGCGGCTCCAGTCCTGCTCCCGGTCGCCCTTGGTGGCGGCATAGACGGCATAGGTGCCGTCCTGTAGCTCGGGTGCCAGGTAGGCCAGCAGCTTGTAGGAGGCATAGGCTTGTCCGGCTGTCATGGGGTCGAGGTAGTTGGACGAGAGCAGGATGCGCTCGCCGTCCTTCTCGGCAATCACGCCTATCTCGCCGCCTTCGAAGCGGCCGGAGACATTGCCCAGCGAGTTAAGCCCGATGGTGAAGTCCTGTCCTTTCTGTAGTTGCAGGGGGCCCTGGTAGCCGTATCCGCCCACGGTCCAGTCCATGTTGTTCACGGTGATGGACTTTTGCACCACGAAGTGCGACGTGTAGGTCGTTCCTTCCGAAGTGGGTTGCAGGCCGATGAGCATGGTCTGCCCCATTACGTAGCCTCCGCCTTCGCCTCCGCCGATGCCTGTGCTCTCGGGGTTGAGGCTCTCTACCTCGTAGTAGCCGTTGTTCATGCCGCTCCAGCCCCAGTTGACGTGTACCATGTCGTTGGCATCGTATCCGTCGAACACGAACTGGTGTCCCACGCTGGCCGACGAACCGCCGTAGAGCACGGGACGTTTGGCTGCCAGTTCAGTCTTCAGCATCTGCATCCACTCGTCGGACGTGTAGTAGTTGCGCATTACGAGGGCCGTGTTCTCGTTGTAGCCGAAGATGTCGATGAAAGCCGAGGTGGGAGACACACTGCTTGCACTCGACGAGTAGGAGCCGTAGACCATGTCTACCGATACGCCGGTGGCAAACATCAGGTTGGCTACGGCGTCGGCCTGCGCCTGGTTGTAGGCTCCTTCCTGGTAGGTGGGGAGCATGTTGGCCCAGTCAAAAGGATTGGCTTCGTAGTCAAAGGATATTGTGAAAGTGCCGTTCAAGCCCATGCTCAGTGAATAGGAATGGGTGCCTATGCCCTTTTCCGGGTATTCGTAGTACTTCATAATCATGGCCATTGCGGTAGCCACGCATCCTGTCATGCCGGATACGCCGCCAAAGGACGGGCAGTGGTTGTTGTAGGGGGTGGACTGGTCCCACAGGATTTCTTCCCCGTCTTTAGTCTTTAGGAACGGTTCTACGGTGGCTGGCAACTCGGCTTTGGTGGTGAGCCTCATTTCTTTCTTCTCGGGACTGCCGACTTGCAGATCCTGGTAGGCGGTGTCGTATAAGGACAGCCAATAGACGATGTTCTCGGGAAGTCCTTCAGTGGCAAACGCATCGTGGTCCGAGTAGGCCAAGATGGGCTTCATGCGGTCGTCGCCCGACACTACGGCGTAGCCCGTCGTTCCGTTGTTGAACACGTAGAACGAGGCAGCCGTGTTGGCCGAACGGGTGGCAGCATTTGCGCTCAGCAGGTCGGCCGACGTGGCGACCAGCTGCAACCCCTCGGAGGCCGAGCGGGTGGCGGTGCGTTGTGAGAAGAACTTGCGTGCTACCTCCGTAGCCTCCTCGGGTGAGCGTTGTTGGGCTTGGCACAGCAGGGCGGGCGCAAGCGCAGCCAGTAGTAATAATGCTCTTTTCATGGATAACAGTTTTTGAATTCAACATTGGGTTGTCAACTATTACCCGCAAATTAATAGAAAAGAGAATGAAATCTTTTTGTACTATGTCAAATTTTCACTTTTTCTTTGCCGAAAATAGGGATTTTCTCAATCGGCTCAGGTAAGACTGCGTGACTCCCAGGTAGGAGGCTATCATGCCGAGGGGGACTTTGGCTACAATCTCGGGGCGGTTGCGGCACAGCGACAGGAAGCGTTCCTTGGCATCGCCGTTGATGACGGATTTCTTCATTTCGTAGAAGTAGAGCTGGCATTGCGTCATGCTGAGTGCCCACAGGGCAAACTCGTGCGACTCTTGCAGCAGGTGGTCGAAGTTCTCCTTGGTGACTTTCAGCACTACGCTTTCGCAGCAGGCCTCTATCTGGAAGAAGGCGGGTTGGTTCATGTAGTAGGAGTGGATGTCCAGTGCCATTGTGCCGGGCAGGGCGAAGCCCACGGTTATTTCCTTCAGTCCTTCCAGATAAGTGTTGCGCAGGATGCCCTCCTTCAGGATATAGGCGTGTGGGTTCACGCGCCCGCTCATCACCAGTATTTCTTTGGGCTTCAGCCTGACTTCCTCTCCGAGGCTCAGGAAACGCTCCATCACGTCGTCGCGCAGCTGGTACACGCACTCTTCGGACAGCAGTTTCTTTAGTTCGTTCATCGTTGTGTTTGTTTGTCTGTGTGCTTGTCGTGGGGCTTATGGCGGGGGATGCGGGCATTCCTTCGCTTGCTTCCGGGCACACCTCTGCCCCTTTGCCGGCACACCTTTGCTCCCGGCCTGGCGCACCTTTGCCCGTTCGGGGGTGTCTGGAGCCTGCCGGGCGGGGGCGCGTCGCGGGGTGATGTGCCTCTTCGGGGTGCAAAAGTAGCAAATACTTGTCAAGGATGGTGCGTGGAGAGGTCGAAATGCGGGGCCAAGGCCGGGGCGGGTGTCTACCATGCTTGGTTGGCACCCTCGGTGTGCGACGTGCGTATGCGCCACTCTGCCGGGTAGAGGTTGTTGGCCCGTGTGCCCAGGTTCTTGGCAAAGCCGAGCGGCACGTCGCGGTAGGTGAGCAGCACGATGCCCCGTGGGGCGGCAGGCAGGGCGATGGCCTCGTGGCGCAGGTAGGCCAGGGCGGTGTCGAGGTCTGTCTCGGCTCGGGGAAAAGCGTCGGTGGCCAGAGCCGTGCTCAGGGCCAGCCCGTGGGCGGGCAGCAGGCTGTTGCCCCGTGGGGTGGCCAGGGGGATGCCCGCGCCGAGCACACGCAGGACGGCTTGCAGGGCCTCCAGCTCGGCGGCGAAGCGGGCGGGGAAGGCACAGATGTCCGTGCCCGGCATGGCGGGACGGAAGTCGGCGGGCGATGCCAGCCAGCCCTCCAAGGCTGCGTCCACGGCCTTGGCCGGGACCGACGGGGCTGCTGTCTGGCCCTTGCGGCCCTTGGCCTTGCGGCTGGCGGCGCGTGCGGGCTGGCAGCGGGGGGCATCGCCGTGCTTGCGCAGCACGGCCAGGAAGAAGCCCTCGCCGCGTGTGCGGTGGGGCAGGAAGCGGCTTACCGGCACGTCGGCCCCGGGCAGCAGGCTGCCCGTCACGCCCCAGGCGGGGGGAGAGTCGAGCGGCAGGATGTCGGCTCCCAGCTCCCGGCTGGCCCAGAGGACGTTCTCTTCGTTCTCGGCGGTGTTGTAGGTACAGGTGCTGTAGACCATCAGTCCGCCCGGGCGCAGGCTGGGCCAGATGTCCGTCAGGATGCGCCGTTGCCGCAGGCGGCAGTTCTCCACGGCCTGCGGGCTCCACTGGGCTGCGGCGGCGGGGTCTTTGCGGAACATGCCTTCGCCCGAACAGGGCACGTCGGCCACGATGAGGTCGAAGAAGTCCTCCAGCGGGGCAAAGTCGGCAGGGTCGTTGTTGGTGACCACCACGGCGGGATGCCCCCACTTGGTGAGGTTCTCGGCCAGCACCAGCGAGCGGGGACGCACCACTTCGTTGGCCACCAGCAGGCAGTCGTCGGGCAGCAGGCTGCGTGCGTGGGTGGACTTGCCCCCCGGGGCGGCGCAGAGGTCGAGGGCGACCGTGGCTCCTGCGGCGTAGCGGCGCAGGGCCTGTTCGAGGTACATCGACGAGGCTTCCTGCACGTAGTAGCAGCCCGCATGGAGTAGGGGGTCGAGGGTGAACGCGGGACGGCGGTCGAGGTATAGGCCGGTGTCGCACCAGGCGACGGGTGTCGGCCCGCTGGGGCGCAGGTGGTCGGCCTTGGGATTCCAGCGGAGGCTGACCGGGGCTTCTGTTTGCAGCGAGTGGAGAAACTCGTCGGCTTCGGCGGGGCCGAGCAGGCGGGTGGCGTAGCGGGTGAAGTCTTCGGGTAGTGTCATGGGGCGATGTGTTTTGGTGCGTGGATAGCCCGCTGCCCGAGGGCCTGGCGACGGTCGGCAGGAGCTGGCTGTTCTGTGCCCGCAGCAGGGGAAAGGGCTGCCCGGGCGGGGCAAATGTCGAAAAAATATCCTTCCTTTGCAACTTTCGGGGGCGGCAGTTGCGTCTAAGGCACAAAGAAAGCGGGGCAGAGGGCGGTTCCCGGTGGGAAAAGGCCGCTGCCCGCAAGCATGGAACTACTAAAACTGACGATATGAAACGACTGATTATTGCCTTGCTGGCGGCCTTCTCTGTCGGGCTGCCGTTGCTGGCCCAGCAGACAGACACCATTGTGGAACGCGATGCCGAGGGACGCACGAGCCGCGTCGTCGTGCTCGGAAAGGATGCCGACACGCTGAGCGTGACGACCTATGTGGGCAAGGACTCTTCCGGCGGCTGGTACTCGTCGGTGACCAGTTCGGGAGGCAACTCCTCCGGCGGCGTGATTTCGTCGGTATCCGGCTCGTTCGGCAACAGCTGGCTGCATAAGTCGGATGCCGCAGAGGTGCTGGCCGTAGCCGTCGTGTTCTTCTTCGTCTTTGGGGTGCCGTGCCTGGTTCTGTTCCTCATCTTCTACTTGAGTTACCGCAACCGCCGGGCCAAGTACCGGCTGGCCGAGCTGGCCCTGGAGAAGGGGCAGCCGCTGCCTCCGGGCATGTTCGAGAAGGAGGGCCGCGACCTGCGGGCCAAGGGCATCTCGAACGTCTGCCTGGGTCTGGGTCTGAGTGTCCTGCTCTCGCTGATAGGCGGGGCAGTGCTGGGCAGCATCGGGCTTATGGTTCTGCTGGCCGGGGTGGGGCAGCTCGTCATCTACTACACAGCCCCCGGGAAAAAACGTGGCACACAGCCGGGCGGAACCACCCGCACGGAGAACGCAAACGACGGTAGCGGCAATGAAGACGACGCAGCTTAGCGACGCGATGCTGGTGGCTCAGGTGGTGGTGGCCCACAGCACCCGTGCCTTCGACCGCCTGGTGCGGCGTTACCAGTCGCCTGTGCGCAGGTTCTTCCTGAACCTGACGTGCGGCGACACGGCGCTGAGCGACGACCTGGCGCAGGACACCTTTCTGAAAGCCTACACGCACCTTGAGTCCTTTGGCGGGTTGTCCGGTTTCAGCACGTGGCTCTACCGTATTGCGTATAACGTCTTTTATGACTATATTCGCAGCCGGAAGGACACCGACCCGCTGGACACGGCCGGGGTGGACGCACAGCTCAGTGCGCAACAGCCCGACGTGGGGTGTCGCATGGACCTCTATCAGGCTTTGGCGCGGCTGCGCGAGGTGGAGCGCACGTGCATTACCTTATATTATATGGAAGACCAAAGCATAGAGAAGATAGCAGCCGTGACGGGTTGTCCCTCGGGGACGGTCAAAAGCCACCTGGCACGTGCCAAGGAGAAAATGGCCAAATACTTAAAGGAGAACGGATATGACGACTGATAAAGACGAGAAGATGCTGAAGGAACTGTTCGCTTCGTGCAAACAGGACGTGGCCGACGACGGCTTTACGCGTCGGGTGATGCGCCGCTTGCCCGACAGAGACCTCCGCTTGTCGCAAATCTGGTCGGCGTGCTGCTGCACGTTGGCCGTCGTGCTGTTTGTGGCTTTCGACGGAGCCGGGCTTTTGCTCGGTGCCTTGCGGCAGGGAGTGGAGGCCCTGGCGCATACGGACTGGACACAGGCGGACCTTGGCTCGCTGGCGGCTGTAGTTGTGGTGGCACTTTTCTTGGTCTACCGGAAGGTTGCCTCGATGGCCTGAGGACAGGCGGTTGCCGGTGCGTGGGAAAGGGAGCGGCCGTCCTGGTTGCATTTATTGCCTTCGTTCTGTCGCCGGACATTCAAAAAAAGGCGTATCTTTGTCCCCGTTTCACAACAGCATACACTCCACATGAAGCAATACTTAGACCTGTTGCAGCGCATTCTGGACGAAGGCGTGCGGAAAACCGACCGGACGGGCACGGGCACCATCAGCGTGTTCGGGCATCAGATGCGCTTCGACCTGGCCGAAGGCTTTCCCTGCCTCACGACCAAGAAACTCCACTTGAAGTCTATCATCTACGAGCTGCTGTGGTTCCTGCGCGGCGATACCAACGTACGGTATCTGCAAGAGCACGGAGTCCGCATCTGGAACGAGTGGGCAGGTGCCGACGGCGACTTGGGGCATATTTACGGCTACCAGTGGCGCTCGTGGCCCGACTATAGCGGAGGTTTCATCGACCAGATGACTCAGGCAGTGGAGACCATCCGGCACAATCCCGACTCGCGGCGCATCGTAGTGAGCGCGTGGAACGTGGCCGACCTCGACCGCATGAATCTTCCTCCCTGTCACATGTTCTTCCAGTTCTACGTGGCCGGGGGAAGGTTGAGCTTGCAGATGTATCAGCGCAGCGCGGATTGTTTTCTCGGTGTGCCCTTCAACATCGCTTCCTATGCGCTGTTGTTGCAGATGGTGGCTCAGGTGACAGGCTTGCAGGCGGGCGACTTCGTACATACCATAGGCGACGCGCACATCTATCTGAACCACCTCGACCAGGTACGTCTGCAACTGACGCGCCAGCCCCGTCCGCTGCCACGGATGAACCTGAACCCTGAGGTGGACGACCTTTACTCCTTTCGTTACGAAGACTTTGAACTTGTGGGCTACGACCCCTATCCGCACATAGCCGGACAAGTGTCCGTTTAAGATTCATCCCGTATGTCACAACCCGCATATCCCTTTCCGATAAGCATCATAGCCGCTCTCGACCGCCGTCGGGCGATAGGCTGCGAGGGAAAGCTCCTCTTCTGGCTTCCCAACGACCTGAAACGCTTCAAGGCCCTTACCACTGGCCACACCGTGCTCATGGGGCGCAAGACCTTTGAGTCGCTACCCAAAGGAGCCTTGCCCAACCGTCGCAACATCGTTCTTTCCGCCCGCCCGGATGCGGCCTTTCCCGGAGCCGAGACCTACCGCTCCCTCGAAGAAGCCCTGTCGCACTGCCACCCCGGCGAGCAGGTTTATGTGATTGGCGGTGCCAGCCTCTATCGGCAGGCCCTGCCGCTGGCCACGGAGCTTTGTCTCACCGAGATTGACGCGGAAGCCCCCCGGGCCGACACCTATTTCCCTCCCGTAGACCCCGGTGTGTGGACAGAAAAAAGCAGGGATGCGCGTCCCTCGGACGAGAAGCATCCCTGCTCTTATGCCTTTGTCGACTACGTGCGACGCTGATTTGCGGCACTTCAGTCTGCCTGCCTTCATTGTTCTTCCGAACCTTGGCCGTCTTCCAGGTCCAACATGATGGGCATTTGCCGCTTGATGGCTTCGCGGAAGGAAATCAGCGTCTCGGTACGGGCCAGCCCCAACGGCTGCAATTTGTCGTGGATGATGCTCAGCAGGTGATGGTTGTTTCGGGCATAGAGCTTGATGAACATGTCGTACTTGCCCGTAGTGAAGTGGCACTCCACTACTTCGGGAATCTTCTCCAACGCCTTGGCTACGGCATCGAAGGACTCTGGTTCTTTCAAGTAGATGCCTACGTAGGCGCACGTCTCATATCCTACTTTTTCCGGGTCTATGATAAACTCCGAGCCTTTCAGTACTCCCAGGTTGGTGAGCTTTTGCACCCGTTGGTGGATTGCTGCTCCCGATACACCGCATACCCGCGCCACTTCCAGGAAAGCGATGCGTGCGTTGTTGGCAATCAACTTCAAAATTTGTTCGTCTAAAGAATCCAATTGGTGATGTCCCATTGCTTTATAATTTCAATTAAAAGGTAAATGTGGTGTCTTCCTATTCTTAGCATAGTTTTGACGCTGCAAAGTTAGCGGTTTTTTCCTTTACTTCTAATACGATTTGTCACTTTTCTTATGGTAAAAGAGCGAGTTTTCAACGCCTTTTCACCTTTTTTACATCCTGCGTTGTGTATAATGTCCCGAGAAGCTATCTTTGCGCCGGTTTCAGTCTGTTGCTGAAGCCGTGTCTGATGCTTGTTTTTTTATGAGAAGAAAGTTTTTCGCTTTGCTGTTGGGACTGCTTGCCGCTGTGGCAGAGGCGCAGGATTTCGATGCCTGTTTTGCCGACAGCACGTTGCGGGTCGACTATATCTTTTCCGGTGACGCCTCGCACGTTGCTGTCAGCGTGAGCGGGCTGTCGTCCTTGCCCCGGTGGGCCGGTCGGAGGCACAACCTGCCGCAGCTCCCGCTGGAGGGCAACGGGCAGGTGGTGATGACCGATGTGGCCAGCGGCGAGGTCGTTTACTGCCATTCGTTCTCCTCTCTCTTTCAGGAATGGCTGGAGACAGCCGAGGCACGCGCAGTCTGCCGCGCCTTCGAGAATGTCTGCCTGCTGCCTTTCCCGCTGAGGCCTGTCGATGTCACCGTCACGCTGTACGACGCGCACCGCAAGCCGCAGGCCACCTTGACGCACCGCGTATCCCCCGACGACATTCTCATCCGCCATCGTGCAGACTCCGCTCTGCCTCCACATAAGACCCTGTTGCGGAGCGGGTCGTCCCGCCGTTGCATCGATGTGGTCATTTTGGCCGAAGGCTATACCGCCGGAGAAACCGCCTTGTTCTATGCCGATGCGGCCACTGCCTGCGAAAGCCTGTTTGCCCATGAGCCTTTCAAGTCGCTGCGCCGGTGGTTCAACGTCGTGGCCGTGGCCACGCCTTCGGCCGACAGTGGCATCAGTGTTCCTCGTTTGGGGCTATGGAAGCAGACGGCTTTTGGCTCCCACTTCAGCACTTTCTACTCCGACCGCTACCTTACCACCTCCCGCCTGTTTGCCCTGCACGATGCCGTGGCGGACATTCCCTACGAGCACATCGTCGTCTTGGCCAACACCGGCGAGTACGGGGGCGGAGGCATATACAACTCCTGTACGCTCACCGCCGCCCATCATCCCGACTTTGGTCCGGTGGTGGTGCACGAGTTCGGTCATAGCTTTGCCGGGCTGGCCGACGAGTACTGCTACGAGGGCGACGCGATGAACGGGCTTTATCCGCCCGACGTGGAACCTTGGGAACCCAACATCACTACCTTGGTACGCTTCGGGGACAAGTGGCAGGACTTGCTTGCGCCGGGCACTCCGCTTCCTACGCCTCTGCGGTCGGCCAGCTGCTACCCGGTGGGGGTCTACGAGGGTGGGGGATATTCCCCGCGCGGGGTCTACCGGCCTGCTGCCGACTGTCGTATGCGTTCCAACGACAGCCCGGACTTCTGCCCCGTGTGCCAGCGGGCCATACGTCGCCTGGTGGAGTTCTATATCGGCGAGACAACCATTCATTAACCAAACATAACGCAACACTTATGATTCGATTTCAACGCATCACGACAGCCGACGCGGCTCTCTATGGCTACATGGAGCGGCTTATGCAGGCATCTTTCCCTGCCGAGGAGTATCGCGACCTGGCGCAGCTGCGCCTCTACACCGATGCCCGTCCTCAATTTTGCAACAACGTCATCCTGCTGGACGAGGTGCCGGTGGGGCTGTTCACCTACTGGGATTTCGGCGATTTCCTCTACGCTGAACATTTTGCCGTCGATCCAGCCCGGCGCAACGGTGGCGTAGGTCGCGACGCGCTGCGGCAATGGTGTGCCGGGGCCGGGCGTCCGGTAGTGCTCGAGGTCGAGATGCCCGAGGACGAGATGGCTCGTCGCCGCGTAGGCTTCTACGAGCGGCAGGGTTTCAGCCTCTGGCCTAACGACTACGAGCAGCCTCCCTACAGGCAGGGTGACGGCTACTTGCCCATGCGCCTCATGGCTTATGGCGGGCTCGACAGCCAGAAAGACTACGACCGCGTAGTGGCCCGCATCTATGCCGATGTCTACGGCGTACCCGCTGCCGGGCCGCGCTGACGGACGGGCCTTGCAAGCGTCCCCAATGCGGGACCGGCAGCCGCCGGAACGTCCCCGCCGGAGCACACCTGTGCCCCCTCGGGAGTGAAGGAATGCCCGCCGACTGGCACAGGTGTGTCCGCTGGCGGGCATAGGTGTGCCCGGTTGGGGCTGTGCCTTGTGCTGTTTCCTGCCTCTCCCGAAGGGTCGAAACAGGGCAGGATAGCGCGATATGTTGTAAAACATGTTTCTTGCAATCGCTTTATAATCTGTGTTTTATGATGCTTGTTCCTCCGCGTCCGGGTATTCTGTGCATAAAAAACGTTAACAGGCCGTTCGTTTTATGAATGATAAATACTACCTTTGAAGTGCTTTTTTTTAAGGGCTTCGGCATCTGCCCTGAGATAGGGGCTGGGAACAGACGCTACCCGGTGTGCGGCAGGTGTCACAACATCGTAGAGAATAGACAAACAACAAATGAAATTGAAGTGCATAAAAGCGGTCATTCTGATGGCCGCGACCCTCATAGGCTTGGATGGCATGGCGCAAGACCTGATAGCCCGCCAGGCACCTATAGACCGGCAGTTGAAGAGCGTAGACTCGCTGGCGTTGCTGAAGCAGATAAAGGCCGAGCAGTCGCTCTACCCGGGTTTCGACCTTTACCCGAGCTGGAGCAACGAGACGGCACACGCCTATGCCAACGCCGTAGTCCCCGAAGAATATACGTTCGACCTCACGGGCTTCTGTATGCCCACCACCCATACGCGCATTACCGACGTGTTCGGCTACCGTCCGCGTCGTCGCCGCGCCCACAAGGGGCTGGACATCAAGGTCTATGTAGGCGACACCATTCGTGCGGCCTTCGACGGCAAGGTGCGCATCGTCAAGAACCAGGGACGGCGCACGGGCTACGGGAAGTACATCATCATACGCCACGACAACGGCCTTGAGACGGTCTATGGCCACTTGTCCAAGCAGCTGGTGAAGGAAAACCAGCTGGTAAAGGCGGGCGACCCCATCGCGTTGGGAGGCAACACGGGCCGTTCCACGGGTTCGCATCTGCACTTCGAGACTCGTTTTCTGGGCATTGCGCTCGACCCGGCAAAGATGTTCGACTTCGAGAAGCAGGACATCGTGGCCGATACCTATACGTTCCGCAAGTCGAAGAAAGACGCGGCTACCGGCGGCAAAGGCCTGTATTATAAGGTGAAGAGGGGCGATACCCTCTCCAAGATAGCCGCCCGCCAAGGCACCACTGTGAGCCAGCTTTGCAGACTGAACCACATCTCCACGCGCACCATTCTGCGCCCGGGACAGGTGCTGAGGTGCTCGTGACACGAGAGCGATTTATTCGTATTTATACATTAGTATGGAGGATGCTTCCCGAACCTTTTTGGGGAGTGCCCTCTTTTTTTTCTGTCCGATTATTGCTACCTTTGCAGGCACTTAATAGCGAGAGATGGAAGAAACAAAACAGCAATTCGAGCATGTCATAGCCCAGTGCCGCGACCTGTTTGCAAAGAAACTGCACGACTACGGGGCTGCTTGGCGCATTTTGCGTCCCACCTCGGTCACCGACCAGCTGCTCATCAAGGCCAATCGCATCCGCAGTATTGAGACCAAAGGTGTGGCCTTGGTGGACGAAGGGGTGCGTCCCGAGTTTGTGGCCATCGTCAACTATGGCATCGTGGGCCTTGTTCAGTTGGAGCGGGGCTATGCCGAGACGGCTGACATCACGCCCGCCGAGGCACTGGAACTGTACGACCGGTATGCTCAGGAGGCTCTCGACCTGATGCTGGCCAAGAACCACGACTACGACGAGG
The DNA here is from genome assembly GCA_944321465.1 of uncultured Bacteroides sp. Classification (GTDB taxonomy): domain Bacteria; phylum Bacteroidota; class Bacteroidia; order Bacteroidales; family Bacteroidaceae; genus Bacteroides. The sequence continues at coordinate 48,193 of CALULL010000015.1, forward strand.
CTTGGCGCAGTATGCGCATAAGTTCCTATACCGACCTCATTCTGATGAAAATATACCGCACCAAGCAGATTGAAGCTCTGGACGGGCAGACCATTGCCTCCGAAGGCGTGGGAGCCAACTACATGGACATGATAAACTACGCCGTGTTCGGCTTAATAAAACTGGAGTTTGGAGACCGGGCGTAGGAGACATATTGCGTGCGTGGCCTGGACCAACATGTGCCGCTTCCTGCTGGCCGTGGTCTTTACTTTCTCGGGCTTTGTCAAGGCGGTCGACCCGATGGGGTCGTTCTATAAGTTGCAGGATTACCTGGCAGCCTTTGGCTTGTCGTCGTGGTTTCCTCCCGTGCTGGTGATGCTGGGGGGCATTGCCTTGGCGGCGGCGGAGTTCTGTACGGGGGTCTACCTGTTCTTCGGCATACGGCGCAAGATTTCCACCACGCTGGCCTTGCTGCTCATGATCGTTATGACACCTCTGACGCTCTACCTGGCCATAGCCGACCCCGTGTCGGACTGCGGCTGTTTCGGCGACGCGCTGGTGCTAACCAACTGGCAGACCTTCGGCAAGAACCTAGTGTTGCTGGTGGCTTCGGTTTCGGTGTTCAGGTGGTGGCGGCACATCTACAGGTTCCTTACCCTGAAGATAGAGTGGATGGTGTCGCTCTACACCCTGCTGTTTGTCGTGGTGCTGTCGTTCTACTGCCTCTACACGCTCCCCATACTGGACTTCCGCCCTTATAAAATAGGTGCGGACATCAAGAAGGGGATGGAGGTGCCGCCGGGTGCCAAGCCAAGCGTGTTCGAGACCCGCTTTGTGCTGGAGAAGGACGGCGAGCGTCGGGAGTTCGGGCTGGACGATTATCCCGACAGTACATGGACGTTCGTCGAGGCGCGCACCGAGCTGAAGGAGAAAGGGTACGAACCGCCCATCCACGACTTTTCGATGCTCGAGGTAGAAAGCGGGCGCGACATTACCGACAGTGTGCTCTCTTCGCCGGGCTACACCTTTCTGCTCGTGGCACACCGCATCGAGGAGGCCGACGACGGCTACATAGACCTCATCAACGAGATATACGACTACAGCGTGGAGCACGGCTATGGCTTCTACGCGCTTACTTCCTCGCCCGTGGAGTCCATCGAGCTGTGGAGCGACCGCACCGGTGCCGAGTATCCGTTCTGTCTGACAGACGACATCACCTTGAAGACCATTATCCGCTCAAACCCCGGATTGCTGCTGCTCAAAGGGGGCGTGGTGCTCAATAAATGGAGCTACAACCGCCTTCCCGACGAGTATGTCCTTACGGGCAGCCTCGACACCTTGCCCTTGGGTACCCGGAAGCCGGGCGACGACCTCCATACCGTAGGGCTTGTGCTCCTGTGGTTCGTGGGGCCGCTCATGTTGGTGTTGGGGTTGGACATTCTGGTGATAAAGCGGCGCGAACGCAGGAAACTCGAAACCGCTCCCGGACGGCGTAAACAACAATAGGAAATAACCCCTTTACTAAATAGACTGACAAAATGAGAAAAAACATTGTTGCAGGAAACTGGAAAATGAACAAAACCCTCCAGGAAGGCATTGCCCTTGCCAAGGAGGTGAACGAGCTGTTGGCTGGCGAACAGCCCGCCTGTGATGTCATTATCTGTACTCCCTTCATCCATCTGGCCTCGGTGGTGCCTCTGGTCGACCCGACGAAGATTGGTGTGGGTGCCGAGAACTGCGCCGACAAGGAGTCGGGTGCATACACGGGCGAAGTGTCGGCTGCCATGGTAGCTTCGACCGGTGCGAAGTACGTCATTCTGGGCCACTCCGAACGCCGTGCCTATTACCATGAGACGGTAGACATGCTCACCGAGAAAGTGAAACTGGCCTTGGCCAACGGCTTGACCCCCATCTTCTGCGTAGGCGAGGTGCTTCAGGAGCGCGAGGCCGGCAAGCAGAACGAAGTAGTTGCCACGCAGCTGGCATCGGTGTTGGCCCTATCGCCCGCCGATTTTTCCAAGGTCATTCTGGCTTATGAACCCGTTTGGGCCATCGGTACCGGCAAGACGGCCACGCCCCAGCAGGCTCAGGAGATGCACGCTTTCATCCGTGGCGTGATAGCCGGTTACTACGACGAAGATGTGGCCGACAACTGCTCCATTCTTTATGGCGGCAGCTGCAAGCCTTCCAACGCCCGCGAGCTGTTTGCCAACCCCGACGTGGATGGCGGACTTATCGGCGGTGCCGCACTGAAGGCTGCTGACTTCAAGGGCATTATCGACGCGTTCAAATAAACCTGTTTCCCTCCCGCCGCTCCTTCGTACAGACCGGGTGGCGGGAGGTTGTTTTTACACTCCAGTCCGCTATGAAACGACTTGTGCTCTCACTGTCTCTCTGCCTGGCCTGTGCCCTTGCGGCCCGCGCGCAAGGCAATATTGTCGAAAGCCTGGAACGCAACGTCCCCGGGCAGGGACGTGTCGTCATACACCAAGACCCCCGCATCGCCGCCCTCATAGGCTCGGCCTCGAACACCGGCTCTTCGGGCGAACGCAAGGTGCTGCGCACCAGCGGCTACCGGGTGCAAGTCTATGCCGGCAACAACACCAAGCGAGCCAAGGACGAGGCTTATGCCGTGGCCGCGCAGGTGAAGGACGCTTTTCCCGAGCTGCCCGTCTACGCCTTCTTCAATTCGCCCCGCTGGCTCTGCCGGGTAGGCGACTTCCGCAGCATCGAGGAAGCCGATGCCGTCATGCGCCGCCTGCGTGCTACCGACGTGTTCAAGGAGACGGCCATCGTGCGCGACCAAATCAACATACCTTTGTAACAACCTCCAAACCGCCTCCCTTTTCCCCGCGAGGGTAGGGACGCGGGAAACAAAACTACAGTCACTCCATGTTAGGAAAAGAAGAAATCAGTTCGCCCGCGCTCGGCGAGCTTCAAGAACACTACAGCCGCATCCTCTCGCTGCTGGGCGAGGACCCCTCGCGCGAGGGGCTGCTCAAAACCCCCGAACGCGTGGCCAAAGCCATGCTGACGCTCACCAAAGGCTACGGCATGGACCCCCACGAGGTGCTCCTCTCGGCCAAGTTCCGCGAGGAATACAGCCAGATGGTTATCGTCAAGGACATAGACTTCTTCTCGCTCTGCGAGCACCACATGCTGCCCTTCTACGGCAAGGCCCACGTGGCCTACATCCCCAACGGCTACATAACCGGCCTGAGCAAGATTGCACGCGTGGTGGACATCTTCTCGCACCGCTTGCAGGTGCAGGAGCGCATGACGTTGCAGATAAAAGAATGCATCCAGCAGACCCTGAACCCTCTGGGCGTAATGGTTGTGGTCGAGGCCAAGCACATGTGTATGCAGATGCGCGGCGTGGAGAAACAGAACTCCGTCACCACGACCTCCGACTTCACCGGTGCCTTCAACCAGGCCAAGACGCGCGAAGAGTTTATGAACCTCATACGCCAGCGGTAGGGCTGTCCCTGCTGTCGGCACGCTTCCGGCTCTGGCAGCCGGAAACCGGGCGGGCACGGATTGTGCGGCGGCCGGCGGTTGGCCCTCGGGGTCGGACAGCCATGTGTCGCTCTGCGCAGTCCGTGCCCGTTTTGCTTGCCGTGAGGCGGGGGCTCTGCGCCGTGTGTTCACCCAAATCGGTCATTAGAGTCCAAAGCAATTTCGTTCTGCTGCCGTGCAGATTGTTCGCCACCTTTGCCGAAGGCGTAGCGGGCTACGCCGAGACAAAGCGGCAGACAAGATGCCGACAGCAGGACGAAAGGGCTTGGAAAACCGAAGAAAGACAACCAAACCCCAAGTCGGTGGTCTAATGACCGATTTGGGTTCAGCCTGGCGGGTGGCACGCCTGCGCCCGGCAGGGAGCACACCTGTGCCTGCCGACGTGCAGACCTGTGCCATCCGGCGGGCACAGGTCTGCCCCATTGGACGGCATGGGGACGATGCGCCGGACCGCTTTGCCCGGGTGCACTGGCTGTGCCTGAAGGCCGTTCCGGGGTGTGCCGAAAGCGCTCTAAAAGTCGGGCGTTCGTAGAAAACAGCAGTTGTCAAGCCCGGTTTCTGGTTTATTTTGCGTATGTTTGCGCATGGAAAAACTGAAAGATAAGACAAAAGGCGACGTTGCGCTGAGCGACCTGGAGCTGTTCATGCTGCCCGGCTCGGAGCGCACGTTGACGTATAGGGGCGAGTTCGTGCTGTCCGACAACTTTGTCGGTACCGACGTGTACGACGCGACGCGCTTCATCTCCTCGCCCTATCCCTTCAAGATGTGTTTCACGCTGGGGCTGTTTTGCACACAAGGTTGCCTGCGGGTGCGGCTTAACCTGACGGAGTATCGGGTGTGCCGGGGTGATGTGTTGTTTGTCCTGCCCGGTTCCATCGGCGAGTGCCTGGAGCTGAGCGCGGACTGCCGTCTGGGGCTGGTGGCCTACACGGGACAGCGTTATCAGCCTTTGGTAGACTCGGACATGGCTATGTCCTTCAGGCAGTTCCTCGTCAAGCAGGCGTGCATCCACCTGTCCGAGGACGAGTTGCACGAGGTGCTGGCCATCTACGGTCTGATGCGTGCCAAGCTGCAACAGCCCCGTTGCGCCTTCGTGCGCGAGTCGCTGGTGGGCTACATGCAGGCACTGGCCAGCGTAAACTTCCAGTGGCTGCATGACTATCACCACCGGCAGACGCAGAAGTCGGACAAAGGGCGGCGGCAACAGCTGTTCGAGTGCTTCCTCGACCTGGTGAGGCAGCACTACGGCAAGGAGCGCGAGATGGCTTTCTACGCCGACTGCATGTGCCTCACGCCCAAATACCTGTCGTCGGTCATCTATCAGGTGAGCGGCAGACATGCAAGCGAGTGGATAAGGGACTATGTGGTGCTCGAGGCCAAAGCACTGCTCAAGAGTCGCCGCTACACCGTGCAGCAGGTGTCGGGCATGTTGAACTTCAGCAATCCGTCGTTCTTCGGCAAGTACTTCAAGGCGGCTGTGGGCTGCTCGCCGCGCCGCTACATGCTGGAGTAGGGGGCCGGGCGGCGGCAGCGGTGTGCGCCCGGTGGCAGGCGGGTGCGCTCAGAAGCCCAGCACCACGCGGTCGCCCAGGCGCTTGGCCATCAGTCCCTGCACCTCGCGCAGCTCGTTGTAGCGGCGCATGATGGCTGTGCAGCGGGCATCGTCCGCACCTATGGCCGGGTCTTGCAGGGCGCGTATCATGTGCTTCAGTTCCTCGTCCACGATGGCATACTTGAAGTTGATCATCAGCATGGGCACCAGCTCGTAGAGCCGTTCTTCGTCGCCCACGATTTTCTGGTTCTTGTAGTGGTATTTGCTCAGTTGGTAGCGGTCGCTCACCAGTTCGCCGGCCAGTTGGCTGATGGCTGGGTCGGGGTGGTTGAGGAAGTAGTGTTCGGCGGTAAAACCCGGTTCGGCCAGGTGCTCGGCGGCTTCGGCCAGCATCTGGCGGTGCAGGGGGTTGTGGAAGGCAAGGTCGTCCTCGCGCAGGTCGTTCACTACGTACTCGGTGACGGTGAGGGGAGTCTCCTGGCCGTCTTCGCCCGTCACGTAGCACATCACCCGTTCGCCGTAGCGCACGACCATCTGCAATATCTGACGCTCGTAGCGGTAGAACTCCTGCCCCTCCTTTCCCTCCTGGGGGATGAAGGAGGCGTAGCCGTCGGCCTGCGGCGTGGCAGGCGGGGCGGCGGCGGTGTCGGCAGCGGTGTCGGCGGGAGCGTTTCCGGCAGCGGCCTGTCGGCGCTCGCGTTCGCGCTGCTCGCTCTTGCGGGTGGCTTCCAGCTCGCGTCGCTTGGCCACCTCGGCCACCAGCAGGCGGTCTTCCACGTGGAGCAGCTGGGCACACTCTTTGATGTACACGTCGCGCACGATGGCCTCGGGGATGACCGAGATGCTCTGTACGATGTCGCTTATCAGCTCGGCCCGGCGTATGGGGTCGCTGCCCGCGTCGGCAAGCAGCAGGTTGGTCTTGAAGCGGATGAAGTCCGTCTCGTGCTCGCGTATGAAAGCCTGGAACTCGGTGGCGTTGTGCTTGCGGGCGAAGGAGTCGGGGTCGTCACCGTCGGGCAGGAGGCAGACCTTGATGTTCATGCCCTCTTCGAGCAGCATGTCGATGCCCCGCAGGGAGGCTTTGATGCCTGCCGCGTCGCCGTCGTAGAGCACGGTCAGGTTGGGGGTGAAGCGGTGTATCATCTTTATCTGTCCCGTGGTGAGGGCGGTTCCCGACGAGGCCACGACGTTTTCCACTCCGCTCTGGTGCATCGAGATGACATCCGTGTAGCCCTCCACCAGGTAGCAGCGGTCCTGCCTGACGATGGCTTGCTTGGCAAAGTAGATGCCGTACAGCTCGTTGCTCTTGTGGTAGATTTCGGACTCGGGGGAATTGACGTACTTCGCTTTCACTCCTTTGGTGGCGGCGGCCAGTACGCGTCCGCCGAAGGCCACGACCTTGCCCGAGAGGGTGTGGACGGGGAAAATGACGCGCCCCCAGAAGCGGTCGCGCAGGTGCTGGTCGTCCGTCTCGTAGCACAGGCCCGTCTTCACCAGATACTCCGCCTTGTAGCCTTTGGCAAGGGCTTCACGGGCCAGCGCGTCGCGGTCGCCGGTGGAGTAGCCCAGCTGGAACTTCTCGATGATGTCGTCGCGAAAACCACGGCTGCGGAAGTAGGCCATGCCCACGGCTCTGCCCTCCTCGGTCTGGCGCAGGGCGCGACGGAAATAGTCGTTGGCAAACTGGTTGACGACAAACAGACTTTCGCGCTCGTTCTCAGCTTGCTTCTCCTCGTCGGTCAGCTCGCGTTCCTTTATCTCTATGTGGTACTTGCGTGCCAGGTAGCGCAGGGCGTCGGGGTAGGACAGCTGCTCGTGTTCCATGATGAAGTGCACGGGGTTGCCTCCCTTGCCGCAGGCAAAGCACTTGCACAGGTTCTTGGCAGGCGAGACGGAGAACGACGGCGTTTTGTCGTCGTGGAAGGGGCACAGCCCGACATAGTTCACCCCGCGTTTGCGCAGGGTGACGAAGTCGGACACGACATCGTATATCTGTGCCGCATCCATTATGCGGTCTATGGTTGCTCGGTCTATCATCTTTGTTCCTCTTCGGAGTCTGGTTGTGGTTCGCCCCGGCAGGCTGGCCGGGGCTTTCGGGGTGGCGCAAAGGTACGCAAGTGGGGCGAAAAATGCAAATCCGTCTTCTTGCCCGAGCATCTCCGGCGGACGGTCGGCGGGGGCTTTTGCCGCGTCTCTGCCGGGCAGGCTTGCTGCGGTTCTGACGCAAGATTCTTTGAACCCAAATCGGTCATTAGAGTCCAAAGCAATTTCGTTCTGCTGCCGTGCAGATTGTCCGCCACCTTTGCCGAAGGCGTAGCGGGCTATGCCGAGACAAAGCGGCAGACAAGATGCCGACAGCGGGACGAAAGGGCTTGGAAAACCGAAGAAAGACAACCAAACCCCAAGTCGGTGGTCTAATGACCGATTTGGGTTGAAGTCCAGGCCCTGGCTGCCGGGCGTTCCTCCACCCCGGATCATCGGGGCGGGTGGTGGTCTGCCGGGCGTGGTGGCTTGGAATGCCGTGTTGGAAAGATATGTATTCTTGTGCCCGGCCACGCCTTTGCTCTCCCGGAGGCGCACCTCTGCCCGTTGGCGGGGTTTCCTATGCCCGTTTACGGGCAGACCTGTCCGCTCCTGGCGGCTTCCCGCAGCTCTGGAGGGGGCTTCGGGCAGCTTCCCGGGCCTGCCTCTGAGCGGCCTTCCCGATTTCTTTTTTATTACATCTTGGTGTCCGGTCCGGCTTTTTTTCTGTACTGCTTTATATATAAATATGTAGGGGTTTTCCCGTGTCTTTGAAAAACTTGCGGTGTTCAAAAAAAACAGATAAAAACCTTTGCGGTTATTGTTTTTGCGTCTATCTTTGCACCAAGTTTTGTGTCGTGCAGACAGGAGAATGAAGTGAAGAATGAAGAGAATAGAACGCTCCATTGCTGAGAAGTGCTTAGGCATCAAGTCCTTGGCATTGTCCGCCGTATTGCTTCTGTGCTGTCTGTACCCTTCGCTGGGATACGGGCAAACGGGCGATGCCACGGTGGATGCCTTGGTAGAGATGGGCTTCGAGAACGTGGGTTGGACGGAAGACGACAACGAGCGCGTCTACGTGCTTCAGAACTCCGCTTATCGCCTGAACGGCATCGGCATAGGACGGGCGGTGGATGTCATCCAGTCGATGGGCCTGCCTGACAAGAAGGCGTGCCGCATCATTGTGCTGGACAACAACATGCCGCAAATGTCACTCTGCTACGAACCCATCATCGGCGACACGGTGCCGCAAGCCGAACGCCGCGACTGGGTGGTAAGCTACGACCTTGGCGAAAGCTGGAAGTCGGTGCGCCGCGCAGAGCGGAAGAATAGTTCTTTGTACAAGATTGACGTGCTGGTCTATCCCGACTTGTCGTTGAAGAACTTGGTGATAACGCAAATCTACCAAGTGCTGTTCAACCTCTCGCCTGCTATCGAGATATCGTTGTGGCGGGGCATGAAACTGTCAGCGCAAGTCGTTATTCCCGTCTACAACGACGGGTACGGACGGCGTGCCGGACGGGTGCATCCCGGTTTCATCACGGCTCAACAGGAACTTCGCCTGCCTCACAACATCTGGCTGACGGGTACTGTGGGGCTTTTCAACAACGAACGCTTCGGAGCGGACTTAAGGGTGAAACATGCCCTTGAGGCCGATGAGCGTTTTTCGTTTGAGGCTCGCGTAGGAGCCACGGCCACGGGACGTTGGGATGGTTTCGAGTGGCGGTATGGCACGAACGTCCGATGGACCTGGGCTTTGGCGGCCAGTTTTTATTGGCCCCGGCGCAACCTGGAGTCCAAGTTGTCCGTGGCACAGTATTTGCTGGGAGAGAAGGCTGTGCGTTTCGACATGATACGCCACTTCCGTTATGCCTCCATAGGCTTCTACGGGCTGAAGGCCAAGGGAGTGAAAGCCAATGCCGGTTTCCGCTTCCAGATAGCTTTGCCGCCCTACCGCTACAAGCGGCGCGGGTATATCCCCAGGGTGATGCCGGCCGGGCACTTCGGCCTTTCGTACAATGCCGGAAACGAACAGTACTACTACCGTGGCTACCGTTCGACTGCAGATGAGAATTTTATGGGCGAGAACAGTTTCAACCCATATTATATAAAGTCGGAAATACTAAATTTTTAATTTTATTGTGATGAAGAAAAGAAGTTTTTTAAGCGGTCTTAATTCCAAATTGGTTTTAGCCGCAGTGGCTTTGTCCAGTTTGACTTTCACTGGATGCTACAAGGATGATGGTCTGGACGTGCTCGGTCCGGGTAGCGACGAGCCGATTATCGTGGCCGACGCTACCTATACGATTACGGGTACCGTTATTGATTCCAAGACAGGTGCAAACATTCCGAACGCACAGGTTACGGCTACGGAAGGACAGGTGACATGCCAGAATGGCGCTTACTCTGTCGCTGTGTCCAAGTTTACAGAGGCTACCAAGACGGTAACCCTGACGTTCAGCGCAGGAACTGAATACAACCAGGTTCAGCGCTCGGTTACGCTGACGAAGATTGAGGATGGCCAGACGGCTGTTTATCCTTTGTCGGTAGTTCTGACTGAGGCCAACCCTGAGCAGGAAGACAAATATCTGGTGAGCTACAAGCTCAACTATGCATTTAAAGATGTAGAGACGGGTGCCGACGTAACGGGTATCCAGGTTATAGAACCTGCTGCCGAGTCTGTTATTGCAGGCGGTCAGACGGTCGTTGTCCGCACGGCTGCTACGGCTGAGTACGAAGCCCAGACTACTACGGTGGTTCTGCCGGTGAAGTACGTTGCTACCGAGGGCACGCAGGAGGACTATACGGTTACCATCTATCTGTCTAAGAAAGTTGTTGACCCGGATGTAGAGACGTTCACTTCACTCTCCGGTACGATTGTCGACGTGAATGGCAAGTCTCTGATTGCTGAGACTATCGAGCTGATGCACAACGGCAGTGCCGTACAAACGATGACAAACAGTGCTTCCTTCTACTTCTCCATCTCCAGCGAGGACGCTGGCGAATATCAGGTAGTTGCCACGCTGACCAACGGCCAAGGCGAAGAGGAAACTGCTTCTTCTGCCATTTACAACACCGCAAATTGTGGCAATCAGGTATTCACTTTGGTGTTTGAGAACAGACAGTCCGAGCAGGAACTGAAGGATGTGGTTTACAATGTATATGTAAACGTTTACGATGCAGAGAACAAGGAGAACTTGAAACCTTACATGCCAAGTATTATTCTTGGAAGCAATGTGGCTGTTGATGGTGTGATTGAAGGCGTTGAAGCAGGCGTATATAATTTGGCAGTGGAACTGTATAGTGAAACAGAACACGGCTACTATGACAGCTATTCTGCCTTCGTAGAATTGCCCGCAGCCAAGAACGAAAGCGGTACGGCTAACTATGTGATTGACGTGTATCTGAATAGAAGCACGGAAGTCGTAGAAATGAATACCGTAACATTGTATGGTAATATCCTTGATATGAGAGGTACATTGGTTGACGCTCATAAGATAACGTTTGAAGGTAGCGATGCCGTTCAGCCGCAGTTCACTTCTGGTAGCTTCTATAATTTCCAGTTCACGGTGGAAAAAGAAGCATATTCATGGGAAGAAACATGGAATATCACTATTGAGGTACTCGACGAGAATGGAGCAGTGGTTACTTGTCCTGTAAGCGTAACTTACGACCCGACTATCTATACGGGTTCTCTCATTAACGTGAATACGAACTTTACTTTGCCTTATGTAATCAACAATGGTGTGATTGACTCTGAGTCTGGTAGCGGTACGGTAGTCGATCCGGGTGTTGACGAGGACGGTACGGTTACGGAAGATGTTTCTACTCAGCTGACCGATGGTGAGACAACGATGTCTCTGTCTCAGGGTACGGTTATCACCGATGCTCAGGGTAATCCGTTCACGGGTGCCGTTTCGGTATTCCGCGACCTGAGAGAGGAAGAGAACCCCGGTGAATCGGGTGGTTCTTCGGCTGCTACTTCTACGATGGTACTGCGTGCCTTCAATGGCTTCCCCGACGGAACTCAGTTCTCTACTCCTATCCAGTTCACTTGGGCTGACGAGTACAATGGCGAACTTGGCAACCTGGCTGTAGAATACTACCAGAATGGTGCTTGGGGAACCGATGTGGCCAACGCTGCTTACAACGACGTAATCCTGAGCAATGGCACGTACACGATGTCCATCTCTCACTTCTCCGAGTTCCGTGCCGTATTGAGAGGCGACTTCGTAGAGGGTGAGACGACGGTAGAGACCAGCGAACCGGTAGACTACGAGCGCGTTCTGCGCAACGAGAGTGATGAGGCTCAGACGATGGAAGTAACGTATCCCGTATCCGAGGGCTATGTTTACGAGACTTCTCTCGACGAGGCTATTGCCGCTCAGTTCACCAACGAAGCTGCCGCAGCTCTGGTTAAGGGCGCCATCGAGGCTAAGCTCCAAGAGAGCGGTATCGTAGTTGCCGACCAACTGACGACGAGCGACTTCACTTCTACAATCGAAGTTCCGGCTCAGACGGCTGTAAGCTCCATCTGCGTACGTCAGAACTTTGAAATCATCACCTACACGTTCACCATCAACGACCGTGTCGTAACGTTCTCTTTGAGACACGCTGCTGCTGCTACGGCTGAAGTTGGTGACTGGACTTCGTTGCTCCACGGCCACAGCCACAGTCATGGACATGGCAACGGCAACGCCGGTGGTGGTATCGCCAATGGTAGCACGGAAGACTCTGGCTTCTAAACCGCTGTGCTGAATATGAACCGAGAGTACAGTCTATAGGAGAACGACGCGATGCTGAAACGAATTCTGATAAGTTGTCTGTTCGTATGCTGTACGTCTGTACTCTCGGCTCAGTTGACCTATGGCGTCACAGGATTGCTTCATGCTCCCTCGGCAGAGATGCAGGAGGACAAGACGGTGATGCTTGGTGCCAACTTTCTGAACAAGGAGATAACTCCTCCTACGTGGTATTACCACACGTACAATTATTACCTGAATGTGACGTTCTTTCCGTGGCTTGAGGTGGCGTACACCTGCACGCTGTTCAAGGCGGAAGCTCTGGGCCTTGGTCCTTACGGCTATTCGGGTTTTACGAATCAGGACCGGTATTTCTCCGTCCGCGTCCGCCTTCTTAAAGAAGGACAGTTCTGGAAATACACACCCGCAGTGGTGGTGGGGACATCCGACCCCTTTACCTCGTCGGGCGACGTGGTGGCCTCCACGAGTGGCAACGGCTACTTCAGCCGTTTCTACCTTGCGGCGACGAAGCATTTCCTGATAGGCCGGGAAGACATTGGCGTTCATCTGTCGTACCTGTACAACAGGCGGCGTGAATACAAGCTGAACGGCATCGCGGCGGGTATAACCTACGATCCCAGCTTCGCGCCGGGGCTGCGGGTGATAGCCGAGTACGATTCGAAGGATTTTGCGTTGGGTGCCACTTATCTGCTTTTCAATCATCTGCACGCGCAAGTAGAATTGCAGCGGATGAAGTATTTCACCGGCGGGCTGATGTTCAGGTTTTGCCTGAAATGACACGGTCGACGGGGAAAAGCGAAGGCAGGAACAAAAAAAGAGTTGAACAACAAAAAACGAGAAAAACAATGAAAAGCAAATTCTTAATATTATCTTTGATGTTGGCCGGTGCTGCAAGCATTGCTTCGGCTCAGGAGGACAAGGAGAGATACGACAGCGAGAGCTGGAAGGATAACTTCTTTGTCAGCGTGGGCGTAGGTATGCAGGCAACGGCTAACCCGGACACGAAATTCGGAAAGTCCGTATCGCCGCTTATCAACGTGTCGGTGGGTAAGCTCATCAACCCGGTGTGGGGCGTGCGTGGACAGATTTACGGATGGCAGGCCAAGCAGAAGACTGCTTATCCGTTCCTGACGACAGATGAAGTGAGCCGCAAGGAGAACTACGTGGGCTTGAACGCCGACGCTATGGTTAACCTGACGAACCTGTTCCTGGGATACAAGCCCGACCGCTTGTTTGAACTGAACTTCTTCGCAGGTCCTTCGGTGAACATCGTGAAGAACTATAGCGACTGGGCGTTGACCGAGCATACAGTGGCAACCCCTGTACAAGGTGGCACGGAATACAGAACGGAGTACACGGCTGCTCCCGTCAACCACGACCTGCGTTGGCTGGTAGGTGCCAGCCTGGGCTTGGGTGCCAAGTTCAACATCAACAAGTACTGGGCCATCGACGTGGAGGCTCGCGGCCAGATAACGCCTGCTATCTTGGGCGCATACAGCAGCGGCAGAACGGATGGTTACCTGCACATCACGGCTGGTGCAACCTACACGTTCGGCGGCAAGAAGTTCGTTCCCCGTGGCAGCTCTCAGGCCGAGAAGGATGCCATGAACGAGGAAATCAACCGCTACCGCGAAGAGCTGGCACAGGCTCAGACCGACCTGGCCGACACGAAGAACGCTCTGGAGACAGCCCAGCAGGTTGTGCCCGAGACGAAGGAAGTGGTGAAGGAAATCGAAGTGGCCGGTCCGCGTGCTTTCTTCTTCCGTATAGGAAGCGCACAGCTCACCGACCAGGACAAGGTGAACATCCAGATGGCTGCCAAGGTGATGAAGGCCAACCCGGAGAAGAAGTACCGCATTGCCGGTTATGCTGACAAGGCTACGGGTAGCTCAGCAACCAACCAGCGTCTGACCGAGCAACGCGCACAGGCCGTCTACGATGCTCTCGTGGCCGAAGGCGTAAGCAAGGACCAGTTGGAGATTGTCGCCAACGGCGGTACGGACAACATGTTCGGCAAGGACAGCCTGAACCGCGTCGTGGTGATGGAGAAACTTTGACGGCATAGTTTTTCATCATCGGGCATATTTGCTGCGGATGAAAGCTTTGCAAGCGTAATAGGAGAGGGTGCACGCCACACAAGTGTGCATCCTCTTTTTTTTTTTTGCGGCAATTTTGCCGCGGTCGCGTGGGAAAACCGAGGGCTGCGGAGCAAAAGCAGTACCGGGAGTGCTGGGTGCGGAGGGTTTTGGCGGCTTTTTAGATAATACAACAAAGAAGAGAAGCGGGTTTCAAATATAAATCGTACTTTTGCAGTCCATGCCGCAGGTGACTTTCAGCACGGAATGCTTGAGGGTCATAGTGTGTTTGTATAACTCGGATACTATCTTGTTTTCGTGTCGAGGATATTAGCTATTGATTATGGAAGGAAACGCTCGGGGGTGGCTGTGAGTGACCCCTTGCAGCTGATAGCCAACGGGCTGGCTACGGTGCCTACGCACGAATTGCTTTCGTTTGTGCTCGGTTATGTGGCTCGGGAGCCGGTAGAGTGCATCGTAGTGGGGTTGCCCAAGCAGATGGATAATACGGCAAGCGAGAGCATGTCTTACATAGAGCCGTTTGTCCGCGCCTTGAAGAAAAAACTTCCGGGCATGAAAGTGGAGTATGCAGACGAACGTTTTACTTCCGTGCTGGCCCATCGCGCTATGCTGGATGGCGGGCTGAAGAAGAAGGCCCGGCAGAACAAGGCTTTGGTCGACGAGATTAGTGCTGTCATCATTTTGCAATCCTACATGGAGAGCAAAAAGTACGGGCTGTGAGCAGGAGGCTGTCATGGCGCCTGGCGGAGGATGCGGCTTGGAAAGCGTATATATAATAAGGTGTAACAACAAAAGGAAAATGCAACTATGATACTGCCGATTTATTTGTATGGACAGCCGGTGCTGAGAAAGGTCGCTGAGGATATCACCCCGGACTATCCGAACTTGAAGGAACTAATCGCCAACATGTATGAAACGATGGACCAGGCCGACGGCGTGGGGCTGGCGGCTCCCCAGATAGGGTTGCCGATACGGGTGGTAACCATTGATCTGGATGTGTTGTCGGAGGACTTCCCCGAGTATAAGGGCTTCCGAAGGGCGTATATCAACGCACACATCCTGGAGGTGTCGGGTGAAGAGGTGTCGCTGGAAGAAGGTTGCCTCAGCTTGCCGGGCATCCACGAGTCGGTCCGTCGTGGGACGAAAATCCACGTGAAGTATATGGACGAGGACTGGCAGGAGCACGACGAAATCGTGGAGGGCTATCTGGCCCGGGTGATGCAGCATGAGTTCGACCACTTGGAGGGCAAGATGTTCATAGATCGTCTGTCGCCCTTGCGCAAGCAAATGATAAAGGGCAAGCTGGGGGCGATGCTGAAAGGTAAGGTGCGCTGTGCCTACCGGGTAAAAACATTGAAATGAGGAAATAGCAGGTGTATGGGTAGAAAGAACGCTCTCCTTATAGCCTTGTTGCTGTGGCCTGTGTGGCTTTGTGCGCAAATCAACACAGACCGGGTGATGGCCATTGCCCGTAATGCGCTGTACTTTGAGGACTATGTGCTTTCTATTCAGTACTTCAACCAAGTTATCAATGCGAAGCCATACTTGTATGAGCCTTATTTTTTTCGCGGGCTGGCCAAGATAAACCTGGATGACTACCGGGGGGCGGAGGCCGATTGCGACGAGGCGTTGCGGCGTAACCCCTTCTTGGTGGGAGCCTATCAGGTGAGGGGATTGGCACGTATCCGGCAGAACAACTTCGACGGGGCAATAGAGGACTATGAAGCGGCCTTGAGGTACGACCCGGAGAACGTGACGCTGTGGCACAACCTGTCGTTGTGCTATATGCAGAAGGAAGACTACGACAACGCCCGTAAGGACTTGGACAAACTGCTGAGCATAGCTCCCCGCTACACGCCTGCTTATCTGATGCGCGGTGAGGTGTCGCTGAAACAGCAGGATACGCTGAGTGCCGCGAAAGACTTCGACGAGGCGATAAGGGTGGATCGGTATAACCCTGACGGGTGGAGCGCACGGGCTATTGTGCGCATACAGCAGGGCGACTACAAGGCGGCAGAGGCAGACTTGGACGAAGCTATTCATCTGAGTGTGCGCAATGCCGGGAACTACATCAACAGAGCCTTGGCAAGGTTCCACCAGAACAATCTGCGAGGGGCGATGAGCGACTACGATCTGGCCTTGTCCATCGACCCGAACAACTTTCTGGGGCACTACAACCGGGGCTTGCTGCGGGCACAGGTGGGAGACGACAACCGGGCCATCGAGGACTTTGACTTCGTGCTGAAGATGGAGCCGGACAACATGATGGCTGCCTTCAACCGAGGACTGCTGCGTGCACAGACCGGTGACTACCAAGGGGCGGAGGAGGACTATTCGAAAGTGATAGCCGAATACCCGAACTTTGCCACGGGCTACTATTATAGGGCTGACGTGCGCAGGAAAATGGGAGACACGAAGGGGGCGAATGAAGACGAGTTCGCACTTATGAAAATGCAAGTGGACCGAAGGAACAACGCGACCGCACAAGCAACTGGAAGCGGGAACGATGGCGGGAGGACACGCAAGAAGTCGGACAAGAACATGGAAAACTACCGTAAAATAGTCATTGCTGACGACTCGGAGATGGAACAGCGGTATAGCAGCACTTACCGGGGACGCGTGCAAGACCGTAACGTGACGGTAAGGCTGGAGCCGATGTACGCGCTGACTTATTACGAGAGGGTGAGCGACGTGAAACGGACGGTGCATTTCTACCGATACATAGAAGAACTGAACCACGAGAAGATATTCCCCAAGCCCTTGCGCATCACAAATATGGAGACCCCTCTGACGGAGGAACAGGTAAAGCACCACTTTGCCTTGATAGATGTGCATACGTCCAACATTGTCGCCCGGCCTGACGATGCCAAGATGCGCTTCATGCGGGGCCTTGACTTCTATCTGGTGCAGGACTTTGACAGCTCGATAGATGATTTTACGCAGTCGATATTGCTGGATGGCTCTTTCTTCCCGGCCTACTTTATGCGGGCATTGGTGCGTTACAAGCAACTTGATTATCGGAAAGCCGAGCAGGGGAGCGAAGAGCGGTCGGGCCTGTCGGCCGATGCGGCCAAGAAAAATGAGGCGGAGGTGACGGCTATTGATTATGAAATCGTCAAGAAAGACCTGGATAAGACAATAGAACTGGCTCCCGACTTTGTGTATGCTTACTATAATAGAGGAAATGTGGCATCGGCTTTGAAAGACTATCGTGCAGCTATCGTGGACTACGATAAGGCCATAGAACTAGACCCCAATTTTGCCGAGGCTTACTTTAACAGGGGGCTGACGCATATCTTCTTGGGCAACAACAAGCAAGGCGTGGCCGACCTGAGCAAGGCCGGAGAACTGGGCATCTACTACGCGTACAATATAATAAAGCGTTTCATCGATTTGGATGAGGAAGAGAATTGACAGTGCCCGGGTGGTGGCCTCCGAACTTTTTGAAAAGAATGTGGGCTTGGTATGAACATTTCTTTAGGGGAATACGGATAATAGGAAATAAATAATTACTTTTGCATTGTAAACGCGGGTAGAAGTCGTGCTTAGATTGCTGGAGGACCCGCTGTTTACAGCATCGTTTGGAAGGTATAATTAAAAGTAGGACTATGATAAAGATTACTTTGCCCGATGGCTCCGTGCGCGAGTACAACGCAGGAGTGACGGGTCTGCAAATAGCAGAGGATATCAGCCCCCGTTTGGCACAGGAAGTGCTGGCATGTGGGGTGAATGGAGAAACGTATGACCTGGGGCGTCCTATCAAGGAGGATGCTGAGTTTGTGCTGTATAAATGGGATGACGAGGAGGGCAAGCATACCTTTTGGCATACCAGTGCGCATCTGCTGGCGGAAGCCTTGCAGGAACTTTACCCGGGTATACAGTTTGGCATCGGGCCGGCCATAGAGAACGGCTTCTATTACGATGTCGACCCGGGCGACACACCCATCAAAGAGGCGGACTTGCCAGCCATTGAAAAGAAAATGATGGAGCTGGCTGCAAGGAAAGAGCCTGTCGTGAGAAAAGACATTGCCAAAGGAGATGCCCTGAAGGCTTTTGGCGAGCGGGGAGAGACGTATAAGTGCGAGTTGATTTCAGAACTGGAAGACGGACACATAACGACGTACACGCAAGGTGCGTTTACGGACCTGTGCCGAGGTCCGCATCTGCCTACTACGGCTCCGATAAAAGCCATTAAACTGACCTCTGTGGCAGGAGCTTATTGGCGTGGACATGAAGATCGTAAGATGATGACACGTATCTACGGCATCACGTTCCCGAAGAAGAAAATGCTGGATGAGTATCTGGTATTGCTGGAAGAGGCTAAGAAACGCGACCATCGTAAGATAGGCAAGGAGATGGATTTGTTTATGTTCTCGGACACTGTGGGCAAGGGGCTTCCGATGTGGTTGCCGAAAGGGGCGGCTGTGCGGTTGCGCTTGCAGGAGTTCTTGAGGCGTATCCAGGCTCGATATGACTACCAGGAAGTCATAACACCTCCGATAGGTAACAAACTGCTGTACATCACTTCCGGGCACTATGCTAAGTACGGAAAGGACTCTTTTCAGCCCATCCATACGCCGGAGGAGGGGGAGGAGTATTTCTTGAAGCCAATGAACTGCCCTCATCACTGCATGATTTACAAGAACTCGCCCCGTTCTTATCGGGATCTTCCGTTGCGCTTGGCCGAGTTTGGTACCGTATGTCGTTACGAACAAAGCGGAGAACTGCATGGGCTGACTCGTGTGAGAAGCTTCACGCAGGATGATGCCCACATTTTCTGCCGTCCCGATCAGGTGAAAGATGAGTTCCTACGGGTGATGGACATTATTTCCATTGTGTTCCAATCGATGGATTTCCATAACTTTGAGGCACAGATTTCCTTGCGGGACAAGGTGAATCGTGAGAAATACATCGGAAGCGACGAGAACTGGGAAAGAGCGGAACGTGCCATCATAGAGGCTTGCGAGGAAAAGGGCTTGCAGGCAAAGATAGAGTATGGCGAGGCTGCGTTCTACGGTCCTAAGTTGGACTTTATGGTGAAGGATGCCATAGGGCGTCGTTGGCAGTTGGGGACGATACAGGTAGACTACAACCTTCCGGATCGTTTTGAACTGGAATATACAGGAGCAGATAACCAGAAGCATCGTCCAGTGATGATACACCGTGCTCCTTTTGGTTCGATGGAACGCTTTGTGGCTGTGCTGATCGAACACACGGCAGGCAAGTTCCCGCTGTGGCTGACACCAGATCAGGTGGCTATATTGCCGATTAGCGAGAAGTTTAATGACTACGCGAACGAAGTGCGGCAATATTTGAAAGGTTTCGATATCCGTGCAATTGTGGACGAGCGTAACGAGAAAATAGGGCGTAAAATCCGTGATAATGAAATGAAGCGCATCCCTTATATGCTGATTGTCGGCGAGAAAGAGGCGGAAGAAAAGGCCGTCTCGGTTCGTAAGCAGGGAGAAGGCGACCAAGGAACAATGAAAGTGGGAGACTTTGCTAAAAAAGTGAGTGAAGAAGTTCAGAATATGATAAATAAATGGTAATTTTGCAGCCGCTTGTGAAAGACTGGCTTTTCTGCCGGACTTTTGCAGGCGGCTCATAAACTTAAATTTAGCAGTAACTAATAGAAAAACGGCAGAAATATTGCTTGATGAAGAATGACAATTTGAAAGGGCAACATCGGATAAATGAACAAATCCGTGCCAAGGAAGTCCGCATCGTAGGGGACGAAATAGAATCGAAGGTGTATCCGATAGCTCAAGCCTTGCGGCTGGCTGAAGAACATAATGCAGATTTGGTAGAAATCTCTCCGAACGCACAACCACCTGTCTGCCGGATTATTGATTACTCTAAATTCCTTTACCAGCTGAAGAAAAGACAGAAAGAACAGAAGGCAAAGCAAGTGAAAGTGAACGTGAAGGAGATACGCTTTGGACCGCAGACTGATGATCATGACTATAACTTTAAGTTGAAACATGCGAAGTCTTTTTTGGAAGATGGTGATAAGGTGAAAGCGTATGTGTTCTTCAAGGGACGTTCCATCTTATTTAAAGAACAGGGTGAGGTTCTGCTCTTGCGTTTTGCCAACGATTTGGAGGATTATGCAAAGGTGGATCAGATGCCGGTTCTGGAAGGAAAACGCATGACCATTCAGTTGTCTCCTAAGAAAGGAGTGGCGAAAAAAATGGCGACGAATGCTTCGAAGGCGGAAACAGCGAAAACTGCCGGAGGAGGGTCGGAAAAAGCAACAAAAGGAAACGAAGATGAGTAACGCCATTGGTATAGTGCGTTGCCATTGTTTATTAATAATTAAAACTATAATTGAAATGCCAAAGGTTAAAACTAACTCCGGTGCAAAAAAGAGGTTTGCCCTTACCGGAACGGGTAAAATCAAAAGAAAGCATGCTTATCATAGTCATATTCTGACTAAGAAGACGAAAAAGCAGAAAAAGAATTTGTGTAGCATGACGTTGGTCGATAAGTCAAATGTTCGTGCCGTGAAAGCCCTTCTGACTATTTGAGGCTTCATAATTAAAAAATTAGTTATTAATCGAATGTCTCCAGCCTAAAGACCGTAGAAAACGGCGCTGGCGTTCAAAAAAACAAGTAAAACTATGCCAAGATCAGTAAATCATGTTGCTTCGAGAGCAAGAAGAAAGAAAATTCTGAAATTAACGAGAGGTTATTTCGGTGCGAGGAAGAACGTTTGGACCGTTGCCAAGAATACATGGGAAAAGGGCCTGACTTATGCTTATCGTGACCGTAAGGCAAAGAAAAGAAATTTCCGTGCTTTGTGGATACAGCGTATCAACGCCGCTGCCCGTTTGGAGGGAATGTCTTATTCCAAGTTGATGGGGGCCTTGCACAAGGCCGGTATTGAGATAAACCGTAAGGTTCTTGCCGATTTGGCAATGAATCACCCCGAAGCGTTTAAGGCTATTGTGGCTAAGACTAAAGCCGCTTAATCCTAAATAAGGTTAAACAGGAATGCCGATAGCTATTGTCGGCATTTTTTGTGGAGAAAAAGTTTGTTTTTACAGCTAAAAATAGCTACCTTTGTTGGTAGAAAAAATAGCCGCATTGATTGGATCGGGAAACTCATCAATTTTAATAGAAAACCGAGACAAGTTTCGTTTCTCAATGGCGGGCCACGCCCTTCGGGGTAACCTTTGAGTCGGTGGATTACAAAGAGGACGAGCACTCAAATCATGTCATTCGGAGTTTCATCACATCATCGGTGCGGCTTCTTTTATAAGGGTTGGAAAAGCAAACTTTTCCAACCCGTTTTTATTTAAATGTGGGTCTTGTCAGGCTTCGATGTGGGATGCTTTTTCGGAACAAGTGTGGATCGGTTTATGACTTGGCCTCTCTCTTTCAGTGAAAAATGATGTCTGTGATGACTTGGGCACCAACATGGCGGTTTAGTGCTTTGACTAGTAGTTCGCGTCCCATGCTAAGTTCTTGTCGAAGTGGTGCTGAGACTAGGTGTACGTACAAGGTCTGATTCTTGATGAACAGTTGTTTCGTGTAGGCTGCGATGTTTGGTCCCAATACTTCGGGCCATGCGTCTATCAGTCTGCGCTCGTTGAGTGGTGACTCCAGGCTTTCCTGTCTCAGATACTCTCTGATGAGTTTCCCTATGGGTTCGGTTTTACTTCTTCGCATGTCTTGTTTCGTTTTCTGTTATCGTGTGGAGAGTTCCGAGACTTCGCCTTGACTGACAATGAACATCTTGTAGTCGCTTCCTACTTTAGGCAGTATCCGGTCTAAGTGTTCTCGGTTCGTGTCTGTAATAAATATTTGTCCGAAATCGTCTCCTCCCGTTAGCTTGATCAGTTGCTCTACGCGTTGTGCGTCAAGTTTGTCAAATATGTCATCAAGCAAAAGCAGGGGAGTCGTGCCCCTTATTTCTTTGAGGAATGCAAACTGTGCCAGTTTGAGGGCTATCAGATAAGTCTTGTTTTGTCCCTGTGAGCCTTCGCGTTTGATGGGGAAGTCGGCAAGCTGCATTTCTAAATCATCTTTATGTATGCCTTTGAGCGAGTGGCCTATTATTCGGTCTCGTTCGCGACTCTCCCTTAGCAAGTCGTAGAGTGAGGCTTCTCGGATGTGTGACACGTAGTGCAACTCCACTTTTTCTTGCCCCTGTGATATGTATAAATAGTAATGCTGGAAGATTGGGGTGAAATTGTTGATGAACTCTAACCTTTTCTTGAACACGATTTCTCCGTTTTGTGCCATTACTTTTTCCCAGATAAGGAAAATCTCGTCTTCTATGGGTCGTTCGCTTTTCAATAGTGCATTTCGTTGATTTAGAGCCTTGTTGTAGTTTATGAGTGCTTCCAAATATTCTTTGTCGTATTGTGAAATGACAACATCCATGAACCGGCGTCTCTCTTCGCTTCCACCGGAAATGAGCAGAGAGTCGGCGGGAGAAACCATGACGAGCGGGATAAAGCCGATGTGGTCTGATAGGCGCGAGTATTCTTTTTTGTTTCGCTTGAATTGTTTCTTTTGCTTTCGTTTGAGTCCGCAGTATATTTCTTCCTGTTCGTGTCCTTGCGCTTCATAAAAGCCTTGTATTACGGAAAAGTCGGCTTCATGGCAGATGTTCTGCGAATCGATAGGGTTACCTGCGCTTTTGCAAAACGAAAGAAAGTATATGGCATCGAGCAGGTTGGTCTTCCCCATGCCGTTTGTGCCGAAAAAGCAGTTTAGTTTCGGTGAAAAAGAAGCGTCTACCTGTCTCAGATTTCTATAGTTAAGTATGGAGATACGTTTTAATAGCATAGCTGTAGCTTGAATTTGTGAAGCAAAAATAGAAAGTTTTTTGTGATTTTTACTAAGGTGTGGAAAAAAAGTGCCATTAGATTTTTCTGGTAGATATAAAAGGCTTACTTTTGCAAGTCGAATGAGCATACTGCTAAAAGAGTAATAAATAAAAGAACATATAGCAATGGCAGAACAAAAGAAAGAAAACGAGTCTTTGAACGTAGAAGAGGCTTTGACAACATCGGAGGCGTTCCTTATCAAAAACAAGAAAACCATCTTTGGGGTAATCATAGCCTTGATTGTTGTTATCGTCGGAATGTTGATGTATAATAATTGGTATGCTGCTCCGCGTGAGGAAAAGGCGCAGGTAGCTTTATATAAAGGACAAAGCTATTTTGAGGCCAACCTTTACGAGCAAGCCTTGAATGGCGATAGTTTGGGTTATGCAGGTTTCATCAAAGTTGCAGATGAATACAGCGGTACCGATGCAGCCAATCTGGCAGAAGCTTATATAGGCCTTTGCTATGCTCATATGGGCAAGTATGAAGAAGCGGTGAAAGCCCTTGATCGCTTTAGTGCAAAAGATCAAATGGTGTCGCCCGCTATTAAGGGGGCTATAGGCAATTGCTATGCCAAGTTGAATCAGTTGGATAAAGCTGTTGCCGTTTTGTTGGAGGCAGCCGACGAGGCAGACAATAACAGTTTAAGTCCAATCTTTTTGCTGCAAGCTGGCGAAATCTTGGTAAAGCAAGGAAAGTGCGATGAAGCTATCAGTGCTTATACGAAGATAAAGGACAAATATTTCCGTTCGTATCAAGCTATGCAGATAGACAAATATATAGAACAAGCTAAATTGCAGCAGAAATAAAATTCTTTGTATAGTTTATAGTTTTTTTTCTAATAAAGAAGATCTTGCGGAAATCATTAGTTGGATGTATCTTTTCCGCAAGACTTTCTTCTTAGATTTTATCTCCAGTTTCATACCATAAACGATTTGAATAATGTCTACAGCATATCATGCCCAATTTGAACAAGAGAAAAAGGCTGTCCCTTCGGCAGCGGACATGAAGTTCGGAATAGTGGTTTCTGAATGGAATAGCAACATCACCAATGCTCTTTTGGAAGGAGCGGTGGAAACATTAAAAAAGTATGGTGCCCAGGATGAAAATATTCAGGTGAAATACGTCCCGGGTAGTTTCGAGTTAACGTTTGCGGCTAATCTGTTGATAGAAGCCGATATTGTGGATGCTGTGATTGTTTTGGGGTGTGTAGTACGTGGTGATACGCCTCATTTCGATTACGTTTGCATGGGCGTTACTCAGGGCATTGCGCAGCTCAATGCAAATTATGATATTCCAGTTATTTACGGGCTTATAACAACAAATAATATGCAGCAAGCGGAAGAGCGGGCTGGCGGGCGTTTGGGTAATAAAGGTTCAGAATGTGCCGTGACTGCAATAAAAATGGTTGATTTCGTTTGGAGCTTATGAAAAGAAGTCGTATCTTTGCACCGCATTTAAGGGAATGCTCCTTAACAAAGCAAAGTGTACTTTCTATATGATGGGCAAATACCAGAGTGGCCAAATGGGGCAGACTGTAAATCTGCTGGCTTACGCCTTCGGTGGTTCGAATCCATCTTTGCCCACTTTATTGCGGAAGTAGCTCAGTCGATAGAGCATTAGCCTTCCAAGCTGAGGGTCGCGGGTTTGAGTCCCGTCTTCCGCTCTTAAGAAAAGAGGAATTTCGGAAACGATTTTCCTCTTTTTTGTTGTATAACAGGCATCTGAGACGGATATTGCAGAAAGATGTCGAGGAGACTCATACTACAAGTAGCATTTTTAGCCTACAAGTAACCGCTTTTTGTTTTAGCAATGTTTTAGCTGGAATAGATATGGCAACATTCAAGGCAACGATATTCAAAGACAGGCAGCGTGAGGACAAGACATGGAACGTGTTCATCCGATTCACACGCGAAAGAAGGGTCAACGGATTTTCCCAGTTGGCAAGCATTCTTTTAAGCGTATAGCCTAGCCAGCCTGAACAGGAAGAATTTTACATCAGCCACCCCTCTTAACTGGTTTCGAAAAGCTTTTATTTTTGCATTGAACGACTCCGCTGAAGCATTGGTCAATCGCTCTTCAAAATAATTTATGATGGTCGTACTATGGTTTGAAAACGTATCAAGCACCTTGTTGAACTCCATACAGTCAAACTTTTCCACTTCATTGTACCATCTTGCAAGATTTAGCCTTGCTTCGTCGGGACTTGACTTCCTGTTGAAGATGTCTGTCAGTTTCATGCTAAGGCTGTACCCTTCCAGGAGCTTGGGGAATTTATCAAAGAGAATGGCAGCCCCGGTCTTTTGCTGTTCATTCCATTTACTCCAGTGTTTCAGTATGATATGTTTGCTTCTGCTTACTATCTGTGGCAGAGTTTCTCCGTTCTCCATTCTTTCAGGCTCCCATTTACCTATTCTCTCCCTTTCCGCCTTACTCTTTGCTTCTTTCTTCTTTTGACGATGCTCCCTGATAGCCTGATTTTCCGCATCAAGCACTTTCCACCGATAGTGTATTCTTAACTGGTCAACAGCTTCAGACATGAGCTGCCGTACATGAAAACGGTACGTGAGTTCGGGATAAGCTTAAAACAAAACCAATTGCTTTGTATGTTCAATGGTATACCCCTGCAATGCTTTAGGCTTATTGTCATAAAAGCAATATGCCGCCAATGCCGCAACAAGGTTCATTAAGAAGTTATTGATGGACCTGTGTC
>CALULL010000016.1 GCA_944321465.1 uncultured Bacteroides sp.
CCCCAATCGGTCATTAGACCGCCTTGCCGTGTGCTTGACAGTCTTTCTACGGCTTTCCAAGCCCTTTCGTCTTGCCATCGGCATCTTGTCTGCCGCTTTGTCTCGACGTAGCCCCCGCTACGCCTTCGACAAAGGCGACAGCCAATCTGCACGGCGGCAAAACGAAATCGCTTTGGACTCTAATGACCGATTTGGGTTTACTCCCCCCTCCTGCTTCCAATCCTCCCCTTGGCAGGCACAGGTGTGCCACCGAGGAAGCACAGGAATGCCCGGCAGCGAGCGCACCTGTGCTCCCTGCCGGGCATTCCTATGCTTGTTTGGGCCTTCTGGGTAAGGTGTCAGGCTATGCGACGTATGGCCTCGGACTTGCCCACCAGCCAAAGCGTGTCGCCGACGGACAGCACGGTGTCGGGGGAGGGGTTGGATAGGTTGCCGCCCGGGCGTCCGATGGCAAGGATGATACAGTCGGTAATGTCGGCCTGCCTGATGGTTTGTCCGGCCAGCGGAGAGCCTGGCTCCAGTTGCACGTGCTCTATCTTCATCTCGCCCCGAGCCGTGGCGGCAGGCGCGCTTGGCGCATTGGGACATTGCTCCAGGGCCTTGCGCAGGTCGGACAGCTGGTCGTCGGTGCCCACTACCGTGATGCGGTCGCAGGGATAGAGGTGCTCGTTGCCCTCGGGTATGTCGATGCGGCGTTCGCCTCGGGTAATGGAAATGACGTTTACCTGATAGCGCGTGCGCAGGGCGGCTTCCTTCAGCGTCTGCCCCACGTAGGCACATTCGGGCGCGATGGTGAAGTCGGCCAAGTGTAGCTCGTGCAGCTGGGCATCGTTCAGCAAGGCTTCGTCCACGCCCCTCATATCGGTGCCTCGTTTGCTTTCGTTGCCCGCGAAGTTGGCCCAGAACTGTGCCTCCATGTCGTGTGACTGCTTGTGTATGTGCTTGGAATAGTAGACGATGGCCACGGCCACGGCTGCCAGCACGATGCCCACGCCCGATGCGACGTTGAACAGCCGGACAATGATGCCCGTGACGAGCACCATGCACAGCAGTATCTTGATGAGGATGAGCGAGACGAGCGAGCCACGGTTGAACACGCTGTCGGCCCACAGCTTGCGGAATTCTTCCGAGTGGTTCCCCTTGGTGATGATGCCCCACAGGAAGGGGGACACGACCACGAAGATGAGGGCAAAGCTCAGCAGGCTGCCCCAGAGGCCGGGAACGTGGCGCATGAGCCACGGCTCGGCGTAGGCGAAGAACAAGCCGATGAAGAACAGGCACATGACGGCGTAGAGAGCCACGGACAGGAGCATGGAGCGCAACAGCTTGTGCCAGGTGCTGCGGTGGCGCACGGTCATGGTGCCCGAGGCGTAGCGGGCCAGGGCGGACTTCAGGGTGGGGGGCAGATGGCGGTCGAGCACGTTGTAGGCCGGCAGGGCAAAGCGCATCATGTAGGGCGTGAAGAAGGTCGTAATAACCGACACGGCCACGATGACGGGATAGAGGAAGTCGTCGGTCACCTTCAAGGCGGTGCCCAGCGAAGCGATGATGAAGGCGAACTCGCCTACCTGCGTCAGCGAGAAGCCTGCTTGCATGGCCTCTTTGAGCGGCTGTCCCGAGAGCACTACGCCGAAGCTGCCGAACACGGCCTGCCCCACCAGCACCAGGACGACGAGCACGAGTATGGGGCCTATGTACTGTGCTATGACGGCGGGGTCTATCATCATGCCGACCGATACGAAGAACACCGAGGAAAACAGGTCTTTCACGGGCTGCACGATGCGCTCTATCTTGGCGGCCTCGGAAGTCTCGGCCAACAGCGACCCCATGACGAACGCGCCCAGTGCGGAGGAGAAACCGGCCTTGACGGCTATCATCACCATGCCGAGACACAGGCCCAGCGAGCCGATGAGCAGGATTTCGTCGGTGACGTAGCGGTGTATCTTCTTCAGCAGCGTGGGCACCAGGTAGATGCCCAGTACCGACCAGAAGATGAGGAAGGCGGCCAGCTTGAACACGCTTTGGAGCATCGCCATGCCCTCGAACTGCTGGCTGGCGGCCAGCGTGGAAAGCATTACCAGCATGACTACGCCCATGAGGTCTTCGACGACGAGGATGCCCAGGACGATGCCGGTGAACTTCTGTTGCAGCAGTCCCATGTCGTTGAAGGCCTTATAGACAATGGCCGTAGAGGACATAGACATCATGCCGCCCAGGAAAATGCAGCTCATGTGCGAGAAGCCCATGATGTGTCCTGCCGTGTATCCTACGAATATCATGCCGCAGACAATGGTCATCGTGGCTACCACAGCGGTCAGGCCTACGTTCATCAACTTCTTGAAGCTGAAGCCCAGTCCCATCGAGAAGAGGAGGAAAATGACACCGATGTCGCCCCACGTCTTGATGTCGGTCATGTCGGTTACGGTGGGGAACAGGGCGATGGAGGGCCCGGCCAGCAGGCCGGCCACGATATAGCCCAGAATGACAGGTTGCTTCAACCACTTGAATACGACCGTCACGATGCCCGCGATGATGAGTATGACGGCCAGGTCGGAAATGATAGGTGCTACTTCGGCCATGTCGTTGTGTTGTGTTTGAGGTTTGCTTTGTTAGGAGGTGCAAAATAAGGACAAAATAAGTCTACCTTGTCCTCCCGGGGAGCAAAGATTAAGTTATTTTGCACATCACTTCTCCCGTTTCTGTCGGCGGGAGGACGACCTCAGAACCACTTTATTTTTCGGAACAGGACGAACGTTGCCGCACTGATAAGCCCGGAGCACAGAATGATTAGGGCAAAGGCGTGCGAAGCATTTTCCAGATGTATGTCTACATTCATGCCATAGAAGCTGGCTATCAGCGTAGGGATGGCCAAGGTGATGGACAGGCTCGTCATGCGTTTCATAATGGAGTTGACGTTGTTGGAGATGATGGAAGCGAAGGCGTCCATCGTGCCCGTGAGTATGTCGCTGTAGACGTTTACTGTGTTATAGGCTTGCTTCAGCTCGATTACCACGTCTTCGAGCAGTGCCATGTCAAGATACTCCGTGCCCTGGAAGATGTTTCTCAGCCGCCCTATCATGACTTCGTTGCCGCGTATGGAGGTGTCGAAATAGACGAGTGTTTTCTGTAGTTTCATCAGATTGAGCAGGTCCTCGTTGCGGATGCTTTTCTCCAGTTCCTTTTCGGCGGTGGACACTTCGTTGTTTATCTGTTTGAGGTACTTCAGGAACCACACGGCCGAGGAGTAAATGATGCGCAGGATGAGGTCAAGCTTGTTGCTGACCACGATGCCCTTGCGGCGCGTATGGAGTATGAAGTCGGGAATCATGTCCGTATGGTGGTAGCACACGGAGACGATGATTTTGTCGTTGGTGATGATGCCGATGGGGACGGTAATGAACGGTATGCCGTCCTGGTTGCTGGGCATGGGAATGCGCAGGATGGTGAGCAGCCAGTCGCCTTCGGTCTCGGTGCGGGGACGTTCATCGATGTCGGCAATGTCCTCCAGAAAAGACTCGGGCACACTCAGCTCTTGCGTCAGAAAACGGAAGTCGTCACTGTCGGGGCACTCCACGTTCACCCAGCAGCCGGGTGTCCATTCGGCTTTCTCTACAAAGCCGTTTTCGCTGTACAGGTACTTTCTCATACGGTGTGTTCTTGGCCTTTTTCGTTTGGGTGGCGGTCTTGTTTCCAGGCAAACGCCGTTCCGAAACGGGGCAAAGGTAGCCAAATCCTTGAGAAATGGTTACCTTTGCCCCGCGAATATAACAGAAAAGTAACATGCTTTTACCATACATGCACGAGGGGCTTCTTGAGGCCGGATGTGACGAGGCAGGGCGGGGCTGCCTGGCCGGGGCTGTCTATGCCGCTGCCGTGGTGTTGCCGCCCGACTTCCGCAGCGAGTTGCTGAACGACTCCAAGCAGCTCACCGAGCGGCAACGCTACGACCTGCGTCCGCTCATCGAACAAGAAGCATTGGCCTGGGCGATCGGCGTGGCCACGCCGCAGGAAATAGACCGGCTGAACATCCTGAACGCTTCGCTCTTGGCCATGCACCGTGCCATAGGGGCTTTGAAACTGGTGCCTCAGCACATACTGGTGGACGGCAACCGCTTCAGGCCCTATCCCGGCGTGCCCCACACCACAGTGGTAAAGGGCGACGGCAAGTACCTTTCCATCGCAGCCGCTTCTGTGCTGGCCAAGACCT
Source organism: uncultured Bacteroides sp. (assembly GCA_944321465.1). Taxonomy (GTDB): domain Bacteria; phylum Bacteroidota; class Bacteroidia; order Bacteroidales; family Bacteroidaceae; genus Bacteroides. Next base: position 4,208 of record CALULL010000016.1, read on the forward strand.
ACCGCGACGACTATATGGACCGTCTGCACGCCGAATACCCTTACTATGGCTGGGACCAGAACAAGGGCTATCCTACCCGCGAGCACCGGGATGCCATTGCTGCCCACGGCATTACGCCCTATCACCGCAGGTCGTTCCGGCATGTGGCCGATGCTTCCGGCCTGTGCGGCGAAGGGCGGATGCTCGACTTCCAGCCTTAGCCGTGGATGCAGGGCGGGGGTGGGGCGGAAGTTCCGGCTCTAAGAACCGTTGTGTCGTTTCTCCTGTCTTTCCGACAATGGATAAAGAGGGCATTGTCCTTTGTCACCTGTCAGAACAGACAACCGAACGCCCATCCCGAAAGAGTCGCCATAGCGATTACTAAAGCCACATAGACTGCGGTTTTCTTCAGTCCGAGCACCCGGCTGATGACGAGCATACTCGGCAACGAAAGGGACGGGCCAGCCAGCAGCAGTGCCAACGCAGGCCCTTTCCCCATGCCCGAAGCTAACAGCCCCTGTATAATCGGTATCTCGGTGAGCGTGGCGAAATACATGAAGGCACCGGCAAAACTGGCAAAGAAATTGGACAGCAGCGAATTGCCGCCAACCGACCTTTGTATCCATTCGTTAGGAATAATGCCTGCATACGAATTGCCGTCATGAGTGGAGCCAAGCAAGAACCCCGCAGTGAGTACACCTATTGCGAGCAACGGCAGAATTTGCTTTGCAAATCCCCAAGAAGCCGACAGCCATTCTTGGTTGTCTTCGCTCTTTTTGTCAAAGTATAATATCACGGACAGGCAAGTTACGGCAACTATCATCGGGATAAGAGGTACAAATCTTTCGTCGGCGACAAGCCACTTCGAAAAGCCTGCCGATACCGCTGTAGCCAACATTCCAAGCAGCACCCATGCTGCTTTCAGTCTTAGGAACTTTATCAGCGACCAGCACAACAGCAGCGATAGGCCTCCGACGACATGCCACTTGTATGTGAATACGCTATGCCACCCTTCGTCCTCAGCAGAGGCAGGTGCTCCCCAATTGGCAAATACAAGTATCAAAACAAGGGTAAAGAAAAGAAAGGCCGTCTGCCATGCCGGACGCTCCTCTGGGGGCAGAACGATGTTCATTTGCTGCTCATGTTTGGCTTGTTCCTCCTTTCGGAAGATAAAGGCCATGACAAGTCCTATGACAATAGAGAAGGATACGGCTCCGACCACACGTGCAATGCCCATCTCCATACCTAATATCCGGGCCGTCAGAATAATAGACAGTACACTTATGGCCGGACCTGAGTATAAGAAGGCTATAGCCGGTCCCAGACCTGCACCACGCTTGTAGATACTGGTGAAAAGCGGCAAGATGGTGCAGGAGCATATGGCCAGTATGCCTCCCGAGACGGCAGCTATCGAGTAGGCCAGCCATTTCCTTGCGTTCGCGCCGAAATACCGTATCACCGAAGCCTGGCTGACAAACACGGCTATCACTCCAGCGATGAAGAACGCAGGCAGCAGACATAAGACAACATGCTCGCGGGCGTACCATTGACTAAGGTCCAGCATAGCGTCAATTGCCGAGGAAAACCGTGCGCTTTGCAGCGGCATGAAGAACACGGCTGCAAAAAGCACTACAATCCCCAAGAGGGTTTTCAGTTCCTTTTTTGTCTCCATACGCTTCCGGTTTTACAGGCCAAGTGCCTTTCGCACCTCAGCTTCGGTTGGGACGTGACCCTTAATCCTGACTTCTCCGTCTACCACTATGGCAGGCGTACTCAAGATGTTGTAACTCATCATCTCCACGATGTCCTCCACCTTGGTGAGCTGTGCTTCGGGCATGCTTTCGGTCACCACTTTTTCTACTACTTTATAGGCCGCCTTGCATTTGGCGCAACCCGGCCCCAAAACTTTAATCTCCATAATAAGTATCGTTCTTTTTCTTAATTAGACAATCGTGCTTTAGAAAAACACCGCCAGGCAATAGTACAAGCCTATGGCAAGAAACAGTATGCCGACAACAACGCTCAGCCACTTTTGCACAGACTGTATCCGTCCGTAGATCTCGCCGATGCGTTGCGTACTGAATGCCAGTACCCACGCTACAATCAGCACGGGCAAAGCCGTGGAAACAGCAAACAGGACCGGCAGCAAATAGCCGGCCGTTACCGTGGCCGACATGGGTATTAGCATACCGAAGTAGAACACCCCACTTGTGGGGCAGAAAGCCAAGGCGAACAAAACTCCGAGCAGCAAAGCACCGGCACTGCCTCGCCTTGCCAGTTTCTCTCCATTCCCTTTGAAGCTCCAAGAGGGTAGCGGGAGCCTGTCGCCCAACAGCATGAACGCTCCTACCGCCAGCAACACGGGGCCAAGAAGCATTTCTCCGTACCGGGCAATAGCCTTCTGAATGCCAAACAGGCTGGCCCCTTCTTTCAACACAGTTATCAGTACGAGGCCCAGCACGGTATAGGCCAATGTGCGCCCCAGCGTGTAGAAAAGCCCTTTTCTGAATATTGTCCCACGGCTTTCTATGTCTTTTCCGATAAACCCGATTGCCGCTATGTTCGTGGCCAGCGGACAAGGCGATATGGCAGTGAGCAGTCCTAACAGGAAAGCCGTGAGTGCAGGAGTCGTACTGCTGTCAAGTAACGAATGCAACCAGTCCATAAGCACGTTCAATTTAGCATTTCCCTAATCTTGTCGGCCAATCCCTTTCGGAATGCAACAGGCGACTTGCGGGCATTGCCAAACGCAAACTTGGTCATGTCTTCTGTCGCCTCCGCCCCGTTTTCGTGGTCCACAAGCACTAACGACGACCACGTTACCTGGTACTTGTCGGCAAGTGCCTCGTTTTTGCCTATGTCCACTGCTTTGTATACGAGCCTGCCGTTAGCCACATCGTCGGCAAAGGCTGTCGACACGACGTTCTTCGCCTCTTCCTCAATCGCCCTGCAAGTGGGGCAACGTTGTGCACCATAAAAATACAATACTTCCACCACATCCGCTTTGGAGGTGTCGGTCTGCTGTTTCACTTCGCGTTCTGCCTTGCTGTTTCCGCAGGCGAACAGGCTCAGGCAGAGAGCCGTCATCAAGAAAACTTTCTTCATATACTTTCTTTGCTATATGTTATTCGCAAAACAACGAACATGTAGGGTAAAAAGAAAGGCCATCAGCTGCAGCACCTTTCTTTGTCGGGCATGTGACGATCGAAAAAGTCCTTGAACAGTTTGCTCGCCAACTGCCAATTCTCCCGGTTGATACAGTATTTCACCTTCGGGGCTTCTACCTCTCCCTGTATCAGTCCGGCTTCCTTCAGTTCCTTCAGATGTTGCGAGACCGTAGCCTTGGCTATTGGCAATTCCTCGTTTATATCGCCAAAGTAACATGTCGCACGTCGGGCAAGAAACAGAAGGATAGCTACACGCGTGGGGTGGCCTAATGCTTTGGCAAAGCGGGCAAGCCGCTCTTCGTTCATGTTTTCCGTGTCCATCGTAATACATTCCGTTTGTTGTTTGCAAAAGTACGAACAAAATGGGGACGGGCAAAGCGATTACGCATTCTTTTTGCACCTGCGCTCCAAATTTTTCCCCGGTCTCCTCGCCTGGACTATTTGGACCGTGCCTGTCCGGGGACACCTGTGCTCCGAACGTTCGCAGGTAAGCGTCCCGCATCCTCATTTTCCTCTTCCAGCCCCAGCCCGAAGAGCGCAAAAGCGGGAGCAAAGGTGTGCTACCTCCGTTTTCTTCCTTTCTTTGTTCGCTTTTTCCAGCTATTTTCCTTAGTTTTGCCAGACAAACCAATACATAGCACACGAATATGACGAAATTTGAAATAGAAGAGAAAGTTGTGGCGATGCTTAAGACCGTGTTCGACCCCGAAATCCCCGTCAACGTCTACGACCTTGGCCTGATTTACAAAATCGACGTTTCGGACGACAGCGAAGTGTCCATCGACATGACGCTTACCGCCCCCAATTGCCCGGCCGCCGACTTCATCATGGAGGACGTGCGCCAGAAGATAGAGTCGATAGAGGGAGTCAAGCAGGCCACCGTCAACCTTGTCTTCGAGCCTGAATGGGACAAAGACATGATGAGCGAGGAGGCCAAGCTGGAACTGGGCTTCCTCTGACGACCGCCGCACGAACAAGAACCCTTAATCCGCACTGCAATGAAAACGAAAGCATACCTTTACCTGGCCGCAGCCATAGCCCTCGGGGCCTGCCAGGCTCCCGGCGGAGAGCGAATGCGCCTGAAAGGCACGCTCACCGACCTGCCCGGCGACACGCTGCTGGTGCTCAGCCAGCCCTTGACAGCCCAGGACGACGCGGGCGATGCCCATCTGTGGCAAGACACCCTCGTGACGCAACGAGGCAAGTTCGCCCTCGACCTGCCGTCCGACACGCTTCCCCTGCAAGTCATCCTCTGCGGAAAGACTGCCAAGGGGGGCGACTTCGACTACGACACGCGCATCAGTCTGCTGGTTCTTCCCGGCGAGACGCTGACAGTGGACGGCTCGCTGACCTACTACACCGTGGCGGGCAGCGACTTCCAGACCGCCTACGATGCCGTCTCCCCCTATTGGAAGGCCGAGGAAGATTCGTTGAGGAGGCTCCTGCGGACAGCTGAGACTACGGACACCGACAACCTCTCGTCGGCCGAGCTGCTCCAAGCTGCCAGCGCGTTGCTGACGTGGTGGACGAAGCTGACCGACAAGTACATCGAGTGGATACGCCTGCATCCCGACGAACCCTTGTCTGTCTATCTGGCCTATAAGTGCGACCGACGGCTGGACGAGGCACTGCCCCTGCTGGGCGACAAGGCCAAGAACAGTGCCTTCGCCCCGCTCTACCGCCAACTGGACCGCAAGCTGCGCCAGCAACAGGACGCAGAGAAGGCCGCCCAGGGCGTTGCCGAAGGCTCTCCGGCTCCCGACTTTACGCTGAAAGACCTGCAAGGACGCGACATCAGTCTCTCGTCGCTGCGCGGCAAGTACGTCGTCCTCGACTTCTGGGGCAGCTGGTGTGGCTGGTGCGTCAAGGGCATACCCGACATGAAGGCTTGCTATGCCAAGTACAAAGACCGCATGGAAATACTCGGAATCGACTGCCGGGACACCCGCAAGGAGTGGAAGGCTGCCGTCGAGCAGCACGCTCTGCCCTGGCTGCACGTGTACAACGAGGGTACCCCCGACGTTGCCCGTCTCTATGCCGTGCAGGGTTACCCCACCAAAATAGTAGTAGACCCCGAAGGGACAATCCTCAAGATAGTGCGGGGCGAGGACCCGGCCTTCTACGCCTACCTTGACGAGCTGTTCAAGTAAATCCATACGCCTTCTCCGCCGGACACCCGTCCTGGGGGGCATCCGGGAGAGGGCGGGAAACAACACCCATACAGACCACGATTATGAAGAACGTATATTTTCTTTCGGACGCACACCTCGGCTCGCGTGCCATCGACCACGGACGCACGCAGGAACGCCGGCTGGTGAACTTCCTTGACAGCATCAAGCACAAAGCCTCGGCGGTCTACCTGCTGGGCGACATGTTCGACTTCTGGTACGAGTTCAAACTCGTTGTGCCCAAGGGCTACACGCGCTTTCTGGGCAAGCTGTCCGAGCTGACCGACCTGGGCGTTGAGGTGCATTTCTTCACCGGCAACCACGACATCTGGTGCGGCGACTACCTGACGAAAGAATGCGGCGTGGTGCTCCACCGCGAGCCGCTCACCACCGAGCTGCACGGCAAGCTGTTCTACCTGGCCCACGGCGACGGGCTGGGCGACCCCGATGCCAAGTTCAAGCTGCTCCGCGCCATGTTCCACAGCCACACGCTGCAACGCCTCTTCTCCACCCTGCACCCCCGCTGGAGCGTCGAGCTGGGCTTGGAGTGGGCCAAGCACAGCCGCCTGAAGCGTGAGCAGGGCCGGGAACCCGACTACATGGGCGAGGACCGCGAGCCGCTGGTGCTCTACACCAAGCAGTACCTGAAGACGCATCCCGACATTAACTTCTTCATCTACGGGCACCGTCACATCGAACTCGACCTGATGCTCAGCTCCACGGCCCGCGTCGTCATTCTGGGCGATTGGATCAACGCGTTCTCCTACGCCGTGTTCGATGGCGAACACCTCTATCTCGAACAGTTCATCGAGGGCGAGACCATCCTCTGACCCTCCGCCTGACAAACAGTTACCGCAACGGCGCATCTGGCGAGCAAAGTGTCGCCGATGCGCCGTTGCCGCTTACATGCCTTTCCTTCCGAAATTCTCTTCCAGAGCTGCCGTAGCCCGTCGCACGTCCTCTGCGCCTGCCTTCTGTGCCCTGTGGAGGCGCCCGCCGCAAGCTCTGCGGGCACATCCGCGCCCCAATCCGTGCGAGGGAGCACAGGTGTGCCCGCTTGCGGGTATGCCTCCACCCCTTCGGGGGCGAACCTGTGCCCGCCGACAGACGTTCCCAAAGTCTGTCCAGAAGTCTTCTGTTTGCCCCCGCTTTTATAGGGGTGCTTTAATGCAGGGTGTTGATAACCAGCATGATGATGCTTTCTGGCTTCCTCGTTTGCAACCCGGACAGGGACCAGCCTGCAAAGAAGCCATTCTCGCGCAGCAGGGAAAACAAAGTGTCAGAAGGACGGACGGGGCGGTCGGGTCCTAACCGTGTTTCCGATAGCTGGCGATGGCCCATGTCCACACGCCCGCCGCGTAGGCCCCTAAGGTCCAGAACTGGGGCGATAAGTCGGCAAACGTGCTCCCCTTCAGGTAGAGCATACGCATGGACTCGATGAAGTAGCGCAGCGGGTTGAGGCAAGTCAAGGCTCTGGCCCATGCGGGCATACAGCCCACGGGCGTCAGCAGGCCACTCATCAGGATGAAGATGACGAGGAAGAAGAACATGACAAGAGCCGCCTGCCGGGTGGTGTCCGAGTAGTTGGACACAATCAGCCCAAGGGACGAGACGACCAGAATGAACAGCGTCGCAAACAGATAGATAAGCCCCACGCTGCCCGCAGGCACCAGCCCGTAGAGGAGCCAGGACAGCAGCATGGCGTAGGTAAGGATGAACAGCCCCACGCACCAGTAGGGTATCAGTTTGGAAAAGATGAAGTCAAACCGCCCCACCGGCGTGACGTTGATTTGTTCTATTGTCCCCCGTTCCTTCTCGCCCACGATGCTGAGAGCGGGCAGAAACCCCACCACCAGCACCAGCAACATGGCTATCAGACCGGGTACCATGAAGGCTTTGTAGTCCAGCGAGGGGTTGAACAGGTAGCGGGATGCCACGCCGGTGCCCGCGCCCGTGGCCGCCGCTGCCGCTCCGGCTTCGTCGCGCAGCTCGGCGGCATACCCGGCCACGACCTGAGCCAGATAGGAACTGCCCAGTCCGGCCTTCACGCCGTTGACGGCGTTGGCCGACACCATCACCGCGCTCTCCTCCCCGTTGGCAAGGCCGCGCTCAAAGTCCGGCCCAATCTCCAGAATGAGGTCGCCGCCTCCTTGCTCCAGGTCGCGCAGAGCGTCGTCGTAGGACGCGAACACGCCCGTCAGCACAAAGAAGTCCGAGGCCGCCAGCTTCTGCACCAGCCGCTCCGACAGCGGGCTGCGGTCGGCATCCACTACGCCCACCTTCAGGTTCTTCACTTCCTGAGTAGCCACCAGCGGGATGATGGCGAGCAACGCCAGCGGCAGGGCAATGAATACCCGGGGCAGGACAGCGTTGCGCATCATCTGCCTGAACTCTTTCTCCAACAAGAAACGTATCACCATGAGTGTATCCTCCTCTTATTCCAGTCTTATTTTGAACATCCGCCACGCCACGCACGGCAGTGCTACGGCCATGAGCAGCAGGACAAGCGCCTCGCGGGCCACGTAGGCCATCGGCACGCCCTGTATCATCAGCCTGCGGGCCGCCTCGACGTACCAGCGCGTGGGAACCACTGCCGACACGTACTGCAACGCCAGGGGCATACTCTCCACCGGGAACATGATGCCGGAGAGGTAGATGGCCGGGACAATCGTCAGCAACGACAGCAGCATGGCCGCCAGTTGGCTGGCTACGACCGTAGAGATGAGCAGGCCGAGGGAGAGCGACACCAGGATGTAGAGCAGCGAGACACCCACCAGCCCGGGCAGGCTGCCCGCCACGGGAATGTGGAGCACCGATACCGACAGCAGCAGGATGGTGGCCAGGTTGAGGCAGAAAACGAGGAAGTAGGGCACCAGCTTGGCCAGCACGATGCAGGCGGGCGGCAGGGGCGAGGCCAGCAACACTTCCATTGTCCCCGTCTCTTTCTCGCGCACGATGGATATGCTTGTCATCATGACGCAAATCAACATGAGTATCAGGCCGATTACTCCTGGTACGAAGTTGTACTCGCTGCGGCTCTGGGGGTTGTAGAGCAGCCGCGTGACGATGGCCACTCCGCCCGCCTGGGCCGGATGGCCGGCCTTTTCGCTTGCCGCAGGCATGCACCCGGCCAGGACCTGCTGCATGTAGCCCGTGCGCACGGCGGCCTGGTTGGGTTCGGACCCGTCGGCCAGTATCTGCACGGAGGGTTGCTCCGTCCCGGTGGCAAAGTCCTCGCCGAAGACCACGGCAAGGTCGGCCTCTCCCCTGCGGAAGAGGTCGTCGACATCGGCCATGCAGTCGGCCTGTGCCGAGAGTGAGAAGTAGCGGTTGGCAGCGATGTGCCCTATGGCGCGTGCCGTAGCCTCGTCTTTCGCCAGGTCGAGTACGGCCACGCGGGTGTTCTTCACCTCGGTCGTCACCGCATAACCGAACAGCACGATGAGTACCACCGGCATGACGAGCAGGATGAGCATCGTGCGTTTGTCGCGCAGGATGTGCCAGAACTCTTTCTTTAAGAACGCCCAGAACTGTTCCATTGTTTTCCTCCTTTCCGTTAGTCGCTGTTGCGCCTGGCTTTCCGGGCCAGTGTCAGGAATACTTCGTACATGCTCTCCGCCGCATAGGCTTGTTTCAACCCGGCAGGGGTGTCGAGTGCTTCAATCCTGCCGTCGACCATGATGCTCACCCGGTCGCAGTACTCGGCCTCGTCCATGTAGTGTGTGGTGACGAATACGGTGATGCCACGGTCGGCAGCCTTGTAAATCAGCTCCCAGAACCGGCGGCGCGTCACGGGGTCCACGCCGCCGGTAGGCTCGTCGAGGAACACAATGTCCGGCTCGTGGAAGATGCTGAGCGAGAAGGCCAGTTTCTGTTTCCAGCCTAAGGGGAGGGCCTCCACGAGTACGTCCCGCTGGTCGGTCAGCTCCAGTTCGTCGAGCAGGAGGGCGCACTTCTGGCGGATGTCCCGCGCCGACATGCCGTAGATGCCGCCGAAAAGCCTCAGGTTCTCGTAGACCGTCAGGTCCTCGTAGAGGGCAAACTTCTGGCTCATGTACCCGATGTGCTTCTTTACCTCCTCGGGTTGCCTGCACACGTCGTAGCCGGCTACTGTGGCCGTTCCTTCCGAAGGGCGACTCAGCCCGCACAGCATCCTCATGGCGGTGGTCTTGCCTGCCCCGTTGGCCCCGAGGAAACCGAAGATTTCGCCTTCGCGGACACGGAAGCTGATGTGGTCGGTTGCCGTAAATGTCCCGAAACGTTTCGTAAGCCCCTGTGCTACTATGGCATATTTGTCTTTCATCGGTTCGTTCCTTCCTTTTGTGAGGTGGCATTTCCCATTAGTGCGATAAAGCAGTCTTCTATCGTGGCACGGGCGGGCCTGATGTCTGTCCGGCTATGTCCCTTGGCGGCCAGGTAGGCTTCCAGGTCTTGGGGAGTGGTTCCCTTGCATGGCGTGACATGGAATGTCTCGCCGAACGAAAAGGCAGCTTCCACCGCCGGACACCCGCGCAGGTCGTCCAGCAGGCGGTGCATGTCGGCTGTCTTCACGGCCCACAGCCTGCCCGTGTAGGAGTCGGCGATGGCTTGCGGCGTGTCTACCCGCAGGAAACTTCCGTTCTGTATCAGGGCGACGCGGTCGCACAGCACGGCCTCGTCCATGTAGGGTGTAGAGACCACTATGGTGATGCCATGCCGGTGCTTCAGCCTCTCCAGCATGTCCCACAACTCTTTGCGCGACACCGGGTCGATTCCCGTCGTAGGCTCGTCGAGCAACAGCACGCGGGGAGCGTGTATGAGGGCACAGCTCAAAGCAAGCTTCTGCTTCATGCCTCCCGAGAGCTTCCCGGCCCGGCGGGTCTTGAAGGGTTCTATCTGGCTGTAGATGTCCTTCACCAGTCCGTAGTTCTCGTCGACGGTGGTATGGAACACGGAGGCGAAGAAACGCAGGTTCTCTTCCACCGTCAGGTCCTGGTAGAGGGAGAAACGCCCCGGCATGTAGCCTATGCAACGGCGGACGGCACGGTAGTCCTTCACCACGTCCAACCCGCCGACCGAAGCCGTGCCCTCATCGGCAAGCAGCAGCGTGGCGAGGATGCGGAAGAGTGTCGTCTTGCCTGCACCGTCGGGACCGATGATGCCATAGATTTCGCCTTCGCGGACATCGAAGTCCAGCCCCTGCAGGGCACGCACACGTCCCCGCCGGTAGCTCTTCGTCAGGTTCCTGACAGACACCGCCCTGCTCATGGTTCAAGGGGTAGGAATTTGACATCGCCGTACATGCCCCGCTTTATCAGTCCGTCGTTGGCCACGTCGACCTTGACGGCGTAGACCAGGTTGGCCCGTTCGTCGCGCGTCTGTACGGTTTTGGGTGTGAACTCGGCTTTGTCGGCTATCCACGACACGGTTCCTTCGTAGGCTCTGTGTCCGTCGGTGCCGCTGTCGGCATACACTGTTGCCCGCTGTCCTATCTTAAGCTCCGTCAGCTGGTCGGCAGTGACGTAGGCCCGCAAGCGCATGTGCTCCAGGTCGGCCACCTTGAAGAGCGGACGCCCGGGCTGGGCATACTCTCCGGTTTCGGCATACTTTGTCAGGACTGTGCCGGTTATGGGGCTGACGACGACCGACTTTCTTATCCGGTCCTCGACCTGGGCCAGTTGTGCCTTGATGCTTTCTTCCTGCCCGTCGAGGCTGCTGTTGTTGCTCTCCAGCTGCTCGGACGTAGCTGCCAGCCGCCGTTCGAGCACCTCGAGCTGGTAGTCTATCTCGTCCACTTGGCGGCCCGTGGCGGCATCGGCCTGCAGCAGTTCGCCGAAGCGTTGCCGTTCGCGTCGCAGGTTGGCTATCTCTTGGCGGAGCGAGGCCAGCTGACGGTCTGCGTCGAGCAGCCTGCTACTGGTGGCCCGCAGGGTGGCGGCAAGCTGTCGTTTCTGCAACGCGAGCTGCAGGGTGTCGACACATCCCAGTGCTTCGCCCGCCTGCACCTGCCGGCCTTCGTCGGCACTGAACGCGAGCAGTTCGCCCGTAGCACGGGCCGAGACGACAACCTCCGTCGCCTCGAACACGCCCGAGGCATCCCAGTCCGCGCCCTTGTCTTTGCAGCCGCTTCCCAAAAGGGCGGCCACCAACAGGAATACTAAATGATACGTCTTCATAGCGTTCTATTTTTGTTGTTTTCAGTACGTTTGTCCGTCCTGTCCGGCGGCATCGTCCGGCTGGTTCAGGGTGTGGCGTAGCCCGGCGATGCTCTTCAGCATCTCTATCTCGTGAGCGGAGCGTTCGATGCGGGCCTGGTTTTCGCGCGTAATTTCCTGCAAGAGGTCGTTTACGCCGATGACTCCGTGCGCCAGCTTTTCTTCTGCCGCCTGCCGGACGGAAGCCCGCAGGGCGATTATTCCCTCGTCTTCGGCCATCATCTGCCGATACTGTTCCACGGCTCCGCTCTCCTGCGCCGACTGCAGGCGGCTGCCGAAGAGAAAAGCCTCCTGCTCGACTGCCACCATGCGGCGGCTGACATCGAGTTTGCGGCGGTCGTTCTTCAAGGTGTAGAGCCGTCCGATGTCCCACGTCAGCCTGAGGCCCACGATGCCGTTGAGCGACCACTTGCGCCCGAACATGTCAGCAAACATGTCGTAGCCCGGATAGCCGTAGTAGCCTTGGGCGAACAGGCTGAGGCGCGGGTGCAGCCCGGCATCCAGTTGTCGTTCTTGGGCGGTGGCCTGTGCCATGCGCGAGGCGAACAATTCAAGCTCGGGACGGCGGTTCTCGCCCGAGAGGGGTGGACTGAGGGAGGGTTTCTGAAGCTCTTCGACGGCAGCCGTCTCGCGTCCCACGAAGAGGGCAAGCATCTGCACGTAGGCCTCCCTGGCCGAGGTGAGGGCAATGCGGTCGCGGCGGGCTTCCAGGTACTCGGCCCGCATCGCGTCAACGTCCGAGCGCATGGCCGTGCCCCGCTCGCAGGCTTGTTCCAACTTGCGGCAGTTGTCGTGCAGGAGCGTTTGCAGGTCGGCGTTCAGCCTCAGCTGCTCGTCGAGCAGGAGGATGCCGAAAAACAGTTCGTCCACCTGCCGGCGCACGTCGTAGAGGCCGACCGTCGTGCGGGCCTTTTGCACGCGCCCCTCGGCGGCGGCCACCTCGCGCCGGGCGGCCAGGTCGCCGCCGTCCCAGACGACCTGGCTCAGGTCGAGCACCACGCGGTACTGGTCCTTGGCCATGCCTTTGTAGTCGTAGCCGTTGGCTTGGAGCACGTCGGCCAATGCCCCCGGCAACCGGGGCGCACCGGACTGTAGCGAAGCCTGTCCGCTAAGGACGAGCTGGGGCAGGTTGCCACGTCTGACGTTGGCCACGGTGTAGTCAGTGGCCTGCTCCACCAGGCCGTATTGCTTGAGGAGCGGATAGTTGTCGCGGGCCAGTCGCTGACACTCGTCCAGCGTCAGCTGCGCCCCTGCTGCGAGGGGCGACACGGTCGCAAGGAAGGTCAGAAGGGCCGTCGCGAGCCGGTTCGCTCGTCTGTGTCTGAGTACGGAGTGTTTCATATCGATTTGGGTTTATGTTGCAAAATTACATTCTGTTCTCCCGTCGGGCAAGGGCTATAGGCGACCGGGATTGAGTAAAATCGGACATCGGGCGCGTTTTTCGCTTCCGTACGGTGCTTCCCAAGCAAGGATGCCCTAACTTTGCGACATGGAAACTTTGGACTATGGCCCGACGGGAAGGAAATCGGGCATGATACTCTGCACTGCCGGACATCGCGACGTGCTGCTCAACGGCCAGCCCCTGCGGGTGCAAGAGGGCATGGTGTGCCTGTTTACACCGCTCGTCGCGCTCTTCGAGCTGTCCCGCGACGACGACTATGCCGACATTGTCATTGCCGATGATACCACCGTGTTCTATTCGACGGTACGCACGGTCATCGACATCATAGCGAACCAGCGCATCTTCAAACGCCCCTACCTCGTGTGCACCCGCGCGTACATCGACTACTTCAAACGCCAGCACACGGCCATCGAAGCCAAGCGGGCCAGCCTGCGCGAGGCCCGGAGCAAGGAAGAAGAGCGGTTGCTGACGCAGACCCTGCACCTGCTGGAGCAGGAGGCCATGCTGGAGTTCGTCTACCAGTACTGTACGAACAACGGAACGGACGGTCAAGAGCTGGAGAAGGGCGACAGCATCATCTTCGGTTTTTTCTCCACCCTCTATCAGGAATGCAAGACCCGGCGCGACGTGGCCTACTACGCCGCCAAGGCCAACCTGTCGTCCAGACACTTTGCACGCATCATCAGGAACAAGACCGGGAAGGCTCCCTCGGAGTGGATAGCCTACCTGACCGTAGTCAACGCACAGACGTTGCTGAAGCAGACCGAAAAGAGCATTAAGGAGATAGCCGCCGAGCTGCATTTCCCCGAACAGTTCACGTTCCGCAAGTTCTTCAAGCTGCACACGGGCATGTCGCCCAAGGAATACCGCACGCGGCAGAAGGCGGATGCCGGCTGAACGGGTCCCCGCCCGCCCCGCTCCCCGCCGGAAACACTCACCGGAACGTCCCCGAGGAAGCACACCTGTGCCTGCCGACGGGCGTACCTGTCCGCCCGACGTGGCACAGGTGCGTCCGCAAGCGGGCACAGGATAGGTGGCCCGCCACCCCTGGAAAAGCCGCAAGGCGGGGTGGGAGAAGAAATAAGTGGCCGATATTTGCAGATTTTGCTTCCGAATGTGTATTTTTGCCGCTATATGGAAGATGCAACCCACAAGCTGACAATTCCCCCGCCCCTGCGCGAAGGCGACCGGGCGGTCATCGTCTCGCCCGCCAGTAAGATAGACCCCCGCTTCCTGGACGGCGCAAAGCAGCGCCTCGAAGCGTGGGGGCTGGACGTGAGGCTGGCCGCGCATGCGGCCTCGGAGCACGGCACCTATGCGGGTACCGTCGCCCAGCGGCTGGCCGACCTGCAACGTGCCATGGACGACGAGGACGTGCGCCTCATCCTGTGCAGCCGGGGCGGATACGGCTGCGTGCACCTGCTCGAAGGGCTGCGCTTCGACGGCGTGCGCCGCGCCCCGAAATGGCTGGCGGGCTTCAGCGACATCACTGCCCTGCACTGTCTCTGGCAGCACGAAGGGCTGGCCACGCTCCATGCGCCTATGGCCCGCCACCTGACGGTGGAGCCGCCCGACGACTTCTGCACCGTGGCCATGCGCGACGTGCTGTTCGGGCAGACAGGCAACCGGGCCGACGGCGGAACCTACGCCTGCGCCCCGCACAAACTGAACCGGCACGGAACGGGCGAAGGCATCCTGCGCGGAGGCAACCTGGCCGTGGCCTACGGGCTGAGGGGAACGCCCTATGACATACCCGCCGAAGGCACCGTACTCTTCATCGAGGACGTGGGCGAACGCCCGCACGCCGTGGAGCGCATGGTCTACAACCTGCGGCTGGGCGGCGTGCTGCAACGGCTGGCAGGCGTGGTGGTGGGGCGGTTCACCGGCTACGAGGAAGACCGCTCGCTGGGCAAGGAACTCTATGCCGCGCTGGCCGACGTGCTGACGTGCTGCACGTGCCCCGTGTGCTTCGGCTTCCCGGTGGGACACACGCCCATGAACGTGCCCTTGGTGTGTGGCAGCCGCGTCCGGCTGGAGGTCGACCGCAAAGGCGCACGGCTGCTGCCGCTGACGGCATAGACACGACACAAACGTTTGAAAAATAGATACCTTATGTATAAGAAACTGCTATTCGCATCGCTGTTGCTCGCCATCATGGCCTGCGGCAACAAGAGCAACCAGACAACGCATCAGGGCAACGCCGGGGAGGCGACGGAAGAGACCACCGTCAGCGTGCCACGGTTCGATGCCGACAGTGCCTACAGCTACGTGGCCGCACAGGTGGCCTTCGGACCCCGTGTGCCCAACACGGCCGCACACCGGGCCTGCGGCGACTATCTGGCCGCCCGTCTGCAACAACTGGGGGCCACCGTGCACAACCAGCGGGCACAACTGTCGGCCTACGACGGCACTCTGCTCGAGGCACGCAACATCGTGGGCAGCTTTCAGCCCGAGAACCGCAAGCGCGTCGTGCTGTTTGCCCATTGGGACAGCCGCCCCTGGGCCGATGCCGACCCCGATGCCAAGAACCACCGCAGCCCCGTGCCAGGTGCCAACGACGGGGCCAGCGGCGTTGGCGTGTTGCTGGAGGTGGCTCGGCAGGTGGCGAGGCAACAGCCCCGGCTGGGCATAGACATCGTGCTGCTCGATGCCGAGGACTATGGTCCCCGGCAGGATTACGAGGGCACGCACCGCGAAGAGTTCTGGGGACTTGGCTCGCAACTGTGGTCGCGCAACCCGCACGTGGCGGGCTACAACGCCCGCTTCGGCATCTTGCTCGACATGGTGGGCGGGGCCGAGTCGACCTTCTACTACGAAGGCTACTCGCAACAGTATGCGCCCGAGGTGAACCGCAAGGTGTGGCAGGCGGCAGCCGATGCCGGGTACGGCCACCTCTTCGTGCCACAGCAGGGCGGTTACGTGACGGACGACCACGTCTTTGTGAACCGCAACGCACGCATCCCTACCATCGACATCATTGCCACCGACCGCGAGGGCGGCTTCTACCGCCACTGGCACACGGTGAAGGACGACATGGACGGTATAGACCGAAGCACGCTGCAGGCCGTGGGGCAAACCGTGCTGGAGGTTATCTATAGAGAAAAGTAAAGACAAAGGAATACGGACCGCCCCGGCCCGCCCCCTGCCGCACGCGGAAGGAAAGGCGGCAAGGGCAAGACAGAACAAGCGTATGAGCATAAACGAGACACAAGACGAAATCATAGCCGAGTTCGGCGAGCTGGATGACTGGATGGACCGCTACCAGCTCCTTATAGACCTGGGCAGCGAGCTGCAACCCATAGACCCGCGCTACAAGACGGAACAGAATCTCATAGAAGGCTGCCAAAGCAACGTGTGGCTGCAAGCGGACGAACGCGAGGGCAGGCTCTACTTCCGTGCCGAGAGCGACGCTCTCATCGTAAAGGGTATCATATCCCTGCTGATGAAGGTGCTCTCGGGGCACACGCCGGACGAAATATTGGAGGCCGACCTGTACTTCATCGAGCGCATAGGGCTGCGCGAGCACTTGTCGCCTACCCGCAGCAACGGACTGCTGGCCATGGTGAAGCAGATGCGCATGTACGCCCTGGCCTATAAGGCCAAGGAAGGCAGATGAACGACAAATCTTCTCATTCAACATAAACTTACAGAAAGAAAATACTATGAGAATAGCAATTATCGGAGCGGGCAATATGGGCGGAGCCATAGCCCGCGGACTGGCCAAGGGCACCGTGGTGCAGGCCAGAGACATAACAGTGGCAAACCCCTCGCAAGCCAAGCTGGACGCACTGAAGGCCGACTTCCCCGACTTGCACGTGACGAACGACAACCGCGAGGCGGCCGAGGGTGCCGAGCTGGTGATACTGGCCGTGAAGCCCGAGCTGGTGAAGAGCGTCTTGCGCGAACTGGACTTGCGCGGCGGACGGCAGATACTGGCATCGCTGGCCGCAGGACTGCCCTTTGAGATGCTGGCCCACTACGTGACGGACCGCGAGATGACCATGTTCCGCATCATGCCCAACATCGCCATCAGCGAAATGGCCAGCATGACGCTCGTGGCCAGTCGCAACGCCAACGCCAGGCAGGAACAGCTGATGCTCGACCTCTTCAACCAGATGGGGCTGGCCATGCTGGTACCCGAGGAGGACTTCGATGCCTGCACCTCGATGGCCTCGTGCGGCATTGCCTACGTCCTGCGCTTTCTGCAAGCCATGATGCAGGCCGGGTTGGAGATGGGCATACCGGGCGACAAGGGCTTGCAGATGGTAGCCCAGGTGGCCAAGGGTGCCGCCGAACTGCTGCTGAACCACCGCCAGCATCCGGCTTTGGAGATATATAAGGTGTGCACGCCCGGAGGCATCACCATCAAGGGCATCAACGAGCTGGAGCACCGTGGCTTTACGTCGGCAGTCATCGAGGCCGTGAAGGCCAGCAACGTGCCCCTCAGGGTCGAGGAAGAATAACACGGCCCGCAGTCCGTCCCTGCCTCCGCCCTTGGGCGGGCAGGGCTTTGAGGACCTGCCCGCGACCGCCTTCCCGCCGATGCAAGCAACGCGCAACAAACTGCGTGGCGCGCACGGACGGATGAGGCAGCCGCGGGCAGTTCCCTTTTGAGGGGTGCGGGAGGAGGGGCGGAGCGGTGTTCCACGGGTGAAGGTGTGGAAATGCCGCTTCGTCGGTTTATTGAGCTGCCGGGGTACTGTCGTCGGCCAGGGGATTCCAGCCTTGTGCCTTCAGCTCAAACTCTTGCCCGTCGCGGGTGATGAGGGCGCAGCCCAGTTCGGGCTTCGTTATGTGTCCGATGAGGCGGACATCCTTCATCTCCGCAACCTTTTCGTGGTCGCCTATGGGCACGGTGAACAGCAGCTCGTAGTCCTCGCCTCCGTTCAGGGCGCAGGTCGTGACGTTCATGTTCAGTTCCTCGGCCATCACCGCCGTCTGGTAGTCTATGGGGATGTGTTCCTCGTAAATGCGGCAGCCCGTCTTGCTTTGCTTGCAGATGTGCAGCAGTTCGGACGACAGCCCGTCGGATATGTCCATCATGGCCGTTGGGCGCACCCCAGCTTCGGCCAGGCGTCGGATGATGTCTCTGCGTGCTTCGGGCTTCAGCTGGCGTTCCAGCAGGTATTCCTTGCCGGCGAAGTCCGGTTGTATGTCGTTGCCGCTGCCCTCCAGGGCCGTCTTCTCCCGCTCCAGGAGTTGCAACCCCATGTAGGCCGCTCCCAGGTCTCCGCTGACGCAGACGAGATCGGTCTCGCGGGCACCGTTGCGATAGACCGCCTGTCCTTTCTCTACGTCGCCTATGCACGTGATGCTGATGGTCAGTCCCGTGAGTGAGGAAGTGGTGTCGCCGCCCACAATGTCCACGCCGTAGCTGTCGCAGGCCAGGCGGATGCCGGCGTAGAGAGCCTCCATGTCCTCCACACTGAAACGCTTCGACAGGCCCAGCGAAACCGTGATTTGTCTCGGAGTTCCGTTCATGGCGTAAATGTCCGAGAAGTTGACCACGGCGGCCTTGTAGCCCAGGTGTTTCAAGGGGACGTACGTCAGGTCGAAGTGGACTCCTTCGAGCAGCAGGTCGGTGGTGACCAGTAGTTCCCGTCCAGCGGGGCAGGACAGCACGGCGGCATCGTCGCCCACGCCATACAGGCTTGACTCGTTTTGCAGTTGTATGCCCTCGGTGAGGTGGCGGATTAGTCCGAACTCACCCAATGTTGCGATTTCCGTCCTCATACGTCAGGCCCGGTTTATCAGTTCGCGCATGATGGCCGTCATTCTGGGCTGGGCTTCATCGGCGGCTTTCTGCACCTCTTCGTGGGACACCTCCACTATTTTGCCCTCTACGCCGAGGTCGGTGATGACCGACATGCCGAAGACACGTATGCCGCAGTGGTTGGCCACGATGACTTCGGGGACGGTCGACATGCCCACGGCATCGGCTCCCATCGCGCGGAACATGCGGTACTCGGCCGGAGTCTCGAACGTCGGTCCCTGCGTTCCCAGGTAGATGCCGTGGCGCACCGTTATGCCCAGTTCGGCGGCTATGTTGTCGGCGCGGGCAATCAGCTCCCTGTCGTAGGCTTCGCTCATGTCCGGGAAGCGCGGGCCGTAGTCTATGTTCCTGCCGCGCAGCGGGTGTTCAGGGAAGAAGTTGATGTGGTCGGTGATAATCATCAGGTCGCCGATGGCAAACGACGGATTGGTGCCGCCGCTGGCGTTGGACACGAAGAGCGTCCTGATGCCCAGCTCGCGCATCACGCGTACCGGGAAGGTGACCTGCTGCATGGTGTAGCCTTCGTAGAAGTGGAAGCGTCCCTGCATGGCCATTATGTCCTTGCCGCCCAGACGGCCAAAGATGAGTTTGCCTTTGTGGCCTTCGACGGTCGAGACCGGGAAGTTGGGTATGTCCGTGTAGTTTATCTCGTACTTTTCCGTTATTTCTCCCGCCAGGCTGCCCAGTCCGGTTCCCAGGATGATGGCAGTCTCGGGGCAGGTGTGCATCTTACTTTTGAGGAAAGATGCCGTTTCTTGAATTTTCTCTAACATAAGCTATGATGTTTTGATTGAATGCTTCTTGTTTCTCTTGCAATATTTTCACTTCCAGCGGGAGGACATAGATGTAGGGCCGGACATCTTCGGGCAAGGCCGGGTGGCGGCGCAGTCTTGCCGCGTCTTTTTCGGTGGTGACCACGATGCGTCGTCCTTTGGCCAGGCGGCGGAAGCGTGCCTCTACGCGTTTCAGGTCGGCGGTGCTGTAGGCGTGGTGGTCGGGGTAGGCCATCAGTTCCACGCTTTGCGCGTGCCGCTCCACTTCCTCCACCAGCGGGGTCGGGACGGCAATGCCCGTCAGCACCAGTACTTCCAGCTCGCGTGTGCGCAGGTCGGCGAGCGACAACGTTCCCGCTCCGTCCAGCCGGTACAAACGTCCGTAACACAGTGTGGAGAAGAACAGCTGCTGTTCCGGGCCGAGTCGCAGGCGGGCGGCTATGCGGTCGCAGGCTTCGGCCGTCAGGTCGGGCGGACATTTGGTCACCACCACCATCTGTGCCCGTGTGCTTCCTGCTTCCGGTTCGCGCAGGCGGCCCGCAGGCAGCAGCGCGTCGTCGCAATACAGGCGGCTGAAGTCCGTCAGCAGGATGTTCCACCCGGCCTGCACGTAGCGGTGTTGGTAAGCGTCGTCCAGTACGATGGCTTCTACCGGCGGGTTGGTCAGTGCCAGCAGCCGGTCTATGCCGTGGCATCGGTCTGCGTCCACAGCCACCCGGATGCCGGGGTACTTGGTCTTCAGTTGCAGCGGTTCGTCGCCTATGCTGCCCACGGTGCTCTCGGGTGTGGCCAGCACGTAGCCCCGCGTGCGTCTCCGGTAGCCCCGGCTCAGCACCGCCACGTGTATGCCCTGTTCCTCCAGCAGGCGCACCAGGTACTCGGTGTGCGGGGTCTTGCCCGTGCCTCCCACGGCCAGGTTGCCCACGCAGAGCACCGGCGCGTCGAAACTACGCTCCCGCAGCCAGCCCCAGTCGAACAGCTTGTTGCGCAGCCATACCCCCGCCCCGTAGAGCCATGAGGCTGGCAGCAGCCAGCGGTGTATCTTTACCCGAGCGTTTCTTTTCATCGGTACCTCCGATCAGCGCACGTTCAGTTCAAAGGGCAGGCGGGCCTGCAGGCGTTCGCGGGGTTCCATCTCGTGCAGTTGCTTGGCCATCCGGTACAGGCCGGAGGCCTCCTCGGGCAGCAGGCGGGCTCCCATAAAGCGCGTGGGGCTTATTCTTTTCAGGCTCTCCAGGAACGGTCTGGGGGCGGGATAGGACATCAGCGTATAGTGCTCCACTCCGGCCTTCTCTACGGCTATCTCCAGTGCGCGATCCAGTCCGCCAAGCTCGTCGACCAGTCCCAGTTCCAGGGCATCGGCACCCGTCCACACGCGTCCTTGTCCCACTTTGTCCACTTCCTCCTTCGTCATGCCGCGTCCTTGTGCGCAACGTTCCAGAAAGAGGTTGTAGCCTTCGTTCACCATCATCTGCATGAGGCTGCTCTCGTCGGCGTTCAGCGGGCGTCCAGGCGTGCCAAAGTCGGCAAAGCGGTTGGTCTTCACCACGTCGAAGTCCAGCCCTATTTTTTCCGTCAGCCCCTGCACGTTGGGGTAAAGCCCGAAGATGCCTATCGAGCCGGTCAGCGTAGTAGGTTCGGCCACAATGGTGTCGGCGCAGCACGACAGGTAGTAGCCGCCCGAGGCAGCATAGTCGCCCATCGACACAATCACGGGCTTCTCTTTCTTCAGTTCGCTGACGGCGTACCAGATTTGCTCCGACCCGTAGGCACTGCCTCCGGGCGAGTTGACGCGCAGGACGACGGCGCGCACGTCCTCGTCCTCTTTCAGGCGGCGCAGGTCGGCTGCCATTTCCTCCGAGTCGATGTACTCCGAGCCTTCGCCCTGCGTGCCGTCTATCTCGCCGCTGGCGTAGTACACTGCCACGACGTTGCCGCTTTTGTCCTTGGGCTGGTTCTTGGCCACGCCCGCCATGTCGGCCAGGCTCAGCAACGACAGGTCGTCGTCCTCGTCCAGGCCGACCCGTGCCTCCAGGTAGTCGCGCACGTCGTTCTTGTATATCAGTGTGTCGGCCAGGCCCGCCGTCACGCTTTCCTGTGCGGGATAGAACATCAGCATGCGGTCGGCGCAGGCGTTGAGCTGCTCGACCGTCAGTCCGCGCGAGGCGGCCACCTCATTCGTCACCGTGCCCCACACCGACTTCAGGTAGGTTTCTATCTGTTGGCGGTTGGCATCGCTCATTTCGGTGGCTACGAACGGCTCTACGGCAGACTTGTACGTGCCCACACGGAACACCTGCATCTCCACGCCCAGCTTGTCGAGCAGTTCCTTGTAGAACATGGGGGTGGCCGACAGACCGCGCCATTGGATGACACCGCGCGGATTGAGCATCACCTTGTCGGCCACGCTGGAGAGGTAGTACAGCCCCTGCGTGTAGTTGTCGGCATAGGCCACCACGAATTTCCCCGACTCGCGGAAGTCCAGCAGAGCGTCGCGGATGGATTTGAGGGAGGCATAGCCCGTGCCCAGCATGTCGGCCTCGATGTAAATGCCTGCGATGGACTCGTTCTCCTTGGCTTTCCCGATGGCGGACAGCACGTCGCGCAGGGTGTAGTTACTGGTGTCGTCGCCCAGCAGAGCTGCGAAGGGAAGGTCCTCACTGCCACGCTCGGACAGCGTGCCGTTGAAGTCGAGCTTCAGCACCGACTTCTCTGGCACCTGCGTCTCCGAGTCGGACGACCAGGCTATGCTGAACAGCATCAGCAGGCTCAGGAAGAACCCGCCCACGCAGAAAATGATAATGCCAACGACGGTGGCAAACACGAACTTGATAAAATCTTTCATGACTACTTTTGTTTTATTGCGCCGGGCGGATACTCTCCTGTCGGCGCACGATGAATACTCATTCCTGGCTTTCGGGGGGCGAAGGCCGATCTGTCTTGCAAAGGTACAAAAAAACAACCCTCGCGCCAATACGCGGACAGCACTTTGCCGCTGCGTTGTCGTCCGGGGTGCGTGCCCTCGTGCGGGGCATCCTGCCTGCAGCCCTCCTATGTCCGTATTTGTCGCCCGTCGCCGCCGTTTTGTCACAAGGCCGCGCCAAAAAACTCGGGCGGCAGTCTCGGTCCGCCCCGCAGGCGCGTCTTTGCTCCCTCGCGGCCACCTGTCCTTTGCCCGGTCGGGGGCGCAGGTATGCTCCCCGGCAGGCACAGGTTTGTCCGTCGGCGGGTGAACGTGTGCCCCCGGAGGGGGTGCTGTGCTGCCTGTGGAGGCCGTTTCGGAGAAAAAACGCGGGGAAAGCACGTTTTCGGGCTCGGGCATTTGGAAAGTGCATCTTTAAGTCCTACCTTTACACCAACAAAACCCCTATAGCATGACAACGAACCTGGAAGGAACAAGCACAGAACAACTGCCCGCCCTGCTGCCGCGCGAGCTTCCCGACGGCTGCCGCGAAGAAGTGAAAGCGTTGTTGCACGAGGTCTACGGCTACGACCGTTTCCGCACGCTGGAAATCTACGACGACCTGTCGGTCGGCAGGCAGACCGTCGGGCTGTCGCAAGGCATCCTTGTGGAGAGCGTCATCCGTCAGGCCGAGCGGGCCTGTGGCAAGGCTGCGGGCGGCTCGTCGGCCAACATCCTGCTCACCGCGCCTACGGGGGCGGGCAAGTCGCTGCTCTTCCAGTTGCCCGCCATCTATCTGGGGCGCCGCTACGGGTTGCTTACGCTGGTGGTCTCGCCCCTGAAGGCTCTCATCGTCGACCAGGTGGAGGCGTTGCAGGACGCAGGCTACGGGCGGGTGGAGTATGCCTCGTCCGACCTCTCGCCCGAGCAGAAGGCCGAAGCCTGCCGTCGCGTGCGCGAAGGCGAGGCCGACCTGTTCTACCTTTCGCCCGAACTGCTGCTGTCCTACGACATTCGGCATTTCGTGGGCGACCGCCGCATAGGCTTGGTGGTGGTCGACGAGGCCCACACCGTCACGACCTGGGGTAAGGAGTTCCGCGTGGACTATTGGTTCCTGGGGCGTTACCTGCACGGGCTGAAGCAGGCGTTGGGCTACGACTTCCCGCTGTTTGCCCTCACGGCCACCGCCGTGTGGAACCCCCGCGGGGGCAGCGACATGGTGTTCGAGACCATACGCTCGTTGCAGATGGAGCCGTGCGCCCTCTACATGGGGACGGTGAAACGCCACAACATAGGCTTCGACATACGCCTCCTCGAAGTGGCCGAGGGCGAGACCTACGACAAGGCCAAACAGCGTGCCGTGGCCGCACGGGTGGACGACTTCCTGCGCGACCATAAGACGCTGCTCTACTATCCCTTTGCCGGGGGCATCGACCAGAGGCTCAAGTCGTGGGTGCCCGCCTCGCAGTGGGGGCTGGTGGCATCCTACTACGGCAAGAAGGACAAGGCGCAGAAGGCCGCCATCGTGCAGGAGTTCAAGGACGGCACCAAGCGCATGATAGCCGCCACCAAGGCGTTCGGCATGGGTGTGGACATCAGCGACATAGACCGCGTGTACCACGTCGCGCCGTCAAGTTCCTTCGTCGACTACGTTCAAGAGATAGGACGCGCCGCCCGGGATGCCAGCGTGCGGGGCGTGGCTGCCACCGACTTTCACGAGCGCGACTTCTACTACATGAAACGTCTGCACCAAAGCGGGAACATCGCCCAGGAGCAGCTGGCCCTCATCCTGCGCAAGCTGATGCAGGTCTACCGCATGAAGGGCAAGCCGCGCGAGATGCTCGTGTCGCTCTCCGACTTCGAGTTTGCGGTGAAGCTCCCGAGGACGAAATACAAGATAGAATACGAGGCCGA
This sequence comes from uncultured Bacteroides sp., assembly GCA_944321465.1. Taxonomy (GTDB): domain Bacteria; phylum Bacteroidota; class Bacteroidia; order Bacteroidales; family Bacteroidaceae; genus Bacteroides. The sequence goes on from CALULL010000016.1 coordinate 28,480, forward strand.
GTTGGGGCAGCTCATCAAGACAGCCCTGCTGTGGATTGAGGACGACCTGTCGCGCCGCTACGGCAAACGTCTGCTCGAAGTGTCTCCCCGCAACCTGCTGGCCGATGGCTACGTGCAGGACAAGACGGGCGATGCCTTCTACCGCCGCTACGCTGCCTACATGCAGCCGGTGGAGGGCGAAGAAGGCGTGTACCGCACCCGTCTCGAAGCCCTGTGGGAAGCCTGTTTCCCCGAACTGGGCTACAAGGAGTTCAAACAGAAACTGGGCAGCGGCACGCTGCTCGAAGGTTCGCGTGCCGTGGCCGTGGGGAAACACGAGGTGCTGCTGCACCAGGATGCCGCCGTGCTCAAGGGAAGGCTCGATGCCCTCTTCCTCGGCCTTCGCGAACTGCTGAACGAGAAGCTGCGCACGAACAAAGGGCACTTCGACGAGGAGGAGCTGCGCGCCCTCTTCGCCCGGCACGGCCTGGACGTGCGCTCGGCCAAGCGTTTTCTCGGTTCGCTGCTCGAGAGCCGCACCGAGGAAGGGCGCAGCGTGAGCTACATCTCCAGTGCGAAGAAAAAGGAGAGCAACGAGCTGACGTTCACCGTCACCCGTGGCTTCGACCTGCTGCTCTCGCGCTACCAGAAGCTCTTCGGACAGCGCATCAGCGGCAGCCAAGGCGGCAGGCTCACGCTGTACTGCACCCCCTTCTCCGACCTCAACATGCTGCTCAATCTGCTTAGTATGCTCGGTGGCTTGTCCTTTAGCGTCGAGGGCGGGGGAACGCCTTGCGTGCATGTGACGCTTGCCGACCCCGACGAGCTGCAACGACTTGCCGATGGCGAGGACTACCGCAACCTCATTCTGGAGAACAACGAGCGTATCTTTGCCGAACAGATACGCCTGTTCACCCTCTTCTTCGGCAACGACCGCCTGAGCGACGAGCAGCGCTGGGACTTCATAGAAGCCTACTTCACCGGCACCAGCGTGGAGCAACTGGAACAGGACATGCAACATATATAAAATAGGTATAACCCAAACAAGGAACAAGGACATGAAGAACTTAGTAGTACTTACCGGCGCAGGCATGAGCGTAGAGAGCGGACTCAGCACTTTCCGCGATGCCGGGGGGCTGTGGGACAAGTACCCCGTGATGCAAGTAGCCAGCATCGAGGGCTACCTGCGCGACCCCGGGCTGGTCATCGATTTCTACAACCAGCGCAGAAAAGAGCTGCTCGGCGTGCAGCCCAACGACGGCCACCGTGGCTTGGCTGCCTTGGAGGCGGCATTCCGCGTCACCGTCATCACGCAAAACGTGGACGACCTGCACGAACGCGCCGGCAGCACCCGCGTCGTCCATCTGCACGGCGAGCTGACCAAAGTCTGCTCGAGCCGCAACCCCAACGACCCGCGCTACATACGCCGGCTGGCTCCGGAGGAGTACGAAGTGAAGCTGGGCGACAAGGCGGGCGACGGCTCGCAACTGCGCCCGTTCATCGTGTGGTTTGGCGAAGCCGTGCCGCAGATGGAGACGGCCATTGAGGCCACCGAGAAGGCCGACATCTTTGTCATCATCGGTACGTCGCTCAACGTCTACCCCGCCGCCGGGCTGCTCTACTACGTGCCCTCGCAGGCCGAGGTCTATCTCATCGACCCCAAACCCGTCGATACCCACTCGGCGCGCCACGTGCACGTCATACAGAAAGGAGCTTCGGAAGGCGTGAAGGAACTCACGGCCTTGTTGCAGCCCTAAGGCTGTGCGAGGCCGCCTGCCGCCATTCCCTTACAAGAGACACACCTATGAATACTCCCTACGATTACCTCGTTGTGGGCGCGGGCCTCTTTGGTTCCGTCTTTGCCCACGAAGCCCGCAAGGCCGGTCGCCGGTGCCTGGTGGTGGACCGTCGCACGCACACGGGCGGCAACATCTATTGCCGCGACGAGGACGGCATACAGGTGCATGCCTACGGTGCCCACATCTTCCACACGGGCAATGGCGAGGTGTGGCGGTACGTCAATGGCCTGACTGCCTTCAACCGCTTCACCAACAGCCCTGTGGCACGCTACGGCGACCGCCTCTACAGCCTGCCCTTCAACATGAACACCTTCTATCAGCTGTGGGGCACGCGCACGCCTGCCGAGGCCCGCGCCAAGATAGAGGAACAGCGGGCGGCCTATGCCCACATCGAGCACCCGCGCAATCTGGAGGAGCAGGCCCTGAAGCTCTGCGGCGACGACATCTACCGCCTGCTCATCAAGGGCTACACCGAGAAGCAGTGGGGGAGGCCCGCCACGGAGCTGCCCGCCTTCATCATACGCCGCATACCGTTGCGCTTCACCTTTGACAACAACTACTTTGACGACCCCTTTCAGGGCATCCCCACGGGCGGATACAACCGTCTTACCGACGCCTTGCTCCAAGGTGTCGAGACGCGCCTTGGGACCGACTACCTGGCCCACCGCGCCGGGCTGGACACGCTGGCACGCCGCATCGTCTACACGGGTTGCATCGACGAGTTTTTCGACTACCGGCTGGGGAGGCTCGAATACCGCAGCCTGCGCTTCGAGCACCAGCGGCTGGACGACACGGACAACTACCAGGGCAACGCCGTGGTGAACTACTGCGAGCGCAGCGTGCCCTATACGCGCATCATCGAGCACAAGCACTTCGACTGCGGGCAGCAACCCTTCACGGTCGTTACCCGCGAGTACCCCGATGCCTTCGGGCCGGGCAAGGAACCTTACTACCCCGTGAACGACGAGCGCAACAACCACCTCTACGAACACTACCGCCGGTTGGCCGACATGCGTCCCGACGTGCTCTTCGGCGGGAGGCTGGGACGCTACGCCTACGCCGACATGGACGACACTGTGGCTGCCGCCCTTGCCCTGTGGAGGCAGGAGGCGGAGCGGGCGGTCTGACCGCCGGGCCGCCCCTCGCGGCACCCTCCGGGCAGCCTCTGCGCCGGGCCTGCGGTGGCACACCTGTGCCCGTCGGCGGGGACACCTGTGCCACCGTGGGGGCAAACGTTTGCCAGCGGGCGGACGGACCTGTGCCCGCTGGCAGCGCAAGCGGCATCCGGGCGGTGTCTTAACGAAAGCCATAAACTATTAAAGAAACCTTTCGGGCTTTGCGTATGTCGCAAATAGAGTGTAGTTTTAAGCAGTTTATTTTCGATTGTCCTATAAACCTTTTAAAATTGTACTTTATGGAACACATTCTCTTCTGGCTCGTCCCGGGTGCATCGGTGCTGGCTCTGTGCTTTGCCTGGTACTTCCACAGGCAAATGATGAAAGAAAGCGAGGGAACACCCCGCATGGTGCAAATCGCCGCTGCTGTGCGCAAGGGGGCCATGTCCTACCTGAAGCAGCAGTACAAGATTGTCGGCCTGGTGTTCATCGGGCTGGTCGTGATGTTCTCTGTCATGGCCTACGGCTTCGATGTCCAGAACCACTGGGTGCCGGTGGCCTTCCTTACGGGCGGCTTCTTCTCGGGCCTGTCGGGCTTTCTGGGCATGAAGACGGCCACCTATGCTTCGGCCCGCACGGCCAATGCCGCCCGAGGCTCGCTCAACGCAGGTCTGCGCATAGCCTTCCGCAGCGGTGCGGTGATGGGGCTGGTGGTCGTGGGGCTTGGGCTGCTCGACATCTCCTTTTGGTACTTGCTGCTCAACGCCGTCATACCCGAGGACCTGCTGACACCTACCAGCAAGTTGTGTGTCATCACCACCACGATGCTCACCTTCGGCATGGGAGCCTCCACGCAGGCTCTGTTTGCCCGCGTGGGCGGGGGCATCTATACCAAAGCCGCCGACGTGGGGGCCGACCTGGTGGGCAAGGTCGAAGCGGGCATTCCCGAGGACGACCCGCGCAACCCTGCCACCATAGCCGACAACGTGGGCGACAACGTGGGCGACGTGGCCGGCATGGGTGCCGACCTGTACGAGAGCTACTGTGGCTCCATTCTCTCGACCGCCGCGCTGGGAGCGGCCGCCTTCCTGCACAGCGGCGACACGCTAATGCAGTTCAAGGCCGTCATAGCCCCTATGCTGATTGCCGCCGTGGGCATACTGCTCTCCATTGCCGGTATCTTCGCCGTGCGCACCAAAGAGGATGCCACCATGAAAGACCTGCTGCGGGCCCTGAGTCTGGGCACCAACCTCAGCTCGGTGCTCATCGTGGTGGCCACGTTCCTCATACTGTGGCTGCTGGGGCTTGACAACTGGCAAGGCATAGCGGCTTCGGTGGTTGTGGGGCTGGTAGTAGGCGTTGTCATAGGCCGGTCTACGGAGTACTACACCTCGCAGTCTTACGCCCCGACCCGCCGCCTGAGCGAAAGCGGCAAGACGGGACCGGCCACGGTCATCATCTCGGGCATCGGGCTGGGGATGCTTTCCACGGCCATACCGGTGATAGCCGTCGTGGTGGGTGTCATAGCTTCCTACCTGTTTGCTTCGGGCTTCGACTTCGGCAATGTGGCTATGGGCCTCTACGGCATAGGCATAGCTGCCGTGGGCATGCTCTCTACGCTGGGCATCACGCTGGCCACCGATGCCTACGGGCCGATAGCCGACAACGCCGGGGGCAATGCCGAGATGTCGGGGCTGGGCGAGGAGGTGCGTCGGCGCACCGACGCGCTGGATTCGCTGGGCAACACCACGGCGGCCACGGGCAAGGGCTTTGCCATAGGGTCGGCAGCCCTGACGGGGCTGGCTCTGCTGGCATCCTACATCGAGGAGATACGCATCGGGCTGGAGCGCATCGGCGAGACGGTGCTCAACGTGGGCGGAGGCTCGACGGTGCAGGTACGGGAGGCCACGTTCTTCGACTTCATGTACCACTACGATGTCACCCTGATGAACCCAAAGGTGCTTGCGGGTATCTTCATCGGCTCGATGATGGCCTTCCTGTTCTGCGGACTGACGATGAACGCCGTGGGGCGAGCCGCAGCCCACATGGTAGACGAGGTGCGCCGACAGTTCAGGGAAATCAAGGGCATCCTGACGGGCGAGGCTGAGCCGGACTATGAACGTTGCGTGGCTATCTCGACCAAGGGGGCGCAACGCGAAATGGTGGTTCCCTCGCTGCTGGCCATCATAGCCCCGGTAGTCACGGGCCTGGTGTTTGGCGTGCCCGGTGTGCTGGGCTTGCTTATCGGTGGCCTGAGCAGCGGTTTCGTGCTGGCCATTTTCATGGCCAACGCGGGCGGAGCGTGGGACAATGCCAAGAAATACGTCGAGGAAGGGAACTTTGGAGGCAAGGGCGGCGAAGTGCACAAGGCCACGGTGGTGGGCGATACGGTGGGCGACCCGTTCAAGGATACCTCCGGCCCCAGTCTTAATATCCTCATTAAGCTGATGAGTATGGTTGCCATCGTCATGGCGGGCCTCACGGTGTCGTGGAGCCTGTTCTGACCGGACACCTGTTCGTCAGGAAAAAGGCAGAGGGGTGCAGCCCGCTTGGAGCTGCACCCCTCTGTGTGAAAATAGGTATATATCCGCTGTGGCTGGTCTTATGCCTTTATGCGGCTGACGTAGGAGCCGTCGCGTGTGTCTATTTCAATGGTCTCGCCTTGGTTGATGAACAGCGGCACGCGCACTGTGGCTCCCGACTCAACGGTGGCAGGCTTCAGCGTGTTGGTGGCGGTGTCGCCTTTCAGGCCCGGTTCGGTGTAGGTGACTTTCATCTGCACTTTGACAGGAACGTCGGCGTAGAGTACCGTTTCGGTAGAAGCGTCTGAAACGACATCGACAACCATGCCTTCGAGCAGGAAGTCAACGCCGTTGATGAGGTCGTGGGCGATGGGCACCTGGTCGAACGTCTCTTGGTTCATGAAGATGTAGTCTTCTCCTTCTTTATAGAGGAACTGGTGGGGACGGCGTTCTACACGGACATCTTCCAGCTTTTCACCGATGTTGAAGCGGCGTTCCAGTACGTAGCCGTTTACTACATCTTTCAGTTTTGTGCGCATGAAAGTATTTCCCTTCCCGGGTTTTACATGCAGGAAGTCGATGCAGAAATACAGTTTGCCGTCCATGCGGATGCATGTGCCGATTTTAATGTCTTGGGCATTAATCATATCCTATAGGTTTTATAATGTAATAGTTATTAAGAAGTTCTTTGCTTTTTCGCGGGTGCAAAAGTAATGGAAATCGGAAAAAAACACAAAATCTTTTGAGGGAAAAAGAGTTATCTCTTGGTTTTATTGAAAAAAGTGCCTAATTTTGCAGCCCGAATTAGCAAAAGAGTAGAAACATAAATAAAGAAAGATAGCGATGAAGAGAACATTTCAACCCTCGAACAGAAAGAGAAAGAACAAACATGGTTTCCGCGAGAGAATGTCTACGCCTACGGGGCGCAGAGTATTGGCAGCACGTCGTGCGAAAGGTCGGAAGAAACTGACCGTGTCCGACGAATACAACGGCGTGAAGGCTTGATAGCCTGTGCCACAGGAAGTGTAACCATAGTTACGGTCCCATCGAAACCGTCCAGCCGCGTGGCTGGACGGTTTTTTTTGTTGGCGGGCGGCGGTCTGGCAGCATAGGGACGCAGGTTGCAGCCATCATTTATCCTTAATTAAGGAAATATTTCGATATTACTTCTTACCTTTGCCGTGTGATTGACTAACTTATCAAAACTTATATAGAAGTAATTATGGCAACACCTCCGTTTAAGTATCAGCCCATGTTCGAGAAAGGCAAGGATACGACCGAGTATTATCTGCTCACCAAGGACTATGTGTCGGTGGGCGAGTTTGAGGGGAAACCCATCCTGAAGATTGAAAAGGAAGGCTTGACGGCTATGGCCAATGCGGCCTTTCGCGATGTGTCGTTCATGCTACGCCGCTCGCACAACGCGCAGGTGGCCAAAATATTGACCGACCCCGAGGCCAGTGCCAATGACAAATACGTCGCTCTCACGTTCCTGCGCAATGCCGAGGTGGCAGCCAAGGGTGTGCTCCCTTTCTGTCAAGATACAGGCACGGCCATCATACATGGCGAGAAGGGCCAGCAGGTGTGGACCGGCTATTGCGACGAAGAGGCCCTTTCGTTGGGAGTGTATAAGACCTACACCGAAGAGAACCTGCGCTATTCGCAGAACGCTCCTCTGAGCATGTACGAAGAAGTGAATACAAAGTGCAACTTGCCTGCCCAGATAGACATAGAGGCAACCGAAGGCATGGAGTATGAGTTCCTCTGCGTTACCAAAGGAGGCGGCTCGGCCAACAAGACCTACCTCTATCAGGAAACAAAGGCCATCCTGAATCCCGCCACACTGGTTCCCTTCCTGGTGGAGAAGATGAAAACGCTCGGCACGGCGGCCTGCCCTCCCTATCACATAGCCTTTGTAATCGGAGGAACCTCGGCTGAGAAGAACCTGCTGACCGTTAAGCTCGCTTCTACGCACTTCTACGACAATCTGCCTACGACGGGTAACGAATACGGGCGTGCTTTCCGTGACGTGGAGCTGGAGCAGAAGGTCTTGGAAGAGGCGCATAGAATTGGTTTGGGCGCGCAGTTCGGCGGCAAGTACTTTGCTCACGACGTGCGCATCATTCGTCTGCCTCGCCATGGCGCTTCGTGTCCCGTTGGGCTTGGCGTGTCCTGCTCGGCCGACCGCAATATTCGTTGTAAGATAAACAGGGACGGCATTTGGATCGAGAAGCTGGACAGCAACCCCGGTGAACTGATTCCTGCAGAGCTGCGTCAGGCGGGCGAGGGAGATGTGGTTCGGATAGACCTCAACCAGCCTATGTCGGCAGTGCTGAAAGAACTGACGAAATACCCCGTTTCCACCCGTTTGAGCCTTAACGGAACGATTATCGTTGCCCGTGACATTGCCCACGCCAAGCTGAAAGAACGCCTGGATCGTGGTGAGGATCTTCCGCAGTACTTCAAGGATCATCCGGTCTACTATGCAGGTCCTGCCAAGACACCACAAGGCATGGCTTGCGGCTCTATGGGTCCCACGACGGCCAATCGCATGGACCCCTACGTAGATCTCTTCCAGGCGCATGGGGGCAGTATGATTATGCTGGCCAAGGGTAACCGCAGCCAGGTGGTGACAGATGCCTGCAAGAAACATGGCGGCTTTTACCTCGGTTCCATTGGAGGTCCGGCTGCTATCCTGGCACAGAACAACATCAAGAGCATTGAGTGTGTGGAGTATCCCGAACTTGGTATGGAGGCCATCTGGAAAATAGAAGTGGAGGACTTCCCGGCCTTCATCCTGGTGGACGATAAAGGCAACGACTTCTTCAAGCAGTTGAAGCCTTGGAATTGTAAGAAGTAATTCCGCTTTGGCGGCAGTTACAGACGATAGAGGGCAGCCCCGTTCGCGAGGCTGCCCTCTGTTCTTTTAGGTTGTGTGGCTGTTGAGTCGCTTCAGTTGAGCATCAGGCTCATGTAGGGATGTAGCGGAGTCAGCACGTAGGCGGCCAGTCCGGCAATGTCGAAGTTGAGGTGAGTTCCCCGCAGGCGTTCGGCCGACCTCATGCATTTGCCGTTATTAAGGTAATAAAAGCCGCTGTTCGATGTCAGCTGAGGGTCGGTGAGGGCGATGTTTACGTCCAGTTGAGGATGGGCGGCGGCGTAGAGGCGCAGCACGGTGGTGGCATCGATGATGCGGGCCATTCCGAGAGGTTTGGCCGGTTCGTCCCCTTCCGCCGGGCGCAACAGGCGCACGGAGCCAAGCCCGTGGCGGCGGCATACCTCGTTGAGCAGCAGGTTGGCAGCCTTGTCATTGTCGGCCAGCAGTTCGGCACAGGTCAGCCCTTTCCCCGCGGGGTAGAACAGGGCGAAGGCCTGAAGCGCATTTCCGTTTCTCAGCGTGTAGGCACAACCGTGACTGATGGGTAGTTCGGCCATGACTACCCGCATGTCTGCCGCCGTGTGTTGCAGGCAGCAAGGGCGTTCGTGCATTTTGCGGTCCACGTAGTCGTAGGCATCGGTGTCGAGAACCGTTTCCTCCTTGGCTTCCGTCCCCTTGGGCATGGCTGTCTGTCCGGCTGCAAAGGTTTGCTCGGCATAGCCGAACACGGGTGCATAGCCGCTGTGTGCATAGTAGGCCGCCAAGCTCTCCGTGGCCGGGATGAGGGTAGACAGCAGCACGCCCCGTTGCCTCATTTGGGCAAAGGCTTGTGCCAGCAGTTCGCGCATGGCTCCACGGCGGCGGAAGTCGGGGTGCGTACAGGCCCCCGATATGTAGGCTGTGTCTATCTGTGTGCTACAGAACGTCATGGGGTAGGGCAGCATCTGCAATGCCGACACCACGTCCTCGCCCACCCGTATGGCCAGGTTCACGTCGTTGTTGTAGCGCATGCGGAAGTATAGTTCGACGAATTCGGGGTTGTCATCGGGAAAACAGAGCTTCCACAGCTCTTTTACTTCATTCTTTATCATAGGCCGTGTATTTTTCCAGCACCACCGCAGGCTGGTAGGAGAGTTTGGCCTTGCGCAGCCCGGGGATACCGAGGTCTTCTTCTCTGTTGAGGTAGATGTATTGGCTGGGGACGCGACGTGCAAACTCCATGTTGATCATGGCGTATGAGCCTTCTATGCGCGTATCTGCTTTCTCCACGTGCACACCGAAGGTGTCTTCGCAGATAGGCATTCCGAAGCTGAAGGCCACCGTCTGCCCGCCCGTGCGCAGCAGTCCGCCCGTCAGGCCCAGTTCCTCGAAATGGCGCAGGGCATACTCCAGGGCGCGTCGTTCGTTGCCCGTGCCCGCTTGTTCGTCGCAGTTGTTTTCGCGGCACCACCGTTCTTCTACCTCCAGGCACTCTTGTACGAGTTGCGGCGTGATGGGCAGGTACTCATAGTCGGGGTACGTGCGGCGAAACCTGTTGACGTGGTTGCGCTTGGCTTGCAGCTTCTTGCCTTCCAGTGTGGCCAGGTCGGTGCGCAGGTACAGGTAGTCGGCATAGTCGCGGTCCGCCTCGAAGCGGAAGCGCCCTGGCATACAGGCTTCCAGTTCCGCGCACAGGTCGTGGCATACGCCCATAATCTGCAACGGCTCGCCTTCGCGGCGTGCATCGTCGGCCAGGGCTTCGACGGCTTGCTTCAGGTCGCCCTTGCCCACGGGCATCATGTAGGCCAGTCTGCCCTCCACCCGGAACTTCAGCAGCAGCCAGCCCTCGTATTCGGCATACTGTGTGCCATAGAGGAAGCGCCAGCAGCACAGGTTGGAGAATGACAGGTCGCAGTTGCGCCGTTGGCCGGTCAGGGTGTAGGCCGTTATCGCCTCTTTGTCTGCTATTTCGATGTCCTTGAAGGCCAGCGGCGTTCTTGCTTCTTCCGTCGGTTGTCCTTGCCGGGAGTGTGTCTGTAGGGATGTCATGGCTGTCGTCTTGGGTTTATGTATGGTTTGTTCTCTTATCTTTCTTTGTGGTTGTCTTGGGGGCGGCAGGGGCTTACAGCCCCATCAGGCTCAGTATCGAGGGTGTCAGCAAGGCGGTCAGGATGCCGTTCAGCGTCAGCCCCAGGCTGGCGAAGGCTCCGTACTTGTGGCTGGCATCCATCGCCGCCGCCGTTCCCACGGCGTGCGCGGCGGTTCCCAAGGAAAGCCCTTGGGCCATAGGGCTGCCAATGTGGGACAGGTGCATGGCCTTGAAACCCAGCATACCGCCCAGCAGGCCTACACACACCACTACGGCTGCCGTCAGCGAGGGTATGCCGCCTATGGACTGTGACACTTCCATCGCGATGGGGGTGGTCACCGACTTGGGGGCCAGCGAATAGATGATTTGCGGCGTGGCTCCCAGGAGCTTGGCCAGCAGGGTGACGGAGGCGATGCCCGTCACGCATCCGGCCAGCTGCGACAGCAGGATGGGCAGCAGCTGCTTCTTGATGGTTTCCAGTTGCAGGTAGAGCGGCACGCCCAGGGCCACCACGGCAGGTTTCAGCCAGAACTCTATCAGGTGCCCTCCCTGGCTGTAGGTCTCATAGCTCACGCCCGTGCACTTCAGCAGCACGATGAGTGCGGCTATGGTGAGCAGTATGGGGTTGAGCAGCATCAGTCCCGTGCGGCGTTGCAGCCACTTGGCCAGAAAGAACAGACCGAACGTGGCCGCTATCAGAAAGAACTCGTTCTCCAGAAAGCTCATCTTATTTTCCTCCTTGCTATTTGGTGAACCCACCCCGTTACCACAATGACCAGCATCGTGCTCAGGGCCGCCGACAGCACGATGGGCCAGAACTGGGCGGTGATGATGTCAAAATGCAGCATGAGGGCCACGCCCGGCGGGACGAAGAAAAAACCGAGGTTGGCTATCAGGAAGTCGCTCAGGCCCTGAACCCATTGCAGCTTCACCCAGCCCAACTTCAAGAACAGCGTCAGCAGCAGCATTCCGATGATGCTCGACGGCAGCCTGACTCCCGTGAGCCACACCGCCAGCTCGCCCAGCGCAAGACATCCGAAGAGGATGGCACATTGACGGATCATGATTTCAATACCTTTTTATAATACAAAAACGGCCACGGGCTTGCGCCCTTGGCATGTTTCTATCCTGAAAATTTTTGCAAAGGTAGTAAGAAAACTGTTAGTTCCTCTCCTCTCCTCCTGTTTTTTGTCATCGTGCCCGTGTGGTGTCCGTCTTCCGGCCCGGCCTCTCGCCCGGCGAGCCTGGTTCGTCCCGGGGCGTTCCCGACGACGGTGCCGTAGCCTCGTGCGGAGCCTGCCTTTGCCCGCTTGCTGGCTCTCCTCTGCCCGCTTGCAGGTGCTCCTTTGCCCGGTGGCGGGCGTTCCTTTGCCCGCATGGCCGTGCCGGGTGCGTCGGGTTCCGGCACGGCCATGCGGCTTTGGGTTTAACCCAAATCGGTCATTAGACCGCCTTGCCGTGTGCCTGACAGTCTTTCTACGGCTTTCCAAGCCCTTTCGTCTTGCCGTCGGCATCTTGTCTGCTGCTTTGTCTCGACGTAGCCCGCTACGCCTTCGACAAAGGCGACAGCCAATCTGCACGGCGGCAAAACGAAATCGCTTTGGACTCTAATGACCGATTTGGGTTTAACGGGGAATGTGTATCTTTGTACCCCAAAAGACAGGTTCGCATTATGGTAGCAGACAAACAACGGGCCGGACGCAACCGGACGCTGACCGTGGACGATGCCGAGCGCGCTCTCCTGCGGCAGGACATTCTCGGCGGTGCCGACGTGGCAGGCGGCCAGGAGTTGACCGACCGCTTTGTCAACGCCGACTTCATGGACGTAGTGAGGTTCATCCCCGACGGCTTTGCCCATCTCATCATCGTCGACCCGCCCTACAACCTGAGCAAGACGTTCAATGCCTCACGGTTCGCCTCGCGTTCCGACGAAGCCTATGCCGACTACCTGCGCAGCTGGTTCTACCCCCTGTGCGCGAAGCTCCGTCCCGGCGGCTCGCTCTACATGTGCGGCGACTGGCGTTGTTCGGCGGCGCAGCAGCGGGTGATAGCCGAACGCCTGACGGTGCTCAACCGCATCACCTGGCAGCGCGAGAAGGGACGCGGGGCGGCAGCCAACTGGAAGAACGCGATGGAGGACATCTGGTTTGCTGTGGCCGATAGGAAAGACTATTACTTCAACGTCGAGGCCGTCAAGCAGAAACGCCGGGTGCTGGCTCCCTACCGAAGGTCCGACGGCCGCCCCAAGGACTGGGAGGAGACGCAGGAGGGCAACTTCCGCCTCACTTGCCCCTCCAACTTCTGGGACGACATCAGCGTTCCCTTCTGGTCGATGCCCGAGAACACCGATCACCCCACCCAGAAGCCCGAGAAGCTGATAGCCAAGCTCGTGCTGGCCTCGTCGCGTCCGGGCGACATCGTGCTCGACCCCTTCGCGGGCAGCGGCACTACGTGCGTCGTGGCCAAGAAGCTGGGGCGGCACTACCTGGGGGTGGAGCTTGACGGGGAGTATAGCCTGTGGGCGGCCAAGCGTCTCCGCATGGCCGACGGCGACAAGCAGATACAGGGCTACAGCGGCGGCTGCTTCTGGGAGCGCAACACGCCCGTTGCCCGGCAGGACGAGGGCTGCGGCAGCCGACGGTAGGGCGTGTAGCCGCAATGCAACGCCGTCGTAACGTCGGCGTAACGCCCGGGCCGTACTTTTGCCGGAAGTATAACCGTAAATACCTGTCAGATGTTTGGCAATAGACTCTTCCCCTTGTCCGCCGTCCTGCTGGCATCGGCCCTGTTGTTGCAAGGGTGCCGGGTTCCGGCGGACGACAAGTTGCCCCTGGTTCATGCCCATAGGGGCGGCGCGGCACTCTACCCCGAGAATACGATTGTGGCCATGACGCATTCGGCAGCCTCAGGCGTGCCGGTGATGGAGCTGGACTTGCAGGTGACGCTCGACAGCCAGGTTGTCGTGGCGCACGATGCCTGCCTCGCCCCTTCGCGCACCCTTGGCCCCGACGGGACGCTGCTGGCCGACGGACCGGCGATGGAATACCGCATCTACGGCATGTCCTACGACAGTCTGCGCCGTTACGACGTGGGCACGGTGCCCGACCCCGCCTTCCCACGCCGTCGCAGCGTGAAGGCTTGCGTGCCGCTCGTCACCGACCTCATCGGGTGCGTTGAGCAGACCGTGCGAAACCATAGGCTGCCTTCGGTGGGCTATAACGTCGAAATCAAGTCCAGTCCTTCGTCCGACGGCGTTTATACGCCCGGCTATCGCGCCTATGCCGACCTCTGTATGCGGGCTCTCCTTTCGTGCCGTCTGGGCGACCGCCTGCTTGTCCAGAGCTTCGACCCGCGCGTCCTCGACTATCTCCATACGGCCTATCCCGGCGTGCGTCTGTCCTATTTGGTGGAAGATAGCACGCTTTCCTTCGACAGGCAACTGGCCCTCCTTTCGTTTGTTCCCCAGGTCTATAGTCCCCAAAGCCGTATGCTCACAGACTCGGTTTTCGTCCGGGCGCGTTCGCTGGGTATGCAGGTGGTTCCCTGGACGGTGGACGACAGGGAAGAGACGCTGCGACTGAAACGCCTCGGTGTCGATGCCGTCATTACGAATTGCCCGGACAGTGTGATGTCTTGGCTGGGCTATCCGGCCGGGGGTGCCGATGTCGTCGGTTACCTGGGCTACTGAGTCCCAGTCGGACATTAGCGTCCAGGCCCGGGGCCGGTCTGTCTGCCGGGCAGGAGGCGGCAGGCTGGCAGGACGGAAAGCCCGGATACGAAGAAACCGGGAAGGGTTGCCGATGGTCGGCATCCTTCCCGGTTTCCTTTTCTCTTCCTTCGTGCAGGCGACGGGATGTCACTTGCGCAGGCCGAGTTCCTTTACGATGGCGCGATAGCGTTCGATGTCGCGGTCCTTCAGGTAGGACAACAGTCTGCGACGTTTGCCTACCAGCATCGTCAAGGCTCTCTCTGTGCTATAATCCTTTCTGTTGAGCTTCAGGTGCTCAGTCAGGTGGGAAATACGGTAGGAGAACAAGGCAATCTGGGACTCGGGGGAACCAGTATCCGTGTTGGACTTTCCGTACTTACCAAAGATTTCTTGCTTCTTAGCAGCGTCTAAATACATAACGTTTAATTAAGTGTGTTAGAAAAAAAAGTTTCTTTCGAGGGTGCAAAGGTAAGCATTATCTTTTATGCCGCAATGCTTTGCCCCCGTATTTTTCTTGCTTGTCCGCCGACGGGGCAAAAAGAGCAAGCCTCTGCTTGGGCTGGTAGGGGATAAGGCATATCTTTGTCCCCTTGTTGATAGTCTTTCAATTCTTTCCGTATATGAAAACGTTTCTGAAAATTCTTGGAGGCTTCCTGGCGGGAGCCGTTGCGGGGTTGCTGCTGGCCGGGGCGGGGGGTGTCCTGTTTGGCGGCATGAGTTGTTCCGAGTTCCTCGGTGCTTTGTCTGCTTTGGGGTGGGCCGAGGCTTTGGGCATCGCGCTCTTGTCCATCGTCCTGTTCTTTGTCTGCATGGTGCTGCACGTGGCGTTGCACGAGGCTGGGCATCTGGTGTGCGGCCTGGCCACGGGTTACCGTTTCGTGTCGTTCCGCATCTTCAGTCTGACGCTTGTGCGCCAGGACGGTTGCCTGAGGCTTAAACGCTACCGTTTGGCCGGGACGGGTGGGCAGTGCCTGCTGGAGCCGTCCGAAGGGAATGACGGACGGATACCTGTCTTTTGGTACAACGCCGGGGGCGTGCTGGCCAACCTGTTGGTGTCGGCGGTCGCCCTGTTCCTGTGGCTTTTGCCGGGAGAGCAACCCTTGCCGCTGTCCCTTTTCCTGCTTCTGTTAGCCTTGTCGGGCTTTTTCCTGGCAGTGCTCAATGGCTTTCCGATGAAGGTGGGCGGGATGCCCAACGATGCCTACAACATCCGCTTGCTGAGGAACAGCGTCGACAATCGTCGCCTGATGTGCCTCCAGCTTCGTGTCGCGGCCCGTGTCTTGGCCGGTTTGCGTCCCGGGGAACTGCCCGGCGAGTGGTTCTTCCACCTTAAGGAGGTGGATTATGCCAATCCCTTCCAGGTAGCTTCCGCTTTGTTGGACGTTTCCTGGCTGGAGGACGTGGGGGAGTGGGAAGAGGCTTACGCCCGTTTGGAGGCGGCGTATGTCCATCGGCACGAATTGCCGGAGGTATTTGGCTTGGAGGTCTGCTCGGAACTGCTTTTCACCGCTCTGGCAACGGGGCGCGGCCAACAGGCCGACCAGCTGCTTACGCCCCGGCTAAGGCGTTACCTGGAGCAATACAAAACGGTGGGCAGCACCCGGCAGCGTGTCCTCTTTGCCATCGCCCTTTGTCTGGAGCACGACGAGGCTCGTGCACGCGACATCCTGCGCATCGTCGAGGCACAGTCCGACCGCTACCTCATGCAGGGCGAGGTGGCGATGGATGTCGCCCTGATGCACGAGATGCTTGCCCGGCAGAGCCCGGACAAGGCGTAGCCCGGAGGCGCAGGTCTGCTCCCTCGCTGGCTCTCCTTTGCCCCCGTGGGCGCACAGGTCTGCCCGTTTGCTGGCACAGGTGCGTCCCCGGGGCGGTTGCCTGCTGCGTCGGTCGTGGTGCTGTTTTGTTTTTTGCCGAATAACCGCTATCTTTGCAGCCCGAAATAAGTAGGTATTAATATGCAGAACATTAGGAACATTGCCATCATCGCCCACGTGGACCACGGCAAAACGACGCTCGTCGACAAGATGCTGTTGGCCGGACACCTGTTCCGCAACAATCAGGCCACGGGTGAGCTGATGCTGGATAACAACGACCTGGAGCGCGAGCGCGGCATAACCATCCTGTCGAAGAACGTCTCCATAAACTATAAAGGAACCAAGATAAACATTATCGACACGCCGGGGCACAGCGACTTCGGAGGCGAAGTAGAGCGTGTGCTCAACATGGCCGACGGTTGCCTGCTGCTGGTCGATGCTTTTGAAGGTCCCATGCCTCAGACCCGCTTCGTGTTGCAGAAAGCCTTGCAGATAGGCTTGAAGCCCATCGTAGTGGTCAATAAGGTGGACAAGCCCAACTGTCGCCCTGAGGAGGTCTACGAGATGGTGTTCGACCTCATGTTCAACCTCAATGCCACGGAGGACCAGCTGGACTTTCCCGTCATCTACGGCTCGGCCAAGAACGGCTGGATGAGTACCGACTGGCAGAAACCTACCGGCGACATCACTCCCCTGCTGGACTGCATCCTGGAGCACATCCCCGCCCCGCAGCAGCTGGAGGGCACGCCGCAGATGCTGATAACCTCGCTGGACTATTCGTCCTACACGGGCCGCATCGCCGTGGGACGTGTGCACCGGGGCACGCTGCGCGAGGGCATGAACGTGTCGCTTGCCAAGCGCGATGGCACGATGCTGAAGACAAAGATTAAGGAACTGCATACCTTCGAGGGCATGGGACGCGTGCGCGTGTCCGAAGTGTCCTCGGGCGACATCTGCGCATTGGTGGGTATCGACGGTTTCGAGATAGGCGACACCGTGTGCGACTACGACAACCCCGAACCGCTGCCACCCATAGCCATCGACGAGCCTACGATGAGCATGTTGTTCACCATCAACGACTCGCCTTTCTTCGGGCGCGACGGCAAGTACGTCACTTCCCGTCACATCCAGGACCGACTGGTGCGCGAACTGGACAAGAACCTGGCTTTGCGCGTCCGCAAAAGTGAGGAAGACGGCAAGTGGATTGTTTCGGGCCGGGGCGTACTCCACCTCTCGGTGCTCATCGAAACGATGCGCCGCGAGGGATACGAGTTGCAGGTGGGACAGCCACAGGTGATTTTCAAGGAGGTAGACGGCGTTCGTTGCGAGCCGGTAGAAGAACTGACGGTGAACGTCCCCGAGGAGTATGCCAGCAAGATTATAGACATGGTGACGCGCCGTAAAGGCGAAATGACCAAGATGGAGACTGCGGGCGACCGCGTGAACCTGGAGTTCGACATGCCCTCGCGGGGCATCATCGGCCTGCGCACCAACGTGCTGACAGCCAGTGCAGGCGAGGCCATCATGGCGCACCGCTTCAAGGAGTACCAGCCCTACAAGGGCGAGATAGAGCGGCGCACCAACGGCTCGATGATAGCTATGGAGAGCGGGACGGCGTTTGCCTATGCCATTGACAAACTGCAAGACCGTGGCCGCTTCTTCATCTTCCCGCAGGAGGAAGTCTACGCCGGACAGGTGGTGGGCGAGCACTCCCACGAAAACGACCTGGTGGTGAACGTCACCAAGAGCAAGAAACTGACCAACATGCGGGCAAGCGGTTCGGACGAAAAGGCGAGGCTCATTCCGCCCGTGCAGTTCTCGCTGGAGGAGGCATTGGAGTACATCAAGGAGGACGAATATGTGGAGGTGACTCCCAAAGCCATGCGTATGCGCAAAATCATTTTGGACGAGTTGGAGCGCAAGCGGGCTAATCGGAAAGATTAATGGGTTGATAATAAACGTCGAAAGCCGGGCAGGAGGACTGAGTTCCGTTGCCCGGCTTTTTTTTGTCCCGGCGTGGGGGGTGCGGTCAGGCTTTCAGGGCTTCGAGCACCGAGGGAATGAGGGCGGCGAGGTGCTTCTCGTCTTGTGCCGTGAGGTAGTTGCCGTCCACCTCGAAGGCCGAGTCGGTGCCTGTGGCGTGCTGCACGGCATTCTTCACCATCGGGTGCAGGGCCACGCGGCGGCCTTGTGCGGCTCCGGCAATGTCAAATATCAGGGCGGCGGCGCAGTGGCCTACCATCAGCTTGCCCTTGTCGGCAAATGCCTTGATGACGGCCAGCATGTCCTGGTTGGGCTGCTCGCTTGCGTGCCGGGCAAAGACGGGGATGGCATCGCCGCAGGCAAACACCAGCGCGTCGTAGTCGTCCTCGTGTCCTTTCAGGTTGGCCACCGTGTCGTCCACGGTGAGGGCAATGCCCGAGTTCGTGCGTATTTCTTTGCTCTCGGCCACGGCATATACTCTGTAGGAGATGCCGTTCTCAAAGAATGTCTCCAGGTACTGAAAGAGGCCGAACCCGTTGACGGGGTTGACAGCCAAGATTGCTACTTTTTTTGCCATAATCTGTTCGTTTTTTGTTTTACGCAGCGAAGTTATGCCTTTTGCTCCGGGCGGACAAGAAGGCACCGGGACGTAAGTTGCTTACCTGCGGGTAACCAATGTTGGGCCACAGGACGGTAGGGAACGTTAAAAAGACTGAAGATTTGTCCTTCCTCCGGGGCTTGTTTTCTTCGGCGGGGGCACAAGTGTGCTGCTTCGGGGGTAAAGGTGTGCCCGCCGGGGAGCAGACCTGTGCGCTCAGCCGGGCACAGGTGCGCCCCTGCGTGCTCGCCGGGAGGCCCTTGCGGGCGCGTCCCGCTTAGCCCAAATCGGTCATTAGAGTCCAAAGCGATTTTGTTTTGCCGCCGTGCAGACTGGCAGTCGCCTTTGTCGAAGGCGTGGCGGGCTACGTCGAGACAAAGCGGCAGACAAGATACCGGCGGCAGGACGAAAGGGCTTGGAAGGCCGTAGAAAGACTGTCAGGCACACGGCAAGGCGGTCTAATGACCGATTGGGGTTTAGTCGCGGCTCAGCCCGAACCCGGCCCGGCGCAGGTCTTCCCAGTAGCCGGGATAGGACTTGTCCACCACTTCGGGATGTGCTATGCGCACCCGTCCCAGGCGCAGGCAGGCAGGCGCGAAGGCCAGAGCCATGCGGTGATCGTCGTAGGTGGCGATGAGGGGAGCGGCTTGGGCTTCCTGCCGCGTGCCGTCCCATGTCAGGGTGCCGTCGTCCTGCCCCGGGCGCAGCGCGTAGCCCAGCTTGCCCAGCTCGGTGCAGAGGGCGGCTATGCGGTCGGTCTCCTTGATGCGCAGGCTGTGCAGGCCGCTTAGGCGGAAGGTGACTCCCAGCAGGCAGCAGGTGACGACCACGGTCTGAGCCAGGTCGGGGATGTCGGCCATGTCGGCCTCCAGGTGCGGCTTGGGAGTGGCCTTGCGGGTGAGGCACACGTCGCCGGTGGCCGGGTCGGGGCACGTCTCCACGCCGAGGTCGGCAAACAGCTCCGCGCCCCGGCAGTCGCCTTGTGCGCTGGGCAGGCGCAGCCCCTGCAGGCGCACGCAGCCGCCTCCCAGGGCCACTGCTTCGTACCAGTAGGAGGCGGCACTCCAGTCGGCTTCCACTTCGAACGGCGTGTCGTGCAGGCCGCCCTCGGCCACCTCCAGCTCGTCGGAGGCTGTCCAGCGGGCCTGTGCGCCGTAGTCGCGCAGCAGTTGCAGCGTCAGGTCGATGTAGGGGCGCGAGGCTATGCGTCCCCTCAGTTTGAGGCGCAGGCCACCGGGCAGGGCGGGGGCGATGAGCAGCAAGGCCGATATGTATTGGGAGCTGACGTTGCCCGGCAGGGCGATGTCTCCGCCGTGCAGGGCGGTCCCCGTGATGCGCAGCGGCGGGAAGCCCTCCTGTCCGGCATAGGCTATCTGTGCCCCGGTCTGGCGCAAGGCATCTACCAGGATGCCTATGGGGCGTTGCTGCATGCGCGCCGAGCCGGTGAGCGTGTGCGTGCCGGGCAGGGTGCAGAGGTAAGCTGTGAGGAAGCGCATGGCCGTGCCTGCTCCGTGGATGTCGATGACGGGTGGCAGGTCGCGCAGGGCGGAGCGCAGCACGCGGGTGTCGTCGCAGTCGGCCAGGCCCGCAGGGAGGGTCGTTCCGCCCGTCAGGGCACTCAGTATCAGCGCACGGTTGCTGATGCTTTTCGAGGCAGGTAGCCGCAGGACGGTGTTCAGCAGAGGGGGCGGGGTGAGGCTGAGGGAGGATGTGTCGTTTTTGTCCATAGGTGTGTTATTTGTAAAGTTCGTGTCGGGTGGAGGCCGGGGTGTCGGGATGCGCTTCTGCAGGTCGGGCCGCCGGTGCCGTCTTCTGTAGCCCGGGAGCGGACACAGAAGCCGAGGCCTGTCTGAAGAGCGATGGCGGGACTCCCATGTGGCGGCGGAAGAACTTGCCGAACGAGGACTGGTCGGCAAAGCCCAGGGTATCGGCTATGTTCTTCACGTCTAAGTCAGTGGTGGTAAGCAGCTTGCGTGCATCGGCGCAGAGCAGTTCGCCTATGTGGTAATAGACAGTGTGCCCCGTGAGCTTCTTTACGATGCGCGAGAGGTAGACGGTCGATACCGACAGGGCATCGGCGTAGAAGTCCAGGCCGTGCCGGGTGCGGTAGTGCTCCAGCAGCAGTTTTTTGAAGTCGCGGAAGAGCTCCTGCGAATGGCTGGTAGGCGATGCCTGTCGGCGTTGTCCCGCCGAGGCGAGGACATCGGCTATCTGCAACAGGCAGAAGTCACATAGGTGCCTCGCCATGCCTTCGAGACGCGGGCTGCCGCTGCCGGGGTGGTGCAGGAAGAGCGACAGTGTGCGGCGCAGGCACGACAGGGCCGCCCCGCCGATGGCGAAGGGCACCGGGCTGCCGCCGGGACTGAGCATCACCAGCTGGCTATAGACTTGCTGGCTGGCCGAAAGGCTGTCGAAGAACAGCGGCTCGAGTAGCAGGCACAGGGCGGAAAAGTTGCCCTCGGGCGTGCCGAGGCGTGCTTCCATGCTGGGCGACAAGACGACCATCTGGCCGGGACGCAGGCTGGCAAACGGCTCGTCCGTCACGGAGAGGAGGCGCACCGAGCCGTTCAGAGGGAGCAGAAAGAAGAACATGGCTCCGCTCAGGACGGGCTGGCCGGGGGAAAAGTCGGTCGCCGTCAGTCGCAGGCAATAAGCCCTGTCGGCGTAGACCGAGGCGTGTGCCTGTCGTTTTATCCAGTTGTAAAGGCTTGTCTCCATTCCCGTTCGTCCGGCCTTGTCGGCCTTCTGCCTGCAAAAGTACGTTTTGTTTTGTCTTGCACCAAAACAGGTTGCAATGAAAAGAACCGAATGTGGGAAAATAGTCGGACTTTTGCAGCCTGAAACGCCGCTCCTGCCGTCTGTCAGTACCTTGCTGCGGACGGGGGAGGCAGGCGGCCTTGTAAGGGCAAAACCTATAAACCCTGTTGACAATGGAAAAGAAAGAGAAACCGGCTGCCGTTTCCCCGTCGCGGCCACAGGCTCCCGGGCAGGCCGGGAAGCTCGAAGGACATTTCATGGCACACCGTTACGGGTTGTTCCTGATAGCCATCTTCGTCAATTCGTTTGGTATCGCCGCCATCACGAAAGCCTTGCTGGGCACGTCGCCCATTACGAGCGTCAACTATGTGCTTAGTATGTTCACGCCCCTGACTATGGGCCAGTGGACCATCGTCGTCAACCTCCTCTTCGTGGTCGTTCAGCCGCTGCTTATGTCGCGCACCGAGCTGCGGAAAGACCTGCGCATGTACCTGTTGCAGATACCCATAACGCTCTGTTTCGGCACCTTCATCGACATCTCCATGCAAGCCCTCTGGTGGGTCGATCCCTCGGGCAGCTACCTCTTGCAGTTGCTTAGCCTGGCCATAGGGTGCTTCATCCTGGCTGTGGGGATAGCCATTGAGGTGAAGGCCGATGCTGCCATGCTGGCGGGTGAGTACATGGTGCGCGTCCTCTCCAAACGCCTGCGCCGCGAGTTTGGCTACGTCAAGCTGGGTTTCGACGTGTCGCTTGTCGCGCTGGCCTGCCTCCTGTCGCTGGTGTTCATGGGCGAGGTGCGCGGCGTGCGCGAGGGGACGGTGGTGGCCGCCCTGGTGGTTGGTCCCATTGTACACTTCATTAGTCCCGCTTTCCGCGTTTTCGACCGCTGGATTGGGACCGGCCTTCCTGCCGAGGCCGTGGCTGCTGTCGGCATGCGTGCCCCTGCGCCTGTCATCACCATCGCCCGCGAGTATGGCAGCGGGGGCCACCGTCTGGGCGAAGAACTGGCCCGGAGGCTGGGCATAAGCTACTACGACAGCGAGCTTATCGCGCTGGCAGCCCGCGAGAGCGGGCTGTCCGAGCAGTATGTGTCGGCCAACGAGCAGTCCATCTCGCCCCTTTGGCTGAAAAACCTGTTCACGCAGGACTACGAGTCGCCCGTGGAGCGCAGCCTCTCGTCGCGCGATGCCTTGTTTGTGGCCCAGAGCCGCGTTGTCCGTCGGTTGGCCAACGAAGGCTCCTGTGTCATCATAGGGCGTTGTGCCGACTACGTGCTGGCCGACGACCCACAGCTGGTGCGTGTGTTCTGCTACTCGGACCTCGACAGTGCCCGCCGCCGCTGCACCGAGCAGTATGGCATTGCCCCCGACCGGGCCGAGGCCGAGATAAAGCGCGTGAACGCCGCCCGAGTGGCCCACTACGAGTACTATACGGGCCGTCATTGGGCCGACCCCCATCACTACGACCTGATGCTCAACATGGGCGTGCTCGACATGGGTTCGGCCTGCGACATCGTGGAGAAGCTCTACCGCCTGCGCCTGGACCGCCGGGCGGAGGGCCGTTAAGCTCTTGCCCGGGGAGGCCGGACAGCCCCTTTGGGGGCAAAGGTCTGCCCGTCTGTCCGCGCACCTGTGCCCGCTCGGGAGTACACCTGTGCTCCCCGGCGGGCACAAGTGTGCCTAGCCGGGGCGTTTTGCCGCCCCCGGCGGATGCAGAGGCGCGGAGGCATCCTGCGCCGTCAGTCGCTCAGCGTGTACTCGCCTGCCTCTTCGCTGACTTGCTTCTGTAGCTCGTCGAGCGTGTAGGTCCTGTCGCCGGTGAAGGTAACGGTGGCTACGGGCGGGTCGAGGGTCACGGTGGCGCTTACGCCTTCGAGCTTGTTCAGGGCTTTCTCTACGTGCATGCGGCAGTGGTTGCACATCATGCCGCTTACGTTGAACTTCTTTTCCATTGTCTTCTCTTCGTTTATAGGTTGATGGTCTGCGGCGGGCGTTGTGTCCGTCGTTGTGGAGTTTTCGGTGGTTTCGGGGTGCTCGTCGTCCGACAGGCGCTTGCGTCGCAGGCGCAGGCTGTTGGTCACCACGCTGACGCTGCTGAAGGCCATTGCCGCGCCGCCTATCATGGGGTTGAGCAGGAAGCCGTTGAGGGGGTAGAGCACTCCGGCGGCGATGGGCACACCTATTATATTATATATGAATGCCCAGAACAGGTTCTGGCGGATGGTGCGCACCGTCAGGCGCGAGAGGCGCAGGGCTTCGGGCACTTTGTTCAGGTCGGACGAGATGATGGTCATCTTGGCCACCTCCATCGCTATGTCGCTGCCGTTGCCCATAGCGATGCTCAGGTCGGCCTGTGCCAGCGCGGCACTGTCGTTGATGCCGTCGCCCACCATGCCTACGGTCTTGCCCTCGGCCTGCAGTTGCTTGATGTAGGCCGCCTTCTCCTGCGGCAGCACCCCGGCGCGGTAGTGGCCTATGCCGGCTTGTGCGGCCACAGCCCGGGCGGTGGCTTCGTTGTCGCCCGTCAGCAGGTGCACCTCGATGCCGCTGTCCTGCAAGGTGCGTATGGCCTGTACGGAGGTGGGTTTCACGCGGTCGGCTATCCCGGCCACGGCCAACACGCGCGCCTCGTCGGCAAACCAAACGACGGTCTGCGCCTCGGCCTCCCAGTCGCTGGCAGCCTTGCTCAGGGCGGGGGGCAAGTGTCGGCCCTCGATGAGGCGGCGGTTGCCTGCGCAGTAGGTTGCCGGGCCGCACGTGCCCCTCACGCCTTGTCCCGTGACGCTCTCGAACGCCTCGATGCCTGCGGGCGTGGCCTTGTCGGCCAGGTGGGCGGCCAGTGCTTCGGCCAGCGGGTGCTCCGACCGCAGTTCCAGCCCCAGCAGGATGGAGGTGGCATGGCGTTGGGCCTCGGGGTCGGCCCACAGGAGGTGTTGCACCTGCGGATGCCCCTCGGTGACGGTTCCCGTCTTGTCAAGCACCACCGCGTCGACCTTGCGTGCCGTCTCCAGGCTCTCGGCATCCTTGATGAGGATGCCCCGCTCGGCTCCCTTGCCTATGCCCACCATGATGGCCGTGGGGGTGGCCAGGCCCAGGGCGCAAGGACAGGCAATGATGAGCACGGTGACAAGAGCCAGCAGGCCGTGGGTGAAGCCGCTGTCGGCATCGAGCAACAGCCAGAGGACGAAGGCAAGCACCGCGATGCCCATGATGGTGGGCACGAAGACGGCGGCCACGCGGTCCACCAACTTCTGCACCGGTGCCTTCGAGCCTTGTGCCTCCTGCACCAGGTGGATGATGCGTGCCAGCAGCGTGTCGGTGCCCACGCGCCCGGCGCGGAAACGGAAGCTCCCCTTTTGGTTGATAGTTCCGGCATAGACCTTGGCATCCTGCCGCTTGGCCACGGGGACGGGCTCGCCGCTCAGCATGCTTTCGTCGACGTAGGACGCGCCTTCGGTCACCGTGCCGTCCACGGCCACGCGCTCGCCGGGATGCACTACGATGAGGTCGCCGGGGCATATCTGCCCGATGTGTACCTCTTCCTCGCGCCCCGATGCAGTCAGGCGTGTGACCGTCTTAGGCTGCAGGCCCATCAGCTTCTTGATGGCCTGCGACGTGTTGCCTTTGGCACGTTCCTCGAGCAGGCGGCCCAGCAGGATGAAGGCTATGATGACACTGGCCGCCTCGAAGTAGACGTGGGGCGTGATGCCGCGCGACAGCCAGAACTGAGGGAAGAACAGATTGGACAGACTGAACACGTAGGCCACGCCCGTGCTGCTGGCGACCAGCGTGTCCATATTGGCCGCACGGTGCCGCAGCTGCTTCCAGGCGTTGGCGTAGAAAGGCCGTCCCAGGCCGAAGACGACGGGCGTGGAAAGCACCCACGTCGCCCACCAGGCCCACGGCTCGTCCATGAAGGCCATGTCGATGACGGCGATGGGTACGGCCAGCAGGATGGCCCAGATGGTGCGTCGCCGCAGGGAGGCGTAGTGGCGGGCATGTGCTTCTTCCGCCTCGTCGGCGGCGTGCCCGTCGCGGGCTACGAGCAGGTCGTAGCCCGCGTCCTGCACGGCGTGTCTCAGGGCCTCGGGAGAGGTCTGGGCGGGGTCGTACTCCACGGTGGCCGTGGCGGCGGCATAGTTCACGGCGGCACGGCAGACGCCTGTCTGCCGGTTCAGCGTCTTGTCCACGCGCGTGGCGCAGGCGGCGCAGCTCATTCCCAGCACGGGGAAGGTCTCTTGGCGGGTATGTATGTCTGTGTTCATAGGTTTGCGGCTTTCGGTTCCCGGCAGCAAAGGTAGTGAGGGGCGGGGCCTCGCGGCTTACGGTTTTGTGGATAAGATTTATGTTTTCCACCCGCTCTCTACAGTGCGTCGAGTGCCTTGCGGTCTTTGTCGCGGGCTTGGCGGTAGGCGGTGGGCGTGAGGCCCGTCACGGCCTTGAACTGCGTGCTGAGGTAAGCCGCGCTCGAATAGCCCAGACGGTCGGCTATCTCGTTCAGGTTAAGCTCGCCGTAGGCCAGCAGTTCTTTGGCCCGTTCAATCTTCTGCGCGATGGCATACCGTTCGAGGGTGGTGCCCGTCTGTTCGGAAAAGAGCTTGCTCAGCGCGCTGTACTCGCGGTGGAAGCGGCGGCTGAGGTAGTCGGACAGGTTCTCGCGCGGCTCGCGGTCGGCGTAGTGCACCTGCTCGATTACCGCGTTCTTGAGTTGCTCCACCAGCTGCAGGCGCGGGTCGTCGAGCAGTTCGAAGCCCAAGGCCTCAAGCCCGGTGCGCAGCCGTTCCAGCGCGTCGGGGGCGGGGGACTGTGCCAGCACGGCGGTGCCCAGCCCCACCGACAGGGGCTGGAGGCCCGCGTCGGCGAGACATTGGCGCACGGCCATGATGCAGCGCGGGCATACCATGTTCTTGATGTGCAGGGTTGTGGTCTGTTCAGTCATAGCAACGTGTGGCAGGCCGACGGCTCCGGGGCCTGGCTTCTGCTCCCGGCAAAAGTAGCAAGAATGTTTCAGAAAACGCACGCCCGTGCCCGGAAATGTGTCCTTGCACGCCCGGAGACCCGCCGGACGGGGGCTGTGGTGGCATAGGTGTGCCCGGACGGAGGCACAGGTTTGCCCGCCGCCGGGCACAGGTGCGCTCCCGAAGGGGCAGACCTGTGCTGCAAAATGCAGGTAGGAGGGGGCGAAAATACCCGACAAGTAGGTATTGACCGCGTGGCCGAAAGGACGCAACTTTGCATTCGTAAACCAACGTGAGACGAGACATGCAATATCCCAAGGACGACGTAAGGCGGAAGTTGCTGGAGGCCGCAGCCCGCATCTTTGCCCGGAAGGGCTACTTGAAGGCTTCTATGCGCGACATCGCGGCGGAGTCGGGCGTGGGGCTGAGCAACATATACAACTACTACGACAGCAAGGACGAACTGTTTCGCCACGTCGTCGGTCCCGCCGTGCAGGTGCTCGAACGCCTGCTCGACGAGCATCACGGGCGGTGCGGGACGGACATCATGGCCATGTGCTCGCCCGACTACTGCGAGCGTGTCGTGGGCGAATACGTCGGTTTCATCGACTGCCAGCGCCGCCCGCTGGCCCTGCTGTTGTTCCGGGCGCAAGGTTCGTCGCTCGAAAACTTCCGCGAGGAGTTTGCCGACCGCGCCACCCGGCTCGTGGAGCAGTACTTTGCCGACATGAAGCGGCGGCACCCGCAGATAGCCGCCGACGTGTCGGGCTTCTCGATACGGATGCATACGGTGTGGATGTTCGCGCTCCTCGAAGAAGTCGTGAAGCGCGACGTGGGGCCGGACGAGCTGAGGCAAATCGTCTCCGAATACGTCACTATCGAGATGGCGGGCTGGAGGGAACTCATGAAACTGTGAGTTCCCTCCGCTTTTTTTTTTGAACACCTGCTGAGCGTTGTTCGCTAATGAGGGGCCGGGGCGCAGCCTCCGTGCCGCCGCCGGGCCGGGCAGGAACAAGAAGGAAAGAAGACTTAAAAACAACCGATATGGAACAAGAGAGACATCCTTTTCAGAACATTGTGGCCGAGACGTTGCTCATCCCCCTCTACATGAGGGCCAAGGAGAGCCGCCGGGGGCCGGAGGCCATCCTGCACGACCCGATGGCCGAGCAACTTGTGGAGAAAATAGACTACGACTACGGCAGGCTGGACACAGCCCCGCTGAGCGAGGTGGGGTGCGTGGTGCGGGGCTGGTACTTCGACCGGGCGGTGAAGCGTTTCGTCGAAGCCTGTCAGGGCGAGGCTGTGGTGGTGAACGTGGGCTGCGGGCTCGACACGCGCTGGCAACGCCTGGCCGACAGCCGGGCTGCCTTCTACGAACTGGACCTGCCCGAGGTCATCGACCTGCGCAGGCGGCTCATCCCCGAACCCGCTGCCGACCGCTATCTGGCTGCTTCGCTGCTCGATACGGACTGGATGGACACTCTGCGGAGCAACCACCCCGAGGCCCGCTTCATCTTTGTGGCCGAGGGAGTGCTGATGTACTTCTACGAGTCGCAGGTACGTAGCTTTGTGCGGGCCGTGGCCCGTCGCTTCGGCGGGGGCGAACTGTGGTTTGATGTCTGTGGCAGCATGATGAGCCGCCGGGGACTGAAGCCCGACTCGCTGCGCGGCCATCAGGCCCAGATACGCTCGGGCATCGACGATGGCCGGACGGTGGAGGGCTGGGACAGCCGCCTGCGTCTGCTGCGGCAGGACAACTACATGCGCTTCTTCCGCCCGCGCTGGGGCTTCCTCTACGGGCAAGTGCTAGGGCGGATGACACGGCTGTGCTACCGCTTCAGCTCGCTGCTGGGATATGAGATAAGACAAGTATAAACCAATCGAAATGTAACCTGTTATGGAAAAGTACAGAACCAGGGCCGTCGCCCTGTGGATTTTGCTCTCGGCAGGCTTCGCCCTGCACTGTGTGGCCGACGTGTTGCCTATCTTCTGGAGCGTGGACGTGGCCGTCGACGCTTCGGCCCAGATGCCGCAGGCCATGCTCCTGTTTATGATGTCGCTCAGCTTCTTTGTCCCCGCCGTGGGGGTGCTGAGCCTGCTCTACAGCGACAGCCGCTGGACACGGGCCGTCAACCTCGTGCTGGCGGTGGCGGTGATGCTCTTCAACTTTGTACATTCTGCCGAGCTGGGCACGCTGGCCAACTGGGGACAGCTGGCCATACTGCCGCTGATGGACGTGCTGGGCGTGCTGCTCGTGGCCGACTCGGTGCGCCTGTGCCGGGCGAAAGAGGAAGGACGGTGAGGCATGGGAAAGAGTCTGCTGAACCGCTTCTTGCAGCACACGAGACTGCCCCGGGGCCTTGCGGGGCGGCTGGTGCTGCGCGGCATGAACTGCGGGCACGCCCGCATGGCGGAGTGGGGGCTGTCGTTCGTGGCTTGGGGAGCCGACTGGCGGGTGCTCGACGTGGGCTGCGGCGGGGGAGCCAACCTGCGCCGCCTGTTGAGGCTGTGCCCTCACGGAAGGGTATGGGGCATTGACTGCTCGGAAGAGAGCGTGGCCTTTGCCCGGAGGGTGAACCACCGGGAGCTGGAACGCCGCTGCTTCGTGGAGCAGGGGAGTGCCGGGGCGTTGCCCTACGCCGATGCCGCTTTCGATGCAGTGACGGCCTTCGAGACCGTTTACTTCTGGCCTGACCTGCCACAGGCGTTTGCCGAGGTGAAGAGGGTGTTGCGTCCCGGCGGGTTGTTCCTTGTCTGCAACGAGGCAAGCGACCCGTCCGACACGCGGTGGACGAGCCGCATCGAGGGCATGAGGGTGTACGGCGAGGCTGAGTTGGAACGGCTTCTGTCTGAGGCCGGGTTTGTCCGTGTGGAGACGCACCGTCGGGGGCGCGAGGGGCTGTGCCTGCTTGCCGGGAAGCCGAAGTAGGCTGCCGCGATGCGTCGGGGCCGGGCGGTAGCGGGGAAACAGGTGCCCTATGGGTGGCCGTCCGGCTGGTTGCCGAACGCCTTGCGTTCCACGCTGCGTGCCAGCCCCGTCTGCACCAGGCCGCGCACGAGCAGGTAGAGCAGGAAGGCCAGCCACAAGGCGTGGTTGCCCAAAGCGGGCGCGAGCAGGTAGAAGACAAGGAAGAACGTGGCTGCCGCCACGGACATGGACAGCAGCATGGCGCGTGTGGCCGTGGCTCCGATGAACACGCCGTCCCACACGAAAGCCGCCGTGCCAGCCAGCGGTATGGCCAGTGCCCAGCCCACGTAGCTGTGGGAGGCGCGGACCACGTGCGGCTCGTCGGTAAGCAGCGACAGGAAAGCGTCGCCCCCCAGGGCGTAGGCCAGCGTGAAGGCTGCGGCCATGATGCCGCCCCATGCGAACAGGCGGCCTACGGCCAGCCGCAGCCCCGGGCGGTTGCAGGCTCCGATGAGGCGTCCGCTAAGGGCCTCGCCCGCGTAGGCAAAGCCGTCCATGACGTAGGAGTAGAGCGTGAAGAGCTGCATCAGCAGGGCGTTGACGGCCAGCACCACCTCGCCCTGCCGGGCACCGGCCGAGGTGAAGAACAGCGTGACTGCCACCAGGCAGAGCGTGCGTAGGAAGATGTCGCGGTTGACGGCAAAGAAGCGTCGCATGGCACCCCGGGCAAGCAACCCGCGCCACACGGCGTGGCGGCGCAGCCGCCCGTAGCAGCCCGCCCATAGCGCAGCGGCCATGAGGAAGCCTGCCCACTGGGCGATGAGCGTGCCCAAGGCTACGCCCTCGACCTTCAGCCCTGCGGCGTAGACGAGCAGGAGGCTGGCGACGATGTTGACGACGTTCTGGGTGATGGCGACCAGCATGGGGATGCGTGAGTTCTGCATGCCGATGTACCAGCCGGTGAAGGCGTAGAGGCCCAGCATGGCAGGTGCCCCCCAGATGCAGATGTCGAAGTAGACGGCGGCCAACCGGCGCACTTCGCCCGGCGGCCCGACGAGGGCCAGCGCGGCCTGGCGCAGGGGATGTTGCAGCAACAGCAGAAGGGCGGCTGCCGCAAGGCCTATGCCCAGCGAACGAACCAGCAGGCGCACGACCTCGGACAGATCGCGGCGGCCAAAGGCTTGTGCCGTGAGTCCGCTGGTGCCCATGCGCAGGAAGCCCAGCAACCAGTAGGCAACGTTGAACACCATGCCGCCCACGGCCACGGCACCGATGTAGGCTGCCGAGCCTAAATGGCCGGCTATGGCTACATCGACCAGGCCCAGCAGGGGAACGGTGATGTTGCTCACAATGGCGGGCAGGGCAATGCGCAGGATTTGTCGGTCGATGGCGTTCGGCATGGAGGCGTCAGTAGTAGCTGCGGAAGGTCATCATCTGTCCGTCGAAGTAACACGAAAGCATCCCGCCGCTAAGCCAGATGTTGTCCATATAGAGGTAATCGCCCGGACCGTAGCGCATCTCGATGGAGGAGAAGGCCCACGAGGTCCACCGCCAGTCGAAGTCAAAGCGGTCGACATACGAGGCATGGGGGTAGTCACTGTAGATTTCCTCCATCCCCGTCCCGTTGGGGTAGAACGTGAGGAAATGGTCGACGTAGGCTCCGTCATAGGCTGTGTAGGAAGTCTGCCACACATAGCGGCACAGCTCGCGGGTGGCCTCGCGCTCGTCCAGAGGCTGATCGCCTATGTGGACCTCGCAGGCGGCAAGGCACAGGGCGGTCGCGGCGGTAGCCAGCAGGTGCAGGGCATGGGTGAGGGTCTTGCTCATGTGGATTGTCGTTGTAGTGGGTGCTTGCGCGTCGGGCAGGCGGGTCGGTCGTGGTGGCCGCTTTCCCTTCGGTAGGGCAAAGGTAAGCAAAAAATGCGGTCGCGCGCTTACAGTCTGTGCTTTTTTGTACGGACGGAGCATCGGGACGGCGGCCGGACGAAGGGCGGACTGGCCGGTCGGATGGGACAGTCAGGGGGCGTCCGCAGAGGGCTTGGAAGGCGGGTCCGAGGGCAGAGGTCTGCTCTCAGGCGGGCGATAGTCTGCTCTCAGGCGGGCGATAGTCTGTCCTCTGGCGGGCACAGGTAGACCGGCAAGCGGGCAAAGGTGTGCCTGCCAGAGGATGTTCTGAAAGGTTGTGCAAAGCGTTCTCTTATCAATATAATCAGCTGTCTTCTAGTTGTTTGATGGCGTTCTTTATTTAGAAACCTTACAAATTGCAACGAAAACGCCGCTTATTGTGCACAACCGACGGGGAAAACGCTTACCTTTGCCGCTACCAAATTTTAGTTCTAATTCATTAATTAAATCTGAAGAATCATGGCTTACGTAATTAGTGACGATTGTATAGCTTGCGGTACTTGTATTGACGAGTGCCCGGTTGGCGCTATTTCTGCAGGTGACGAGCACTACTCTATCGACCCTGAGGCTTGCACCGAATGTGGTACTTGCGCAGACGTTTGTCCGTCTGAAGCAATTCATCCGGCAGAATAATACAATCCTGAGAAATGGGTTAATGTTAGGGGGCGGGCCTTTGAGGGCACGTCCCCTTTTTTTACGCTTGCGGACGGGTGGCCGGGAGGTGCGTTCGGAATGGGTAAAGTGGTGATAACGTGCGTTAATCTGCACATGTTTTTTAGGAATGTTTTTTGCTGTTTAGAAGAATAACGCTACTTTTGCAGCTCGTTTAACCGGAATAAAAAGTATAAATCATAATAACAAGAAGTAAGAATGAACGTTTCTTTGCAAAACATCGACAAGGTGAGCGGCTTGCTCACCGTGAAGTTAGAGAAAGCAGACTATCAAGAGAAAGTTGACAAGGCACTGAAAAGCCTGCGCCAGAAAGTTCAGATGCCGGGCTTCCGCAAGGGCATGGTGCCGGCATCGTTGGTGAAGAAGATGTACGGCAAGTCGGTCAAGGCCGAGGAAGTGCAGAAAATATTGTCGGAGGAAGTATATAAATACCTGAGAGAAAACAACGTGAACATACTGGGCGAGCCGATGCCTGCCGAGGACAAACAGCCGGAGATAGACTTCGAGTCGATGGACGAGTTTGAGTTCTTGTTTGACATCGCTTTGGCTCCCGAGTTCAAAGCCGAAGTGGGCAAGGACGACCACGTGGACTACTATAACATCGAAGTGAACGACGAGATGGTGGATAACCAGCTGAACGTTTATGCCCGTCGTAACGGTAAGTACGACAAGGTGGATGCCTATGCCGACGGAGACATGCTGAAGGGAACGCTGGCCGAACTGAACGACGACGGCACGGTGAAAGAGGGCGGTATCGTGGTGGAAGATGCCGTAATGATGCCTTCCTACATGAAGAACGACGAGCAGAAGGCAATCTTTGCCAACGCCAAGGTGAACGACGTGCTGGTGTTCAATCCGCACACGGCATGGGACGGCAACGGCGTGGAGCTGGCCTCGCTGCTGAAAATCGACAAGGAGGCTGCTGCCGAGATGAAGTCCAACTTCAGCTATCAGGTGACGGAAATCACTCGCTTCGTTCCGGGCGAACTGACTCAGGAAGTGTTTGACCAGGTGCTGGGCAAGGACGTGGTGAACAACGTTGACGACTTCCGCGCGAAAGTGCGCGAAATCATTGGCCGCCAGTTCGTGTCGGACAGCGACTATAAATTCCTTTTGGACTTCCGTCAGTACATGCTGAACAAGGTGGGCAAGCTGGAGTATTCCGATGCCTTGCTGAAACGCTACATGCGTATCAGCAACCCTGACAAGGACGAGAAGTTTGTGGAAGACAACTACGACAAGAGCATAGAGGAACTGACGTGGCACCTCATCGAGGAGCAACTGGTGAAGGCCAACGAGATAAAGGTGGAAGATGCCGACGTGAAGGAGATGGCCCGTGAGGCAACGCGTGCTCAGTTTGCCCAATACGGCGTTTTGGCTTTGCCCGACGAGCTGGTAGAGCAATATGCCACAGAAATGCTCAAGAAGAAGGAAAGCGTGAACGGGCTGGTGAATCGTGTGGTGGAAAGCAAGCTCGTGGCTGCCCTGAAGAGCCAGCTGACGCTGGATGAAAAGAGCATAACGGCAACCGACTTTGCCAAGATGGTGGGTTAAGCACGCAATACGACGCAGACATCAAGTGAGAATGCCTGCGTGACAGCCTGGTTGGGCGGACGAAGCGGAGCGATGCCACCTGTCGGTCGGGAAAGGCGGAGCAAGTGAAACGTTTTTGTCCGCTCAACTTGTGCTTATATATAATAAAAGGTATAATTAAACGGAAACAACAAAGAGGAATAACAATGGACGATTTCAGAAAATATGCCACCAAGCATCTGGGCATAAACAGTCTGGTGCTTGACGACGTGATAAAGGCGCAAAACGGGTATCTGAACCCCTACATCCTGGAGGAACGCCAGCTGAACGTAACGCAGCTCGACGTGTTCTCGCGCCTGATGATGGACCGCATCATTTTTCTGGGAACCGCGATTGATGACTATACGGCCAATACCTTGCAGGCACAACTGCTCTATCTGGACTCTGTGGACCAAGGGAAGGACATCTCTATCTACATCAATTCTCCGGGTGGTTCGGTGTATGCCGGGCTGGGCATCTATGACACGATGCAATTCATAGGAAGCAAGGTGGCAACCATCTGTACCGGCATGGCAGCGAGCATGGCTGCTGTGCTGCTGGTGGCCGGAGCGGAAGGCAAACGCGCGGCATTGCCCCATTCGCGCGTCATGATACATCAGCCGATGGGCGGCGCGCAGGGACAGGCTTCGGACATAGAGATAACGGCCCGTGAGATACAGAAACTGAAAAAGGAACTCTATACCATCATAGCCGACCATTCGCATACGCCCTTTGACAAGGTGTGGGCCGACTCGGACCGCGACTATTGGATGACTGCCCAGGAGGCCAAGGAGTATGGTATGGTGGACGAAGTGTTGGTGAGAAAATAAGGAAACCTCAACATGGCAGATTCAAAACGAACTAAGAACCGCTGTAGCTTCTGTGGACGCACGGAAGAAGAGGTACAGTTTCTCATTACGGGCCTGAACGGTTGCATCTGCGACAGCTGTGTAACGCAGGCTTATGAAATCACGCAAGAGGCTTTGAAGGCACGCAAGGGAACGGAAACAACCAAACTGAACCTGGCGGAATTGCCCAAGCCGATGGAGATAAAGGCTTTTTTGGACCAATATGTGATAGGGCAGGACGCGGCCAAGCGCTTCCTTTCCGTCTCGGTCTACAACCACTATAAGCGTCTGCTGCAAAAGGATGCGGGTGATGATGTGGAGATAGAAAAATCCAACATCATCATGGTGGGAAGTACGGGGACAGGCAAGACGTTGCTGGCGCGGACCATTGCAAAACTGTTGCATGTGCCTTTCACTATTGTGGACGCTACGGTGCTCACCGAAGCTGGCTACGTGGGTGAGGACATCGAGAGCATCCTGACCCGCTTGCTTCAGGTGGCCGATTACAATGTGGCTGAGGCCGAACGTGGCATCGTGTTCATAGACGAAATCGATAAGATTGCACGTAAGGGAGACAACCCTTCGATTACACGCGACGTGAGTGGAGAAGGCGTGCAGCAGGGCTTGTTGAAACTGCTCGAAGGTTCTATCGTGAATGTTCCCCCACAGGGCGGACGTAAGCATCCAGACCAAAAGATGATACCGGTGAATACGAAGGACATTCTCTTCATTTGCGGCGGAGCATTCGATGGCATCGAGAAAAAGATAGCCCAGCGGCTTAATACGCATGTAGTGGGTTACAACGCCGTGCGCAATACTGCGGCGGTGGACCGTGGCAACTTGATGCAGTATATAGCTCCGCAAGACTTGAAGGCTTTCGGGCTGATACCCGAAATCATAGGCCGTCTGCCGGTACTTACTTACTTGCAACCGTTGGATCGTTCGGCCTTGCGTGCCATCTTGACAGAGCCGAAGAACTCGATTGTCAAGCAGTATATCAAGTTGTTTGCAATGGATGGCGTAGAACTCTCCTTCGACGAGGACGTGCTGGAATATATCGTGGACAAGGCAATCGAGTTCAAACTCGGAGCACGCGGTCTGCGGTCCATTGTTGAAACAATTATGATGGATGCGATGTTCGAGGTTCCCTCGGAGAATAAGAAGAGCCTGACTGTGACGTTGGCTTATGCCAAGGCCCAGCTGGAAAAGGCCAATGTAGCTCGGCTTCAGAACTCCTAAGGCTCTGATAGAGTGGGCGTGAAAGGAAAATTATGTTTTTTATCGAAAAATATTGTGCTTTTTATGCTTGGGTTTTCCAAAGTTGTTTATAACTTTGTTAGGACACTTGAAAGGACTAAAATAAGCAAAAGGAAAAAAGATAAGAATCATGACAGGGAAGCAGATAAATTTGACAGATGAACTGAAGCGCTATTTCGGCTTCGATACTTTTAAGGGAAATCAGGAAGCAATCATTAGAAATCTATTGGAAGGGAACGATACATTCGTGCTGATGCCTACAGGAGGCGGTAAGTCCTTGTGTTATCAGTTGCCGTCCTTGCTCATGGAAGGAACAGCCATAGTTATCTCTCCTTTGATTGCTTTGATGAAGAACCAGGTGGATGCCATGCGCAATTTCAGTGAAGAAGATGGCATAGCTCATTTCATAAACTCTTCCCTAAACAAAAGCGCAATAGACCAGGTAAAGAACGATATCGTAAGCGGAAAGACAAAACTTCTCTACGTGGCTCCGGAGTCTCTTACAAAAGATGAGTACGTGGAGTTCCTCAAGACGGTGAAGATTTCCTTTTACGCCGTGGACGAAGCCCATTGCATTTCGGAATGGGGACATGACTTCCGGCCCGAGTACAGGCGCATACGTCCAATCATCAACGAGATAGGCAAGGCTCCGTTAATAGCCCTTACCGCTACCGCCACCCCAAAGGTGCAGCACGATATCCAGAAGAACTTGGGTATGACCGATGCCAAAGTGTTCAAGTCTTCCTTCAACCGCCCCAATCTTTACTACGAAGTACGTCCGAAGACGGCTAATGTGGATAAAGACATCATTAAGTTCATTCGTAATAATCCCGGAAAGTCGGGCATTATTTATTGCTTGAGCCGTAAGAAAGTTGAAGAACTGGCAGAGATACTTCAGGCCAATGGCATTAACGCACGTCCCTATCATGCTGGAATGGATTCTGCTACACGCACGCAGAACCAAGACGACTTCCTGATGGAAAAGATTGATGTCATTGTGGCAACAATAGCTTTCGGCATGGGAATCGACAAGCCCGACGTGCGTTTTGTCATTCACTATGACATTCCCAAGAGCCTGGAAGGGTATTATCAAGAAACCGGGCGTGCTGGCCGGGACGGGGGTGAAGGCAAGTGTATTACTTTTTATACCAACAAAGACTTGCAGAAACTGGAAAAGTTTATGCAAGGAAAGCCTGTCGCAGAGCAGGAAATAGGTCGTCAGCTTCTGTTGGAAACTGCGGCTTATGCCGAGTCCTCCGTATGTCGCCGTAAGACGTTGTTACATTACTTCGGTGAAGAGTACAACGAGGACAACTGCGGAAACTGCGACAATTGCTTAAACCCGAAGAAACAAGTGGAAGCTCAAGATTTGTTATGCACCGTAATTGAGACCATCCTTGCGGTGAAAGAAAACTTCAAAGCAGATTATATCATAGACGTTATACAAGGACGGGAGACAGCCGATGTGCTGGCACATCTTCATGAAGACCTTGAAGTGTTCGGCTCGGGCATGGGAGAGGAAGATAAGACGTGGAATGCCGTCATACGCCAGGCACTCATCGCTGGCTATCTCAGCAAAGAAGTGGAGAACTACGGTTTGCTTAAGGTGACCGAGGAAGGACATAAGTTCCTGAAACACCCAAAATCCTTCAAGATAACCGAGGACAACGACTTTGACGAAATCGAAGAAGAAGCCCCCACCCGTGGCGGAGGGGCCTGCGCCGTCGACCCAGCCCTCTACAGTATGTTGAAAGACCTGAGGAAAAAACTGTCCAAGAAACTGGAAGTCCCCCCATACGTCATCTTCCAGGACGCTTCGTTGGAGGCAATGGCTACCATCTATCCCGTAACCCTTGAAGAATTGCAGAATATTCCGGGGGTCGGGGCAGGCAAGGCCAAGCGATACGGCGAAGAGTTTTGCAAACTCATCAAACGTCATTGCGACGAGAACGAGATAGAGCGTCCTGAAGACCTCAGAGTGCGTACGGTGGCCAATAAGTCCAAGATGAAAGTCTCCATCATTCAAGCCATCGACCGCAAGGTCGCCTTAGACGATATTGCCATGTCGAAAGGTATTGAGTTTGACGAACTGCTGGACGAAATCGAGGCTATAGTCTATTCCGGCACAAAGCTTAACATTGACTATTTCCTTGACGAGATTATGGACGAGGACCACATGCTTGACATCTACGACTATTTCAAAGAATCTACCACGGACGACATCGACACAGCTCTCGACGAACTAGGTGATGAGTTTACCGAAGAAGAAGTGCGTCTGGTGCGCATCAAGTTCATTTCCGAGATGGCCAACTGATTTCGGACATTGTGGTACCGCCTATGGCGGGGAGTGCAGAAGTCG
Organism: uncultured Bacteroides sp.; assembly: GCA_944321465.1. Lineage (GTDB taxonomy): Bacteria > Bacteroidota > Bacteroidia > Bacteroidales > Bacteroidaceae > Bacteroides. Next base: position 66,183 of record CALULL010000016.1, read on the forward strand.
GCAGACGTAAGAACACGCTGTTGCACGAAGGCTTCTGCTCTTCCCGCTTTTTCTTTGCTCATCACCTCCTTCCTTCTTTGCCTCTTGCCCCTTTTTACCTGTCCATGGCGAAAAAATGCTACCGGGAACACCTCTTCTCGGTAAAAATGCCTATATTTGCACGCAATAAATTCTAATCGCATTTCTATGTCATTTATTGCTGATAAGATTGTAATGGACGGATTGACGTACGACGACGTATTGCTAATCCCCGCCTACTCCGAAGTTTTGCCAAGAACTGTCGACCTCACGACGAAGTTCTCCCGTAACATTGAGTTGAAAATCCCTTTTGTGACCGCTGCGATGGATACCGTGACCGAAGCCAAGATGGCCATCGCCATTGCCCGCGAAGGCGGCATCGGTGTCATCCACAAGAACATGTCCATTGAAGAACAGGCCCGTCAGGTGGCCATTGTGAAACGTGCCGAGAACGGCATGATTTACGATCCCGTCACCATCAAGCGCGGTTCCACTGTCAACGATGCCCTCAACCTGATGGCAGAATACAAGATTGGAGGCATCCCCGTGGTCGACGACGACGGACACCTTGTCGGCATTGTCACCAATCGCGACTTGCGTTTCGAGAAGAACCTCCAGCGTCCCGTCGACGAAGTTATGACGAAGGAAAACATCGTCACCACCAACCAGACTACCGACTTGGAGGCCGCTGCCAAAATCCTGCAAGAGCACAAAATCGAGAAATTGCCCGTGGTGGACAAGAACGGTAAACTGGTGGGTCTTATCACCTATAAGGACATTACCAAGGCCAAGGACAAACCTATGGCCTGCAAGGACGACAAAGGCCGTCTGCGTGTGGCAGCCGGTGTGGGTGTCACGGCCGATACCATCGAACGTATGCGTGCGCTTGTCGAGGCCGGAGCCGATGCCATCGTCATCGATACCGCTCATGGCCATTCCAGAAACGTCATCGAAAAGCTACGCGAAGCCAAGGCCAATTTCCCGGGCATCGACATCGTGGTTGGCAACATCGCTACGGGTGAGGCGGCACTGGCTCTTGTCGAGGCCGGAGCCGATGCAGTAAAGGTCGGCATAGGCCCGGGCTCTATTTGTACCACCCGTGTCGTGGCCGGTGTAGGCGTGCCCCAGCTGACGGCTGTCTACGATGTGGCTTGTGCGCTCAAGGGTACAGGGATTCCCCTCATTGCCGACGGTGGCTTGCGCTACTCGGGTGATGTCGTAAAAGCTCTTGCCGCCGGTGGCTACAGCGTGATGATTGGTTCGCTCGTGGCAGGTACCGAAGAGTCTCCCGGCGACACCATTATCTTCAACGGGCGCAAGTTCAAATCCTACCGTGGAATGGGTTCGCTCGAAGCTATGGAGAACGGTTCCAAGGACCGTTACTTCCAGAGCGGTGTCGAGGATGTGAAGAAACTCGTTCCCGAAGGCATCACTGCACGTGTCCCCTACAAAGGCTCTCTCTACGAGGTCATCTACCAACTCGTCGGAGGTTTGCGTGCCGGTATGGGCTATTGCGGTGCCCCCGACATCGAGAAACTGCACGATGCCAAGTTTACCCGTATAACAAACGCTGGTGTGCGCGAGAGCCATCCGCACGACGTCGCCATCACCAGCGAAGCTCCCAATTATAGCCGTCCCGAGTGACGGCCAAGCTCTGCGATGCAGCAACTAGGAAGGGTTGACGGGCCTTTGTCGGGTACCGTTGGCCCTTCTTTTTTTTCAGTCTGTTTCCGAAAATCTGTTTGAGGCTTGGTCTAGTCCTGTTGTGGCCCTTCTTTTCTGTCGTTTTCCTTTCATTATTGGTTTTGTTCCTGTTCCTGATTTTAGCTTTCCTCTTATAGAGCCTGTTTAAACCCAAATCGGTCATTAGACCGCCCACAATGAGTATAGACTTATCTTTTGGGGCTTGGAAAGCCGTAGAAAGACTGTCAAGCACACGGCAAGGCGGTCTAATGACCGATTTGGGTTAAATGCAAAATTTAAACAGACTCTTATCCCAAATCGGCCATTAGCGTCCAAGGCGGTTTCGCCCTGCTACCGCGCAGATTGGCCACCGCCTTTGCCGAAGGCGTGGCGGGCCACGTCAAGACGAGGTGGCAGACCAGATGTCGGCAAGAGGACGAAAGGACTTGGAAAACCGAAGAAAGACAACCCAATCTCAAATCGGTGGTCTAATGTCCGATTGGGGTTTAATGTAGTAGGGGGAAAGGGCGAGGTGCACAGGTCTGCCAGTTTCCGGGAGCAGGTCTGCCCGTCGGCGGGCACAGGTGCATCCTCATGCAGGCGCAGGTTCGCTACAGTGGAGGGGAGGATTTGTTGTCGCGCGGCTTTTGGCGATGATTTCAGAGCGTAGAGCAAATATTCAAGTGTATGCACAGGTGGAGAGAGAGGCACTTGTACGGTGTTTCGATGCCTTCTCGCAATAGGGCGATACCATTCTTTAGGGCTTCTCATTGCGGGGTAGCTGCTTCTTTTTGCAGTTATTTCCCTTCTTCGTCTACCCGTTTTCTTGCCCTTTTTTATATAATAAGGTGTCTTCCTTTCCCCTCCCTCGTCCCTTCCGCTGTCCTTTCCGCTTCTTCAATCCGCTGTATTGCAGCCGTTTACGTCTTGCACTCGAAAAAACTTTCAAAAAAAGTCCCCCATTTGTTTTGCCCGTTCCCCGCAAGCGTGTACTTTTGCACCCGCTTTCGGGAACGGAGGCGGCGATGTTTGAGCGGTTTTCCCCTTTTTCCGGG